>NZ_MVHH01000002.1 GCF_002086515.1 Mycolicibacter arupensis
GGTCGGCCAGGTGCGCTTCGGCCTGGGCCAGGGTACCGGCATCGATATCGGCGGGTAGGTAGCTGAAGAAGGAGCGGATCACCGCGATATGTCCCGCCCCGATGGTGCCGGCTCGTTGCGCGGTAGCCACCGCGGGCCGCACCGGTTCCAACGGCTCGCCGGTCAACGTTCGGCGGGCCCCGAGTTCGGCGGCTTCGGCGATACGGCGTCCGGCTTCCCCGCGGGTGATGTGCAACTCGTCGGCCAGGATCCAGCGGGGCTTGCCACCGACCTCGGCCGGGTCGGCGGCGGCCAGCTGATTCACCAGCGGATGCTCCACTGCCGGCAGGCGGCGTCGCAGCTTCTCGCAGCGCCGCAGCAGGGCCACACATTCCCGGGGCGTCAACGCATCGAAGTCCAACTCCAACGCCCGGTCCAGGTCAGCCGAGAGCGCGTCGAAGGCTTCGACAACTTCCTCGCGACCACTCGAACGCATGTGCTAAGACTAGCGCCGGGGTCCGACAAGTCACGGAAACTCAACCACACCTAAAACCACAGTGACACAAGTGAATACAGTGACACTGCGGGCGAACTATTCAGTCCCCCAGCGTGGCGTCAGCACCCCGAGCGCACCCAGCGCGACCGCGGCGGCGGTGGAGGTGCGCAACACCGTCGGCCCTAGCCGGACCACGGCCGCCCCGGCCCCGGTCAACGCCGTCAGCTCCGCCTCGGTGATACCGCCTTCGGGCCCGACCACCAGGGCCAGGGCCGGCGCACCCGCCCCGACGGCATCGGCCAGGGCGGCGCCGGCCGCGTCATGCAGCACCAGGACCCTGGTGCCGGCGGCCACCTGCTCGCGGACCCAGGACACCAATTCGGCGCCGGCCAACACTCCGTCCACCGGCGGAATGTAGGCCCTGCGGGATTGTCCGGCTGCCGCGCGGGCCACCGCCTGCCAGCGCCGCACTCCCTTGTCGGCGCGCGAACCGTCCCACCGGGCCACGCATCGGTCGGCCTGCCAGGCCACGAAGGCGTCGGCACCGGCCTCGGTGGCCAATTCGATCGCCAACTCGGATCGCTCGGATTTGGGCAACGCCTGGACCACCGTGACTGGCGGACTGGGAGGCTCGACCTGGGACCGCTCCAACACCCGCGCCCGCAACCCGGCGCGGTCGGCCTCCTCGACTTCGCACTGCGCCATGACACCGGCACCATCACCGAGGGTGAGCTGCTCACCGGGCCGGATCCGGCGCACCGTCGCGGCGTGGAAGCCGGCGTCGCCACCGACTACCGCCACCGAACCCACTTCGGGCAGCGCGTCGACGTAGAACAGGCCGGCCACCGCGGGCTCAGCGCCCGGTGAAGGTTTCGCGCAGTCGGCTGAACAGTCCGCCGCTGGGCGGGGTCTGCGCCGAACGGACTTCGGCGGACTCACGGTCACGGTGCTCTTTGAACTTGCGTAGCAGCTCGGTGTCATGGCTGTCGAGGCGCTCGGGAACAACAACCTCGATATGTGCGTGCAGATCGCCGCGCACTCCTGTGCGCACCTGCGGCATGCCACGGCCGCGCAGCACGATGGTGGCGCCCGGTTGGGTACCGGCAGGGATCGTGATGTCGACGGCACCATCGAGGATGGCGTCGACCACAACGGTGGCGCCCAGCGCCGCGTCGACCATCGGCACCGAAATGGTGCAGTGCAGATCATCGCCGTCGCGGATGAAGATCTCGTGGGGCTGTTCGTGCACCTCGACGTAGAGGTCGCCGGCCGGTCCACCACCCGGGCCGACCTCACCCTGCGCGGCCAGCCGAACACGCATCCCGTCGCCGACGCCGGCCGGGATCTTGACGCTGATCTCGCGGCGGGAACGCACCCGACCGTCGCCGCCGCACTGATGACAGGGATCCGGGATCACCTCGCCGACCCCGCGGCAGGTCGGGCATGGCCGCGAGGTCATGACCTGACCCAGCAGTGAACGCTGCATGCTCTGCACCTCGCCGCGGCCGTGGCAGGTGTCGCAGGCGATGGGGCGCGAATCTCCGTTGGTGCCGCGGCCCTGGCAGCGGTCGCACAGCACCGCGGTGTCGACCGTGACGCGCTTGGTGACACCGGTCGCGCACTCGGTGAGGTCTAGGCGCAGTCGCAGCAACGAGTCCGAACCCGGCCGAACCCGGCCGACGGGGCCGCGCGAGGCGGCACCGCCGCCGAAGAACGCCTCGAACACGTCCCCGAGGCCACCAAATCCCGAGGCGCCGCCGAAGCCGCCGAAGCCATTGCCGGCGCCGCTTTCCAGCGGGTCGCCGCCGAGGTCGACGATACGGCGCTTCTCCGGGTCGGAGAGCACCTCGTAGGCGGCGCTGATCTCCTTGAACTTGGCCTGCGCGGCCTCGTCGGGGTTGACGTCGGGATGGTAGGTGCGCGCCAGCTTGCGGTAGGCGCGCTTGAGCTCGGTGTCGCTGGCGTCCTTACCGACGCCCAGCAAGCCGTAATAGTCGCGTGCCACGCCTGACCCTTCCCACCTTCTGCCGACCGGAGATCAGCGAGCCCCGAGCACTTCACCGATGTACATCGCCACCGCGGCGACACTGGCGATCGTTCCCGGATAGTCCATCCGAGTGGGACCCAACACCCCCATGCCCCCGTACACGGTGCCCTGTGACCCGTAAGCGGTGGACACCATCGAGGCCCCGGCCATCTCCTGCGCCTCGGTCTCGTGACCGATGCGCACCGTGACTTTACCGGCTTCCTGCTGCACAGCCAGCAGCCGCAGCACCACCACCTGCTCCTCGAGCACTTCCAGCACCGATCGCAGTGAGCTGCCGAAGTCGGCCGCGTTGCGGGTGAGGTTGGCCGTGCCTCCCAGCAGCAGGCGCTCCTCGCGGTGTTCGACCAGCGATTCCAGCAGTACGGTCGCCGAACGGCCGACCGCGTTCGCCAGCCCGGGTGAGAGCCCACTGCGCCCGTCCAGGTGACCGGCGAGTTCGGCGACCGCGGTCGAGGCCGCCGAGATCCGCTTGCCCTCCAGCGCGGCGCCGAGTAACTCCCGCAGCTGACTGAGCTGGTGGTCGTCGATGGGATCGCCAAGCTCGACGATGCGCTGATCGACCCGGCCGGAGTCGGTGATCACCACCAGCAACAGCCGCGCCGGGGTCAGCGCGATCACCTCCAAGTGGCGCACCGTGGACACCGACAAGGTCGGATACTGCACCACGGCGACCTGCCGAGTCAGCTGCGCCAGGGTGCGCACCGCGCGGCGCAACACGTCGTCGAGGTCCACACCGGAGTCCAGGAACGACAGGATCGCCCGGCGCTCGGCGGCCGACAGCGGCTTGACGTCGTCGATGCGGTCGACGAACTCCCGGTAGCCCTTCTCGGTGGGGACCCGCCCGGAACTGGTGTGCGGCTGGGCGATGTAGCCCTCGGCCTCCAACACCGCCATGTCATTGCGGACGGTGGCCGGAGAGACCCCCAGGTTGTGCCGCTCGACCAAAGCCTTGGAGCCGATGGGCTCCTTGGTGGCAACGAAGTCCGCGACGATGGCGCGCAATACCTCCAAGCGGCGATCGTCAGCCACGCCCATGAGTGCTCACCTCCTGCGACGAACAGTTACGGCCGTTGTCGATTTTACGGTGACGCCGCCACTAGCCGGTGCTCGATACCGTGCACGATCGCGGGCTCGGCGTCGCGCACCGAACAGGCGACGTCGACGAAGCGGGTCACCAGCGGTGACGGTTCGTCATCGGTCCAGCCGACCGCGATCACCGATCCGGGCCAGTCTCGTATCGACACGAACCGGACTCCGGTCGCCGGCATGAAGTGAGCCGCCGCCGCACTGGTGACGGCGATGGCCGCCCCAGCCGCGACCACCTGCGCCTCCTCGGTGATCGAGTCGGTACGCACGGTGTCGATCCGGGCCGCGTCGGCCCGCGCCGCGGCCAGGCTCCAGAACGCGTGGTGAGCGTCGTCCACGCTGGAGGACTGGGTGATCGGTTCGTCGAGGAGGTCCCGCACCGACACCGACTCTCGGCCGGCGAGGCGGTGCGATGCCGACACCATCGCCACGACAGGATCGATCGCGAGGATCTCAGTCATCAGGTTGGGTGTGCTCTGGGGCAACCGCAGGAAGGCCACGTCGGCCGCGCCCGACGCGACCCCCGCCGACGGATCGGTGACCGGGAATTCCCGCATCTGCACGCTGACGTCGGGGTGACGCTCCCGGAACTCGGCAATGATCGGCGCGGTCAGTTCGAGGGCGGCACCCGGCACGTACCCCAGTCGCAGGGTGCCCGCCATGCCGCGGGCGGTCTGTTGGGCAGCCGCGGCCGCGCCGTCCAACGCGGCCAAGACGGCCCGCGCGCCCTCGAGAAACACTTCGCCGGCGGGCGTCAGGGCCACGTTGCGGGTGGTTCGCTCGAACAATCTGACGCCGAGTTCGTCCTCAAGGTCCTTGATCTGGCGGCTCAGGGCCTGCTGGGCCAGATACACGCGCGCCGCTGCCCGGCTGAAGTGCAGTTCCTCGGCGGCCACCACGAAGTGGCGCAGCTTGCGCGTGTTGATGTCGATAGAGCCCGATCCTAGGTCACGGCCTGCTGGTCAGACAGGGTTCGATCCGGTCGCGGAGCCGGGCACGGACAATAACGCCACGAACCGATGCTCCCGCGAGCCAGAAATTCCTACCTGTGTGGCACGCATTTATCTGCGTGCGGCGCGGGTCAGAATTTGGACTAATTGACGAGCAAACACACCCCACGTCCATTTGCTGGTATTGTCCCCCGCTTGTGGGAATTGCAGCAACATCCATCAATGATGACCTGACGTTGGCGCTGGCCCTGGCGGACCTCGCGGACGCAATGACTATGGACCGGTTCGGCGCGCTGGACCTGCGGGTGGACACGAAACCCGATCTCACCCCGGTCACCGATGCCGACCGTGCGGTCGAGGTCGCGCTCCGTGACGCCCTGGCGCGCGATCGGCCCGACGACGACGTCCTGGGCGAGGAGTTCGGTGGCAGCGCCCTCTTCAGCGGCCGCCAGTGGGTCATCGACCCGATCGACGGAACCAAGAACTTCGTCCGGGGGGTGCCGGTGTGGGCCACCTTGATCTCGCTGCTCGACGACGGTGTGCCGCGCATCGGCGTGATCAGCGCGCCTGCGCTGGGCAGACGGTGGTGGGCCGGTGACGGCCTCGGCGCATTCGCCGCGGTCGGGGACGCCGCAGCACGTCGTCTGGCGGTGTCCGCGGTGGCCGACCTGAGCGCGGCGAGCCTGTCGTTCGCCGGACTCAAGCAGTGGGCGCAACTGGGACTGCGACAGCGTTTTCTGGATCTGACCGACTCGGTGTGGCGAACCCGCAGCTACGGCGACTTCTGGGCCTACTGCCTGCTCGCCGAGGGTGCACTCGACGTGGTCGCCGAACCCACGGTCTCCCTTTGGGATCTGGCGGCACTGGATGTCCTGGTACGCGAGGCGGGCGGGGCTTTCACCGATCTGAGCGGCACCGCAGGCCCGCACGGCGGCAGCGCGGTGGCCAGCAACTCGCTGCTGCAGGCGGCGGTGCTCGACTGCCTCGGAGTGGGCTAGCAACGGGCATTCCCTGCGGCCAAGGGATTCACAACCAGAATCTGTTAATCGCGTCGATTTTCGGTGTTGGAATTGTCAATGCTGATTTGACATTCTTGATCGGCGGCCATTGTGCACATGTGTCGGTAATTCCGGCTGACCAATCGCAGCGGTCATGTGGGCGGGCAGGCGATCACGATTTCGAACTTCCCGATCGCGGCCGCGGCGGCCCCGGCGTGATGCAAAGGTATGGGCGCGACGTAATGTGACGGCGCGCGAGTCGGTCATGGTTAGCTCTGCTATTGCGCGTGCGAACAACAACAACACGATGCTCCCTCTCCGGTGCCCGGCCTGGAGAGGTCTTCAAGATGGAGGATCCGCTTCACCATGTCCGACTTCCCCTATACGGACCGCTTCACCGTCAACCGCACGTTGCCCGAACGTGGCCGGCCGCGCGATGAGGTACTGGCGGAGTTGCGTGAGATGGCGCAGGCCGAGGACCCCACCTGGGAGACCGGCAAAGTGTCCGGGACCATGTACTGCGGAGACCACGAGCACTACCGATTCCTCGATGAGGCCTTCGGACTGTTCGCCCACGTGAACGTGCTGCAGCGCGACATCTGCCCGTCGGCAACCAAGTTCGAAGGCGAGATCATCGCGATGGCACTGGATCTCATGCACGCCGAGGCCGTCACCGACGGCGAGCCGGTGGGCATGGTCACTACCGGGGGAACCGGCAGCATCATCCACGCGCTGTTGGCCTACCGTGAGCACGCAGCCAAACATCGGGGCATCACCCGGCCGAATTTCATCAAGCCCGAAACCGGCCACCCGGCCTTCGACAAGGGCTGTCACCTGTTCGGCATCGAGCTGCGCAAGGCCCCCATCGACCCGCAGACGGCGCAGGTCGACGTCGACTGGGTGGCCGCCAACATCGATGAGAACACCATCGCGATCATGGGCTCGGCCTGCAACTACGGCTACGGCACCGTCGACCCGATCCCGGAGCTGGGCCAGTTGGCGCTCGAACGCGGGGTGGGCTTGCACGTCGACGGGTGCCTGGGCGGTTTCGTGCTGCCGTTCGCCAACGAACTGGGCTACGACATTCCCCTTTTCGACTTCCGGGTCCCCGGCGTCACCAGCATCTCGGCGGACAACCACAAGTACGGCTACGCGTTGAAGGGTTCTTCGACCCTGCTGTTCCGCGACAAGTCCTACCGCAACGCGCAGTACTTCTTCCTGCCGGACTGGACCGGCGGCAAGTACATGTCCCCGGGAATCGAGGGATCCCGCTCGGGCGGGCTGATCGCCGCCGCGTGGGCCTCCATGGTCCAGCTGGGCCGGGAGGGGTACCGCAACTACGCCAAGGCGATCTTCGAGACCGCGGCGGCCATGCAGGACGCGGTGCGCAGCCACCCCGAGCTGACCATCATCGGCTCCCCCACGTTCTGCTTCAGCTTCCGGTCCGACGAGTTCGACATCTACCACGTGGCAGACGCCATGAAGCCTCAGGGCTGGCGGTTCAACGGCCAGCAGTACCCGAACGCGATTCACATGGCGGTCACCCGGCCGCAGACCCAGCCCGGTGTGGTCGAAGCCTTCACCGCCGATCTCGACGACGCGATCGAGTACGCCAAGAAGAAGACCGCCGCCGGTGAGGCGCCGATCAGCGCCGCGGTCTACGGCGGTGTCCCCGGCGGGATGACCGACGAGGCGGCCCATTTCATCGAAGGGTTCATGGAGCACATCCTCGACACCCAGCAGTCCCTGCCGCCCCAATGAGCGACCGCTCCGCCCACATCATCCTGGCCGTCGACCTCGGAACCGGCGGCCCCAAAGTCGGCTTCGTGTCGTTGGACGGAACCGTGCTGTGGTCGGATCACGTTGAGGTCGCGACCGAATACGGCCCAGGCGGGGAAGCCACCCAGGACGCCGCCCTGTGGTGGTCGATCATCCGCGACGCCACCCGACGCGGGTTGGCCGAAGGCGGTATCGACGGCCAGCGAGTCACCGGGGTGTCCATCACCGGGCAGTGGGCCAGCATCGTGCCGGTCGACGCCCAAGGGCGCCCGGTGGGGCCCTGCGTGATGTGGATGGACAGTCGCGGAGCGCCCTACAGCCGCAAGGCCTTCGGCGGGTGGCTGGCCGGTTACCGGCCGCGGGTGGTACTCAACTGGCTGCGCCGCAACGGCGGGGTCCCCTCCCCCAACGGTGACGACCCGATCGGGCACATGCTGCACCTGCAGCACGCCGACCCGGCGGTATTCGCACAGACCCGCTGGCTGCTTGAGCCGGTGGACTACCTGAGCATGTGCTTCACCGGGCAAGCAGCCGCATCGCCGGCATCGATGACGGGCAGCTGGCTCACCGACAATCGAAAACTGGGCGTGCTGGACTACGACGACGTGCTGGTGCGTCTGGCCGGTGTGGACCGCGCGAAGCTGCCGCCGTTGCTGCCCACCGGATCGATCATCGGCTCGGTGACACCCGAGGTCGCTGCCGAGCTCGGCATCTCGGCTGCGGCCCAGGTGGTCACCGGCAGCACGGACATGCACAGCGCCGCCGTGGGCTCCGGTGCGGTGCGGCCGGGCGAGCTGCACCTGACCATCTCGACCACCTCGTGGATAAGCTGCCCGATGCCGTCGAAGAAGACCGATGTGTTTCATCAACTCGCCACGGTTCCGGGCCTGGACCCGTCGTCCTACCTCTTGGTCGACATGCAGGACACCGCCGGGCGCGCGCTGGAGTGGTTGCGCGACAACGTCTTCGATGGCCTGAACTACGACGCGCTGACGCAGCTGGCGGCCGGCGCACCGGCCGGATCCAACGGCGTGATCTTCACCCCGTGGCTCAAGGGCGAACGCTCCCCCGTCGACGACCGCCAGGCCCGGGGCGGTTTCCACAACCTTTCGCTGGCCACCACCCGCGCCGATCTGGTGCGTGCGGTGCTCGAAGGGGTGGCTTTCAACAGTCGCTGGCTGCTGCGGTACCTGGACCGGTTCGCGCCCAATTCCGGGCCGATCCGGATCATCGGCGGCGGCGCGCGGTCGGACCTGTGGTGCCAGATCATGGCCGATGTGACGGGCCGCACCTACGAACGAGTCGCGGACCCGCTCAACGCCCAGCTCCGCGGCGCAGCGTTGTTCGCCGGAATCGGGATGGGTGTCCTGCGCCCCGACGAGCTGCGCCACCTGACCCCACTCGACGGCGTCTTCGAGCCCGACGCCGGCAATCGCGAGGTCTATGACCGGCTCTTCGCCGAATTCCCGGGGCTCTACAAGACGCAGAAGGGCATGTTCGGGCGCCTTAACCGCTGAGCGCCGCTGCTAGCGGGCTAGTGAGCGCCGAGGATCTGTATCAGCTGGGTCGCCGAGTCCTGCGACAGCACCCAACTGCCCTGATCGACGAGCTGCAGCGGCACGGTCCGCGGCGCAGGCATCTTGGGGCCGGTGATGGTGACATTGGCCAACCCCTGCCCGTCGCCGGTCTGCACCACGTTGAGCACGTCGAAGTTGTAGGGCAGCTCCCCGTCGCGGTATGCCCGACGCAGCTCACTGTCGAGCCCGTGCCCCTCGTGCTGAGTGATGCCGTTCTCGACCAGATCGGCCTTCTCCTTGTAGCCGATACCGGCATCGCTGAGCCTGGTCAGCATGCCCGCGACCTCGCCGGTCGTGGGCAGCGGCACTCCAGACGGCGCCGGCGGTGCGGGCTCCTGCGGAATGGGCGCGTCAAGCACCGAGTCCTGCGGTGCGGCCGGCTCCGCGGACGCGACGCCCCCCGTTGCGACCCCGATGGCGGCCAACGCCGCAGCGCCGATCAGTAGCATTCTTCCAGTCACGG
This sequence comes from Mycolicibacter arupensis, assembly GCF_002086515.1. Classification (GTDB taxonomy): domain Bacteria; phylum Actinomycetota; class Actinomycetes; order Mycobacteriales; family Mycobacteriaceae; genus Mycobacterium; species Mycobacterium arupense. The sequence continues at coordinate 9,376 of NZ_MVHH01000002.1, forward strand.
TTCCCCCTCGAATAGCGACGGTTACCGCGCCAGGCTACCCCCGTTCGGCCGCCATGGCATCACGAAGACTCTTGGGCCGCAGGTCGTTCCAGTGCTGTTCTACGTATTCCAAGCAGGCCGAACGAGCGGCGCCCAGTTCACCTCCGTAGACCACGCGCCATCCGGCGGGCACATTGGCGAAAGTCGGCCACAGGCTGTACTGCTCCTCGTCATTGACCAGCACGTAGAAGCTGCCATTTTCGTCGTCAAAGGGATTGGTGCTCATCGGATCTCCTCGATATCGCTGGGGAAGGGGGTGACGTAGGCGCAAGATGAGCGCCCAGCACCCGGTCGGACAGCAGGCCCAGACAGCTCAGGTTGGGAAAGCCCGGCCCCTGGGTGAGGCCTGCCAAATTGGGTAAGAACAGCTTCGGGGTGACCTCACTGACGGCAAGATCCGGCCCGATCGCCTCGGCCAGCCGTTCCCCGGACAGCGGACCGCCCAGCCCCAACTCCAGCAGGTCCAGGGTGTCTTGGCCGAACAACGGCACAAACCACAGCGGATCGGCGCCGGAACCGTCGATCACCAGGTCGAAGCCGTGGACGGTCTCGAAGTTCTCGCCGCCCCGGTTGGTGCTCAACGTCAGTCGGATACGACCGTCTCGGGCCACCGCGTGGGCTACCCGGCCCCGGAGGTGACGGATCCGGTCGTCGGCCAGCAGCGCATCTTGCACCCGAGCCGAGAACACCCCGCGGTCGGTACGGGCGAGCGCGTCTCGCCGCTCCGCCAAGGTGAGCGCGGTCCAATCGATGGGGTCGGAGAACAACGCGTTCTCGAAGAACCCCTCCCCCCGGGTGAACAGAGTCACCTGCGGGGAGATCACCGTGATCGTCGAAACACGATGGCGGAAAAGCTCATTGAGCATCGACGCGGCCGTCTCACCGCCGCCGATGACCGCCACGCGTTCGGCGCTGATCCGATCGGCGGCGGCCCGATGCCAGAACTGGGCGATCGAGAGCACCAGGGGGTTGCCGGGCAGGATCGACTTCTCCGCCTGGCCCGGTCCGGTGATCATCACCGCGTCAGCGGCGACCTCCGTCTCGCGGGTGTGCAACACCCAGCCGGTGCCCTGCACCCCGAGTCGCTCCACCTCCCCCGGGATCACGGTCAGCTGCACCGCGTCGGCCACCCAGCGCAGGTACTGGCTCCACCGCAGGTGAGTCGGCGCTGGGCGGCCGCGATCCACCCATTGCGCAAATTGGCCGGTGGCGATCAGATAGGCCTGCCAGCTGTAGCGGGTCATCCGCTCGTCGAGTTCGGCGTTGCGACCGGCTACCAGTGCCGAGCGGTACGGAAAGCCGACGTCTTTCTCCGGGCTGGTCCCCAACCGGTGGGCGCCGTCGGTCCAGCCGCCGGAAGCGCGCCAGTTGGCGGCGACCTCGGTGCGTTCCACGGCGACCACGTTCGGAGCGGCGACCCCCATCGCGCGCAGCACGGCAGCCTTCGCGGCCACCGCCACAGCTTTGGCCCCGGCGCCCACCACCGCAAGTGTGCTCATCGCAGCTCCTCCACCAGCTCGCTCAGACTGTCGGCGAACAGCCCTTGCAGCTGCACGATCTCGGCGTCGCCGAGGATATCGGGCAGGGTGCGCCACTGGGCCATCAACGCCGGCCCGGCCCCGAGATCGGCCACCGCGGCGAAGATGCTCAGCTCGTGGCGCACCGCCTGGCCTGGCTCGGGCACCGACGGCAGCCCGGCGATCAGGTCGGGGGCCACTGCCGGTCCGCCGCCCACCCGGTCGACCCTGCCCAGGTAATTGAGCAGCAGCTGCGGGCCCGGAAAAGCCGCCAGCTGCTCGGCGGTATCGGCCCGTAGATAGGCCAGCAGGCCGTAATCGATTCCCCCGCCGGGAATTCCCGCCAGCGCATCCGCCACCCCGGCCGGGTCGGCCTGGGGCACCCGCAGCGGATAGATCGCCGAGAGCAGGCCGGCGATGTCGGTGGTGTCGACCCCGGTCACCACCTCCTCAGCGCGTCCATGGGTCTCCACGGCCAGCAACGGTGGCGTGTCGACCTGTCCGCGGCGGGCCCGCCAGGCCCTGACCATCCTTGCCGTCGCCGCGACCAGCAGGTCGTGCATCGGAACCTGGGTGGCCAACAGTGCAGCGGTGATCGCCGGGTCGGCCACGGTCACCGCCACCGTGAGGTCACCGGCGCGATCGTGCCGCGGGTCCACCCGTCGCGCACCCAACTCAGGGTCGTCGCCGGCCAGCTGTGCAGCCCAGTAATCCACCGTGTCCAAGTCCTGGGCGCGCTGCTGCAGTGCGGCCGCCCATCGCCGGTAGCCGCTGTGTTCCGGCAGCGGCTCGGTCCCGGCAAGGGCGGCATGCAGCTCACCGAGGATCACCTGCCACGACACCGGGTCCATCGCCAGCACGTGGGCGCCCAGGATCAGTACCCCAGCCCCACTCGGCGGACGCAGCCACACGGCGCGCAGCATGGCTCCGGCCTCGGGATCCAGGCTCTGCAGCAGTCGGGTGCCGTGCTCGGTGACCATCGACTGATCGGCCACCGCGACGGCCACCTCGCTCACGATGTCGGTGGTTTCGATCGGATGCAGCGTCAGCTCGGCCAGATCGAGTCGGGCGTGCAGGAGCGGGTGGGCGGCGACGACCGCGGCCACGGCCGAGCGCAGCCGCTGCGGATCGGTGTCCTCGGGCAGCCGGATCGCCTCGACCTGCCCCAGTCGGCGCGGACTGCCGTATTGGTAAAGCCAGCGGCCGGCGGGAAGCAAGGGGATCGGGCCGTCGTCACCGAACGGACCGCCGAATCTCGACGCTTCGGCGGCCTCGGCGAGTTCGCTGTCCAAGACCGCAGCCAAGTCACGGATCGTGTTGCAGCTCAACACTGCCCGCGGACGCAAGGGCAGTCCGCGCTGGCGTGCGGCGCGCACCAGCGACAGGGCGACGATGCTGTCCAGCCCCAGCTCCCGCAGATCGGCCTCGACCCCGAGCGCGGCGACATCGACACTCGGGGAGCCCGCCGGACCCGCCAACACCTCGGCGAGCACTGCTACCAAAGCTCTTTCGGTGTCGGTAACCGCTTCGACCCCGCCGCCGAGCGGACCGGATTGCGCCAGCAGCGCCGTCAGGTGCTCGGTGTCCAGTTTTCCGTTGGGAGTCAACGGCATCGATTCGACCGCGATGAGCCGCGCGGGGATCAGGTACGACGGCAACCGGGAACCGATCTCGGCGCGGACCCGGGTGACGTCCACCCCTGCGCCCACGACGAAGCCGGCCAGTTGAGTCCCGGTCGGGCCCGCAACGGCGAGCACGGCGGCGGCCGTCACCCCGGTCGCCGCGGCCAACGCCCCTTCGACCTCGGCGATCTCCACTCGGTAACCCCGCACCTTGACCTGGTCGTCGGCTCGGCCGAGATAGACCAGCCGACCGTCGGCGCGACGCCGGACCAGGTCCCCGGTCCGGTACATCCGGCCGCCGTTGCCGGAGGGATCGGCGACATAGCGGGCCGCGGTTGCCCCGGCACGGCCCAGGTAGCCCCGGGTTACCTGTGCCCCGGACAGATACAGCTCGCCGGCCACTCCGGCGGGCACATCCCGCAGCGCCGAGTCCAGCACGTGGGCGACCATCCCCCGCACCGCATGCCCGATCACCGGCACATCGGTGTCGGCAACATCAGCGACCACGGCTTCCACCGTCGTTTCGGTCGGCCCGTAGCAGTTGTGCACCGCCGTCGACGGTGCGGCCCGCAGCCGAGCCCACACGTGCGGGGCGATCGCCTCGCCGCCGAGCGCCAGCACCGTGAGCCGGTGGTCGGATCCGGCGTCGAGCAGTCCGGCATCGAAGAGCTGGGTGAACATCGACGGGGAGGTGTCGATCATGTCCAGGCGATGCCGGCGAATGCCGTCGATGATCGCCTCGGCGTCGCGCATCTCCTCGGCGGAGAACAGGTGCACGCTCTGTCCGCCCAACAGCCCGACCAGCGGCTGCCAGCTGGCGTCGAAACTCAGCGACCACGCGTGCGCGACACGCAGGGGACGGCCGAGCCGTGCGATGGCCGGTGCGTACATGCGTTGCTGATGGTCTGCGAAGTAGGACGCCAGGGCCCTGTGGGTGCCGATGACGCCCTTGGGTTCGCCGGTGGATCCGGAGGTGAAGATCACGTACGCAGCCGAATCGGGGTGGATCATCGTCGGCGTCGGGCGCTGCTCGACCCCGTCGGCGCGCAGCTGCGCCAGCAGCTCGGGGGTCAAGGTCATCTTCGGGCCGGATTGGCGCAGAATCGATTCGATGCGCGCCTCGGGCAGACCGATATCGACCGGAACGTAGGCGGCGCCGGCTTGCAGCACCGCCAGGATCGCGATGACCGAGTCCAGCGAGCGAGGCAGCGCTATCGCGACCCGGTCTTCGGGTCCGATCCCCTGCCCGGCCAGTGCCCGCGCCAGCCGGGCCGATTCGGCGGCCAGCTGCGCATAGGTCAGGCTGCGGTCCGCGCCGGTGAGCGCCACACTGTCCGGCTGCGCGGCAACGGCCCCGGCGAACAACGACGGCACCGAATTCGCTTGCACCGAAACCGGATCGGCGAGCACGTGTGCCCGCTCGGCCGGCAGCAGAACATCCAGGTCAGCGATCCGCGGCCGCGCCGGATCCACCATGTGTCGCAGCACCTGCAGCAGCCGCTGCCCCAGGTCGGGCACCGACAGCTCCCCGAGCGCATGGGGAACGGCTTCGAGCAGCACGGTGAGTCGGCCCTCGCGCGGTGGGTAACTGACCAGCGTCAGCGGGTAGTGCGTCAGGCTTTCCACCGTGACCGGAATGAACCGCACCCCGTCCGCGGTGGTGACACCGGCCGACGCCGAGCCGATCGGCGCGTTCTCGAAGACCAGCAGGGTGTCGAATACCGCAGTGCTGCTGGCCCGCTGCACCGTCGACAGGCTCAGATAGCTCAAGTCGCGCATGGCTGCGGTATCACGTTGCAGCGCTTGGCAGGTGGCGACCACCTCGGCCCGCGGAGGCGTGGATGCCGCCACCGGAACGGTGTTGATGAACAGGCCGACCATGGTCTCGACACCGGTCAGCTGTTGGGGGCGTCCCGACACCACCGCCCCGAAGGCCACGTCGGTCCGGTCGGTGAGCCGGCCGAGCAGCACCGCCCAGGCGAACTGCAAGACCGTGTTGAGCGTCAACCCGTGCCGGCGGGCCCACTCGGTCAGGCGTGCGGTGTCCTCAGCGTCCAGGGCGACCTCGTGGGTCACGGGTACGGCGCTGCCCACCACGGGCCGCGTACCCCGCGCCAGGATGGTCGGGGCGCTCAGTTCCGCCAGGTAATCGCGCCACGCCGCCACGGCGGCGTCGCTGTCCTGGCTTGCGAGCCATCCGATGTAGTCGCGGTAGGGCCGCGGTGGGGGTAGCGGATCGACTCCGCCGGCGCGGTAGATGGCGACCATCTCGTCGAAGAACACCGCCATCGACCACCCGTCGAGCAGCAGGTGGTGCACGGTGAGGATGAGCCGGCGCTGTTCGGGGGCCGATTGGACCAGCACGAAGCGCAGCAGCGGACCGCGAGCCAGGTCGAAGTTGGTGGTGCGTTCTACCCGCGCTATCTCCTCGAATTCGCTGGGTGCCGCAGTGATCTCACGCCAGGGAAGGACCGCCGTCGCCGGGATGATCTGTACCGGGTGGGGCAGGTCGACATCCCAGAACGATGCGCGCAGGTTGGCGTGCCGAGCCAGCATGGCCTCGGCGCTGCGACGTAGCAGTGCCGGATCCACCGCGCCGACGATGTCGATGACGAACTGCACGGTGTACAGGTCCACCCCGTCGCCCGCGGCGTCGGGTACGCCTCCGTCGTCGGTGGCGAGTTTGGCCAGTGAGAACAGTCCCTGCTGCAGCGGGGACAGTGCCAGCACGTCCTCGATGGCCGCGGCCGGTGCCGCGCTGGACCGTGTCGTCGCCTCGGTCACGGCGAATCACCCCATGCCGCGGTCAGATCGGCCAGCGCATCGCTGCTCAGACCTGAGACGCTCATCGGCTCAAAAGCCGTGTCGGCCGCCTGCGGAGTGCTTTCGGAGGCGTCGACGGCGGCGGCCAGTTCGCCGAACGTGGGGTGCTCGAAGATCATCCGCGGGTCCACATCCAACCCGGCTGCGCGAGCCCGGGCGGCCAGCTGCACCGACAAGATGCTGTCCCCGCCGAGTTCGAAGAAGCCGTCGCTGCGGCCGATCGCCTCAAGACCCAGCAGTTCGGCACAGATACCCACCAGAGTCTTTTCGGTGGGGGTGACGGCCGGGTCCGACTCCCCGCGGGTAGCCACCGCGGGCTGCGGCAGCGCGGGCCGGTTCAGCTTCCCGGAGTCGGTGAGCGGCAAGGCTTCCAACACCGTCAGCGATGCCGGAACCATGTAGCCGGGCAGCACCGCGGCCACCTCGGCGCGTACCGCGGCGATGAAGGCCGCCACGTCGTCGACCGGGTCGGCGGGCACCACATAGCCGGCCAGGGTGGTGACACCGCGCTGCTCCCACGTGCGGGCAGCCGCCGAAGCCACTCCGGATGCTGCGCGCAGCGCGGCTTCCACCTCCGCCAACTCCACCCGGAAACCTCGCACCTTGACCTGGTGGTCGGTCCGGCCGACGAATTCCAGGACGCCGTCCACGCTCCAGCGAGCCCGGTCCCCGCTGCGGTAGAGCCGGTCACCGGCGGTGGTCGAGAAGGGGTTGGCCACGAAGCGGGTCGAGGTCAGTCCCGGTCGCTTCCAGTAGCCGCGGACGATCTGCGGGCCGGCGTAGTAGACCTCTCCGACCACGCCGGGCGGCACCGGTTGCAGCGCGTCGTCGAGCACATAGGCCGCGGACCCGGGCGTGGGCCGACCCAGTTTCGGGGTCGGCGGCTCCAGTTCACCGCGCACGGCGGCCCCCGAGGTCTCGGTGGCACCGAAGTTGTTGAGCAGCGCAGCGTTCGGATCAAGCGCCGTGGCCAGGCGCGCCAGCAGGTCGGCGGAGACGGGTTCGCCGCTGCACACCAGCCGGCGCAGGCCACGCAAGGTGCCTTCGGATTCAGCCAGCACCGAGATCAGGCTGGCCACCGCGGTCACTTGAGCCACCCGTTCATCGACGATCAGCCGAGCGAGCGCTTCGGGATTGCGGAACTCGTTGTCGTCGGCCAGGATCAGCGTCGCCCCGGCGGCCAGGCCGGCCAGCATCTCCATGCCGCCCTCCAGGAACGTCATCGACGACTGGGCCAACCGGATGTCCTCACCGGTCACCGGATAGTGGGCGATCTGCCAGTTCAGCCGGGCGCTCATGGACCGATGGGTCCCCAACACGCCCTTGGGCACACCGGTGGATCCGGAGGTGAACACCAGATACATCGGGTCGTCCGGGTGCGGTACCGGAAGCGGGACTCCGGCAGCGTCTTTCGCCAGCTCGGCCTGCACCTCCGCGTCGTCCAGGCACAACAGCGTCACACCGTCGGGAGCCGGAATCGCCTCCCGGGTGGCGGCGCTGACCAGCACCACCGAGGCGCCGCCGGCCCCGAAGACGTCGCTGATCATGAATTCGAGGCGCTGCCGCGGATAGGTCGGGTCCAGCGGGAAATATCCGGCACCGGCCTTCATGATGCCGACCAGCGCCACCGGCAGATCCACGTCGCGTTGGACCGACAGTCCCACCAGACTTCCGGGCTGCACGCCGGCGGCGATCAGCAGCTCGGCAAGCCGGTCGGAACGCTGATGCAGCTGCGGGTAGGTGAGCTCGGCTCCCGCGCAGCGTACGGCGACGCCATCGAAGTCCCGGCTGGCCGCAAGCACGTCGGCGATAGTGCGCGGATCATCCGCGGGTACCTCGGCGCCGCGGCTCCACTGGTTCAGGATCAGGTCGCGTTGCGCGTCATCGACCAAGCTGATGTCGCGCAGCGCCCGGCCCGGATCACTGGCCATGGTCGCCAGCACCCGGCCCAGCCAGTCGGCCAGTCGCGCCACCGTGGCTCGCTCGTAGAGATCGGTCCGATAGATCAGGTGGCCGTCGTAGCCGGCGCCGTCGGCACTGTCCCCGGCCGCGGTGAACAGGTTCACCGACAAGTCGGCGTGGGCGATGTCGAACGTCGGCATCACGGTGCGGAAGACCAAGTCACCGTCGGACCCGGTGTCGATGACGTGGGTGACGTCGGCAGCTTCCCGCACGTGGACCACCACCTGGAACAGCGGATTGCGCGACAGGGTCCGGACCGGGTTGAGTGCCTCCACCAGTCGGTCGAAGGGCAGGTCGGCATGCGCATAGGCGCCCAGCGCGGCTTCGCGTGCCCGGGTCACCACGTCGCGCAGTGTCGGGTTGCCCGACAACCGGTTTCGCAGAACCACGATGTTGACAAAGAACCCGACCAGATTGTCCAGGGCGTCGTCGGTGCGTCCAGCGATGGGCACCCCGAGCGGGATGTCGTCTCCGCTGCCGGCCAGATGCATCAGCACCGCGACCGCGGCCTGCACCACCATGAACTCCGTGGCACCGGTCTCGCGCGCCAGTGCCGCCAGACCTGCCCGCACCTGCGGTGACACGGTGAAGGCGACCGAGTCACCCGAACCGTTGGCGGTGGCGGGCCGGGCGAAGTCCGGCCGCGGCCCGGTGTCGTCGGCCAGGCCGGCCAATTGTTCCATCCAGTAGCGGCGTTGCGCCTCGATCAGCCCCGACTCGTCGCGCAGCAGTTCGCCCTGCCAGTGCGCGAAGTCGGCGTACTGCAAGGCCGGCGGCGCCCATCCCGGCGCTGAACCCGCGGCCCGCGATCGATAGGCGATCAACAGGTCGGTGAACAGCACCTCGACCGACCAGTGGTCGGCGGCGATGTGATGGACCACCAGCGAGAGCACCCGCTCGTCGCCGGGCAGGTGCAGCAGTGCGGCACGGATCGGCCACTCCCGCTCGAGATCGAATGCGGCACCACGCTGCTCATCGAGGCGGGCCTGGGTCCAAGCCGTGACGGCCACCGGATCGGTTTCCGGGCAATGCAGCTCGGTCACCGGAAGCGCAGCCGCGGCGTTGATGACTTGGTGCGGCAGCCCGTCGACCTCGCGGAAGGTGGTGCGCAGGCTGTCGTGTCGGGCCACCACGTCGCTGATCGCCGCGATCAGCGACGCGGTGTCGCACGGGCCGGTGAGCCGAGCCGTCAGTGGAATGTTGTCACCGGTGGCGCCCGGGTCCAGCCGATAGGCGAACCAGGTGCGCAGCTGCGATGCCGACACCGGGGCATCCCCGGAGCGCGGCACAGCGACCAGCGCGGGTCGCCCGGCGGTCTGCTGCGCGGCCGGTGCCCGGTCGATCGCCGCGGCCAGCCTGGCTACCGTGCTGGCCTCAAAGATCTCGCGGATGCCGATCTCCACGGCGCATCGCGAGCGGATGGCGGCGACCAGTTTCGTGGCCAGCAGTGAATGCCCGCCGAGGTCGAAGAACGAGTCGTCGGCGCCCACCTTGTCGCGGGAGAGCAGCTGGGCGAACAGTTGCGCCACCAGGTGCTCGGTCTCGGTCTGCGGTTCCCGGTAGGGCGTGCTCTCGATCGGTTTCGGGTCGGGCAGAGCGGCACGGTCGATCTTGCCGTGCGCGGTGATCGGGATGTCGTCGACGACCACGTAGGCGGCGGGAGCCATGTACTCCGGCAGCGCGGCGGCAACCCGCGCGCGGATCCGCGGAATCTCGACGGTTTCCTCGCCGGCACCGGGTCCCACGGGGGTCAGATAGGCGACCAGACTGCGGCCCAGCCCGGGCAGGTCCGACACGACGACCACACACTGGCCGACGCTGGGATCCACCGAGATGGCGGCGGCCACCTCGCCGAGTTCGATCCGGAATCCGCGCACCTTGACCTGGTCATCAGCGCGACCGATGAACTCCAGGTCGCCGGCGGCATTGCGGCGGGCCAGGTCGCCGGTGCGGTAGAGCCGTTGACCGGGGGTCCAGGGGTCGGCCACGAAGCGTTCCGCGGTCAGTCCAGGGCGGTCGAAGTAGCCACGGGCCACATGGGTTCCGCCGATGTAGATCTCGCCGATCACGCCGACCGGTACCGGCGCCAGGGCGTCATCGAGCAGCCACATGGTGGTGTTGATGTTCGGGCTGCCGATCGGCACGATCCGATTGCCCTGCGGGCCTTCGACCTTGTAGCGGCAGGAGTTCACCACGGTCTCGGTCGGACCGTAGAAGTTGTGCAGCAGTGCATCGAACGTGGCGTGGAACTTATCGGCGAGTTCGCCGGGCAGCGGCTCGCCGCCGATCGGGATGCGCCGCAGTGTCCGCCACTGGTTGACACCGGGCAACGACAGGAACAGACCCAGCAGCGACGGCACGAAGTGCATGGCGGTGACGCCTTCGCGCTGCAGAAGATCGGTCAGGTACCCGATGTCACGCAGTCCGTCCGGGCGTGGAATCACCAGCCGGGCACCGTTTCCCAGGGTGCCGAACAGCTCGCCGATCGACACGTCGAAGCTCGGAGAGGCGACCTGGAGCAAGACGTCGGAGTCGTCGATTCCGTATTCGGCGCCGAACCAGAGCAGGTACTCGGTGATCGGGGCGTGGGAGACCTCGACGCCCTTGGGCAACCCGGTCGAGCCCGAGGTGTAGATCAGGTAAGCGAGATTCTCCGGGGTCAGCGGGCGCACCCGGTCGGCGTCGGTGGGGTCGGTGTCGGGCCGGCCGGCCACCTCGTCGGCGGTCAGCGGCTCGCGCAGCACCAGCGCCGGCCGGGCATCACCCAGGATGAATTCGATACGGTCCGCTGGGTATTCGGGGTCGACAGGGACGTAGGCGGCGCCGGCCTTGGCGATGCCCAACGCCGTGACCACCAGATCCACCGAGCGGCCGAACAGCACCGCGACCTTGTCCTCGGTGCCGATGCCGGCCGCGATCAGGTGGTGGGCGATCCGGTTGGCGCGCGCGTTGATCTCGGCGTAGCTGTAGCGGCCGTTGTCGTCGACGATGGCGATGGCATGCGGGGTGGCCGCTGCGCGATCGGCGACCAGGGCGCCCAGCGTGGCTGGGGCGTCCGAGGCCGGGGTGTAGTCCGGTCCGTGTGAGACCGCTTCCAGCCATGCCCGATCCTCGTCGCCGAGCATGTCGAGTTCACCGACGGTTCCGTCCGGTTGGGCGACCGCGGCGGCCAACAGTTGCACCAGGTGGCGCAGGACCTGGTCAACCAGCGCCTCGTCGAGCACGTCGTGCAGATACTCGGCCTCGATCAACGCGCCGCCATCGTGAGAGCCGCCGGCCTCGACCATGATCCCGAGCGGCAGTTGGGCGATCTTTCCGCGGTAATCGGCTCGGGTGCAGGTGATCCCGGCAGGCTGGAAGCCCTCGCCGTGGGTGGAACGGAACCCGAAGCTGATGCGGGTAAGACGTTCCACTCCCCCGTGGCGGCGATCAGGGTTCAGTTCGCGCACCACGCGGTCCAAGTTGATGCCCTGATGGCCGAACGCGCCCAGCGCCGCGTCACGGGTGCGGGCCACCAGTGCACTGAAACTGTCCGCGGCGTCGACCTTCGCGCGCAGCACGACGGTGTTGCCGAAGTAGCCGATGGCCCCCTCGGTGCCGGCGGTGCGGTTGAGCACCGGTGATGCGATCAGGAAGTCGTCGGTGGCGGTGTAGCGGTAGATCAGGGCGGACAACGCCGCGGCGATCACCATGTAGGGCGTGGCGCCGTTGCTGCGCGCCAGCTCGGCGACGCCGGCCATCAGTTCGGCGGGCAGCGTGCGCGTGCACAGGCCGGCGCGCAGCGTGCCGGGAATGGCCGAGCCGTGCGGGCCGGGCAGCTCCAGCGGATCGGGCGGGTCGGCCAGCAGGGTCCGCCAGTACGTCAGTTCGGCTTCGTGTCCGGAGCCCGCCGGAGCGACGGGATGCGGCACCGGCGGGCGGGCCGCAAACTGCTCGGGGTCGGTGTAGGCGGCGGTGAGGTCGGCGAAGAAGACTGCCCAGGAGTCGTCGTCCCAGGCGATATGGTGCGCCACCAACAGCAGAATGTGTTCGTCGGGACGGACGCGGACCACGGTGAGCCGCAGTGGCGCATCGGTTTCCAGCCGGAACGGGGTGGCGAATTCTCGCTGGGCCAGCACTTCCAGCCGCAACGCCCGGGCCTGATCGGGCAGGTCGGACAGGTCGTGTGCGGCGAAACCGGGCGTGACCTCGGCTATCGCCGGGTGGGGTTCGCCCGCGTCGTCGACGGTGTAGACGGTGCGTAGGACTGGGTGTCGGGCAGCCACGGCGACCAGCGCGTCCTGCAATCGGGCGGCATCCAGCGGGCCGGTGAGCCGGTAGGAGACCGAGATGTTGGCCAACGAGCCGTCAGGGTCGAGCTCTTGAACAAACCACATCCGGCGCTGGCCATCGCTCATGGTCAGCGGCCCAGAACCGTTGTCCGGTGCGGGACCCCGCTGTGTGGCGGCCAGCCCGCGTTCGGCGAGACGGCGACGCATCAGCTCCAAGCGCAGCTCGTTGGCGTCCGTCGCCAAACCGCCGGTGTCATGCGGCGATCCCAGCTTCGCCTCTCCTTCGTCGAGCCTCGCTAAACCGCCGGTGTCAGTCATGGGTGAATACAGTCCTTTCCGTTGCCGGCGGCGGTGCTGCGTCATCACGCAGCACCGCCGTCAGCTGGGCTCCGGTCATTCCGGCCAGCAGCGGGCCCAGTGCCACACGTAGTCCGGTGGCTCGTCCCAGACGCTTGCGCAGGTCCAGTGCGAGCAGCGAGTCCAAGCCCAGATCGACCAGGGCTCGGTGCATGTCGATGTCGTCGGGGCCTTCCAGGCCAAGCACGGTCACCAGCTCGTCGGCCACCACGTCGGCAATCGAGCGGTCGGCGCCGACGCCAGTGGAGGTGCACAGGTCGGCGGTCAGGGCCGCGTCGAACGGCGACGGCACGCCCTGACTGTCGAAGAACACCGCCAGCCTGTCGAAGTCGGCGGACAAGATGGCGGGGTCGTTGGGAGCGGCGACAAGTCCGGCGGTGATGGCGGCTTCTGGCGCCATCGGAGTCAGGCCGGTCCGGCCGATCCGGTCCTTCTCCTCGCCGCTGACCACGGCGACGCTGCGCCACAGCCCCCAGCGGATCGAGCTGGCGCCCAGCCCCTGCGCCCGTAGCTGTCCGACCAGGGTGTCGGCCATTCGATTGGCGGCCGCATAAAGACCATGCCCAGAGCCACCCCACAGCGCCAATACCGAGGAACACACCAGTACCCGGGCGTCGGCGTGCAACGGCCAGTGCCGAACCACGTTGTCCAGTCCGATCACTTTGGCGCCGAGCGCATCCCGAATCGCGGACTCAGTGACCGTCGACGCCGCAATGGCCTCCGCCGAGGCCGTATGTACCAGGAGACCGGCCGGTGCGGGCCGATGGTGCGCGATCACCGCCGCGACCGCTGCGTCGTCGGTGATGTCGCAACGGATCGCCGTAACGCGTGCCCCGGTCCGTGCGCGCAGCACCGCCAACTGCGCCGCAATGGTGTCGGTGGCGCCGCTGCGACTGAGCAGAACGATGTCCTGTGCGCCGTGGTCGGCGCAGTAGGCGGCATAGGCCATCCCGATGGCTCCGGTGCCGCCGGTGATCACCACGCTCTGCGGGAGTGCGGGCACCGTCGCGGCTGCCGGGGACTCGACGAATCGGCGGGTGGCGAGCACCCCGCCACGGACCGCGACCTCCGTGTCGTCGAGCACAAGCGCGCCGACGGCGGCCCGCAGATCCTCGTCGGTGACCTGCGCGGGCAGGTCGATGTGGGCGAAGGTCTGGTCGGGGTAGTCGAATCCGGTACTGCGGTGCAGCGCGGCCAGCGCGGCGGGACCCGGGAGTGGCGGTGTGTCAGCATCGAGCTGCTCGGCGCCGCGGGTCAGCAGCCAGACACGGCGGCAGTTGCGGCCGGGCTGGACGGCGGTCTGGGCGGCTGCGTAGTGGACGAACTCGGCTGCCGCCGCACCGATCTCCGTGGTGGCTGCGGGCGGGGCGACCAGGAGCAGCAGCTCGGCGTCTTCCGGGTCCGTCACTGCGACATCCGAGGCCCCCAGGGCGGCCACCAGCCGTGCGGTCAGCTCGGCCGATTTCCCGGTGTAGTCGTCGACGGCGACCCGCACGGGCCGGCGCCCCGGTTCAGTGGCCGGCTGCCAGCTTTCGGTCATGACCACCGGCGCCCGACGGCGGGGCGCCGATTCTTGCGCACCGGCCCACAGCCGGTTGGTGTGCATCGGTGCGTGCGGGAAGTGCCGCAGCGGCGCCGGAGCCTCCGGCGGAGTGAAGTCCCGCCAGCGATAGCCGGGGTCGGCGATCGCTGCGGCGGCAATGTTGGCCGCCAGCGCGTCGGCGGCCGGCCGGTCGCGGTCGGTGCTGCCCAGCACCTGCGCGGCGCCGGCGGAATCACCCAGTGCGATCAGCAGGGTCGGGTGGGCGGACATCTCGATGAACGTCGTCACGCCCCGGGCGACCGCCGCGGCCGCGGCCAGGTCGAATCGGACCTGCCTGCGCAGGTTGTCGAACCAGTACTGGCGGAACGCCGTACCGGCCGGGATCGGACCCCCGTAGACCGAACCGAGGAATTCCACCGGGGCACTGTGGAACACAGCGTCGGGAAGCTGCGTGGTCAGCTGGTCGCGTAGCGGTTCCAGGGCACTGGTGTGTGCCGGGTAGCGCACTGCAAGCTCGCGGGCGAACACCCCGCGCCGTTGCGCGGAATCCAGCAGCTGTTGTATCGCCGGCCACTCACCGGATATCACCACCGACTCCGGGCCGTTGACCACCGAGAGCTCCAGCCAGCCCGGGGTCTGCGCAATGATCTCGGTCGCGGTGTCGGCGCCCACGGCGATCATCGCCATGCCGAATCTGACCGGGGCGTTGGCGGCGAGCAGGTCGGTCAGTTGAGCCCGTGTGGCCACCACGGCCACAGCGGCATCCAGGTCCACCACGCCCGCGGTGTAGGCGGCGGCCAGCTCCCCCAGGCTGTGGCCGACGGTGATGTCGGGCAAGACACCGAAGTGCCGCCAGGTGGCCGCCAGTGCCGCGGCGTGGGTGAACTGTGCGGCCTGCACCACCACGGGGTCATCGCCGCCGTCCTGCGTCGAATCATCGGTGCCGCGCAGATAGTCCAACGGCGACCGGTGACCGGCACGCACGAAGGCCTCGTGGCAACGGTCCGCCTCGGCGCGATAAGCCGCGACGCCCCACAGGCCGGCTCCCATGCAGGGCCACTGATTGCCCTGGCCGGGAAACACGAAGGCGGTGCGCGCGGCCTCGGGTTGATTCGACCGGACCACCAGTGGGTGTTCGGCCCCGCGATAGAGCGCGTCGAGGCCACTGAGGAGTTCGTCGGTGTCGCGGGCCCGGACCATCGCGCGGTGACGGCGTAGCGGGCGGGTGGCCCGCAGGGTGTGGGCGACCTGCGGCACTGCGGCGGGATGCGTGTGCAGGTAGCGAACCAGTGCGCCCGCCTCGGCGGCCACGAGGTCACGGGCATGTGCCGAGATCAGGACCGGGATCCGGCCGTCGGGCAACGTGTTCGGGTGATTGCTCAGCATGCCGGCACCGCTTCGGAGCTCTCGTCGACCGCCACGATGAGATGCGCGTTGGTGCCGCTCATGCCGAAAGCCGATACCGAGCCGTATCGCCGGCCCTCCTGCGCCGGCCAGGCGGTGCTGGTTTCGGCCAGCGTGACACCGCTGGCATCCCAATCGATGCCGTCGTGCCGGCCGTCGCCGACATGCAGGGTGGCCGGGATCGTCTGGTATTCGGCGGCCAAGAGCACTTTGGTCAGTCCCAGGGCTCCGGCAGCGGCCTGAGCGTGACCAATGTTCGATTTGACCGAGCCCAAACGTGGGCCGGCGTCGGGTGCGGCCTCGGCGCCGTACACGCTGGAAAGCGAACGCAATTCGACTGGATCGCCGACCTTGGTCCCGGTGCCGTGCCCCTCGATCATCCCGACCTGACCAGGATGGAGGCCGGCGTCGGCCAGGGTGTCCCGGAACAGGCGCTGTTGGGCGGTTTCGCTGGGGGTCAGCAGGCCCGCCGTGTGACCGTCCTGGTTGAGCCGGCTGGCCAAGATCTCGCCGTAGATGTGGCGTCGTTCGCGCAGTGCGGCCGACTTGCGTTGGAGCACAAAAACTCCGGCGCCCTCAGCCCACACCGTTCCGGTGGCGGCGGCACTGTAGGGCCGGCAGTGGCCGTCATCGGAGAGCGCATGCTGTTTGGAGAACTCCACGAAGAATCCCGGCGAACCCATGACACACACGCCACCGGCCAGCGCCATGTCGGCATCGCCTGACCGGATGGCCTGAACCGCCAGGTGTAGCGCGGACAGCGCCGACGAACACGAGGTGTCGACGGTCAAGGCCGGGCCGGCCAGGCCGAGGGTGTAGGCGATCCGGCCGGAGATCACCGACAGTGCGGTGCCGGGCAGCAGGTGACCGCTGTGCGCGCTGAACTGCGCCATGTCCGGTCCGTAGCCGGTGACCGAGGCACCCAGGTACACACCGACGTTGTGGCCGGTGAGGTCGTCGGGATTGATGCCGGCGTCCTCGCACGCACGCCAGGCCACCCGCAGCGCAACCCGCTGCTGCGGATCCATCGCGATGGCTTCCCGCGGCGCGATGCCGAAGAACCCGGGGTCGAATTCGGCTGCACCCGAGAGGAATCCACCCACGTTGCAGATGGGTTTGAAGCCTTCACGGTGAGAACCCTCGATGAGTTCGCGCACCGCCCAGTCACGGTCCTCGGGGAGGGCGCTGAGCGCTTCACGGCCGTCGGCCAGCAGTGACCAGTACTGCTCGGCGGTGTCGATGCCACCGGGCGCCTCGACGCCGAGGCCGGTGATGACGACCGGGTCCTCGCGCCGATCATTCATCGGCGATGATCCGCTTCGCCAGGGTCTCGATGTGCTCGTAGTGGTAGAAATGCCCGCCGTCGTAGAGCGAGACCGTGCAGGCTCCGGTGGTGTGATCGGCCCAGCGTTCCAGCAGGTCGGGGCCGACTCGGTCGTCGGAGCGGCCACCGAGCACCGTGATGTCGGCGCGGATCGTGACGTCGGTGGCGCACTGGTAGCGGTTGAACGCCAGGTAGTCCGAGCGGACCGGGGTCAACAGCAGGTTCAGGAACTCTTCGTCGGCCAATATGCGTGGATCGGTGCCGCCGAGCTGGGCCAGTTCGGCACGCAGGTCGGCGTCGCCGGTGGGCACCTTGCGCAGTCCGGCCACGATCCCGGGCGCCGGGGCGGCGGACGCCCACAGCCGCTGGATCTCGATGCCGCGTTCTTCGGCGATCCGGGCGAACTCGAACGCCACCAGCGAGCCCATGCTGTGGCCGAACAGGCGCAGCGGGCCAAGCCGGTGCCACGGCGCGGCGTCGAACAGACTGCGGGCCAGCTCCGGCAGGGTCTCGGCCGCCGGCTCGCGGAAACGGTCAGCACGCTGGGGATACTGCATGACGTAGGTGTCGGCACCGGGGGCCAGCGTCAGGGCCAGGGGGCGGTAGTTGACCGCCGTTCCGCCGGCATGCGGAAACAACAGAGTCGCGACGCCGGGTCCGGGAAAGCGGCCGATCCAGGACGGGAATTGCGCGACGGCCGAGGTGTCGTCGACGGCCATCCGATCCCCTCGCAAGTATTAGTAAAGGCTGCCCTAATTTGCCTGCGCTAGGTTACCTTATCGTGCTACAGCGGGGCATCCCGGCGCTCGTCGGCCCGCCTGAGACCGGAGTTGCGCCGAGCGTGCACTCAGCACGAGATTGACGACTTTTTCCCGGTCTCAACGCACGTTCGGCGAAAGCCGTCCCCGTCCGTCGGCCACACTGCCCTCATGGACGTCCGCGCAACGCTCGACACCTACCTGCGGGCCTGGATGCAACAGGACCCCGAGCTCATTGTCACGATCTTCACCGAAGACGCCACCTACCACGAGCGGGTGCTGGGCGAACCGATCCGCACGCGAGCCGGGATCGGTGACTACTGGCAGCGCAAGGTCGTCGAGGGACAGGCCAATATCGACGCCCGGCTGCTCAACCTCTACACCGCTACCGACGGCACCACGGTGATCGCCGAGTGGGAGGCGACGTTCGATGATCGCGCACAGGGCGTCCGCAAGCGGATGCGTGAAGTCGCCATCCTGGAGTTCGCCGGCGACCAGATCGCCGGCCTGCGCGAGTACTGGACGTCGGAGATCGTCGACTGAGGCGGCCAGCCTCAGAGCTTGCCTGCGACGAAGGCCGCGGCCTGGCCCGGCATCGGCGACTGCGCGTAGGACAGGTGCGGCGCAGCGGTCATCTCTTCGGGTGTGGGCAGCGCCAGTGCTCCCGGGGTGCAGATCGGGTCGCCGTCGGCGCACAGATCGATAGCCTTGGCCCCGTACCAGGGGCTGATCTCGCTGATCGGTCCCCCCAGGTACCGGTCGGTCGGATTCCCGAAGACCGCGACCGCGGCCACGTGTTCGGCCTCCTCGGCCGACAGGGTGGCCGCGGTGAACCCCGCCACCGAGGCCCGCGCAATGGTGATCAGATCGATGACCATCGCGCCTTGGGAATATCCGCCGAGCACCAGCTTGGTGTCGGGGCAGGTCGCAACCATGGACCGCACGTGCGCGTTCGCGTCAGCGGCGCCTTCGGACGCCGACGGCGGCCAGTCCTCGCTTGCCGGGTAATTGACCGCGTACACCCCTAAGGACCGCCCCCCGACCTGCGAGCGCAACGCGTCGATAAATTTCTGGCCGACTTCACCCACACCGGGCGCCTCGGCGGTACCCCGGGCGAACGTCACCTCTACGTCGGGACAACCGGCCGCCGACGCGGTGCCCACGCCCGGGGGGCCGGCCAGCGCAGCCAGGCCCGTCATCGCCGAGACACCGAGCAACACGACCGATCTGCGCGTTTCCATGCAGTCGATGCTGACACACCACAAGGGGGTCCACCAGGGCCTTATCGCAGTGCGTCGGCCACCCCGGCAGCGTCCAGCTGCGCCACTTCCAGGTACACCTCGGCCACCGCGTCCAACCGGCCCGGATCGGTCTCCCGCGAGGTCAGCCGCTCGGCCAGCTTGGCGACGGTTCGAGTCGCGAAGATGTCGGCGACCACGGCGCCGGGCACATCCAGCCAGGTGCGGACCCGCGACACGGCGGCGGTCGCCAGCACCGAGTCACCACCCAGGGCGAAGAAGTCGTCATCGGCGCCTACTCGTGCGGCACCCAGCACCTCGGCGACGATCGCTGCCAGGGCGCGTTGCAGCGGACCGACCGGCTCACGATGGCCGTCGGTGGCGGCCAGGTAGGTGGCCAGTTCGGTGCTCACCGCCCGACGGTCGATCTTGCCGGAGACGGTGTAGGGAATCACCGAAACCAGCTGCAATTGCCGCGGAATCATGTGCTCGGGCAGCGACTGGGCCAGTCCGGCCCGCAGCCCGGCAACGCTCACTGCGGGGTCGCCGGTTCGGACAGCGGCCACCAACACCTCCCGTCCGCCCGGCTCGGTCAGCGCCACGACCACCGCCTCTGCTACCCCGGGCAGCCGGCGCAGGGCGGCTTCGACCTCGCCCAGCTCGATGCGATAACCGCTGATCTTGACCCGGTGATCGGCCCGGCCGACGAATTCCAGGGAGCCGTCGGGGGTGTAGCGGGCCAGATCGCCGGTGCGGTACCAGGTTCGGCCGTCATGTTCGACGAACTTCTCCGCGGTCAGATCTGGCCGCCCGCGATAGCCCGAGGCGATCCCGCGGCCGGAAACCCACAGTTCGCCGGCCACCCAGTCCGGACGGTCGGCGCCGTCGGCGTCCACCACGCGGCAGGCGATGTTGGGCAGTGGCGTGCCATAGGGCACCGCCGCCCAGTGCGCGGGCGGCTCCCCCACGACCTCGCACAGCGTGGCGTGGATGGCGGTCTCGGTGGCCCCGCCGAGTCCGGCGAATCGCACCCCCGGCGCCGCCACGGCTAACCGGCGGGCCAGTTCGGGGCGAACCCAGTCCCCGCCGGTCAATACGGCCCGCACCGAAGGCAGCTGACCGCCAACCGACACCAGCATCTCGAGTGCGCCCGGCATCAGGTTGAGCACGCTGACCCGGTGCCGCGCCACCAAATGGGCCCACACCTCGGGGCTGCGCCGGTCGGCCTCGTCGACCATCACGATGGCCGCGCCGGCGCGCAGCATCGCGAAGACGTCGAGCACCGACATGTCGGCGTCCAGGGTCAGCAACGCCAGGCTTCGATCATCCGGGGCAAATCCGAAACGGGCGCTGAGTGTTTCGACGGTGTTCATGGCGGCGTCATGGGTGACCTCGACGCCTTTGGGCTCCCCGGTGGAGCCGGAGGTGAACACCACATAGGCCAGCTGGGCCGGATCGGTGCGGACCGGATCCGTGCCGGGGCGGCCCAGCGCTTCGGAGACCGCCACCGCTGGAATCTCCAGGGCCGGGGGCTCGTCCCCGGTCACCAAGGCCAACACGGCACCACCGAGTGCCAGGATCCGTTCCCTGCGTTCGGGTGGCTGATCGGCGGCGATCGGCAGGTACACCGCACCGGCAGCAAGAATGCCCAACAGGGCCGGGATCTGCTCGGCACCCTTGGGACCCAGCAGGGCCACGGTGTCACCGGGACGCACGCCGCGCTCCTGCAGTTCGGCGGCCACCGACAAGGCCTGATCGCGCAGCAGGCCGTAGCTCAGCTCGCCCGCGCCGTGCAGCACCGCGACCGCCTCGGGATCGCTGTCGGCCTGCCGAAAGAACCCGTCCTGCAGTGCTTCCCCGCTGGTTTGGGCGGTGCCCGCGTTCACGGTGGCCCGCACCTGTGCCTGGTCGTCGGGTAAGGCGGCCGCTGCGTGGTCGACCCAGCCCTGGCCGCCGGCCAGCCGGGTCACCTCGGTGATGTGGTGGGCGAACATGGCGTCGATCACCCCGGGGGCAAACATGTCCTCCCGCACGTCCCAGTTGACCAGGACCCCGCCGTCGAACTCGGTGACCTGGGCGTCCAGCACCACTTGGGGCCCCTGGGAGATGATCCAGACCGGGGTACCGAAAGTCTCGGTGACTCCGGTGGCGAAGAGCTCTCCGAGGCCGAGGGCACTGGTGAACACCACCGGTGCCAGCACCTGGCTACCGCGATGCCGGCTCAGGTCGCGCAGCACCGCCAGACCGGGATAGTCGGCGTGCGCTGCGGCGGTGCGCATGGCGTCTTGCACCGCGTGGGCGCGTTGCGCACCGGTGTGGGCCTGGCTCAGATCCACGTCCAGCAGCAGTGACGAGGTGAAATCGCCGACCAGCCGATCCACGTCGTCATGCAGCGGCTCGCGCCCGAACAGCGGCACATTGAGCAGGAAACGCGGCGCGTCCGACCATCGGGCCAGGGTGTGGGAGAACGAGGCGGCCAGCGTCATAGCCGGAGTGACGCCGTGTGCGCGCGCCTGCGCGAACAGCGCGTCGCGGGTCTGCGGGTCCAGCCAGTGCCAGCGCCGCGTGCTGCGCCGCGGGTCGGCCGGGGCGCCCGGCGGTGGCGGCAGCTTGGGTGGGTCCGGCAGGTCGGGGATGCGTTGCTCCCACCACTGGCGGTGGTCGTCGTCGGGTTCGCGCGCGGCGGTGGCCTGGCGGTACTGCCGATAGGTGTAGCCCAACTCCGCCAGCGCCTCCCCCCGGTAGGCGGCGGCCAGGTCGGCCATCAGGGTGCGGTAGCTCATGGCGTCGGCGGCTTGCATGTCGAGGTCAACGTGGAGGCGCGCCGTCCCGTCCGGCAGCAGCGACACCGTGAGCTCGAAGACCGCGTCCCGAAGTTGCTGGTGGGACTTCTCCGCCCTGGTCGCTTCCAGACGCTGGGCCACCGCGCCGGCGTCCAGGCCGCGCAGATCCTGCACCGCGACGGGCACCGTCGCGTCGGCACGGATGTGCTGGGTGCCGTCGGGGGAGAATGCGACCCGCAGCATCGGATGGCGAACGGCCAGCGCGGCGGCGGCGTCCGCCAGGCGCTCCGGGTCAAGACCGGGCGCCCCGGCGGCGGTGTGGAACTCCACGTAGAGGTGGCCGGCCACGCCGCCGAGCGCCACATCGTCGTCGCGGCCCACCCACATGGCGTGTTGCATGGGCGCCAGCGGGAACGGTGCGGCCGCGTCTGCCGGATCCTCGGCGGTCACCTCGGCCGGCGCGGGTCCGTCCCGATCCCCCACCAGCTCTTGCCATGCGGCGATGCGCGGGTCTGCGGCCAGCGCGGCGAAGTCGACATCGATGCCCTGTTTGCGCCAGCGGCCGGCCAGGCTCATCATCCGAATCGAATCCAGGCCCTGTCCGACCAAGTCGGCCTCGGGGTCGATGGCGCTGGCGTCGGCGCCGAGCAGCTCCGCGACCTGCGCGCGAATGTCGTCCGGCCCCACAGCGCCACCCCACCTTTCGTTAGGCTGCCCTAATTTTCCTCGAAGCTACTCTATCTACGTTCGGTCGCCGCTCAGCCAGGGAGTACACATGCACGGATTCGTACCGTTCCCCGACGAGCGGGCCGCCGCCTACCGGGCCGCCGGTTATTGGACCGGGCGCCCCGTGGGATCGCTGCTCGACGACGCCGCGGCCCGTTGGCCAGATCACCCCGCGGTCATCGATGCGACGGCCACGATGACCTATGCCCAGTTGGACGGCGCGGTCGACCGCGCGGCGGCAGCGTTGCACCGGCGGGGCCTGCGCCCCGGCGATCGCGTGCTGGTACAGCTGCCCAACAGTTGCGCGTTCGCGATCACGGTGTTCGCGCTGCTGCGCGTGGGGGCCATCCCGGTCCTATGCCTGCCCGGGCACCGCGCCGCCGAGATCGGGCATCTGGCCGGGGTCAGCGATGCGGTCGGGATCGTGATCCCTGACGCCACTGCGGGATTCGACTATCCGGCCATGGCTGCCGAGCTGGGCCTGGATCGGATCACCATCGTCGACGCACCGGAGCTCTCCCCCGCGCCGCGATTCACCCCGGATCCGGGCGCGCCGGCCCTGCTGCTGGTCTCCGGCGGCACCACTGGGATGCCTAAGCTGATCCCCCGCACCCACAACGACTACGTCTACAACGCGGTTGCCAGCGCAGAATTGTGTGAGCTGACCCACGACGACGTGTACCTGGTGGCACTGCCTGCCGGCCACAACTTCCCGCTGGCCTGCCCGGGACTGTTGGGGGCCATCTCGGTGGGCGCGACCACCGTCTTCGGCACCGACCCCAGCCCGGAGGCGGCGTTCGCCACCATCGCGCGGCACCGGGTGACGGTCACCGCGTTGGTGCCGGCGTTGGCCACCCTGTGGGCCCACGCCTGTGACTGGGAGCCGCAGAGACCGACGACGTTGCGGTTGCTGCAGGTCGGGGGCGCCAAGCTGGCACCGACCGATGCGGCCCGGATCCGCGAGACGCTGACACCGGGCCTGCAACAGGTGTTCGGAATGGCCGAGGGCCTGCTCTGCTACACCCGGCCGGGCGACGACGCGGACCTGCTCGACAACACTCAAGGCCGGCCGTTGTGCGCCGACGACGAGCTTCGGGTGGTCGATGAGGACGGCGCCGAGGCAGCCGAGGGTGAGCTGCTGGTGCGCGGGCCGTACACGATCAACGGCTACTACAACGCCGCCGAGGCCAACGCGCGCTCTTTCAGTCCGGAGGGCTTCTATCGCAGCGGTGACCGGGTCCGTCGCTGCGCCGACGGCTATCTGGAGGTCACCGGCCGGGTCAAGGACGTCATCGTGCGTGGCGGCGAGAACATCGCGGCCGATGAGCTGGAGGCGCATCTGCTGGGCCACCCCGCGATCCGGTCGGCGGCAGTGGTCGGTTTGCCCGATGAGTATCTGGGGGAAAAGGTCTGCGCTGCAGTGGTGTTCAAGGACGCACCGCTTCTGCTCGCAGAGCTCAACCGACACCTCGACGAGTGCGGGGTTGCCACCCACATCCGGATCGATCAGCTGGCGGCACGGCCGGCGCTACCCACCACCGCTGTCGGCAAAGTCGACAAGAAGGCACTGGTGCGCCAACTCGGCTGACCTGACGGGCTCAGCCCCGCTCCACGACGTTGTCGAGACCAGAAGTGCTCACCTGGGGTTCGCCGGAGCGATAGGTCACCCGGTTCTGCAGGCCGGAGACGGTGATTGTGGGTGTCGACGTCACGGTGATGATGTTGCCGATTCCCGACACGGTCAGGCCACTGCACTGGCCGACGAACTCAACGGTGTTGTTGACCCCGCTCACGGAGGCGTCACGACCGTCGCAGGGCAGGGTCTTGTTCTCCCCGGCCCCGGTGACGACGAGTGTGGTGCCGCTGCCGGGGACGGGAATCTGCGGCGGCGCAGCGATGGGCGGAATAGGCACGGGCACCGGCGAAGGCGCTGGCTCGGGGGCGGACTGGAGCCCGGCAGTCGGCATCCCCGGCACGGAGCGACTGGAGCTGTGGGACGCGAGATAGATCGCGAACGCGCCCACCATCGCCACCGCCGCGACCATCACCCCCACGACCACGAAACCCAGACCGGCACCCCGCTGCGGGGGCGCTTGGCCCTCGGTACCGAGCGACGGGACGGTCAGTTCCACGGCCCCGTCTGACCGCGACAGCGGTTGTTCCAGTGCCCGAATCCGGGCCTCTGGGTCATCGTCGGAGCTCACGCTGGGAATGATCCCACAACGGATCCCGTGACAAAGGGCAGTTGCGGAGATGGCTCCGCCGCGCTTGCGACCATCGCTAGCCGGCGTGGATCTGCCACCCGGCGGCGTCGTTCTGCTGACGCCAGAACTCGTCGAATCGCCGACCGGCGGAACGCAGTTCATCGATGGTGCCGTCCTCGACCACCCGGCCTCCGTCGATGAACAGCACCCGGTCGGCTTGCGCGATGCTGGCCAGCCGGTGCGCGACGATCACCCGGGTGCGCGGACGCAGTTCGGCGCTCAGCGCGGCGACGATGGCCGCCTCGTTCTCGGTGTCCAGGGCGCTGGTCGCCTCGTCGACCAGCAGCACCGGCGCGGGTTTGAGCAGGGCGCGCGCGATGCTGACCCGTTGACGCTCACCGCCGGACAATGCGGCCCCCGCTTCGCCCACTGCGGTGTCGGGGCCGTCGGGCAGCCTGGCGACCAGCTCGTCGACCCGAGCCAGTCCGGTGGCCCGCCCGAGAGCCTCCTGATCGGCGTCGGGATCGCCCACCAGAATGTTGTCGCGGATGGTGCCATCAAGCAGGTAGGGATGCTGGAACACCACGCTGCTGACCGCCCGCCGCGACGACGCGTCCAGCCCTGCGGCATCCGTCCCGTCAAACAGCACTCGGCCGGCCGTCGGTTCGTGCAGCCCGGCGATCAGCGACAAGATGGTGCTCTTGCCTGATCCGGAGGGCCCGACTATGGCCGTGGTGGTGCCGGCCTCCAGCGTGAAGCTGACCCGGTCGAGCACCGGCGGACCGTCGGGCTCGTAGCCGAAGGTGACGTCGTCGAACTCGATGCGCGGTGCACCGGCGCCCTGCGGTATCCGCCCCGAGCCGACCGTCACCTCCGGCGCGGTGAGGACGGCACGGATCCGTTCGAGGGAGGCCCGGGTCGACTCCAGGGCGGGCCCCAGCTCGCTGATGACGGTGAACGGTTCCAGGTAGCGCGCCGCCACGACGATCAACGCGACGGCCTCCGGAACACTCAAGGTGCCCGTAACGGTCAGTGCGGTGGTGGTTCCGGCAAGCAGAATCAGCGCGCCCTGGCTGGCCAGACTGAACAGCAGCTGTCCGGGAATCTGCATGAGCAGCAACCGCATCGCCGCGCCGTGCTGGGCGGCCAGCGCCTCTCCGACAGTGCTGCGTTCGGGTTCCACGCGCCGCGCCGCGCGTAACGCCTGCTGGGTCCGGGCGAACTCGATGATGCGTTCGGTCAGGGCGGTGTTGGCCGCACCGGCCGCGGCGTCGGCGCGCCCACTGAGCCGGTTGGATGCCCACAGCGCGCCCAACAGCAGCGGTACGCCGCCCAGGGCGGCCAGCCCCAGCTGCCAGGACACCCCCAGCAGCGCCACGGCGATCGCCGGGGGCAGCAGGATCGCGCCGATCACCGGGGTCAACAGGTTGACCACCAGGCTGACCAATTCCGGGCCGGTGGCGGCGATCGCCTGTCGCGCGTCAGCGGTGTTGGCGGCGCTGAACCAGCCCAGGCGGACACCGGGCAGCCGGTCGGCCACGTCATGCTGGGTGTGGTCAAGGACGGCGAATCCCAGATCGAATCCGATTCGGGCGCAGGCGAAGTCCACCAGCCAGCCCGCGATGGTCGCCACCGTCAGCCAGCCCAACCAGGCCACCGCCCGGCCCGGGGTCTCGGAGAACAGTGCGCTCACCAGGGGCACCAGCAGCACCGTGCCGGCCGCCCGCACCGCCACGGACACACACGTCAGCACGGCGTAGGCGAACATCCGGCCCCGACGGTCCGGGGGGATCAGTCGGATCAGGGTGCGGATCATCGGTGGGCCTCCGCGCCGACGGTGGCCGCGGAACGGCCGGTCTGCCATAACTGGTGATAGCGGCCGCCCGCGGCCAACAACTGCTCGTGGGTGCCCTGTTCGACGATGCCACCGCCATCGAGCACGGCGATCTGGTCGGCACCGGTGATGGTGTGCAGGCGATGGGCGATCACCAGCACGGTCCGATGCCGGGTCAGCCTGTTCAACGCCTGCTGCACCAGGTACTCCGATTCCGGATCGGCGAACGCAGTGGCCTCGTCTAGGATCAGGACTGGCGTGTCGGCCAGAATGGCCCGAGCGATGGTGAGTCGCTGCCGTTCCCCGCCGGACAGCGCGGCGGCGGCGCCGAGCACGGTGTCGTAGCCCTGGGGCAGCCGCAGGATCCGGTCGTGGATCTGGGCCTCGCGAGCGGCGGCCCACACCTGTTCGTCGGTGGCGTCCGGGACGGCCAAGGCGATGTTGTCACGCACACTGCCGTGAACCAGTTGCGTCTCCTGCAACACGAATCCCACCTGCCGGTAGAGTTCGTCGGCCGTCATTGACCGGATGTCTTGTCCGTCAATCGATATCGAACCGGAGTCGACGTCGTGGAATCGCGCGAGCAGGGCGGCCAGGGTCGACTTGCCCGACCCTGAGGGGCCCACCAGTGCGGTCACGGTGCCCGGCCGAAGTGACAACGACACCTCGCGGATCACCGGGACACCGGGACGGTATCCGAAGGTGACGGCGTCGAAGCGCACCGTGCCGGCCGCCTCGGAGGCCACGGCCTGGTGCTGCTCGACGGCGAGTTCGGTTTCATCCAGGGCGATCTGCAGCCGTCGGGCCGCCAGCATGCCCCCGCGGATGCCGCCGACCCCCAGACCGATGCCCAGCAGGCGGGCGCCGAACGTGGTGCCCAGCAACAGGAACGGCAGCAGGTTCACCGGATCCATCCGGCCGCTGACGATCAGCGGGGTGCCGGTCAGGACGATCAGCCACAGGAATGTCGACGGGCGGGTGACCAGATCCATCAGTGTCTTCTTGCCGACGAAGGGCCGCTGCCAGGTGACCAGGAAGTCGATGTACTCGTCGAGGCGTCGGCGGAAGGTGGAGGCCGCGGCGCCGCCGAACACGCGGATCACCGGCTGGCCCTCCAGGTAGGTGCCGGCTTCGCCGTTCATCCGCTCGGCCCAGCGCTGCGCCTGGCTGATCTTGGGGCCCGACTGCGTCATCATCACCGACATCAGCACCATGTAGACCAGCACCGGCAGGAACAGCACCAGCGCCACTCGCCAGTCCACGACGAACAGGTACACCAGTACCGCCACCGGTGCCACGACGGCGGCCACGGCGTCGGGGATCGCGTGGGTCACCAGGTAGTGCAGCGACAGCGTGTCGTCGGCGACCAATTGCTTGATCGATCCGGACCCGCGGGCGGTGAACCAGCCCAGCGGCAGCCGCGACAGCTTGCTCAGCAGCCGGGCACGCAGCGCACTGGCGAAGCGGGCGTCGACGACGTGCAGCCACAGCGTCAGGCCTGCCCCCAGCAGCGTGCCCAGGCCCAGCAGGGACAGGGCGGCGATGCCGACGGGCCACAGCGCTGACTCGTCGGCGCCGGCGACCAATCGCCGGGCCAGCTCCACCAGAAGCACGAACGGCGCCAACTGCAGCAGTGTGATCAGCGCCTGCAGCACACCGGAGAGGATCAGCGGCACCCGCAGCGGGCCCAGCAGCCGGCCCGCGGCCTGAGCACGCCACTGCCCCTTGGCTGCGCTGATGCTGCGCTCACCGGAGACCTCACTCGAACCGGTCTCTGGTGTCGGCAGAGTCAGCTCGGTGTCCTCGGATTTTTCGGCGTCGCGTTGGGTGCCCATGGCACGTCCGGCGGTCCAGTAGGCCTGCGCATGCACCTCGGACTTGGGGAAACCGAACTCGTCGCGCAGCCGCGCCCGCAGGGCTTTGAGTGTCGCGGCCTCGGGGGTGGCCCAGGCGTACCAGTTCGACCAGTCTCTGGCCTCGATGGCATCGGCGAGCGAACGCGCGTCACGGCGCGGCACCCAGTGCACCCGCAGCCGCGGGTGTGCGCTGATCGGGATCAGCAGGTCATTGTCGTCGTGCTGTTCCAGATAGAGCTCGATCGGGATGTCGGGTCCGATGGTGCCGATGATCCCGTTGATGCCCGGAATCGACGCCGAATCGCCCATCAGCAGGTATCCGGCGGGTTGCGCGTCGGCGTCGGGCGCTTCGAAGCGCGACGAGCCCATCAGGGATATCGCGGAGATGGTGGCTCCCGGTTCCACGGTGCGAGCCCAGCGCGTGGCGGGCCCGGCCGGTTCGTGCAGCACCATGTCGACCGCGAAACGTCCGGTCTGCGCGTCCCCCTCGGCGATGGTGTACGCGCGCTGGAACTCGGTGTCAGATCCGTCCGGGTCCGGGAACCAGAACCTCAACCAGGCGCTCGGCTCGACGGCGGCGTCGGTGAACAGCGTGGGCGAGTGCATCCAGACTCGTATGCAGTGCGGGGTGATCCAGCTGGTCTCGACAACGGTGACGGTGTGGTCGCGGGCACCGAAGCCCCGCAGAATCGCCCCCTGCAAGCCGCGCGCCATCACGGTCCTTTCGCCAACGGTGGCCCACCCCGTGGAGCCGGGCGCGGCGCCCGCCGCCACATCGAACCTAGGTTACCCTAGCCTCACTTTCGCCGTGGAGGGCTCGGGTAGGCTGACCGTTCGTTATGACTGACGCCGCCAACATTGTGCCCCGCGAGCGCACGGACATCCCCGATGAGGTTCGCCGCGTTCCCGCACCCCCAGTCCCGGCTCTGGCCGCTCCCTACTCGATACGGGTCGCCGACCCGGACGCCGACGCGGAGATGGTCTCCGAGTGGATGAACCGTCCGCATCTGGCCGAAACGTGGGAGTCCGCCTGGCCGCCGGAGCGCTGGCACGCGTATCTGAGCGCCCTGGTCGCCGGCAGCTTCACCCGGCCGCTGATCGTCAGCCGGCACGGACAGGACAGCGGCTACATCGAGTTATACCGAGCGTCAAAGGATTCCATCTCCAAGTACTACGACGCACATCCCTATGACCTGGGCATGCACGGTGCGGTCGCCGACCTCGCGGCGGTCAACCGGGGGTTCGCGGCGATCTTGTTGCCGCGCGCGATGAAGAGCGTGTTCGAACTCGAACCGCAGTGCCGGCGAATGATGTTCGAACCCGAGTACCGCAACACGGCCATGCGCCGGCTGGCCGAGTATGTGGGCGGCACCTTCCTCGGCGAACACGACATGGGCTACCGCCGCATGGCGCTCTACGGGGTACTGCGCTACCCCGAGGACGACCCGCTCTCGAACAGCTCGGCGTAGCCGTCGTAGTCGGGCCGCATCCCGGCCGCGACCAGTTCCCAGAGCACTTCGTCGGTGCCCCCGCCGATACGAGCCAGTTTCATGTCCCGCCACCAGCGACCGATCGGCGTCTCATCGACCAAATAACCGGAGCCGCCGAAGATGTGCATGCATTCGGAGAACACCTCTTCGCCGAGCCGAGCCGCGCTGACCTTCATCGCCGCCGCGGCACGCAGATCAAGCCGGCCGTCGGCGGCAATGCCGTTGAGCGCGTGGCGAAGCATGTCCACCCGGGCTTGTAGATCGGCCACCCGCATCCGCAATGCCTGATGTTCGAACAACGTGGCACCGAATTGCCGTCGGCGCATCATCCGGGCATGGGTCAGGCCCAGCACCAGCTGGGATGACGCCGCGACCTGCCCCGCGATCGACATGCGCTCGTGTGCCAAACCCCAGGAGATGGCGGCCAGTCCGGTTCCGGGGCGAGCGATCAGTGCCTCGGCGGGCACCCAGGTGTCGATGTCGACCGCGGCGGTGTCCAGCGGCCCGGCCCCGACCTTGCGGTACGGCTCATTGACCTGCACCTGGGAAATCGGTACCGCAATCACCAGGACGTTGCCGTGCCGGCTGTTCTCGTCATGGTCCACCCCGCGCGCCACCACAATGATGTGGTCGGCGATCGGCGACAGGGACACGAACTTCTTACGCCCGCGCACGTGGAAACCGTCACGCACCGAACGCACTTCGGTCTCGACGATCTGCAGGTCGGAGCCGCCGGATTCCTCCGAGGCGCCGATACACAGCACCGCCTCGCCCGCGATCGCCTGCTCGCAGATGTTCTGCAGATACTCCGATCGGCCGAACCTGCGCAGGACGGCGATGGCCGAGTCATGCAGACTCACCCCCACCCCGATACCGGCCGACCGCAGGTGTCCCAGCTTGAATGCCAGTGCCACCAGCTTGGCGACGTCGGGATGCTGGCCATTGCGCCACTTCTCCGCGAACACCCCGCTACTGCCCAGGTGTTCGATCAGCGCACGCGGGAAACGCTCGGTCGCTTCGGCTTCGGCGGTCCAGTCAACCACCTGCTGGTCGAAAACCTGATCCAATAATGCTCGGTAGCTGTCGATATCGGACCCGGCCGTCACGTCGGTCACTTCATCGCCTCCAGGTTGCGTTTGACGTCCAGGCGCCGCAGCTTGCCCGACGACGTCCGGGGCAACGAGCCGGGCGCCAGGAAAACCACGTCCGCGGGCACCACACCGCATTGCGATGCCACCTGGGAGATCAGGTCGGCACGCGCTCCGGCTTCGTCGCGGCCGCGGAACTCCGCGGCGATCACCAGTCCCGGGCGGATGCCGTCGGTGCCGACCGCCACCACCGCGCCCTCGCGAACCCCGCGCACCTGCGCGGCGATCCGCTCGATCTCGGTCGGAAAAACATTGCGTCCGGCGATCGAGATGATCTCCTTCGCCCGGCCGCAGACCACCAGGCCCGCA
This sequence comes from Mycolicibacter arupensis, assembly GCF_002086515.1. GTDB lineage: Bacteria > Actinomycetota > Actinomycetes > Mycobacteriales > Mycobacteriaceae > Mycobacterium > Mycobacterium arupense. The sequence goes on from NZ_MVHH01000002.1 coordinate 40,584, forward strand.
TCGGTGAGGTAACCGAGATCCCCGGTGGCAAACCAGTCGTCCGGGGCCAGGGCATCCTGGCCCAGGTAGCCCGACATCATCGAGGTCCCCCGGATCTCGACCTCGCCGACCTCACGTTGTGGCAGCTCCTCATGGTCGTCGACGACCGGCCGGATCCGGATCTGCATCCCGGGGATCGGCTCACCGAGCACCGCGTGCCGGCGGGTGTTCGCGGCGTCGGCCTGGATCACCTCGTCGTACTGCAGTCCGGTGCCGGGTCGCGGCGCCGTTACCGCGCAGGTGGCCTCGGCCAAGCCGTAGGACGGCATCAGCGCGCCGGGGTCCAGACCGAATTTCGCCAGTTCGGCGACGAATCGCTCCAGCCCCTCGCAGTCGACGGGTTCGCCGCCGTTGATGGCGACCCGCAGCCTGCCCAGGTCTACTTCGGGGACGCGGCGGGCGTACTTGCCGATCACGCTGTAGGCGAAGTTCGGTGCGGCGGTCATCGTGGCACGGCTGTCGTGCAGCCACGACAGCCACCGAAAGGGCGAGGCGGCGAACGCCGCGGTGGGCGCCAGCCACTGCTCCGAGCCGGTCAACGCCGCGCTGAGCAGAAATGTCAGCCCCATGTCGTGGTAGAGAGGCAGCCAACTGCAACCCACGTCGGCCGCCGGGTCGACATCGACGTGCTTACTCAGTCCCGAGACGTTGGCCAGTACGGCGGCCGGGGACAGCTGGGCGGTACGGGGAGTGCCGGTGGATCCGGCAGTGCCCTGCAATACCGCGGGTACATCAGCGGCCGCGGCGACCGGTGTGACCGATCGTCGGGTGCCGGCGGCCGCGGCGACATCGGCGACCGCCAGCGGACGGTCGGCCCCCTCCGCCTGCAGCAGGTCCAACACCGGGCCGTGGCTGAGCACCGTTCGGACGCCGATGCCGTGAAACCGGTCCAGCGTCGCCTGCGCCCATTGCGCCGGGTCGGCGCCGCGGACGGGCCCGGGCAGGATGGACAGGCTGCGGCCGGCCAGCCAGGTGCCTTGGATGGCGGCGACCAGGTCGGCGGTCGGTTCGCCGACCAGCCCCACGGCGCCGTCATCGTCGCCGTCGAGGATGCGGGCGGCGATGCTCTCGGCGCGCGCGTGGACCTGCTGCCACGGGTGGCGCTGCCATGCTCCGGCCTCCGTGCCGAAGACCACCAGGTCATGCGCCGACCCGGTCATGGCCCTGGTCAGGGCCTCGGCCAGTACGCTCACGCGTCGGCGGGGGCTTTCGCCCGGATGGCGGCCTCGAGGTCACCGACCGTGTCGCAGGTCAGCAGGTCTTCCTCGGACAGCGCCACGCCAAGCCGGTCCTCGATGGCCACCATGCCGATCGCGAAGGCCACCGAATCCAGGCCGACGTCATCGACCAGCCGCGACTCCGGGGTCACCCGGTTGAGGTCGACGTTGAGATCGTCACGCAGGATCTCGCGCAGAGCGATGTTGATGGCATCGGGGACTGAAGCGCTCATGCTGAGCGACGCTACACCAAACCCATAAGTAAGGTTAGCGTGCCCTTCCTTGTGACTCTCAACACTACCGTTAGGCAAGGCTTGCCTCGCACGAATTCCGGTGCCTAAGGTGAGCCTGCGTTCTACATAACAAGAACCTCATAAATATTGAGGTCACGACAAGGAGATGCAATGCAGCTCGCCCTAGCCTCAGGATCGAACGGTCCCGGCACTGTATCCACCACCCGGGCTACCGGACTCCTCGCCGCCGGGGTCGCCCTGGCCGGCGCCGGACTGATCGCCGTCCCGACGGCCCCGATGGCAATCTCGGCCAGCCACCAGGCCGCCGTCGAGCTCACCGCCACCACGTCGGAGAACCTCGACGCACTCGCCGAGCTGCTGTCGGGCCCGAACCCGATCTTCTCCGCCCTCGGCGAGCTGGCCGGCTACTACGGACAGGCCACCAGCGACAGCCTGCAGGGCTCGTGGGACGGCATCGAGGGCATGTGGTCGGGCATCGGCCCGATCCGCGGCCTGGAGAACACCCTGCCGGAGATCATCGACTTCCTCAAGGAGGGTGACGTCACCCACGCCTGGAACCTGATCAACTGGGACATGGTGTTCGGCGCGCAGTACATCTTCCAGCCGCTGTTCAACCACCCGGTCGCCGGCGAAACGGTCCTCGGAGCCTTCGGCATCGGGACCGACCTGAGCCAGGTCTGGACCAACGTCATGGACATCTTCGACGACTTCAGCTTCTGGAAGAGCGCCGCCAAGTCCATCTGGGAGCCCTTCCTGGGCTTCCAGTTCGCGCTGGCCGAGAACTTCAGCTTCAACTCCGACCACGAGGCCCAGGACCCGTTCGACGCCCTGCTCAACGGCTACGTCGTGTGGGACGAGGACGGCGGCGTGCCCCGCGCACCGTGGCAGGGCCTGCTGACCTCGAACGGCACCTTTGCCTACCTGTTCGACAAGCTGCCGGAAATGATCGGCAACGCGTTGACCTCGACCATCCCGGTGCCCGAGGTGGATGTCGACCCGGGCGACGCCGCCGCGAGCGCCAGCCTGCTCGACTTCGGCTGGCTCGACAGCCTGTTCAACTAGCAGCACCACAATTCCCGCGCGGGCGCTGGCGATCCCAGCGCTCGCGCGGAACCTCGGAGGCGGGGTGCGGGTCCGGGCGGACTCGCACCCCGCCTCTGAACATTGCCATTGACTAATGACACCATTGGCTGTTGACTCGGTCACATGATCTTCGGCCGCTCGCCGCAACGCAGCCACCACGCCTCGGCCGTCGTCACCGGCGCCGGAAGCGGCATCGGCGCCGCATTTGCCCTCGAACTCGCCCACCGCGGCAGCGCCGTGGTCTGCAGCGACATCGACGATGACGCCGCGAGGCGCACCGTCGAGGCGATCACCGCCGCGGGCGGCCGCGCCACCGCCGTGCACTGCGACGTAGCGGCCGTCGACGAGGTGCACGCGCTGGCCGAGGCCTCCCAGTCCTGGTTCGGCCACTCGCCCACTCTGGTGATCAACAACGCCGGAGTCGGCGCCGGCGGTCAACCCATCGGCACCATGCCGCTGGAGGACTGGGCCTGGACGCTCGGCATCAACCTGTGGGGTCCGATCCACGGCTGCCACGTCTTCACCCCGCTGCTGCGCGAGGCTGCCGGAGATCAGCCTCGCGGCATCATCAACGTGGCCTCCGCCGCTTCGTTCGGCGCCGCTCCCGATATGGCGGCCTACAACGTCAGCAAAGCCGGCGTGCTGTCCCTGTCGGAGACCTTGGCCGCGGAACTGTCCGGAACCGGCATCGGGGTCACCGTGCTGTGCCCGACCTTCGTCAAGACCAACATCGTCGAATCCGGCCGGATCGCCACCCACTCCAGCGAGGCCGCGAAGGCGTTGATGCGCTGGACCGGACTGTCCGCGCGGCGGGTCGCCCGCGACTGCCTGGACACCCACGACCGCGGCGGCCTCTACTGCATGCCGCAGCTGGACGCCAAGATCGGCTGGAACATCAAGCGTTTCGCTCCGGAGACATTCACTCGAACCATCGGGCTGGCATTCCGTGCCAGTGCGGCATTGCCAGGTAGGTCCGACTAGAAGGAGATCACGATGGCTCTCGATATGGACGTCATGCTCACCAGGATCAAGGATCGGCAATGGGCCCTGGCCGATATCGACTGGGACGCACCGGGAGCCGAGTTGATCCGCCCCGAGATGAAACCCAGGCTCAAGAAGTTCATGGCCGACCTGTGCTGGATCGAGAACATCGGCGCCCGCGGCTTCGCGGCCATGGCACGCAAGGCGCCCACCGCGACACTGGCCGAGATCTACCGCTACTTCCATGCCGAGGAACAACGCCACGCCAACGCCGAGCTGGCACTGATGAAGCGCTGGGGCATGCTCGATGACGGCGAGATGCCCGAACCCAATGTCAACATCCGGCTGGCCATGCAATGGCTCGACGACTACTCCGACGACTTGCCGCTGTCCGTTCTGGGCACCGTGATCCCGATGCTGGAAGTCGCCCTCGACGGCGCGCTGCTGAAGTTCCTGCTTGACGAGGTCGACGATCCGGTCTGCCACCAGGTGTTCGAGAAGATCAACAACGACGAATCTCGGCACATCGCAGTCGATTTCGAAGTTCTTGAGATGATCGGCCATGCCGATGCCCGCCGGCTGGCCATCGAATTCGTCGGCACCGTTGCCTCGCCGTCCCTGATCGTCGGAGCGCTGATCTCGATCCCCCTGCTCAACCGCGTCCGCAACGAGGTCATCGGCATGGGGTTGGATCCCCAGCGCCTCTACGCGGCCCTGATGCGCTTCACCCAGTTCGGTGAGCGCGGCGAACACACCCGGAGGGTGCCGGCCTACCAGATCGTCAAGCGCTATTCGGGATGGATGGCCAATCCCGACAGCCCCTACCATCTGCTGGCCAACCCCGCGGTGTGGCTATCCGGCTTCTATCCCAAGAGGCTGCTCAAACCCATCCCCAGCTGGTTCAAGGAGCTCACCCACGAGCCGGCGGCCTGAGATGGCACGTGCGCACGTCTATCAGACGCTGATCGTGGGAGCCGGCTTCACCGGAATCGGCGTTGCGATCAAGCTGGCCGAGGCGGGCCTGGCCGGCAGCGCTGACAACGGCGACGACGAGATCGTCATCCTGGAGCGCAGCGACCGGGTCGGCGGCACCTGGCGCGATACCCGCTATCCCGGTGCGGCGTGCGACATTCCCTCACTGCTGTACTCGTTCTCCTTTGTGTCCAACCCCGGCTGGTCGCGGGCTTATCCGTCGGCGGATGAGATCTGCGCCCATATCGAAGACATGGTCGACCGGTTCGACCTGCGCCGACACATCCGGTTCGGCACCGAGGTGACAGCTCTGGCGTTCGACGAGGGCACCGGCGTGTGGACGGTCTCGGCCGGGCGCAAGAAGTTTCGGGCTCGCACCGTGGTGCTGGCGGGAGGGCCGCTGCCGGACTCCAGCTTCCCGGACATTCGCGGCCTTGCCAGCTATGGCGGGCACAAGATCCACAGCGCCCGCTGGGACGACGACTACGACTTCACCGGCAAGAAGGTCGCGGTCATCGGAACCGGCGCCAGCGCGGTGCAGATCGTCCCGGAGCTGGTCGAGCGAGCAGGATTCGTCAAGGTCTTTCAGCGCACGCCCGGCTGGGTGATCCCCCGCCTGGACGTGACCATGCCGGCTGGCGTGCAGGAGTTGTTCGCCAAAGTCCCCGCTGCCCAGCAGCTCGCACGCCAGGCCCTGTTCTGGGGCCACGAGGCCAGCGCCACCGCGCTGGTCTGGAACACCCCGCTCACCGGACTGGTGGCGCAACTGGGCAAGGCCCACCTGCGGGCAGCGGTCAGGGACCCGTGGCTGCGCCGCCAACTCACCCCGGACTTCACCCCGGGCTGCAAGCGCATGCTGATCTCCAGCGACTACTACCCGGCACTGCAGCGCGACAACTGCAAGCTGATCTCCTGGCCGATCGCCACGCTCAGCCCCCACGGCATCCGCACCAGCGATGGCGTCGAACATCAGCTCGACGCCATCGTCTTCGCGACCGGCTACGACGTGCACCTGACCGGCCCGCCTTTTCCCGTCACCGGGCTGGGCGGCAGGACATTGGCCGCGGACTGGCGCGGCGGGGGTCAGGCGTTCAAGAGCATCCAGTCCCACGGCTATCCCAACCTGTTCTTCATGACCGGCCCGAACTCCGGGCCCGGTCACAATTCCCTCCTGGTCTACGTCGAAGGCCAGATCGACTATGTCGTGCGCGCCGTGGGCGCCATTCGCGGTCGCGGCCTGCGCTATCTGGATGTTCGCGATGAGGTGCAGCGCCGCCACAACGCGCAGATCCAGCGGCGACTGGGCAAAACGACCTGGATGTCGGGATGCCGCAGCTGGTATCTGACCGAGGACGGCTTCAACGCCTCGATGTACCCGGGGTTCGCAACGCAGTATCTTCGGCAGATGCGCAGTTTCCGACTCTCCGACTACCACGCGGTGGCATGAGCACACCCGATCGCCCGCCCCGTCCGGACTCCATCGCCGGTGTGCTGGCGAATCTCCGGCGTCTCCCCCGCCGGGTGCGGCGCGAGTCCCGCGAGGTGGTCGAGGCCGCGGTCACCCAGCTCTTCGAGATCGTGGTGCGCCACCCGGGCGGTGCCACCGCGTCCCGGGAATACCGCATCGACGATCTGGCCAGGCTGGGCGGCACCACCGCCCGTAATGTCCGGGTGTACCGAGACCGGGATCTGCTGCCCCCGCCCCGGCGGGTCGGACGCATTGCGCTGTACAACGACACGCACCTGACCCGACTGCGCCTGATCACCTCGATGCTGGACCGCGGCTACACCATCGCCCATGTCAAAGAGATGATCGGCGCCTGGGAGCAGGGCAAGGATCTCGGCGACATCCTGGGCCTGGAAAGCGCGATCGCCGGAACCTGGACCACCGAACGGCCCGAGACCGTGGCGCGGTCCGAGGCCGAGCGGCGGGTCGGCGACGCCCCGGCCATGCAGAGGCTCGTCGAGCTCGGAGTGATCCGCCTCAACGGCGCCGACGACTCCCTGGCCACCATCACCCGGCCCAAGCTCATCGATGCGTTCAACGAGGTCCGGGGCTACGGAATCGGGATCGACAAGCTGGTCGACCTCTATGAACAGACTTTGCCGCACATCGACGCGATCAGCCAGATGCTGGTGCGGGCCGGCGCCGAACACGTGCTGGCCCGCCTTCAGCCCGGGGCGCCGCTGCCGGCCGACACCGAGATCGCCGAGTTGATCGGGATGCTGGTGCGGTTCCGCACCCAGGCCGTCGCCTCGGTCACCGCCACCCTGGCCGGATCCATCGAGTCGACCATCGAATCCATGGTCAGCGGCCTGCTCGCCGAGTCACTGTTGCACTGACCCGAGCCCCGCGCCCGGCTAGGCCAAGGCGAGGAACAGCTTCTCGAGCTCGTCCTCGGAGAGCGGGGCCTTTCCCCCGGCGGCTTCGCCGGCCAGGCACTCCCGCAGGCCGCTGGCGACGATCTTGAAACCCGCGCGGTCCAGCGCCCGCGAGACCGCGGCCAGCTGGGTGACCACATCTGTACAGTCGCGGCCGGCCTCGATCATCGCGATCACTCCGGCCAGCTGGCCGTGGGCGCGCCGCAGCCGGTTCAACACCGACTTGACGCTGTCTTCATCATCGAGCACGTGAGGTCCTCTCCCCGAGCCGTTCTTTATACCCTACAGGGTATCTTCCTTCGTGGCCGGGGCCGCGGGTTCAGCGCTGGGCGATCAGGTACGGCGCCAGGGTCGCCAGCTTCTCGCAGGTCTCCTCGAACTCCCGCTCCGGACGCGACTCCTCGATCACTCCGGCTCCAGCCCGCAGCCAACAGCGCCCATCGCGCTCGTAGGCGGCGCGCAGCGTCAGCGCGGCGTCCAGCCCGCCCTCCGCGGAGAACATCAGCACCGCACCGGAGTACAGGCCGCGCGGCCCTTCGTCGAGCCGCGAAATGGCGTCCATCCCCGCCGCCTTGGGAATCCCGGACGCGGTGACGGCCGGGAACAGGGCCTCAAGAGCATCCATCCGGTCCCGCGCGGGATCCAGACTTCCGCGGACCGTCGAGCCGAGGTGCTGCACACTGCCCCGCTCCCGCACGGTCATGAAGTCGGCGACGACGACACTGCCGGCCTCGGCGATCTCGGTGATCTCCTCCACCGACGTGCGAACCGAGATCGCATGCTCCACGATCTCCTTGGCGTCCGATTCCAGTTCGGCCCGGACCGCGCGGTCAATAACGGGATCGCCGCTGCGAGCACGCGTCCCCGCCAGCGGCTCGGTGACCACCGTGCCGTCGCCCCGCACCTCGGCCACCAATTCGGGACTGTAGCCCAGAGCCCGAATCCCGCCGAGCCGCAACAGAAACGATCGCGCCGGGGTGTTGTGCCGCCGGCCCAGCCGGTAGGTCGAGGGAAAATCCAGCGAGAACGGCACGTCCACGACACGCGACAGGATCACCTTGCGGTAGCGACCCGCGCGGATCTCCTCGATAGCGGTCGCCACTCGATCGCGGTAGGCCGCAGCGTCCGCGTCCACCACGATCGGCGAGGGTTCGACCACCGCGGGGATACCGTCGGCCAGGAGCCGCTCGAGTACCGCGACGGCGCCATCGTGGTGTCCGAACAGTTCGACCTGCCCGGCGGTGACGACGATGCGGGTCTGCGGCCAGAACACTCGCGCCAGGGCGGTTCCCGGGGCCAGTCGGTCCTGGAGCCCGAATCGATAGGTGCCGAATTCAAAGGCCACCCAGCCGAACACCTCAGCGGTCTCCAGCAGCAACCGGTCCACCGCCTCACCGAGCACCGCGGCCGGCCGGCCCCGCCACTGTTCGCGGCGCACCACTCCGTCGCGCACCGTGCGCAGTTCGTCGCTGTCCAGTTCCACCGCGGCGCGCACACCGGCCGCCAGCGTCCAACTTCCGGCACGTTCGTAGAGCAGATATTCCTGCCCGTCACGGTCGGGCAGCTCCGCGACCAACGCGGCAGCGAGTTCGGCCGGCTCGACGCCCGGCGGCAGCGGCACCGTCAGCGCAGATTCGGAGAATGTTTCGACACCGAGCTCGGACACGATTAGTAAATGTAGCCTAACCTACTCGGTGATGGGCGTCTCGCCCCCGCGCGCCCGCCGGTGGCGCTTCAGAAGGCCTTCAGCAGCGCCATTCGCGCCTTGACATGCAGCTCCTCAAACTTGGAATTGCGCTGCCGCTCCATCTCTGCGGTCATCCGACTGCCCAGCTCCTCCAATTCGGCTTCCGATAAGTCGACCGGCGCCGGCGGCGGCACCAGGTCGCGCTCCTCTTCGTCGGCGTGGGCCTCCAAGACCGTGAGGAACGAGTTCCACTCGTCCGTGTGTCGCGGCGAGCTGGCAGGTGTCCGCAAGGCCACCGCGAGCTGGTCATAAATCTGCCGGTGCTCAGCGTGCGCGATCGAGATCAGCCTGCTGGCTGCGGTCAACGCCGGATAATAGATATCGTCCTCGATCCGCATGTGGATGGTGAACTCTCGCAGCAGGTGGTCAAGGGTCTGCTGTCGCTCCACAGAACCGACGGGAGCGGCCTTGAGTTTGGAACCCAATCCGCGCAGCACGTTGTGGTGCGCCCGCAGTACGTCATAAGCGTTGCTCACTGGATGATCTCTTTCTCGGTCGCGACCTTCTCGGTCGCGACGTCGGAGCACTGCAGGGCCCGCGGGGCGAGGTATTTGACCCGACCTTCGCCAAGCGGTGTGGACACACCGTCGCGCAGCTCGATCATCCCTTCACGCACCCGTGCCTGGTAGCGCGGAATCGGCGCGGCAGATGGCCCGCGCAGTACCGCGCCGGTCTCCACGTCGAATTGCGAACCATGCCATGGGCAGACGAGTCGGCCGCGGTCCACCCAGCCGTCTTCCATCGGCGCCGCAAGGTGAGGGCACAGTCCCGCGAACGCCGCCAAATCGTCACCGCTGCGGCAGAGCACCACCGCGACTCCGTCGACGTCGATGCGCTTGGGCTTCGTGCCGGACGGAAGCTCCGCCTCCGGGAGCACCGGTGTCCAGTCATCGATGCGCAGCCGGTCGCCGGACTGGTCAGTGCCGATTCCGGAGCCGAACACCAGCGCACCTCCCAAGAATCCGCTGGCGGAGGTGATACCGTAGCCGACCGCACTGGCCACGATGCCCCGTAACTGATGTCCACTGCGCCGGTCCCGCCAGGATTGGATGTACAGACCAGTGGCCACCAGGTTCAGAAACCCGTGCACCAGTCCGATTCGCCGGTCTTTGTCGTGGGTGTGCTGCCAGTCGGTCACCCCGGTGACTGCTGAGGCGAAGTTGCCCGCAATCCCGAGAGCCAGTGCATGCTGGGCGAATCGGGACGCGTCGAGCATTCCCGTTGCGGACTTACCCGGCAGCAGACTTAGCGCGTCCAGTGCGACAGTCGTCCCGATGGAGCCAGTGGTCAACGATGTCAGCGGTGGATGCACAGGGTGCCCCAGCCAGACTCCGTTCAAGAAGTTGGCCACCCGATTCCTGGCTCCGCCGAGGGCGTTGAAACCGAAGCTCACAACGTTCTCCAGCCGGTAGCTGGGCCGATCAAGCCAACCCTGTCGTCCGAGAAGTGCCAGCACCTGGTCGCCGACCCCGCGGCTCCGACCGGCGGCGCCTCGCGCCCGCAGAACTGCCATCCGTCGTCCTCCATCTGCCCTCGGCTGCGCCATGTCCTGGCCCCATTCGCGGAGCTACAAGCCGGAGCGCATCCGCATGTACCGTCTTCCCATAAATATCGTAACACGATATAGCTATGGCCGATTACGGCCTCTTCATGCCGGCACGTGTGGACGCTGCCCGTGTGGTCCACACCTGTTATTTGCCAATCTCGTTGATCCGCCTTTGGTCGCCTCAAGGCAGTCGCATTCACATAACTGCCACCCCGCGTTGCAGTTGCTGTGAATCTGTCGGCAACGCTCTACCGGTAGTGAAGCGCTTACCGCGAACACTTCCCATGCCGCATGCGCAGCGGCGTTGCCAGCCTCAAACCGGTGGCCGGGCCAGTGGCGCCGGCCACTGCCGAGAGGTGAAGTAATGCCTTACCGGCGTTCACGATTCGGTATCGGTCCTCACACATCGGTTGGCAAACGGCCCGATCCGCGCGGAATATGGAGGAATGCTAAGTATTCGCAAGTTCGTGGGATCGATGTTTGTGGCGACGGCCGCCGCGGCGATCACGCTCGCCCCGACTGGCGTGATGCTCTCCACCGGATCAGCCGGCACGCCGGGCCACGCTGTGGTTGCTCAACCGCACGGCTCCGGCGGCCCCGACGGAAACGGCGGGGGAAGCGGCTGCGGCCATGACGCCGGATGGCAGGGCTGCGGCGGTTTCATCCCGGGCCAGGGCGGTTTTGGCCACGGCTGCTTCAACGGCATCTGCGGCAGCTGGGACAGCAACCGCGGGTGGTTCAGCGGCTGATCGGCCGGACCCACCACAGCTAGCCCAGCAGGGAACGCACCACCGCGTCGGCCAGCAGCCGGCCGCGGTCGGTCAGCACCAACCGCTGACCGTCGTTCTCCAGCAGACCATCGCTGACCGCGACCGCGGCCCGCTCACGCTCGTCGGCGTCCAGCACCGTCAGCGCCAGCCCGTCGCGCATCCGCAGCGCCAGCATCACCTCTTCGGTGTGCCGGTCGGTGGCCGAAAGCTCCTCAAAGCCCGCCACCGGCAAGGCACGCTGATCCAGCAGTTGCGCATAAGTGTTGGGGTGCTTGACGTTCCACCAGCGCAGTGTCCCGTCGAAGCTGTGCGCGCCCGGGCCTGCGCCCCACCACTGCCCGCCTCCCCAGTAGCCCAGGTTGTGCCGACAGGCCGCCCCGGGACGGCTCCAGTTGGACACCTCGTACCACTCCATGCCCGCCGCCCGAAGCCGCGCGTCGACCAGCTCGTAGCGATGCGCGGCCACATCGGGCTCGGGTGCGGGCAGTTCGCCGCTGCGCACCCGGCGGGCCAGCGCGGTGCCCTCCTCGACGATCAGGCTGTACGCGGAGACGTGATCGACGCCCGCCTCCAGGGCGGCGTCCACCGAACGCAGCAGATCATCGTCGGTCTCTCCCGGGGTGCCGTAGATCAGGTCGATATTGAGATGCTCGAAGCCGGCGGCGCGCGCCTCGCGGGCGGCCGCCACCGGCCGGCCGGGTGAATGAATGCGGTCCAGGGTGCCCAGCACGAACGGCGAGACCGACTGCATGCCCAGCGACACCCGGGTGTACCCGGCGGCACGGATCGCCTCGAAGAACGCCGGCGACGTCGACTCCGGATTGGCCTCCGTGGTCACCTCGGCACCATCGGCCAACTCGAAGTGCTCGCGAACATGCCCCAGCACGCGCGCCAGACGCTGCGCACCCAGCAGAGACGGCGTACCGCCGCCCACGAACACGGTGTCGACGTGCCTGCCGCCCACGCGTGCCGCGGCCAACTCCAGCTCCGTGGCCAGCGCCGCCACCCACGCATCCGGGTTCGCACCTCCCAGCTCCGCCGGGGTGTAGGTGTTGAAGTCGCAGTAGCCGCAGCGGGTGAAACAGAACGGCACGTGGACATACACCCCGAAGGGGCCGTCGTGGCCACGCCGGTCCTGCGCCGGCTCGGGCAGCGCTACGGCAGTCGGGGTCGGTGTCATGGGGCCTGATCATCCCACGATCGCGCCGGCCTCGCCGGAGCGCCGGGCACCTAGTCCGAGGGTGCGCCGGCGCGCAGCGCGGCCTGCTCCAAGGCGCTCAGATAGTGCGTCAGCGAACCCACCGGCGCGGTCCCGGCCGCACCAGCCCTCGACGCGCATCCCGGCCAGGCCCCAGGCCCCCGGTTCGCCATGATGCGTTTGGCGACGGCGATCTGCTGCTGCGGGGAGGCCTGCGAGGGCAGACCGACCCCGCCGTTGGCTTCCCAATCCGTGGCGCTGATCCCCAATCCCCCATAGCCGCCGTCCCCAGAATCGGCCGCCCAGTTCGCACCGGACTCGCAGACGGCGATCGCCTCCCAATCGATGGGGTCGGCGTGGGCCGCGCCGGACCATTCAGCCGCGCCGACCAGTAGCGCGCCGGTCGCCAGCACTGTGAACTTCCTCATACGAGTTCCACCTTGCTGGCCAGCCAGTGGCCGTCGATCCTGTCCATCGTCATCCGGATCCGGCTGTGATCGATCACCGGTTCGGGGTTGTCGGAGTTGCGCACCGCCTGGTCCACCAACAACACCACGACGGCATGGTTGCGGTCGGCGGACTTGAGCACTGCCTCGGCGACGTTGCCGCGGGCCATCACCTTGTTGTCGATGAGCTCCTGACGCAACCGCACCCCGGCGCGGGTGTGCCGCGCCGCGAGTTCACCGGTCGACCCCTCTGCGATATCGGCGAAGCTGCGATCGACGTGATCGGCATCGATATCGCTGAGCCGCAACACGTAGGCCTCGGCAGCCTCCAACGCCTGTGCACCCGCGAGGTGGGTCTGGTAGTGCTGCACCGCCAGCCATGCCCCGCAGCCCACCGTGGCGACCAACGTCGCGACGGCCAGCCGGCGCCGCAGCTGAGCGAGGCCGCTCGTTCGCGGCGGCGGGTCTGCCACCGGCACCGGATCCCACGCCGGTTCCCATCCGAAGTCGACACTCACCTGTCCCACCCGCCTTCCGATCGACAGTCGGTCTACGGCGGCCCGGTTCTCGGGCACCGCCGCCCCCGTCCCGTTCCGATCCGTTCCCCCGGCCCGACCTCGTCGACGTCGTGCCCGAGATGAGTTTTGCTCACGCTGATCACAACTTTGCGCCGGTAAGGAAGATTTTCGGTATCCATGGCATAATCGCCACTGTGACCGCCGCCTACTGCACCGCATCCGGGGTTGCCTTGGTGGCACGGCGGCATATCGATCTCAAGCGTGTATGCAGCTGTCGCTGTCTGCCTTGATGTCGTAGAACCGCCCACCTGAACTTTCCAGCTGGCCGCCGGATCTGCGCCGCCGGAGACAGTTGCCGGTGGATCGCGTTCCACCACGCCAGCTCCTTGTTTCGAAGGAGAATCGATGACCGCCACTCCGACCGCCCCGCCGAGCAGGCCCAAGCGCAGCGAGGCCCAGTGGGCGCTTGGCGAGACCGAGCCGGTTAACCACAACGAGCAGTTCAAGCAGGAAGACCCGGCGCTGAATGTGCAGGCCCGGATCCTCGACGTGTACTCCAAGCAGGGTTTCGACTCCATCAGCAAGGACGACCTGCGCGGGCGGTTCCGCTGGATGGGCCTCTACACCCAGCGCGAGCAGGGCTATGACGGCACCTTCACCGGCGACGAGAACGCCGACCTGCTGGAGGCCAAGTACTTCATGATGCGGGTGCGCTGCGACGGCAAAGCGCTGTCGGCCGCCGCCATGCGGACGCTGGGTCAGATCTCCGTCGACTTCGCCCGCAACACCGCCGACATCTCCGACCGCCAGAACGTGCAGTACCACTGGATCGAGATCGAGAAGGTCCCCGAGATCTGGGATCGGCTGGCCGCTGTGGGCCTGCAGACCATCGAGGCCTGCGGCGACTGCCCCCGCGCCATGCTGGGTTCCCCGCTGGCCGGCGAGTCGCTCGAGGAGGTGCTCGACCCCACGTCGGCGCTCGACGAGATCATCCGGCGCTACATCGGAAACCCGGAGTTCGCCAACCTTCCCCGCAAGTTCAAGACCGCCGTCTCGGGCCTGCAGGATGTCGCCCACGAGGTGAACGACATCTCCTTCATCGGGGTCAACCACCCCGAGCACGGCCCCGGCCTGGACCTGTGGGTCGGTGGCGGCCTGTCGACCAACCCGATGCTGGCGCAGCGGCTCGGCGCCTGGGTTCCGCTGGCTGAGGTACCGGATGTCTGGGAAGCCGTCACCAGCTTGTACCGCGACTACGGCTACCGTCGACTGCGTTCCAAGGCCCGGCTGAAGTTCCTGGTGAAGGACTGGGGGCCGGAGAAGTTCCGGGAGGTTCTCGAAACCGAGTACCTCAAGCGGCCGCTGATCGATGGCCCGGCGCCGGAGAAGCCCACCGCTCCGATCGATCATGTCGGCGTCCAGCGCACCCGCAACGGCCTCAACGCGGTGGGCGTGGCCCCGATCTCCGGACGCGTCAGCGGCCAGACGCTGGTCAAAGTCGCCGAGCTGATGGAACAGGCCGGCACCGACCGCGCGCGATTCACCACCCACCAGAAGTTGATCATCCTCGACGTGTCCGACGAGAAGCTCGACGGACTGCTGGCCGGGCTGGACGCGCTGGGCCTGCCGGCAAACCCGTCGCAGTGGCGCCGCAACCTGATGGCCTGCACCGGACTGGAATTCTGCAAGCTGTCGTTCGTCGAGACCCGCGTACGGGCGCAGAGCCTGGTTCCGGAACTGGAGAGCCGCCTGGCCGATCTCAATGCGCTGCTGGACGTGCCGGTCACGGTGAACATCAACGGGTGCCCGAACTCGTGCGCCCGGATTCAGGTGGCCGACATCGGGTTCAAGGGCCAGATGATCGACGACGGCGAGGGCAACTCGGTCCCCGGCTTCCAGGTGCACCTCGGCGGCAGCCTGGGCGCCGACAGCGGATTCGGCCGCAAGCTGCGCCAGCACAAGGTCTACAGCGATGAACTCGGCGACTACATCGACCGGGTGATCCGCAACTTCATCGCGCAGCGCAACGCTGGTGAACGTTTCGCACAGTGGGCGGTGCGTGCCGAAGAAGACGATCTGCGATGAGGGCGCACACCGAGGCGGAGTTGCGAGAACTGGCCGCCAAGGGGGCGGCTGAACTCGACGGCGCCAGTGCCACCGAGCTGCTCGAGTGGACGAACGCGCAGTTCGGCGGCGACTCATCGACGGCCTGCAACTTCGTGGTGGCCTCCAATATGGCCGACGCGGTGTTGGTGGACGTGGCGTCCAAGGTCCGCGCGGGGGTGCCGGTGCTGTTCCTGGACACCGGCTACCACTTCGCCGAGACCATCGGCACCCGCGATGCCGTCGAAGCCATGTACGACATCGAGTTGGTCAACGTCACCCCGGAGCAGACCGTCGCGGAGCAGGACGCCGCCCACGGCAAGAACCTGTTCGGCTCCAATCCGGCCCTGTGCTGCCGGCTGCGCAAAGTCGAGCCGCTGGCTCGCACCCTGGGCGGTTACTCGGCATGGGTGACCGGATTGCGTCGCGTGGAGGCGCCGACGCGCGCCAACGCACCGCTGATCAGCTTCGACGAGCAGTTCGGGCTGGTGAAGATCAACCCCTTGGCGGCCTGGACCGACGAGGAGATGGACGCCTACATCGTCGCCAACAACGTCCTGGTGAACCCGCTGATCGACGAGGGCTATCCGTCGATCGGCTGCGCGCCCTGCACGGTCAAACCCGCGGCCGGCTCCGATCCGCGCAGTGGCCGCTGGGCCGGGCTGGCCAAGACCGAATGCGGACTGCACGCCTCGTGACCAGCACGCTGGTGCTGACCGCACACGGCAGCCGGGATCCACGGTCAGCAGCCAATACTCGGGCGATCGCCGGCCACCTGCGCCGCGTCGCGCCCGAATACGCTGTGCGCGTGGCGTTTTGCGAGAACAGCACTCCCAACCTGCGGGATGTCTTGAGCACTGTTCCGCACGGTCGCGACAGCGACACCGTGGTGGTCCCGCTGCTGCTGGCCAGCGCCTACCACGCCCGCATCGACATCCCGGCGATGATCGCGGAGGCCGGAGTTGACGTGCGGGTGGCTCCGACACTGGGCGAGGACAGCCGACTGGTGCGGGTTCTCGGTGAGCGACTGACCAGCGCGGGCGCCTCCCGCTTCGATCCGGAGCTGGGCGTGGTGGTGGTGGCGGTGGGCTCGTCGCGTGCGGCCGCCAATGCACAGACCGCCACGATCGCAGCGCCGCTGGCTCGCGGAACGCGATGGGCGGGCGTGGAAGTCGCCTTTGCCACCCAGGACCTGCACCCTTCGGTTCCCGAAGCCGTCGACCGCCTGCGGGCGCGGGGAGCCACCAAACTCATGATCGCCCCGTGGTTCCTGGCCCACGGCAGGATCACCGATCGAATCGCCGCGTACGCCTCTCACGCCGGCATCCCGATGGCCGAGCCGCTGGGCGCCCACCGCCTGGTGGCCGCGACGGCGCTGGACCACGCCGAAAGCGCCCTGGCGGCACCGGCTGCCGCCTGACGGGCCACCGCCCGCCCGCTCCTGCCGCCCCGTGAGACCCGTCACAGCCCTCTTCTCTCGTCGCCACTCTGAGTATGGTTAGCCTAACCTACGTTAGGAGCTTGGTGGTGTCGACGGGCGAGGACCCCCTGATCGCGAGAATGGTCATTCGACGGCGTGCGGCGTTGCACGAATCTTGTACCAGGCTTCGCCAGCTTCACCCGCATTGCCCCCACACCTACGGCGTGGCGGTGCTGGCGGACGTCAACAAGCGCCGATGGTTCCCGTTGGACTCGGTCTTCACCCTGGACCGGCTACGGGTCCGGTTCTACGAGACCGCCGCGAAAACCGACCCCCGGGCGGCGGCAAATGTGCTGGCGGCGAGCCTCATCCACGAGGTCTTGGGGCGCCTCCTTCCGCTGGTGCTCCTGGAGGGGCGCGCCTGGGACACCGGCCTGGAGAACCTCTGGGTGCACTTCGACGCCGAGAACGACATCGACTGGGTGGCCGTGGTGGACCCGACGTTGCGCGCCCTGCCCGGTGACCCGTGGATCCGCGCCAAGGACGGAATCGGCCGTGCCGAGACCGTGGTCGTGTTGCCGAACGAGTCGGCCCTGACCACCTGGGCGGCCCACCGATGCCACCGGAGTTTGGCACCGTTGTTCGTCTGGCTTCATGAGGCGTGCGAGGGCGCGATGTCGGTCACGGCGATGTGGCAGCTGCTGGGCTCCACCGTGGTGGTGGCGGCAGCTCAGCTGCCACGCCGCACCGACAACGCCGAGGCCACCAACTTCCGGCGAAGTCAGGCCATCCTCGACGCGATGGTCGGCTTCGGCCTACCGGTCCGGGGGACGGTGACCCCGCCTTTTCGCCCGAAGTCCGCTCGGCGGCCCGTCACGGCGTCCAGCCCCGCCGGGGACAAGCCGTGAACACCGGGCCCGAATTCTCGATGATCGTCGGCTACGGCAGCGACATGGGCAATGCTGAAGATGCCGCGATGTCGTTCGCCGAGGCCTTCGCCGAGGCCACCGGCCGGGCCGCCGAGGCGGTGGAACTCAACCAGGTCGACAGCGATGACCTGCGGTCGGCCACGCACCTCATTGTCGTCACCTCCACCTGGGGCGACGGCGAATTTCCGGACAACGCCGCGCTGTTCTGGGAGGCACTGAGCGCAGAGTCCGCCGAGCGGCTAGAGCACCTCGGGTTTGCCGTGCTCGCGCTCGGCGACACCGGCTATGAACTGTTCTGCAACGCCGGCCGCCTGCTCGACGAACGCCTTGAGCAGCTGGGCGCCACCCGGCTGGCCGAGCGCCTCGACATCGACGGCTCCTACGTCAAGCCGGCAGCGGCATGGACGGCCGACGTCGTCAAGCAGCTGGCGGCCGAGCACACCCATCCCACGGTCGGCGTCGCCGTGGCGAGCCACCAGCTGGACTCCCCCGGTCCGGCCGCACCGCCCGTCCCCGATCGGGACAACCCCATCGAGGTTCGCGTGACGGTCAATCGCCTGCTCACCGCTCCCGGAAGCGACAAGGAGGTCCGGCACTACGAGCTGGACCTCACCGGTACCGGTATCACCTACACCGCGGGCGACAGCGTGGCCGTGCATCCGACCAACGACCCCGACCTCGTCGGCGCCCTGTTGGCCGAGTTCGGCGTCGGCCCCGGACACACTGTGCCCGGTCACGACGCATCATTGGGCGAGCTGCTCACCCATGAGCTCGAGATACGCACACCATCGCGGGCGCTTCGGGAACTGACCGCGGTCCGCACCGGGGATGCACACGCCGCGGCCGCCCTCGCCGGCGCTGTCCCCGCGGCCCGGGATTCGTGGCTCTATGGCCGCGACGTGCTCGACCTGATCCGGCTGGGCGCACTGAAGGTGGATGAGGTGATCGACACCTTGCGTCCTTTGCAGCCTCGCGACTACTCGATCGCATCGAGTCCCCTGATGAGCCCCGATCGTCTGCACCTGACCGTGGCGACCGTGCGGTATGCCCTGGCCGACCGCCGCTATGGCGGCGTGGCCACCACGTTCCTGGCCGATCGCGCCGAGACGATGCGGGTTCACCTGCGCCCCAACCATTCCTTCCGGCTGCCCGCTCCCGATGTGCCGATCATCATGGTGGGGCCGGGCACAGGCGTGGCGCCCTTCCGCGCATTCCTGCAGGAGCGCCGTGCCGTCGGCGCGGCCGGGCGTTCGTGGCTGTTCTTCGGAAGCCGACACCGCGCCGGCGACTACCTCTACCAGGACGAGTTCGAAGAACATCACCGCTCAGGGACACTCTCCCGGCTCGACCTGGCGTTCTCCCGAGACGGAGGCGCTGATGCACCGAATCGGTATGTCCAGCAACGTATGCGGGAGAACTCGGCCGAAATCTACCGTTGGCTTGAAGACGGCGCGCACCTGTACGTCTGCGGTGATGCCGAGCGCATGGCCAAGGATGTCGACGCGACTCTGCATGCCATCGTGGCCGACTCCGGAAACATGAGCAGCGCCGACGCGCACACCTACGTCAACCAGCTCGTGAGAAGTCACCGCTATCTGCGGGACATTTACTAACCCGTGCCGGCGGACGCCTTCAGTGGCGCTTCGTCGCTGAGCGGGGGCACCCGGGTGGCCCGGACATAGACGGTGTCCCCCTCAGCCAGCGCGAGCGCTTCGGCGTCGCCCCGGGTGATCTGCGCCGTGAACGGCACTCCGGTGGCGGCGTTGGTCAGCTCCACCCGCACCTCGAAGCCGAGCGTCACCACCCGATCGACGACCGCGCGCACGACCGCGGAAGCGTCCGCGCTGTCGGCGGCGGCCACCGCCATGTCGGGGGTGCGGCCCACCCGGATGTCGTGCGGGCGGACCAGGGCTCCGTTGAGCGCGGACACCGCGCCCAAAAACGACATGACGAAGGCGTTCGCGGGGGCGTCGTAGACCTCGGTCGGGGTGCCGAGCTGCTCGATGCGCCCCTGGTTCAACACCGCGATCCGGTCGGCGACGTCCAAAGCCTCGGCCTGGTCGTGGGTGACCAGAACCGTGGTGACGTGCACCTCGTCATGCAGGCGACGCAACCAGGCCCGCAGATCCTCGCGGACCTTGGCATCGAGCGCCCCGAACGGCTCGTCGAGCAGCAGCACCTGCGGGTCCACCGCAAGCGCCCGCGCCAACGCCATGCGCTGACGCTGACCGCCGGAGAGCTGGTTGGGGTAGCGATTCTGAAAACCGCTGAGCCCCACGACCTCCAGCAGATTGTCGACCTTCTCTTTGACCTCAGCCTTGGGGCGCTTGCGGATCTTGAGCCCGAAGGCGACGTTGTCGCGCACCGTCATGTGCTTGAACGCTGCATAGTGCTGGAAGACGAAGCCGATGCCGCGCCGCTGCGGCGGGATGCCGGTGACGTCCACGCCGTTGATGGTGACCGTTCCGCTGTCTGGGTGATCCAGGCCGGCGATGGCACGCAGCAGAGTGGACTTACCCGAGCCGCTGGGGCCGAGCAGCGCGGTGAGCGAGCCGGACGGAACCGCGAAGTCGACGTTGTCCAGCGCGACGAAGTCACCGTAGCGCTTGTTCGCACCACTCACCGTGATTGCGTTGCTCATTTGTCTCCCTTTCCGGCCCGCCGCACGTCGAGCACCACCTGAACGATCAACACCAGCACCGACACCGCCATCAGCAGTGTGGACAAGGCGTAGGCGCCGTACTCGGCGCCGCGGTTGTAACGGTCGGACACCAGCAATGTCAGCGTCTGGGACTTTCCGGGAAGGTTCGACGACACGATCAGCACCGCGCCGTACTCGCCCAGGGTCCGGGCCACCGTCAACACGATCCCGTAGGTCAACCCCCACCGGATCGAGGGCAACGTGATCCGCCAGAACGTCTGCCACCAACTCGAACCCAGCGTGGCCGACGCCTCTTCCATGTCGGTGCCCAGTTCGTGCAGCACCGGTTCGACTTCCCGGATCACGAACGGCAGCGTCACGAAGATGCTGGCCAGCACGATGCCGGGCAGGCCGAAGATGATCTTGAATCCCCAGTCGTTCTCGACGAAGCCCAGCAGTCCCGCCGATCCCCACAACACCACCAACGCCACGCCGACGATCACCGGAGACACCGCGAAGGGCAGGTCGATGATCGCCTGCAGCACGCCCTTCCCCCGGAATTTGTTGCGTGCCAACACCAACGCTGTCGGTATCCCGAAGATGACGTTCAACGGCACCACGATCGCCACCACCAACAGTGACAACTGCAGCGCCGAGATGGCCGCCGGAGTGGAGATGTAGTCGTAGAACTGTCCGAGGCCAGGTGCAAAACTGCGCCACAGGATCAACGACACCGGAACCACCAACAGCAGGCCGATGTAGGCCACCGCCAGAAAGCGCAACAGATAGCGGACTTTCCGTGTGGGCGTCATATCAGGACCTCTCCTGCCGCTTGCTCACCCGCGACCCCAGCACCCGCAACGCGAGCAGCACCAGGAAGGACACCCCGAGCAGTACCAACGAAATCGCTGCCGCACCGGTGCGGTCGTCGTTCTCGATCAGCGTGCGAATCCACTGCGAGGACACCTCGGTCTTGCCGGGAACCGCTCCGCCGATCAACACCACCGAGCCGAACTCCCCGATCGCCCGGGAGAACGCCAGCCCCGCACCGGTCAACAGGGCCGGGGTCAGGGCCGGCAGCACCACGGCACGGAAGATGGTCAGTCCCGAGGCGCCCAGCGACGCGGCGGCCTCCTCGACCTCTCGGTCGATCTCCAGCAGCACCGGTTGCACGGAACGCACCACGAAGGGCAGCGTCACGAATGCCAGCGCCAGGCCGACGCCGACGGCGGTGTGCTGCAGATGCAGATGCACCGGGCTGGCGGGTCCGTACAGCGCGAGCATCACCAGACTCGCGACGATGGTGGGCAGCGCGAACGGCAGATCGATGATCACGTCGAGGAAGCGCTTGCCGAAGAAGTCGTCACGCACCAGCACCCACGCGATCAGCAGGCCGAATACCAGGTTGAGGAGGGTGACCCCCGCCGCGATCGTCAGGGTCACGCGGAAGGACTGCACGGCAGCGTGCGAGGTGACCGCCAACTGGAAGGCACGCCATCCGCCGCCGCCCGCCTGCCAGGCGATCGCGGCCAACGGCGCCAGCACGATCAGTGACAGCCACACGGTGGCGGCACCCACCCGCAGGGACACGCCTTCCCGCCGGAACCTCGAATGCGTAACACCCTCGCCGTCGGGTCGCGTCGCCTCGGTGACCACGTCCGCGCTCATCCGGTGACCCGGGTATAGATCTGAGTGATGGAGCCGGTCGATTTGTCGAACAAAGCGCTGTCGACGATCTCCCACCCACCAAGGTCGGCGATGGTCCACAGTTTATCGGGATCGGGGAACGAGTTGCGGAATTCGTCGGCAATGCTGGGGTCGGCAGGGCGGAAACCGGCTTCGGCCCACAACCGCTGCGCCGCGGCGGTGTACTGAAAATTCTTGAACGCGGTGACGGTGTCGAGGTGCCGGCTGGAGCTCACCACGGCCAAGGGGTTTTCAATCTTGAAAGTCTGCGATGGGTTGATGTGCTCCACCGGCTTGCCCTTGCGCTCGATAGCGATCGCCTCGTTCTCGTAGCTGATCAGCACATCACCACTGCCCTGAAGGAACACATCGGTGGCCTCGCGGCCCGAGCCCGGACGCAGCTTGAAGTGGTCACCGACCAGCTTCTCGATGAAGTCCAGCCCGGCCTGCGGGTTCTTGCCGCCCTCGCTCTTGACGGCGTACGGGGCCAGCAGATTCCATTTGGCCGATCCCGAGCTCAGTGGACTGGGGCTGATCACCTCAACTCCGGGCCGCAACAGGTCGTCCCAGCCGCTGATGTGCTTGGGATTGCCCTGCCGCACGACCAGGGTCACGACCGAACCGAACGGGATGCCCCGGGTTACGCCGGCGTTCCAGTCCTCGGCGACCTTGCCGGCCTTGACCAGCCGGGTGACGTCGGGTTCCACCGAGAAATTGACGATGTCTGCGGGCTTGCCGCTGGCGACCCCGCGGGACTGATCACCCGATGCGCCGTAGGAGGTGACGACCTGGACGTCGGCTCCGGCCTCGGTGTTGTAGAAGGCCGGGATCACCTTGCTCCAGCCGGGCTCGGGAACCGCGTAGGCCACCAGCGTCAGGGTGGTGTGCGCGTCCGAACGCTCGCCGCCTCCAACGACATCACTGGGTCCGCCGCCGCACCCGGCGAGCGTGGTGGCTGCCAGGGCGGCAGCCAGTGCCAGCGCGATACTGCGCGCGATGGTAGTGGGCATTGATGACCTTTCCGGGCGAATCCGTATCGACGTCGGCAAGAATGCTTGTCCGTCGGATCGCGAAAGGCGTTCGATTTGTCCAGAACGTGCGTCAACTAAGACGACACCGGTACGCCGACGGGTGCGGTATCAGCGACAACAGTGCAGGTCGGCCACAGCGGAAGTCACCACGGCAAGCATCGGAAGCGCCACCACGGGGCGCTGCCGGTCACCGGACGCTGCGAACATGCGGGGAAGCATAACAGAGGCAGACGACGCCGCGACCTAACGCAGCTGGGTGCCTCAGCGGGTCAATAACCACGTGACGATCACCAACAGGATCAGGCTGACCAGCACCAGGGTGACCTGCGAACGCGGCATCAGCGGTCGCCGCCGTCGCCACCATGGCGAACCCGCTCCTGCAGCCGGATTCCCTCCCCCAACGCCGTGTCCACCACCAGGGCCAGGGCATAGGCGAGCACCAACACCACCGGCATCACCACTGCGGTCTGCACCACGAAGCCGAGGCCGGACAGCCACAGCTCCACGCCGTCCCACCAGCTCAGGAAGCCCACCATCCCGCCTACTTTAGCGGCGATCGCAAGCGCGGCGAAGCCGGGCGAAGCGGATCGCCGTCATTAACACAACGGCGATCGCAAGCGCGGCGAAGCCGGGCGAAGCGGATCGCCGCCATCAACACAGCGGCGATCGCAAGCGCGGCGAAGCCGGGCGAAGCGGATCGCCGTCATTAACACAACGGTGATTTCGAGCGAGTGATGTTACGAGCAGCCGTTCCGGGTAGACGTGCGGCAGGCCCGCCAGAGATGATTGCCGCATGGACCTGCACACCCCGCCGGGCGATGCACCCGCCACGAGTGCCCCGGAATTCACCAAGCCCGCCACGGGCGGCGGCAACGCGGCGACGTCGGTACCCCCGCTTTCGGCGACCGCACCGGTGCCCTATGCCGCGACGCAGAGTCAGGTCCGCAATCCCTTCCCGCCAATCGCCGACTATGCCTTTCTGTCCGATTGCGAGAACACCTGCCTGATCTCGGCGGCCGGGTCGGTGGAGTGGATGTGCCTCCCCCGCCCGGATTCTCCCAGCGTGTTCGGCGCCCTGCTGGATCGCAGCGCCGGACATTTTCGGCTGGGCCCTTATGGCGTGTCGGTGCCCGCGGCGCGGCGTTACCTGCCCGGCAGCCCGATCATGGAGACCACCTGGCAGACGCACACGGGCTGGATGATCGTGCGCGATGCGCTGGTGATGGGCAAGTGGCACGACATCGACGCGCGGTCCCAGACCCACCGGCGCACGCCGACAGACTGGGATGCCGAGCACATCTTGCTGCGCACCGTGCGCTGCGTCAGCGGCACCGTCGAACTGACCATGAGCTGCGAGCCGGCGTTCGACTATCACCGCACCAGCGCCACCTGGGAGTACTCGTCGAACGCCTACGGCGAGGCGATCGCGCGGGCCCGGCAGAACCCCGACGCCCACCCGACCCTGCGCCTGACGACGAATCTTCGGCTGGGGCTGGAGGGCCGCGAGGCGCGCGCCCGCACCCGGCTGACCGAGGGCGACGATGTCTTCGTGGCATTGAGCTGGTCGAAACACCCTGCGCCGCAAAGCTATGCAGAAGCAGCCGACAAGATGTGGAACACCACCGAATGCTGGCGGCAATGGATCAACATCGGCAACTTCCCCGATCACCCGTGGCGGTCCTATCTGCAGCGCAGCGCGCTGACGCTCAAGGGCCTGACGTACTCGCCGACCGGAGCGCTGCTGGCCGCACCCACTACCTCGCTACCGGAAACCCCTCAGGGCGAACGAAATTGGGACTACCGCTACAGCTGGGTGCGCGACTCAGCGTTCACGCTCTGGGGCCTGTACACCTTGGGCCTGGACCGTGAGGCTGACGACTTCTTCTCCTTCATCGCCGATGTATCCGGGGTCAACAACGGCCAGCAGCACCCCCTGCAAGTGATGTACGGCGTCGGGGGCGAGCACGAATTGGTCGAGCAGGAGCTGGATCACCTGTCCGGTTACGACAACGCACGTCCGGTGCGTATCGGCAATGGTGCCTATAACCAGCAGCAGCATGACATCTGGGGCACCATGCTCGACTCGGTTTACCTGCACGCCAAGTCGCGTGAGCAGATACCCGAGACGCTGTGGCCAGTGCTCAAGCGCCAGGTGGAAGAGGCGATGAAGCACTGGCGCGAGCCCGACCGGGGCATCTGGGAGGTACGGGGAGAACCGCAGCACTTCACCTCGTCGAAGGTGATGTGCTGGGTGGCCTTGGACCGCGGGTCGAAGCTGGCCGAGCTGCAGGGCGCGGTCTCCTACGCCAAGCAGTGGCGGGCTATCGCCGAAGAGATCAAGGCCGACGTGCTGGCCAACGGGGTCGATTCCCGAGGTGTGCTGACTCAGACCTACGGCAGCACGGCGCTGGACGCATCGTTGCTACTGGTGGTGCTTACCCGGTTCCTGCCGGCCGACGATCCGCGGGTGCGCGCCACCGTGATGGCGATCGCCGAAGAACTCACCGAAGACGGCCTGGTGCTGCGCTATCGGACCGAAGAGACCGACGACGGCCTGTCCGGCGCCGAGGGCACCTTCACCATCTGTTCGTTCTGGCTGGTCTCGGCCCTGGTGGAGATCGGCGAGGTCAGTCGCGCCAAGCACCTGTGCGAGCGGCTGCTGTCGTTTGCCAGCCCGCTGCACCTGTACGCCGAGGAGATCGAGCCCCGTACCGGACGGCACCTGGGCAACTTCCCGCAGGCCTTCACGCATCTGGCGCTGATCAACGCCGTCGTCCACGTGATCCGCGCCGAGGAGGAGGCCGACTCCACCGGAGGTTTCCAGCCCGCGAACGCGCCGATGTAGCGTCAGCCGCTGAGGTTGCGGACCTTGTCCAGCATCGCCCGCGCCAGGTCTGCGGCGGCGGTCTCGCCCTCCGGCGGGGCGCTGGGGTCGTCGTCCTCGTCGACGAACCAGAACACGTCGACGTCGACGACGCAGTTCACTCTCGTCGCGAGCGCTCGCGAGACGCGCAGCCCGGCATCGTCGTCGACACTGGTCCGCACGGTGGCCACGAGCACCGAGTCCTGATCGGAGACATCGGTGATCTCACCGCTGGCCTCGCTGTCCGTGCCGCCGTCTCGGGTCACCACCACCCCGTCGCAACTTTTCCACTGATCGGCGAACTTCTCGAACAGCGCGTCGGCGTCTGAGGCGCTGGCCAGCGCGATCACCGCCTCGGCGACCCCGGTCAGCGATGAGTCCTCGTCGCTGGCGCTGTCCCAGAACTCGTGGGCGACGTCGCGCACACTGGCAGCGCTGTACACGCTGCGCTGGCCGCCCACCGCTGCGCCCACACAGTCCGGCGGATCCGCGGACTCCCAGGCGTCGGGCAGGTCGTCCAGCCCGCCGTACCGCGGCGGAAGCGAGGGGTCGCTGTGGAACGGCTGACCAGTCAACTTCGACAACTCGGAGTCGTCGAGCAGAACCTGCCGAACCGCCATTCCCTCCACCGGCGTTGGCGCCAATCCCGGTGCGGGACGCACGGTCCCAGCGACCACCGTGGTGCAGCCACCGGTGAGCAACGAGATCGCCGCCACGCCCGCCGCGACTGCGCCTGCCCGGGCGGCCACTACTTCTTGGCCTTATCCCCGGCAGAGCCCCCGCTGTCGGTGGACAGTGCCGCGACGAACGCCTCCTGCGGGACGTCGACCCGACCGATGGTCTTCATCCGCTTCTTGCCCTCTTTCTGCTTTTCCAGCAGCTTGCGCTTACGGGTGATGTCACCGCCGTAGCACTTGGACAAGACATCCTTACGGATGGCCCGGATGTTCTCGCGGGCAATGATTCTCGAGCCGATCGCCGCCTGCACCGGGACTTCGAACTGCTGACGCGGGATCAGTTCCTTGAGCTTGGTGGTCATCTTGTTGCCGTAAGCCGATGCCGAGTCCTTGTGCACGATCGCGCTGAACGCGTCCACGGCCTCGCCCTGCAGCAGGATGTCCACCTTGACCAGGTCGGCCTCCTGCTCGCCGGCCTCCTCGTAGTCCAGGCTGGCGTAGCCCCGAGTGCGTGACTTCAGGGAGTCGAAGAAGTCGAAGATGATCTCTCCCAGCGGCATCGTGTAGCGCAGTTCGACGCGTTCCGGCGAGAGATAGTCCATGCCACCGAGCTCGCCGCGCCGCGACTGGCACAGCTCCATGATCGTGCCGACGAACTCGCTCGGCGCGATAACCGTGGTCTTGACGACGGGCTCGTAGACGGTTCGGATCTTGCCCTCGGGCCAGTCCGACGGGTTGGTGACGATGATCTCGCTACCGTCCTCGGCGGTCACTCGGTAGACGACGTTGGGCGAGGTGGAGATCAGGTCGAGGTTGAACTCGCGTTCCAGCCGTTCCCGGGTGATCTCCATGTGCAGCAATCCCAGGAAGCCACAGCGGAATCCGAAGCCCAAGGCCACCGAGGTTTCCGGCTCGTAGGTCAGGGCGGCGTCGTTGAGCTGTAGCTTGTCCAAGGCCTCACGCAAGTTGGGGTAATCGGACCCGTCTACCGGGTACAGCCCGGAGTAGACCATCGGCTTGGGCTCCCGGTATCCGGTGAGCGCCTCGGTGGCGCCGCCCCGGGCGGTGGTGACGGTGTCGCCGACCTTGGACTGGCGCACGTCCTTCACGCCGGTGATGAGGTAGCCCACCTCGCCGACGCCCAGGCCCTTGGTGGGCTTGGGCTCCGGGGAGACGATGCCGACTTCGAGCAACTCATGGGTGGCGCCGGTGGACATCATCGCGATCTTCTCGCGCGGGGTGATTCTGCCGTCCACGACACGGACGTAGGTCACCACACCGCGGTAGATGTCGTAGACGGAGTCGAAAATCATGGCCCGGGTCGGCCCGTCGGCGTCGCCGGTGGGCGGCGGCACCTGCCTGACCACTTCGTCGAGCAGTTCAGCCACTCCCTCGCCGGTCTTGCCGGACACCTTCAGTACGTCTTCGGGCTCGCATCCGATGATGTGGGCCAGCTCGGCGGCGTAACGCTCGGGGTCGGCGGCGGGCAAGTCGATCTTGTTGAGCACCGGGATGATGGTCAGCTCGCGATCCAACGCCAGGTACAGGTTGGCCAGGGTCTGCGCCTCGATGCCCTGCGCAGCATCGACCAGCAGGATTGCGCCCTCGCAGGCCTCAAGTGCTCGGGATACCTCGTAGGTGAAGTCGACGTGACCGGGAGTGTCGATCAGGTGCAGCACGTAGTCGCCGGCCGCGGGACCTTGACCTGCGGCCGTGTCAGGGCGGTCCTGGACAGTCCAGGGCAGCCGAACGTTCTGCGCCTTGATGGTGATGCCGCGTTCCCGTTCGATGTCCATCCGGTCCAGGTACTGGGCCCGCATCGATCGGTCGTCGACCACGCCGGTGAGCTGCAGCATCCGGTCGGCCAAGGTGGATTTGCCGTGGTCGATGTGGGCGATGATGCAGAAGTTCCGAATCTGCGCCGGCGCGGTGAATGTCTGGTCGGCGAAACTGCTGATGGGAATCTCCTGGTGAACGGGTGCGGTGGTGTGCGTACTGCCTAGTCAGGGTAGCGAGGCGGTGGGGTCAAAACGAAACCCCCGGAGGCTCTGCTCCAGGGGTTTGCGTTTCCGGGCGCCGATTACACGTCGATCGCGAAGTAACCGCCGATGTCGGCGAGGCCCGCCTGGAAGAAGAGAGCAGCGTCTTCCCAGGCACTGTCGCCGGCCAGACCGGCGGCTATCGCGGCATCCGATCCGAACAAGTAGTCAGCGGCATCCTCGAAGTCGATCTGGTCGCCGCCGTTGAGGATCGCGAACAGCAGCACGTTGTTGCTGTCGATGAACTGCGTCAACGCACCGTTGAACAGGCTGTACGCGCCCGGTTCCGCAGAAATCTCGTCTTCCCAGTTGATGCCGTAGAGCATGGCGCCCAACTCGGCGTTGACGTCTTCTTGGGCGATGGTGAGAAATGGGTTGGCGTCCGAGACATCGATGACCTTGTCGGCGACGCCGGCCAGGGTGGCCTGCGACTCGAACAAGAAGTTCATTGACTGGATCTGACCTTCCAGCACCCAGCTGAAGTCCGCACCGGCCGAGTCGCCGTCGGCGACCGCCACCGGCGCCACCGCGAGTGCCACACCGACGACAAGGCCGCTCAGCGCGTCTATCTTTCGCATAGCCATCCCCCCCAGGACGTTCACATTCACTTTCCGACGGCCGGTTCCCCAACCACCGCCGGACATTCCCCCCAGCAGCGTTGCTGCAAGCGTCATTAAATCTAACGGAAGTCTGTGATTAAACGCAAGGTTCACTTACCGACGCGCCGGCCACCCGCTTACGGCGCCACATCGGCGAGGCTGAACATGCCGAACAGATCAGCCCAGGCGGCCTGCATCAGGTCACCCGGCACTGACCACACGGTTTCCCCGAAGCCGCCCATACCTGCGTAGGCGCCGGGATCGATCAGGTTCGTTACGTCGACACTCAGGACAGGGCCCGGTGGGATTGCGATGCCGCTGAGATCGTCGAAGAGTTGCTGGCCGCTGAGTATGGCGTCGCCGCCGGCATCACCGCCCTGGCCCGCCCCCAGCAGCTGATCCAGCTGAGCCTGCACCAATGCCTGGTCGAGGACGTCGGCGTTGCCGTCGAACAGCAGTGCGTCATCGGCCAGCCCGAAGCCACCGTTGGGCAGGGGTTCAAGCGCCCACGAGTAGGCGCTCTGCTGCAACGCGACGTCGTTGAGGAAATGGTCGTGATCGCTGCCCACCGGCACGTCGATGAGGTCTTGCTGGGCCCAGTCGGCCGCGCCGACCAGGATGATGTCGCGCTGGGCGGCACGGTCGGCCTGGTCGGAGATACCCACCACTCCCATGGCCACGACCGAAAGGACGGCCAGGGTTGTGGCCCCGGCGGCGATCCGACCTCGAATGTTGTCCCGTTGATTCATGGCCTCGCTCCACTGGCGGTGAAGAATGAGCAATGCCCCCGTATGTGAACAGCTGTTCTGGCAACGTTACGCCGATCTGCCTCTAGGGACAATGCAAGCGCCACATCAGTTTTCGAACAGTTTTCGGCGTTTTCCCGGTGCGCACATATCAATAGATGACTGGCTCGCACGCGCGTCGCCTATGCTGCGGACATGGCTTCCCCGCGGAAGACCCCATGGGAGACGGTGCAACGGTTTGCCGAGAACCTGGTGTTCAACGAAGCCCCCCGGATCATCCGGCAACTCGAGCAGGCGCCGGCGGTGCAGCAGCGCATCCAGCGCGGCATCGAACAGGGCATCAAGATGGGACTGGAGATCCTCAACGGCTCCTCGGCCGAGCCGGCATCGATCCCCGCGGGGCGCCCCGTGACCCAGAACAGCGTTCCCACCGCGCACCGTGCACGCCGGATCAGCTACGCCCCTGACCTCAACGGCCGCGCCGACCCCGGCGAGATCGTCTGGACCTGGGTGGCCTACGAGGACGAACCCGACCAGGGCAAAGACCGACCGGTGTTGGTGGTCGGACGCGACCGCGACACCCTGTTGGGCCTGATGCTGTCCAGCCAAGAACGGCATGCCGAGGATACGAACTGGGTCGGCATCGGCGCCGGAAGCTGGGACGAATCCCAACGACTCAGCTGGGTGCGGCTCGACCGGGTTCTCGATGTGCCCGAGGAATCGATTCGTCGCGAGGGCGCGATCCTGGCCCGCCCGGTCTTCGAGGTGGTCGCCGGCCGACTGCGCTGCGATTACTCGTGGAGCTGACTAGCCCTGGCTGATGTAGGAACGCAGCGCGGCGTGCTCGGCCTGCAACTCCTCCATCCGCGACTTGACGACGTCGCCGATGCTGACGATCCCGGCCAGTCGACCGTTCTCGAGCACCGGTATGTGACGGGCACGCTGCTCGGTCATCAGCATGCTGACGTCATCGGCGGAGTCGGTCTTGCTGCAGGTCGCCACGAGCCGGGTCATGATCGCCGAGACCGGCCGGGCCAGCAGGCTGGCGCCGTGGACGTGCAGCTGGCGCACCACGTCACGTTCGGAGGCCAGCCCTTCGAGCCCGTCGCCTCCGATCACCACCATGGCTCCGATGTTGTGCTCCGCCAGGCCGGCGAGTAACTCCATGACCGTGGCATCGGGGTGAATCGTCACCACCGCCGCACCCTTGTTCCGCAATACATCCGCGATCCGCATCGAAGCCTCCCGCCGCAGTGATCTGCTTCACACCAGGCTAGGCCATTTGGCAGAACAGGGGGCGCCGAAAACAAAACTCCGCCGATCGCCTGGTATCGGACCCACTTCTGTGGCATATGTGACGTCATGACCATCGAGATCACCCTGCTGGGGACCGGAAGCCCGATCCCCGACCCGAACCGTGCCGGACCGTCGACCCTGATCCGAGCCGGCGGCCAGCAATTGCTGGTCGACTGCGGACGGGGGGTCTTGCAACGTCTGGCGGCAGCGGGAGCCGGCGCCAGCGGCCTGTCGGCGCTGCTGCTCACGCACCTGCACAGCGACCACATTGCCGATCTGGGCGACCTGCTGATCACCCGATGGGTCACCACCTTCACCCCCGACGCGCCCCCGCTGCCGATCATCGGACCACCCGGCACGGCCGAGGTCGTGGAGGCGACCCTGCGCGTATTCAGCCGCGACATCGGCTACCGCATTGCCCATCACGACGATCTGAACGCCCCACCACCGGTCGACGTGCAGGAGTACACCGAGGGCCAGGTGTGGGATCGCGGTGGAGTGCGGATCTCGGTGGCCCCCACCGACCACCGTCCGGTGACGCCGACCATCGGGTTCCGGATCGAGCACACCGATGATGACGGGACCGCCTCGGTGGTGATGGCCGGCGACACCGTGCCCTGTGCTGGGCTCGATGAACTGGCCGCCGGCGCCGACGCCCTGGTGCACACCGTGATCCGCAACGACCTCATCGAGGCACTGCCCCAACAGCGGATCCGCGACATCTGCGACTACCACTCGTCGGTGGCTCAAGCTGCCGAAACCGCCAGCCGGGCGGGCGTGGGCACCCTGGTGCTGACCCATTACGTGCCCGCCCTGGTGCCCGGCCAGGAGGAGCAGTGGCGGGCGCTGGCCGCAGCGGAGTTCGACGGCCCGATCGAGCTGGGCAATGACTTGCATCGCGTGGAGGTGACCGCCCGCCGCTGAGGCGAGTTGGGGAGTTGCCAGACCTGCTGCTACCCTGAACAGCTGTTGCTCCCGCGTCGGGAGGCAAACCCAACTCAAGCTTTTGCGAAGGAATTACTCCGTGGCCAACATCAAGTCGCAGGTGAAGCGCAACCGGACCAACGAGCAGGCCCGGCTGCGCAACCAGTCGGTGAAGTCGGCGGTGCGCACCGCGATCCGTGCCTTCCGCGAGGCCGCCGCAGCCGGCGACAAGGACAAGGCCGGCGAGTTGCTGGTCGCGACCAGCCGGAAGCTGGACAAGGCGGCCACCAAGGGCGTCATCCACAAGAACCAGGCCGCCAACAAGAAGTCGGCATTGGCGAAGGCGCTCAACCAGCTCTGACGCAGCGGGTTATCCGCACACACCGGCCCCTGATTGCCTCGGCGAACAGGGGCTTTTGTGTTGGCCGCCGATCAGTGGGCGGCCAGCTCGGCCACCCCGCGGACCGCGGCCTCCAATGCATAGTCGGCATCGGCCGCGGCGCCCTTGACGTCGGCGTTGAGGGCCGCCACCAGCCGCACCGCGGCGGCAACGGACTCCGGCGACCAGTATCGGCACTGCTTCTGTGCCTTCTGCACCCGCCAGGGCGGCATCCCCAATTCACCGGCCAACCGGTAGGGATCGCCGGACTTGGCGCGCACCCGGGCAATGGTGTGTACCGCCTCGGCCAGCGCGTCGGCCAACACCACATGCGGTTCCCCGCGGATCATCGCCCAGCGCAGCGCCTCGGTGGCACCGGCGACGTCGCCGACGACGGCCCGATCGGCCACGTCAAACCCTTTCACCTCGGCTTTGCCGCTGTGGTAGCGGCGGACCGCCACGGCATCGACGTGCCCACCGGTGTCGGCGACCAGCTGCGAGCACGCCGACGCCAGCTCACGGATGTCTGAGCCCACTGCGTCCAGCAGCGCCGTCACGCAGGCGTCATCGACTCGGACCTTGAGGCCGCGGAACTCGGCCCGGACGAAGTCGGCGCGCTCCGAGGCTTTGGTGATGCGGGCGCAGGCGTGTACCTGCGCGCCGAGTTCGCGCAATTGTCCGGCCAGCGCCTTGGCCCGCCCCGCGCCGGAGTGCACCACCACCAGAACCGTGCCCAGCGGAACGTCCTCGGCGGTGGCTGCGATCAGCGCGACGGCGTCCTTGCCCGCCTCCGCCGCCGCCTCAAGCACCACCACCCGCTCGTCGGCGAACAGCGACGGACTGAGCAGCTCAGCGAGCTCTCCCGCCTCGACCTCACCGGCCCGCAGCCGGTCCACCGGAATGTCGATGCTGCCGGCCTGCGCGCGCACCGCGGCCACCACCTGGCCCACGGCCCGTTCGACCAGCAGTTCCTCATCCCCGAGGATCAGATGCAACGGCGAAACCGATTGGCCCACCCGGCAATCGTGTCACGGTGCGCCGACACCCGCCCACGCGGTCAACATCTCAGCGGCAGACCACGCCAGCAGGCACAGCGTCAGCCCCGCCAGCACCCGGCGGCACCAGGGCCATCGCCAACTCACCACCACGAGGACGGCACCGACGCCGACCCCGGCTACTCCGGCCGCGCCCGCAGGCACCGCAACGGTGGCGGCCGGAACCGCCCCCGCCCACTGCGCGACGCGGCACACCCACCACAGTTCGGGTCCGGTGAAGCGAATCAGCAGGTCCGCACCCGTCGGCCACCACACGCACAGCACCGCGGCGGCGCTGCCCAGCACCGTGATCGGTGCGACCAGTGCCGCCACCGCCAGGTTGGCCGCAGTGCTGACCAGACTGAGCCTGCCGGAGATGCCGGCGATCAGGGGCGCGGTGACCAGATTGGCGGCCCAGGCAACGCAGAGCGCGGCGGCAATTGGCCGGGGCCACCCGCGGGCCACCAACCGACTTGTCCACACCGGAGCGATCAGCACCAGTGCCGCGGTGGCGACCACCGACAGCGCGAACCCGACATCGACGGCCAGGTGTGGGGCCAACGCCAGCAGCACCAGCACACTGGCAGCCAGGCTCGGCACCGCCTGACGACTGCGCGCGGAGAGCACGCCCAGCAGGGCGACTGCGCCCATCACCGCCGCCCGCAACACACTGGCCGTCGGCTGGACGACGATCACGAATGCCACCAGCGTTCCAGCGGCCAACACTGCCGCCATGCGTGGGCCGATCAGCCGCGCGGAGAACAACACCGCGCCACAGACGATCGTCACGTTGGCGCCGGAGACCGCCATCAGGTGTGTGAGCCCCGCGGCCCGAAAGTCGCGCCCGGTGGCGGCGGTGATCGCCGTGGTATCGCCGAGCACCAAGGCGGGCAGCAGCCGGGCCTGCTCGGTGGGTAGTACTCGCGCAGCGGCGTCCGCGAACCGGGTCCGGACCCGATGCGCTGCCCGTGCCACCGCTCCGGGCGGGCCGCGCACCGCGGCCCCGCTTGCCGTGAGCACCGCCACCGTCAGGTCACGGCGGGCCGGGCGGGAGACGCGGGCGCGAAACGCCGTCGACTGACCGACCATCACCTCACCGAAATCCGAACCGGAGGCGAACACCACGACCCGGCCGGTGGCAGCGGCATCGTCGACACGGCGCAGGGTGGCGCGGAACATCACCCGCCGGGCCCCGGCCGCCAGCGGACTCTCGGTCGGAGTGACTGTCACCGACACCGTAGTGCCGAACACCGCGCTGATCGGGTGTTGGTCAACGGCCGCGGTACGCAGCGCGACGGCCCACCCGAAGCCCATTCCTGTCAACGACGCCGCGGCAGCCACGGCACCGGCCAGGCGCAGGCGGGGTCTCCCGATCCGCCCACCGTGCCGG
Source organism: Mycolicibacter arupensis (assembly GCF_002086515.1). Lineage (GTDB taxonomy): Bacteria > Actinomycetota > Actinomycetes > Mycobacteriales > Mycobacteriaceae > Mycobacterium > Mycobacterium arupense. Next base: position 75,494 of record NZ_MVHH01000002.1, read on the forward strand.
CGTACCGCGACGGCGCTGGCACCCAGCAGGGCGCACAGAACGGCCAGTGCCGCGCCGATTCGCCATTGGATGCCGGCCGCGGTGACAAGCCAGCCGGCCAGGGCCGCCGGTACCAGCCGGATATCGAGCCGGGTGGCCTGGTCCGGTGTGGCGGCTGGCGGCGTCACCCCTAGACACGAACCAGGGCGCGCAGCTTGTCCAGCCGCGCCGGGCCGATCCCGTCGACGTCCCCGAGCTGGTCGACCCGGGTGAACTTGCCATGAGTGTCGCGCCAGGCCACGATCGCCGCCGCGGTCACCGGCCCCACCCCGGGCAGGGCATCGAGCTGCTCCACCGTGGCGGTGTTGAGGTTGACCGGCTCATGTCGGTCAGCGGAAGTGGGCTCGGCGGGCGCGGTGCTGGTGCGGGGCGCCTCTGCAGCCGGCGTCCCTGCCCCGATCGAGCTGCCCAATACCGGCGGCCCCGCCGGCGGGGCCAGCCCGACCACGATCTGTTCACCGTCGGCCAGGGGCCGGGCCAGGTTCAAGCCGATGGTGTCCGCGCCATCGAGGGCACCTCCGGCCGCGCTCAGTGCATCGGCGATACGGGATCCGGGCGGCAACGTCGCCAACCCCGGCTTGTGCACCAAACCGACCACGCTGACCACGACCTGCTCAGCGGACGCAGCCGCGGCGACGTCGGCCGCCTCCTCGGCGGGCGGGCTGGCGGTCGCAACCATCTCCACTGGAGGCAGTTTGGCGCTGGTCACCGGCGCGGGCTTATCTCGCAGCACGGTGAAGACCGTGATGAGCACCGCCACCGCGGCGATCAGCGCCAAGGCCATCGCCCCGGCCCGGCCCGGGTCGGCCCGCACTGCGGCCAGCCAGCCCGCATCGGCAGCACCATCGGGCAGCCAGCGCGGCAGCAACGAATTCGCGTCGGCTTCGTCATCGGCCTCGGCGAGGTGTTCACCGTGCTCGGGTTCCGCCAGCAGGCCGAGCCGACGCTGCAGCCGCTCACCGGGTAGTTCTGTTGCCATGCGCCGACGGTAGGTGCCGGGACCGTCGGAGCAGCTCGTCCAGCGGCCGATCCGAAGCGGTCTGTGGATCAACCGGCGACTGTGCGCAAACCACCGGGTTGGGGGCAGCCACGCGCGGCAAGCCCTCCCCCGCGGCACCGTGGGAGAGCCGATTAGGGTGCATACCAACCGTGAGTTCACCCAACCAACCGGGAGGTCGACGTGAGACTGGCATTGACCACGGAGGAGGCCGCATTCCGCGATGAAATGCGGACTTTCTTCACCACCGAGATCCCCGCTGACATCCGCGAACGCAGTCATGCCGGCCATTCGATCTTCCCTGACGACATCGTCACCACCCAGCGGATCCTCAACGCCAACGGGCTTGCAGTACCGAACTGGCCGGTCGAGTGGGGCGGCAAGGACTGGACACCGACCCAGCACCAGATCTGGCACGACGAGATGAGCCTGGCCTCGGTGCCCGAACCGCTGACCTTCAACGCCAAGATGGTCGGCCCGGTGATCGCGGAGTTCGGTTCCCAGGAGATCAAGGAACGCTTCCTACCCGCCACCGCCAACCTGGACATCTGGTGGTGCCAGGGCTTTTCCGAGCCCGAAGCCGGCTCCGACCTGGCCGGCCTGCGCACCACGGCGGTGCGCGACGGTGACAGCTACATCGTCAACGGCCAGAAGACCTGGACCACGCTCGGCCAGTACGCCGACTGGATCTTCTGCCTGGTACGCACCGATCCGCAGGCACCCAAGAAGCAGGCCGGTATCTCCTTCCTGCTGTTCCGTGTCGACACTCCGGGTGTCACGATGCGGCCGATCAAGCTGATCGACGGCGGCTACGAAGTCAACGAGGTGTTCTTCTCCGACGTGCGGGTGCCCGCTGACCAGCTGGTCGGCGAGGAGAACCACGGCTGGACCTACGCGAAGTTCCTGCTGGGCAATGAGCGGACCGGGATCGCCGGGGTGACTCACACCAAGGTGCGCGTGGCCGAACTCAAGGAACGCGCCAAGGCGCTGGGAGCACTCGATGATCCGCTGTTCGCCGCGCGGGTCGCCGAACTCGAAAACGATCTGTTGGCGCTGGAGCTCACCCAGATGCGCGTGTCCAGCGGTTCTGCCGACGGCAAGCCGAGCCCGGCCTCGTCGGTGCTCAAGTTGCGGGGCAGTCAGCTGCAGCAGACTGCTACCGAGCTGTTCGTGGAACTGGCCGGCCCGGACGCCCTGCCGTTCGAGGTGGGAGACGGCATCGGCACGCCCGCCTGGGCACAGGATGCGGCACCGAGGTACCTGAACTACCGCAAGACCTCGATCTACGGCGGTAGCAACGAGGTTCAGCGCACCATCATCGCGTCGACCATTCTCGGCCTTTAGGAGGTATGACGGCCATGGACTTTCAACTCAGCGACGAGCAGGTTCTGCTGCGCGACACCACACGTTCGATGTTGTCGGGCTACGACACCGAGACCCGCAACAAGGTCATCGAGACCGAACCCGGCTTCAACCCCGAGGTATGGAAACAGCTGGCAGAGGTGGGCATTCTCGGTCTGGGTTTCGACCCGGAGGAGTCGGGCCCGCTGGAGGTCATGGTGGTGCTCACCGAGATCGGTCGCCGGCTGGCCCCGGAACCCGTCGTGCACGGCGCGCTCGGACCGGGCGCGCTGATCGTCGAGCGCGGTGACGCGCAGCAGCGTGCACTGCTTGACTCCGTAGCCGAAGGGGACCACGTCCTGGCCTTCGCCCACACCGAACCCGGGATGCGCGGCACCACTCCCGTGGTAACCACAACCGCCGTCCCACAGGGCGACTCGTGGCGGCTGAGCGGACGCAAGAACCCGGTCCTGACCGGAGATCGCGCCGACACCCTGGTGGTCAGCGCCGCGTTGCCGGACGGCGGGACGGGCCTGTTCCTGGTCGACGGCGGCGCCGACGGCCTGACCCGCCATGGCTACCGGACGTTCGACGGTCAGCGCGGCGCCCAGATCGACCTCGCCGACACCCCGGCCACCGCGCTCGGCGAGCCGACCGACGCCACAGCGGCAATCGAACGCGCACTCATCCGGATCTCCTCGGCACTGTGCGCCGAGGCGGTCGGGGCCATGGAAGAGTCCTTGCGGTTGACCTCCGACTACCTCAAGACGCGCAAGCAGTTCGGGGTCACCCTCAATACGTTCCAGACCCTGACCCAGCGGGCCGCCGACATGTACGTGTCCCTGGAGCTCGCGCGCAGCATGAGCATGTACGCGGCGATGTCGCTCGCCGACGACAACTACGACCCGCTGATCGCCGCCCGTGCCAAGCTGCAGGTCGGCCGGTCCGGGCGGCATATCGCCCAGGAGGCCATCCAGCTGCACGGCGGGATCGGGGTGACCTGGGAATACCCGGTCGGCCACTACGCGGCCCGACTCACCGCGATCGAGCACACCCTGGGGTCTTCGCAGGACCAGCTGCGCGTCCTGATCGACAACGTGGGCGGCTACGGCCTGGCCAAGCTGTAGCCCTCAGAAGTGGTAGCCGATCTGGGCGCCGACATCGCTGACAAAAGCGGCGTCCAGTCGGCGTACCAGGGCGTCGTCGCGACAGCGCAATCTGCCCGCCGCGGCCAGCGACGTCGCACGATGGGCGCCCAAGTACAGGCTGCACAGGACATCCAGGCCAAGATCAACCTCGGCCTCGGCCTCGGTCGGTACGCAGTCGGCGACTCCCTCTCTGATGGTTAGCGCGAATCGTCCACCGTCGCCGCGGAATCCGTCGTGCACCGCGATCACGACGGACAAGGTCGGCACGTCCGGGCCGTAGCGGCGTGCCTTCAGCACCGTGGGGATGTCCATCATCCGCAACCACAACGCGTCGAGGCGCCCCGTGGTGGTGGCCAGCCGGGAGTCGCTCAGCAGGTACGGCATCGGGTCGTCGGGGAAGGTCTCGATGACGATCTTGCCCATCAGGTCCAACCCGAGCAGGGCGCGCCACAAGGCGGCATGGGCGGCAGGTGTGACAGCGCGGAATTCACTGACTCGCACCGTTTTTGGATGTTCGCCGTGTGCACGGTAGAGCACATAGCCGTCGGGGTGGAGCATCGCGAACCACTCGGTGCCGCCCTCGCGGGTGTTCTCCCGGTCGGCAAGCAGGTCGTCCCAGAGCGCCTGGGGGCGAGCCAAAGCCCCCGGGACGTGCCGGCGCCACCGCTGGTAGATCGCCGCGAACTCGTTGCCGCTGTCGGCGGCCTTGACCAGCCGTACCCCACCGGGATCGGGTGCGTCCGCGTGCAGCTCGGCGAACCTCCGGTCGATGGTGAGCTGGTGATCGATGGTCGCCGGGCCGTAACCGAACCGCCCGTAGATGCCGCCCTCGCTGGCCGTCAGCGCCGCAATCGGATAGCCCGAATCGGCGATGCGCCGGTGCAGTTCGTCGTACATCAAGCGCAGAACACCACGACGCCGGTGGGTCGGCGACACCACGACGTAACTGATCCCCGCCGCCGGCAACACCGCCCCACCGGGCACGGTCAGCTCCATATGGAGATAGCCCGACATGCCGATGACGGTGTCGCCGTCGCAGGCCACCAGGGAACTGTCGGGGGTGGTCAGGGTTCGCCAGGCGGCCATCGACTCGGCGTCCCAGTCCTCACCGAAGCCGACGGCGCCCAGCACTGCCATCGCAGGCCAATCGTCATCGGTGGCGGTCCGCACGGTCAGGGTTTGAGATACGGTGCCGGTCACGCCGATCGAGGCTGCCACAAACGCTCGTGGGCCGCACCCCAATAATGGGGATACACCCGTCACCGAGGAGCATGATGCCCACTACCGACCGCCCACTTCGCGTCATCCAATGGACCACCGGAAACATCGGGCAGCGGTCACTGCACGCCATCATCGGTAGGCCCGACATGGAGCTGGTCGGCGTCTACGCCCATGGCAAAGACAAGATCGGCGTGGACGCCGCCGAGCTCGCGGGATGGCCGGAGGCCACCGGGGTCACCGCCACCAACGACATCGACGCTCTGCTCGCACTGCGCCCGGACGCCTGCTGCTACAACCCGTTGTGGCCGAGCATCGACGAGTTGGTCCGGTTGCTGGAGGCCGGCGTCAACGTGTGCTCGACCGCGGCCTGGATCACCGGCGGCAAGCAGAGCGCGCAGGACCGCAAGCGCATCGAAGACGCCTGCCGGGCCGGCAATTCCACCATGTTCGGTAGTGGCGCGCACCCGGGTCTGACCAACATGGTCGGCATGGTGCTGTCCGGGGCATGCGAGCGGGTCGATGAGATCCGGATCACCGAATCGGTGGACTGCTCGACGTATGAGTCGGCGGCCACCATGGCGGCCATGGGTTTCGCGCAGGATCCCGACACCCCCGGGCTGGCCGAAAGCGTCCGCGTCGAGAGCGAGGTCTTCGCCGAGTCCGCGGCGATGATGGCCGATGCGATCGGCGCACAGTTGGACCGCATCACCTTCGATGTGCAGTTCACCGCCGCGACCGGCGACAGCGATCTGGGCTTTATGAAGATTCCGGCCGGCACGGTGGGCAGTGTCTTCGGTTACCACCGCGGCTGGGTGGGCGACCGCAATGTGGTCAGCGTCGGCTTCAACTGGATCATGGGCAATCAGGTCACGCCGCCCAAGCCGGTGGCGCACGGCCACGTGATCCAGGTGTTCGGGCTGCCGAACATGCGCACCGTGATCAACTGCCTGCCGCCCAAGGACTGGAGCGAGCCGAACTTCAACGGGTTGGGCTCGATCTACACGGCAATGCCGGTGACCAATGCCGTGCCGGCGGTGGTCGCCGCCGGGCCGGGCATCGTCACCCTGGCAGACCTGCCGCCGATCACCGGACGCTCCGGCGGGCGCTGACCGCCGAGTCAGACCTGGCGGTTGCCGGTGACGGTGCCCGTCGCCGCGTCCAGCGTGAGTTCTCGCTCGGCCAGTTCGTCGTCCCACACGTCGGCTTCCCAGACAACGGTGCCGTTCATGTCGAGCAGGCTCAGTTGGGTGATCGAACTGTTGGGCACTGCGCGCAGTACTCGGTCCACGGCTGCGTGGTAGTCCAGGTGGGCGCCGTCGACATTGGCGCGCCGTTTGGCCTTGTCGGCGTCGTTGTCGTCGGTGGTGTCAGGGCCGACCAGCACCGTCACCCCGTCGGAGGCGATCTTGAGCTGATGTTCGGTGCCGTCCGCCGTGACCACCCTGACCTTCCAGGTGCCGGCGTCGCTGGTCTGGCTCTCGATGAACGTCAACACGCTTTCGGGGACCTGGGAAACGGCGAGGTCAGCGGCGCGTAGCAACGTGAGCGGGTCCGGCGGCGCGTCGGGCCGTGTCCACGACGTCTCGGGAGCAGCCGACTCCTCGGACGACGAACCCGGACTGCCACTACTGCTGCAGCCGGACAGCGCCAGCGCTGCCACGATGACCACTGCACCGAATCGGACGAAACTTCCCAGAGCGTGCATCAGCGGCAATGCTACTGAAGTCCGGCGGTCGGTGCTGAACTCGAGGTGCCGGGGCCGGCGCTCAGCTGTTCCCCGGATCGACGTCGACGCAGACCGCGACCGCACCGGCGCCCACATGCAGGGCCAGCGTGGGACATAAATCCGTGATGACGGCCGGCGCACAGACCGGCAGACGCTGCGCCAAGGCATCGGCGACGTCGCGGGCTCCCTGCGGATTGGCCACGTGATGCACCGCCAGCGCGGCCGATCGATCCCCGACCACGTCATGGACGCGGTCGATCATTGCGGTCACGGCTTTGCCGACGGTGCGGATGCGCTGCGCCAAAACGAGCTTGCCGTCGTCGATCGCAAGCAGGGGCTTGAGCGACAGTGCGGTCCCCAGCCAGGCCGCCGCGCTGCCGATCCGGCCGCTGCGCCGCAGATTGTCCAACCGCTGCACCACCATGTAGGCGTGGCCACGTTGGACCGCCGCCTCTGCCGCGGCGGCTACGCCCTGCAGATCGGAGCCGACGGCCGCAGCCCGGGCGGCAGCCAATGCCGCGAACCCGGTGCCCATCGCCGCCGATCTCGAATCGATCACCCGTACCGCGGGACCGAACTCGGAGGCGGCCTGCTGGGCGGTACCGAAGGTCCCGGACAGTGCCGAGGAGATGTGCACCGCCAGCACTCCGGAACCGGCGCTGTGGGCGAGCGCATTCCGGTAGGCCTCGGTCAATTCCTCCGGGCCCGCACCGGAGGTGGTGACGCGCTCACGCGCATAGATGTCCGCGGGCACCTCGTCGACACCGTCGCGCAGGTCGGCTCCGTCGAGCAGGATGTGCAGCGGGACGGTGCGAATACCCCAGTGCTCACGCAGCTCGACCGGTAGGCACGCCGACGAGTCGGTGACGACGACGACGCTCATCGCCCGCTCATGCCGCCGGGCCGGGGACGCCGGCCTCGGCCAGCGCCTTGAGCATCAGGTCGGCGACCGCCCGGTGCGCTTCGAAGTTCCAGTGGATGCCGTCGGGGTTGGCCCTGCCGCTCAACACCTCATCGGCAACCGCCTCCTTGAGGTCCACCAGGGGAACGTCGTATTCCTGCGCCCAGGCGGTGATGGCCCGCACCGTGGGCTCCCGCCCCTGGTGGGCGCGGCCGTAGGTTTCGGCGATGTGCACCGACGGCAGTGAGGCCACAATGGGGATCCCCGGCCGGTTGAAATCGATTGCGCCCCGTGTCATCTCGAGGTAGCTGACGGTGAGGTGCGGCGGCAGTGCAGCCCGCGCCATCGGGGAGAACCGGGGCTGCAGCCAGCCGTAGCCGTCACGGACCCACCGCCGCAGCCACGACGGCCGCACGTAGCGGATCAACTCGCGCAGCGCCGTCGGCCACACCGACGGCAACGAGTCCATCCCGCTGGTGGCGAAGATGACGGCGCCGGCCCGGGGCAGAGCAGCCCACGCGCGCGGGTCCTGAGTGGACGCCCACCACACGTCACGGCTGGTCCAACCGATCCGGCCGATCAGCTCGACATCCCAGTCGAGTTGCTGTGCAACGATGTTCGGCCAGATCCGCGGGTGGTCGGCGGGCAGGCCTCCGGTCGGTCCGTAGTAGGACAGCGAATCGGCAAACACCAGCAGCGTGGGGCGTGCCTGGGCGGGCGTCTGCGGATCAGAGGACATCGCCGGCCACCTGCGCCGAGGCGTTCCAGACATCGAGGCGCCAACGCACGTCGTCGAAGGCGTCGTCGGGTTCCGGCCCACCGGAGTACCCGCTGAGCTGGGTCCAGCTGGCGTTGGCCATTCCGCCCAAAGCGGGCCAGTTCTCGACCGGCAGCCGCAGCAGCGCCGCGGTCAGGGCGGCGATAAGCCCACCGTGGGCCACGAGCACCACCGGCTGATCGGCGTGCTCGGCGCTCCCCCACGCCGGCTCTCCGGCCACCAGCTCCTGCACCAGCGGAACGCTGCGCTCGGCCACGTCGATTCGGCTCTCTCCGCCGTGAGGCGCCCAGCGAGCGTCATCACGCCAGGCCAGCCGGGCCCCAGGGGTGGTGGCATCGACCTCTTCGTGGGTCAGCCCCTGCCAGTCACCGAGATGGGTCTCCCGCAGTCGGGTGTCCACGCGGACCTTCAACCCGTTGTGTTCGGCCAGCACGGTGGCGGTGTCGTAGGCCCGCCACAGGTCCGAGGAGACGATCAGCAGCGGGTGCCGCTTACGCAGCACCTCCGCCGCGGCCGCCGCCTGGGCGCGGCCCAGATCGCTCAACACGGTGTCCAGCTGGCCCTGCATCCGGCTACCGGCGTTGAACTCGGTCTGGCCGTGTCGCAGCAGGATGAGCCTGCGCACCCTCACGAGGCGTCCTCTCCCGGCGCCGGCTCACCGCTCAGGTCGATCGGCACCAGCGGGCAGTCCTTCCACAGGCGTTCGAGGGCATAGAAGTCGCGCTCGTCCTGGTGCTGGATGTGCACGACGATGTCGACGTAGTCCAGCAGCGTCCAGCGTCCCTCCCGGGTGCCCTCCCGGCGGGCCGGTTTGTACCCGGCCAGACGCATCTTGTCCTCGACCTCGTCGACGATCGCGTTGACCTGACGCTCGTTGCTCGCCGAGGCGATGACAAAGCAGTCGGTGATGACCAGCTGAGCGGAGACGTCGATGACGACGACGTCGTCGGCCAGCTTGTTCGAGGCGGCGCCGGCCGCCACGGTGGCCATCCGCACGGCCTCGGGTGTCGCGGTCATATGTGCTCTCCGGGGGTCGGTTGGTACAGGCGGCGCTTAGAGACGTACTGGACTACGCCGTCGGGCACCAGGTACCAGATGGGTCGGGCTTCTGCCGCGCGCTGTCGGCAGTCGGTTGACGAGATCGCCAGCGCCGGCACTTCGACCAGCGTCAAGGCGTGCGGCGGCAGAGATTCGAGCGCGTCGGCAAGGTGATCGCCGTTCAGCTCGTAACCGGGCCGACTCACCCCCACAAACCGCGCCATCTCGAACATCTCCGGCCAATCCTGCCAGGACAGAATGGTGGCCAGCGCATCCGCACCGGTGATGAAGTACAGCTCGGCGTCGGGATTCTGTTCCTGCAGGTCACGCAGGGTGTCTTTGGTGTATGTGGGTCCGCCACGATCGATGTCGGCCCGGCTCACCGAGAATCGGGGATTGGATGCCGTGGCGATCACGGTCATCAGGTAGCGATCCTCGGCAGCGGTGACCCGGCGGTCCTTGAGCCAGGGTTGCCCGGTCGGGACGAACATCACCTCGTCAAGCTCGAAAAGGTCGGCCACCTCACTGGCGGCGACCAGGTGTCCGTGATGGATGGGATCGAAGGTCCCACCCATGACTCCCAGCCGCCGTTTTCGCACGATAGGCCAGCTTACTTGGGCTCGTCGCCGGCATGAGCTCACTGGTGGCACCGACTGCCGCTCGGCACAGTGGCGCCGGGGCGGCTACGCTCATCGCCAGAACGCAACGTGGCGTTGCTGCCGCGAAGCGGATGCCAATCGTGTAGAAGATGTCTGTGGAAGATTTTCCGGTGAGCTCAATTGATCGCGCCAAGGCGGCCCACGAGGCCATGGTCAGGCGTTTCTACACCCGCGCCCAGACCAGCGGTGAAATCAGGCTGCCGGCCGTGCCGAGCATGCTCGCGGAATACGTCACGATGTGTTCAGCGGTGTTCGCGGGACTGGGCAAGCCCTTCAGCGAGGCCGAACTCGACCGCCTCCGAGAGGTGCTTCAAGGCCAACTGGCTGAGGCGTATTCGCACTCGCTGCGCTCTCACATCATCATCTCCTACAACGCGCCCATCGGCCCCACCCTGGACTACACGGTCCGCGCGCAGTGGAACTCCGTCGCAGACGCCTACGCCGCCTGGTTGGACACCCGCAAGCCGCCGTTGTTCGGCACCGAACCCGACGCCCGGGTGTGGAATCTGGCCTCCGAGGCCGCCAACCCCGCCTCGCATCGGGTGCTCGAAATCGGCGGCGGCACCGGGCGTAACGCCCTGGCGCTGGCCCGCCGCGGGCATCCGGTGGACGTCGTCGAGATGACACCGAAGTTCGCCGAGATGCTCGTGGCCGACGCGGCGGCGGAGTCCTTGGACGTCCGCGTCATCGTGCGGGACGTCTTCGAACACTCCGACGACCTGCGCGACGACTACCAGATGATGGTGCTCTCTGAGGTGTTGACCGACTTCCGGTCCACCGCGGAGCTTCGCAGCCTGTTCGAGCTCGCCGCTCGATGCCTGGCTCCGGGTGGGCGGCTGGTGTTCAACAGCTTCCTGGCACACGACGGCTACGAACCCGATGCCGCCGCCCGGGAGTTCTGCCAGCAGGTGTACTCCGGCCTGTACACCCGCACCGAGATGGCCGCGGCTTCGGCCGGCCTGCCGCTGCAATTGCTGTCCGACGAGTCCGTCCACGACTACGAGAAGGCGAACCTGCCCGACGGCGCATGGCCGCCCACCAGCTGGTACATCGAGTGGGTGAGCGGGCAGGACGCCTTCCGCACCACCCGCGAGGAAAGCCCGATGGAACTGCGCTGGCTGATCTACCAGCGCACGTACTGAACCACCGGCAGCTGGGCGCGCTGCGGTCCGGTCAGCGCCGGACCATTCCGTCGTCGATCATCTGCTGAAAATGCTCGACGACAGAGTCTTCGACGTCCCGGAAATCGATCGCGAGTTCGGTGCGCGACCGCGAACTGTCCAAACACAGCGGCCAGCCCACGTTGCGCTCGACGAATGGGCGGGTGAGCCCGGCGGCCGGCGCCACCAGCTTCACCACGAACTTCGGCAGCTCGCGCGTCGGGAAAGATAGCCGGGATCCGAAGTGCCGACGCAACATTCGGCTGAGTTCGAGCATGCTGACGACTTGCGAGTTCACCACGTAACGGCCCTGGGCACCGGGCGTGTAGCCGGCGGTGATGTGGGCGCGGGCCACGTCACGCACGTCGACGCAGCCCATCTGCAGCGCCGGCGCGCCCAACGCCATCGACATGTCGACGAAGTGCCGCATGGTGTCCATGCTTCCCGAGGCGCTGGCGGTGGTCAGTGACGGCCCCAGCACCAGTGAGGGATGAATAGTGACCAGATCCCAGCGTTGCTGGGCCCGCTGGATCTGCCAGGCGGCCTGTTCGGCGACCGTCTTCGAGTAGGCATAGGGCTGGTGATCGAGCGTGCTGGTGGTGTTCCAGTCCGCCTCGGTAAAGCAGTCCTTGCCGCTCATGTCGGCGTTGTCACCGTAGATGGCCGCGACACTGCTGGTCAGCACGACGCGGGCCACCGAAGGGGCTTCGGCGACGGCGGCCAACACGTTGCGCGTGCCTTCCAGCGCCGGCCGTACCAGCTGCTGTTCGGGGTCGCGGATGGTCCCCAGAAGGAATGGCGACGCCGTGTGGATGACCAGTTGGCAGCCCTGGACCGCGCTGGTGAAACTTCCCGGTTCCAGCAGGTCGGCCCGGTGCAGGCTCAGCTTGCCGGGGTGTCGGGCCGCCAGCGCGTGCAGGTGCTCGAGGCCGTGCGGCTTCTCGGGATCGCGGACCGTCGCCCGCACCGTGTGCCCGTCCTCGAGCAAGTAGCGCACAATCCAGCTGGCGATATAGCCGCTGCCGCCGGTGACCAGCACCGCGGCGCCGGGATCAATCGTCGTCATGACTCAACCCTCTCTGATCGCCTCCGCCTACTGGACCGAAGTGCCCCGGCTACACCGGCAACAGTGCGTCGATGACCCCGGCCAGCTGCTTGGCCGAGCGGCATTCATGCATGGGTATCACGTCGCTGTAGCGCGGCACCGCGGAATCGCCACTGCCCCAAAGATGCTGAGGCTCGGGGTTGAGCCAATGCGCATGTCGGCTGGCCGTCACCAGGTGCGAGAGCACATTCACCCCGGGATCCCGGTAGTTGGTGCGGCCGTCACCGAGAACCAGCAATGCACTGCGTGGCGAGACCACATTCGGAAAGTTCTCGGCGAAGGAGACAAACGCGTTGCCGTAGTCGGAGTGGCCGTCGCGGGTGTAGACGCCGGACTCCCGGGTGATCCGCTGTATTGCCACAGCCAGGTCGGCTTCCGGACCGAACAGGTGCGTCACCTCGTCGGTGGTGTCGATGAAGGCGAACACTCGAACCCTCGAAAACTGTTGACGCAGAGCGTGAACCAGAAGCAGCGTGAAGTGACTGAACCCGGCCACCGATCCGGATACGTCACACAGCACCACCAGCTCGGGCCTGGCCGGGCGCGGCTTGCGCAGTACCACGTCGATCGGGACCCCGCCGGTCGACATCGACTTCCGCAACGTCTTGCGCAGGTCGATGGTGCCGGCGCGGGACCGTCGCCTGCGCGCGGCGAGCCGCGTGGCCAGGGTGCGGGCCAGGGGGGCCACCACCCGGCGCATCTGGCGCAACTGCTCGCCAGACGCCCGGAGAAACTCGACGTTTTCGCTCAGCTGCGGGATGCCATACATCTGAACATGTTCACGCCCCAGCTGTTCGGCGGTGCGCCGCTTGGTCTCGGCATCGACGAGTTTGCGAAGCTGGGCGATGCGCTGCGCGGCCATCGCCTTGGCGATCTGCTCCTGTGTGGGGCTGGGCTCATCACCGTAGGGCGCGAGCAGCCCGGCCAGCAGTTTGCCCTCCAGCTCGTCCAGGGCCAGCGCCTTGAGCGCCTGATAGGCCGAGAAGGACGGTCCCCGGCTTGAGCGGTACTGACCGTAGGTTCCGACGATGGCGGCGATCATCGCCGACAGTCGTGGATCGGTGTCGGCGAGTTCGGGATTGTCGTTCAGCAGGTCGAGCAGCATCGACCGCATGTCCTCGGCGTTCTCGGGCAGCGGCGCAGATTCCGGATCGGCTTCGTCCCCGTCGATCACCACCGTGCGCCCGCCCAGCGCGGCGGGGAACCACAGGTCGAACATGGCGTCGTAGGTGTCCCGGTGATCTGGGCGTCGCAGAACCGCGCAGGCCAGGCCCTCCCGCAGTACCTCCCGGTCGTCCAAACCGATCACGGTCAGCACCCGTCCGGCGTCGACCGTTTCGGAGGGCCCCACCGAGATGCCCTGCCCGCGCAGCGCCTCCACGAATCCCACCAGATGCCCGGGGATTCCGTGCGGAGCCAGCGGCTGCTGCGGGCGGGTACGTCGGACCATCAGATGACCATCAGTTCAGCCGCAGTTCCCCGGATGCCCGCACCTGGTCGGACTGGTGCTTGAGCACCACCCCCAGCGTTGCCGCGACGGTGGCGTCATCGATGGTGTCCATCCCCAGGGCCAAGATGGTGCGGCCCCAGTCGATGGTTTCGGCCACCGAGGGCAGTTTCTTGAGCTGCATGCCGCGCAGTACCCCGATGATGCGCACCAGCTCGGCGGCCAGATGTTCGGGCAGCTCAGGCACCCGCGACAGCAGAATGCGGCGTTCCAGATCCGGGTCGGGGAAGTCGATGTGCAGGAACAGGCATCGGCGCTTGAGCGCCTCGGACAGCTCTCGGGTGGCGTTCGAGGTCAACACGGTGAACGGGGTACGCGTCGCGGTGATGGTGCCCAGTTCCGGAACGGTGACGGCGAAGTCGGAGAGCACCTCAAGGAGCAGGCCCTCGATTTCGATGTCGGCCTTATCGGTCTCATCGACCAGCAGCACCGTCGGATCGGTACGCCGGATCGCGGTCAGCAACGGCCGCGACAGCAGGAACTCCTCGGAGAACACGTCCATCTTGGTGGCATCCCAGTCGCCGCCCTGACCGGCGGTGTTGCCGGACTGAATGCGGAGGATCTGCTTGGCGTGATTCCACTCGTACAACGCCCGGGCCTCGTCAACGCCTTCGTAGCACTGCAGGCGCACCAGCTCGGCGCCGGTGGCGGCGGCCACCGCGCGGGCCAGTTCGGTCTTGCCGACGCCCGCGGGGCCCTCCACCAGCAGGGGCTTGCCCAGACGGTCGGCCAGGAACACCGCGGTTGCGGTGGCGGTGTCCGCCAGGTAGCCGGTCTCGGCCAGTCGGCGGCCCACGTCATCGATGTCGGCGAACAGCGAGGTGTCTGGTGCGGGGGTGGTGGGCTTTTCCATGCGGGCTACGGGCTCCTTAGACGGGACGGGTGTGGCCGTCGCCCCACACGATCCATTTGGTCGACGTCAGCTCCGACAGACCCATCGGTCCGCGGGCGTGCAGTTTCTGGGTGGAAATGCCGATCTCGGCACCGAAGCCGAACTGCTCACCGTCGGTGAACGCGGTGGAGGCGTTGACCATCACCGCAGCGGAGTCGACCTGTTCGCTGAACCGCTGGGCGGCAGCCATGTTGGTGGTCACGATGGCCTCGGTGTGACCGGTTCCGTACTCGTTGATGTGGTTGATGGCGTCCTCGAGCCCGTCCACCACCGACAGTGCGATGTCCATCGCCAGGTATTCGCGGCGCAGATGGTCTTCGGCCGCGGCGTCGTCGGCGTCACCGTGCACGGTAACCCCGGCGGCAGTCAGCGCATCCACCAGCCGCGGGACCGCGGATGCCGCGATGGCCCGGTCGATCAGCAGGGTTTCGGCGGAGTTGCAGACGCTGGGCCGGCGAGTCTTGGAGTTCAACAGCACCTGTTCGGCGATGTCGAGATCGGCGGCCTCATGAACGTAGACATGGCAGTTGCCCACCCCGGTTTCGATGGTGGGCACCAAGGCGTCGCGCACCACGGCCTCGATCAATCCGGCCCCGCCGCGCGGGATCACCACGTCGACCAGACCACGGGCCTGGATCAGGTGGGTAACGGTGGCGCGATCGACCGAGGACAGCAGCTGTACGGCGTCGGCGGGCAGGTCCTCGGCAACCAACGCCGCGCGCAGCACATCGACCAGGGCCTGGTTGGAGTGGGCCGCGGACGAACTGCCGCGCAGCAGTGCGGCGTTACCGGATTTGAGGGTCAACCCGAATGCGTCGACGGTGACGTTGGGCCGGCCCTCATAGACCATGCCCACCACGCCGAGCGGCACGCGCTGCTGACGCAGCAGCAACCCGTTGGGCAGGGTGTAGCCGCGCAGCACCTCACCGACCGGGTCGGGCAGTCCGGCGACCTGGCGCAGACCGGCGGCGATTCCGTCCACCCGGTCCTTCGACAGCGCCAGCCGGTCCACCATGGCTTCGGGTGTACCGGCCGCACGGGCTGCGGCGACATCGCGGGCATTGGCGGCCAGGATGTCGTCGGCGTGCGCCAGGAGCGCGTCGGCCGCGGCGTTCAGCGCGGTGTTCTTGGCCACGGTGGACAACGCCGTCAGGGAGCGCGAAGCAATCCGAGCTCGGCGGGCGGCGTCGTGGACCTCTTGTCGCAGGTCGGGCAGGACGGGGACGCTCATCAGGCCAGCGTATCGGCGAACGCCCGATCAGGTAAAACGGCCCCGCGGTGTCGATGGCGACGGGCCGCTTCGAGCTGGCCCACCGCCGTTGGCGAACGCCTCACGTCGCTGATCGATCATCCGGCCCAGTTCCTGCAGGAGCAATGGCTTGGTCTTCACCAGTTCTTCGATGTGTTCGCGATCGATCACCACCGCGGTCACTTCTTCCAGCGCGTGGGCGTCGAACTGGCTGGACTGGCGGGTCAGGGTGGTTATCCCGAGGAATGCACCCTGCCCCAGCGTGGCACCGGCAAAGTCCGGGTCGGTGCCGGTGACGCGGACGCTGCCGTCAGTCAAGAACGTCATCGCGGTGGGCACTTGATCGGCGTGCTGCAGGGGTTCGTCGACGCCGTAGCGCACCATCCTGGCGTGCGGCGCCAGCGCCTGCTGGTCGGATTCGGTGAGCCGAAGTGCGGGCGCCACCACCGTCCGCAGCGCATCGGCCACTCGTTCGGGGGTGCCGAACTCGTCATCGGCGCCGTCAAGATGCAGTCCCTCTCGCCGGGAGGCGTACCAGAGCCACCGCAGGAAGGTGGCCTGCGCGGCGCTGTCCTCATCCGGCGAATCGACCTCGATCGCGGTGCGGTACTGCCCTGCCCCCAACGCCGCCGAGTGCGGCGCGGCACCGGTGGTTCTCATCGGTAGCGCGGTGGCGACCCGCGACAACAGCGCACACACCCGGTCCGGCGGGTCTTCGACGCCGAAGCTGGTTGTGATGGACACCCGATGCGCGCCGCTGGAGCGGCTGACGTTGGTGAACGAGGTGCCGGCCAGGACCGAGTTGGGAGTGATCTGCAGCCCGTCCGCGGTGCTGATGTGCACCGCCCGCCAGTTCACTTCGACGACGCGGCCGCGCGCGGTGGGGGTGGACAACCAGTCACCGATCCGGAAGGGCTGCTCGAAGAGCATGAACAGACCCGAAACGATCTGACCGACCGAGTTCTGCAGCATCAGACCGATGACCACCGAGGTCACGCCCAGCGCGGTGAACAGGCCACCGATCCTGGCGCCCCAGACATGAGACAGCGTCAACGCCAGGCCGACACCGATCAGCAGAAAGCGGGCGACGTCGACGAAGATGGTCGGTATTCGGCCACGCCAGGAGCCTTTCGGCGCGCTCTGGAAAAAGGTGACATCGAGCACTGACAGCAGCAGCACCAGCAGGACGACGCCGAAGGCGGTGTAGATGATCCGCAGGGTGGGATCCTCACCCCGTACTCCGGCCACCTTCGCCAGCAACACCAGCAACGCGCCCAGCGGCAACAGGTAGTTGCGGGCCAGAGCCACCGGCGGTGCCAGAGGACTACCTCTGCGGGCCAGCGCCCCATGGCCTTCGGTGAGCCAGACCAGGCTCGCGGGGAATCCGACTGCGACCCCGATCGCCCAGTACAGCCACGGCCCGAAGACGTTCACGGTGCCTCCGTCAATCTCCAGGCCTGCTCTTGGGCGTCGCCGGTCGTGACGGTACCGACTAAGACGAATTCCTCGGTGTCGCCGAGCATGTCCCGCACCGACTCGGTGACATAGATGCCGGATTCCGGTGTTTCCCTGCGCAACTGGTAGGCGAGGTTGACCGCCGAGCCCCACAGGTCGTAGGTGACGCCGGATCGGCCGACCAGACCGCTGATCACCTCGCCGGTGTTGACGCCGGCCCACAGACTCAGCCGGTAGCCGGATTTGACGGCGAACCGATCGACGATCCGCTGCATCTCGCACGCGAACTCCACGATGCGGTGTACGCCGTCGAGCCGCGGCGTGGTCAGGCCACAGCCGGCGAGATAGCCGTTGTACATCGTCCGAATTCGTTCCACTCCCACGGCTTCAGCGGCCGCGTCGAACTGTCTGACCAGCTCGTCGACGATCGTGACCAGTTCACTCGCGGAGACCTGTGCGGACAGCTGATCGATGCCCTGCAGTTCGGCGTAGATCACCGTGACGTTGTGATGCTGGTCGGCGATACCCTGCTCGCCGCCGCGGTAGCGCTGGACCAGCGACTCGGGCATCAGCGACAACAGCAGTTCATCGTTCTGCTTGCGCTGCTGGTCGAGTAGGGCCTGCTTGGTCCGAAGGCTATCGCTCATGTCGTTGAACGCCTTGGTCAGGTCGCCGATCTCGTCGGCGGTCCTGGGCTGCACCATCGCGCTGTAGTCGCCGGCGCTGATCCGTTGCGCGGCGGCCTGCAGCCGCCGGATGGGCTGCAGAAAGAGCCGGGCTGCCAGCATCGCCAGCACACAGATGGCGAAGATCACCGCGGTGGTGGCCAGCACGACTCTTCTGCTGAAGGCGGTGACTCCCGCGAAGGCATCGGAGTACTCCCTGGTCGCCAAGATCGACCACTGCAGGTCCGAGTTCGGCACGGTCAGTGGCGAATACGCGGTCAGCTCCCGCTTGCCCAGGTAGTCATAGCCACTGGTCAGGGTGCCGGTCTGACCGCGTTGCGCGGCCTGCAATCCCGGTCCACTCACCGGCTGCACCAAGGTGGTGGTCCCCAGCCGTAGCGCCCGCTCCACCGTCGCCGTCGATGTGCCGGCTTCCACGGCCTCCTTGCGGTATCGCTCTGGATCCTCCAGGAAAAGACGCGAATCGGAGCGCATCAGGTCGTCCGGACCGGCCAGGTACGTCTCGGTGGTGTGCCCCAGTCCGGCGGCGTCCCAGTCGCGGTCGGCGGTCATGATCCGGGTGATCTTCTCGCTGGGCAGCGCCAGGGCCATCACACCGTCGATGGCGCCCTTGGTGCCGACGGGTGACACCAGCCAGGCCGTGGGAGTGTCCAGATTGGGTTGATAGGTCTCGTAATCGGTGATCCACACGAAGTTGACGGCATTGGCCGCCAATGCCTTGCGGTAGGCGTCACGCAGGGTGGACTCGCGGTAGGGCCCGGTGAGCACGTTGGTGCCCAGATCTACCCCCTTGTTGACCGAATACACCACATTTCCCTGGTTATCCAACAGCAGCGCGTCCAGGTATTCATTGAGGTGGACGGTTTGGGAGAAGAGATCGTTGTATTGCGCGTTGGCCGCGGACCACGCACTGCCGTCACCGGCGTCGTCGAGGTTCCTGGCGGCCCCGGCCGCGGTGTAGTGGGCTTGCAGGTAGCGCTGCGCGTTCGAGGTGGGCAGCAGCGCGGCCAGGTCGGCCTGCTCGTCGGTGCGTTCGGCGAGTGCCTTGGTGAAGCGGTCCTGGTAATAACCCACGATGCTGCGCTGTTGTTCGGGTGTGACTGCGGCAGTGGCGAGTTCGTTGAATCCGGCGGAATACGCCTTGAGCGCACTCGTCGCGGTCACTCCCCCACTGAAGACGACCAGTGAATTGGTCATCTCTTCGAACAGGCTGCTGACCGCGCGCCGCTGCGCCTCGCGGGCCACCACCAGTTTGTTGATGCCGGCACGCTGCAATTCTTGTGCGCCGAATTGAAACTCGACGAATCCGACGACGGCAACCGACACGATGCTGGTGAGCAGCAGGACAATCATCAGCTTGGTCTTGATGCTGAGCCGCGCCGCCAACCGTCGATACTGGGGCTCGCTGATTGGTGTGGTTGTTGACGACAGCGCCGGGTCCACTCGGCGACTCCCTTCCCCGGTTGCCGGACGGTTCTCCACCCTAGGGGATGCGCGACATTGAGCGGTCGCAAATGCCAAGCTGGAGCCCGTGGCGGCACAGGTGTGCGTGGTGGGCAGCGTCAACTCCGACGCCGTGTTCGCCGTCGCCGCGCTGCCCCGGCCCGGCGAGACCGTGGTGGCCTCGGCGCCCAGCACCCATCCGGGCGGAAAGGGCGCCAACCAGGCGGTGGCTGCGGCCCGGGCCGGCGCGCTGGTGGAGTTCGTCGGTGCGGTCGGTGACGACGGCGCCGGATCGCGACTGCGTCGGCACCTGCAGGACAACGGCGTCGGAACGGCCGGCCTCTCCACGGTGGTCGGCCCCAGTGGCTCCGCGGTCATCACGGTGGATCCGACCGGGGAGAACACCGTCGTGGTGGCCCCCGGCGCCAATGCTCACCTGAGACTGGATCCGGTCCAGCGTGCGCTGATCGCCGGCTGCGACGTGTTGCTGATGCAGCTGGAGATTCCGGTTCCGGTGGCGCTGGAGGCCGCCTCCGTTGCCCGCGGCGCCGGTGCGAGGGTCATCCTCAACGTCTCGCCGCCCGCCGTGGACTCGGCGGAGCTGGCCGAGCTGCTCGGGCGCACCGACGTGGCGGTGGTCAACGAATCCGAAGCCGCGCACTTCGACCATCAGGTGCCGCACCTCGTGGTCACTCTCGGCCCGCGCGGAGCGCGCTATCGAGGAGTGGACGGCACCCGCAGCGTGCGGGCACCGGTGGTGCGGGCCGTCGACAGCACGGGCGCGGGTGATGTCTTCGCCGGTGTTCTGGCCGCCGAGTGGGCAGGGGGCATCGACCATGCGTTGCCGCGTGCCACGGTCGCCGGGTCGTTGGCAACCCTGGTGGCGGGAGCGGGCAACTGCGCACCGCGCCTCGCGGCGATCAACGCCGCCCTGGCTACCGTCACACCTGAACGGTGAAGCCCAGATCGACGTCCGACGCCGCCTGGCCGCCCCGGATGCCCCAATTGTCGCGGTCAGACTCGTGCAGGGTGATCATCACGTGGTCACGTGGAATACCAAGTTCGGCAAGGTTTTCGACGATTCCGGCGTAGAGCAGTCGCTTGGCCTCCACCGACCGCCCAGAGAAACAGTCGATGGAGACCAGGGTCCGATACTCGGGCTGGGCGAGCTGAGCGGGTACCACGAAGCGGTGCGGCTCGTGCACCACCAGCCGCACGTTCTTGTCCTTGGCCGGTATCTGGAACGCGGTCACCAGCGCGCCGTGAACGGCGTCGATGATCGCGACTTCCTCGGCCTGGGAGTAGTGGCGGCGAACCTCGATCAAGACAGTTGGCATGGTTCCCAGCCTCTCAGACCGGGATGTCCCGGTCGATCTCATCAAGCCAGATTCGCGCGGACATGTCCGACGGGGCCCGCCAGTCCCCCCGCGGCGATAACGCGCCCCCGTGGGACACCTTGGGGCCGTTCGGCAGCGCCGATCGCTTGAACTGGCTAAACGAATAGAACCGTTGCGCAAAGACTTTCAGCCAGCGGCGGATCTCCGCCAGGGTGTAGGCCTGGCGTCCGTCCGCCGGATAGCCCGGCGGCCAGGACCCGGCGTCGGCGTCATGCCAGGCATGCCAGGCCAAGAACGCGATCTTCGCCGGCGTGAACCCATGGCGTAGCACGGAGAACAGCGCGAAGTCCTGCAGCGAGTACGGGCCGACGGTGTCCTCGCTGCGCTGGATCGCCTCTCCCTCGCCCACCGGGACCAGCTCAGGGCTGATCTCGGTGTTGAGCACCGACGCCAGCACCGCGCAGACGTCGGCGTCGAACTCACCGGAGTTGATCACCCAGCGAATCAGGTGCTGGATCAGGGTTTTGGGAACCCCACCGTTGACGTTGTAGTGCGACATCTGATCGCCCACGCCGTAGGTGGACCACCCCAGGGCCAGCTCGGACAGGTCACCGGTGCCCAGCACGATGCCGCCGTTCTGATTGGCGATCCGGAACAGATAGTCGGTGCGCAGGCCGGCCTGGACGTTTTCGAACGTGACGTCATAGACGGCCTCCCCCCGGGAGAAGGGATGTCCGAGTTCGGTCAACATCAACGTCGCGGTGTCCCGGATGTCGATTTCGGCAAACGTCACACCGAGGGCCTTGCTCAGCGCGGCAGCATTGGCCTTGGTGTGTTCACCGGTGGCGAAGCCGGGCAGCGTGAAGGCCAGAATGTCACTGCGCGGGCGGTTTTCCCGGTCCATCGCCCGGGCGGCCACGATCAGCGCGTGGGTGGAGTCGAGGCCGCCCGATACGCCCAGGACCACCTTGGGGAAGCCCAGTGCTCGCAGCCGCTGCTCCAGGCCCGACACCTGAATGTTGTACGCCTCGTAGCAATCCTGCTTCAGGCGCTGCGGGTTGGACGGAACGAACGGGAATCGCTCGACCACACGGCGAAGCCCGATGTCCCCGGCGGGCGGTGAGAGGCGGAATTCGACCGTGCGGAACTGCGCAGCCACATCCCGATGCTGTCGGCGGTTGTCGTCGAAGGTGCCCATCCGCAGCCGCTCGGCGCTCAGCAACCCCAGGTCAATGTCGGCCACCGACTTGCGCGCAGCGTTGGGAAAACGCTCGGTCTCGGCCAGCAGTGCGCCGTTCTCCCAGATCATCGTCTGGCCATCCCAGGCCAGATCGGTGGTCGACTCGCCCTCGCCGGCGGCGGCGTAGAGATATGCCGCCAGGCAACGGGCGGACGCAGACCGGGCCAGCAGCGCGCGGTCCTCCGCCCGCCCGACGGTGATCGGGCTGCCCGACAGATTGGCCAGCACCGTCGCTCCGGCCAGCGCCGCGCCCGCGCTGGGCGGAATGGGCACGAACATGTCCTCGCACACCTCGACATGCAGGACCAGTCCAGGCAGGTCCGTCGCGGCAAACAACAGGTCTGGCCCGAACGGGACCTGCACCCCGCCGATTCGCACCGTCGCCTGTTCTCCGGTTCCGGCTGCCAGCTGCCGGCTCTCGTAGAACTCCCGGTACGTGGGCAGGTAGGACTTGGGGACGACTCCGAGGACCCTCCCGCGGTGAATGACGACGGCCGTGTTGTACACCCGGTGCCGGTGGCGCAACGGCGCCCCCACCACCAGAACCGGCAGCAGCCCCTCCGAGGCGGCGGCGAGCTCGAGCAGTGCCGTGTGGACGGCATCGAGGAGGGTGTCCTGCAACAGGATGTCGTCGATGGAGTAGCCCGACAGCGTGAGCTCGGGGAAAACAGCGACCGCGACGCCCTCGTCGTGACACTCCTGGGCCAGGCGTAGTACCGACTCAGCGTTGGCGCCCGGGTCGGCAAGGGTGGTGCGGTGTGTGCACGCGGCGACCCGCGCGAACCCGTGACGGTAGGCGTTGTAGAAGTCCCCAGAAGCGTCCATTGCCTGCCATTGTCGCCCGCTGGGTCGAATTCGGCGCAAATACCCCACGTTGCGCGTAAACAATCGCGCATTCTTGACACACAGTTCCACCACAATCCGGCACTATGCTCGGGTGACAAAGCAGCGGCTCACGCCGGATCAGCGCAACTCGTTCCTGGCCGCGGTATTGGGCTGGTCGATGGATGCCTTCGACTACTTCATCGTGGTGTTCGTCTACGCCGACATCGCCAAGACCTTCGGCCACACCAAAACCGAGGTTGCCTTTCTCACCACTGCCACCCTGATGATGCGCCCCCTCGGGGCCCTGCTGTTCGGCCTGTGGGCTGACCGGGTCGGCAGGCGAATACCGCTGATGGTGAACGTCATCTTCTACTCGACGGTGGGGTTCTTGTGCGCCTTCGCGCCGACCTTCACCGTGCTGGTGATTCTGCGCCTGCTGTACGGGATCGGGATGGGCGGCGAGTGGGGATTGGGCGCCGCGCTGGCCATGGAGAAGATCCCCGCGGAACGCCGGGGGTTCTTCTCCGGGCTGCTACAGGAGGGATATCTGTTCGGCTACTTGGCCGCGACCCTCGCCTCGCTGCTGGTGAACGATGTGATGGGGCTGTCCTGGCGCTGGTTGTTCGGGCTCTCCATCCTGCCCGCCATGGTCAGCCTGCTCATCCGTTATCGGGTCACCGAGTCCGAGGTCTGGCAGGCCACCCAAGATCAGATGCGGTTGACCAGCACCAGGATTCGCGACGTGTTCACCGACGCAAAGGTGATCCGCAGGTTCTGCTACCTGGTGTTGCTGATGACGGCCTTCAACTGGATGAGCCACGGCACCCATGACATCTACCCGACGTTCCTGACCTCTGCCGACGGCGCGGGCCTGTCGCATGTCACGGCCAAGTGGATCGCGGTGATCTACAACATCGGCGGAATCATCGGCGGGTTGCTCTTCGGTTCCCTGTCCCAGCGACTGGGCCGGCGCTACGCGATCATCTGGGCCGCCCTGATGGGCTTGCCGATCGTTCCGCTGTTCGCGTTGTCGCACACCGCCGGCATGCTGTGTCTGGGCTCGTTCTTGATCCAGGTCTGCGTGCAGGGCGCTTGGGGCGTGATTCCGGCCCACCTGACCGAGATGTCACCGGATGCCATCCGCGGCTTCTACCCCGGTGTCACCTATCAGCTCGGCAACCTCTTCGCCGCGTTCAACCTTCCGATCCAGGAGCACTTGGCGGCCGCCCACGGCTACCCGTACGCCCTGGTCGTCACGGTGGTGCCGACGCTTCTTGCGGTCGTGGTGCTCACGGCGATCGGCAAGGATGCGACGGGGCGGCACTTCGGGCAGGGCCTGCCTCAGTCCATGGGATCAGAAGGTGCAGGGCAGGGCACGGATCCCGTGGATGAAGCTGCCCGCTAGGAATTCCGGCTCGCCGGCCTCGATCTGTGGCAGTTCGCGAAGAAGTTCGCCGAACAGTGCGCGCAGCTGGGCGCGGGCCACGTGGGTTCCCAAGCAGTAGTGCTGCCCGCCCCCACCGAAGCCCAGGTGCGGGTTTGGGTCGCGACTCAGATCCAGCCGGTCTGGCTCCTCGAACACCTGCGGGTCCCAGTTCCCCGAGGCGTAGAACATCGCGACCTTGTCGCCGGCCCGAATGGTCTGGCCGCCAAGCTCGTAATCGGTTGCGGCAGTGCGACGGAACGTCATGACCGGCGTGGCGTAGCGGATGAACTCCTCCACCGAGGTCCCGATCCGGCGGTCGAAGTCATCGAGCAGCCACGCGCGTTGCGCAGGGAAATCAGTGAGCGCCCGCAGCGCGTGGCTGGCGGTCTGGCGGGTGGTGTCGTTGCCCGCCACGGCAAGCAACACGAAGTAGGCGGACACCTCGGCGTCGGTCAGCCGGTCACCATCGACCTCGGCGTTGACCAGGCTGCTGAACAGGTCGTCGCCGGGGTTCTCGCGGCGCTGCGCTGCCAATGCACCGGCCACCTGATGCAGGTACATGATGTTCTCGCCCATCACCGCCATCGGGTCGCGTCCGTTGAGGTAGACCGGATCGTTGGTCGAGACCAAGGCATCGGCGGCATGGGCCACCTGCGCCCGCTCGGAGTCCGGCACGCCGACCATGTCGGCCAGGGTGCGCAGCGGCAGTTCCTTGGCGCAGTATTCGACAAAGTCCGCCCCGCTTCCGGCGGCCTTCAGTTCGGCGACGATCGCTGCGGCGTTGGCCTTGATCGAGTCTTCGATGCGCCTGATCTGCCGGGGGGTGAATGCCGCGGTGGCCAGTTTGCGCAGCTTGGTGTGCCGGGGTGGATCCATGGCAAGAAACGACTGGGTGGTCTCCAGCATCTCCTCGGGGATGTTCTCGAACTGCACACCCTTGCCCGACAGGAACACGTCGTTGGTGCGGCTCACGGTGACGATGTCGGCGTGCCGGGTGACGGCCCAGAAGCCGGGGTCGTCGGGATCGTTGAGCAGGGCGTCTTCGACGGGTGGGTGCCAGCTCACGGGACGCTCGGAGCGCAGTACCGCAAACGAGCGCTCCCGCTCGGCCGCGGTGCCGGACCAAAACGCCCGCGAGGACAGGTCGACGGGGTCGTACCCGCGGATCGTGACGGATGGAGCTGACATCTGGCCTCCCGGGCTTATGACACCGATCACAGTCGAATGAGCCGACAATAAGTCTAGACAGGATGTCTAGTCAAGACGTCGGCCCAGGCAGTACGCTTACGGGCGTGGCTTCTGTGACCCGCAAGCCCGCCACGAGCCGTCAGGATCGGCGCGCGGAGATCGAGCGGCGCCTGCTCGACGCGACCGAACGTCTGATGCGTGCCGGCGCAAGCTACACCGAACTGAGCGTCGACCGCCTTGCCACCGAGGCCGGGATCTCGCGCGCCAGCTTCTACATCTACTTCGAGGACAAAGGCCACCTGCTGCGCCTCCTCGCCGGACAGGTCTTCAGCGATCTGGCCACCAGTGGCCAGCGCTGGTGGGGTGTTGCCCAGCGCCGCGATCCCGAAGATGTCCGCGCCGCGATGACCGCGATCATCGCCAACTATCGCCAGCACCAGCCGCTGTTGGTCGCCCTGAGCGAGATGGCCGGCTATGACCCGCAGGTGGCAGCCACCTACCGGGAGCTACTGGCGGCCATCTCGCACCAGGCGGCACAGGTCATCGAGGAAGGCCAGGCCGACGGGGCCATCCGCCGCGAGTTACCCGCGGCCACCACCGCCAGCGCGCTGACCTGGATGGTGGAGCGGGCCTGCTATCAGAATCTGCCGAACCACGGACCCGACTACGATGCCGAACTGGCCACTGCGTTGACCGAAGTGGTGTGGGGCGCGCTCTACCTCACCCCCACCGCATAGCCGGCGCCAGAAACTAGGGCGCGCTCGGCCTGCCCCAGGCCGAGCGGTCATAAGAGTTCTCGACCATCCGACGGCGCCGCCTCAGCCGAGAGGGAACCAACGCGCTGAGCCCGCAGACCGGGGGCACGCGCGTCGGCGAGAAGACATAGGTGATGTTGCCCTGATTCACCCGAACGTTGTCGGCGCCGCGCAGGTCGACCCTGAAGTAGTTGTTGTGAATCAACACCAGACCCAGCAGGGCATTGCGGATGGCCAGCGAATCAACCCGCCCTGCAGGAAGATTGGGGAAGTCGGCCATGCCGTCGTACTGGCGGCACAGGTCGGTCACGGCGAATGGGGTGTTCACCGGCACTCCGACACCGCCGTAGTCCGGAAGGCGCATGAACGTGACCAGCGCGGGGTCGGCGCGATAGATGCCATGGAACGGCTGTTCGGGATTGGCCAGCAACAGAAACGACACCTTGTCCGCCGGAACCGCGGAAGTCGGCCCCCACTCGCGTAGCCACTTGCAGGCGACCTGCGAACCCATGCTCACGCCGTAGACCAACACATCGTCGGCGTCCGGCGAATCGGCGAAATGCGCGACCAGCATGTCGTCGAGAGCCTGCGCGCCACGCCGAACCGCCTCGACCGCAGGGACGTAGCGCAGACCGGAGAAATAGGTGTTCGGGTACTTGACGTTGCGGACTGTGGCGCCCTTGGTCACCGCACCGCGGCACATGAACCGCAGAAAACCGCTCCAGCCCGCCCCGTCGATGGTGAATACGGTGCCCATGCCGGCGGGAACTTACACCGCGACCAGATCGTCGGCGTGCACCACCGGGCGGCGAGCGTCCGGCGCCAACTCCGCGGTGGATCGGCCGATCATCGCCTCCAACTCCGTAGCGTCGTAGCCGACGACGCCGCGTGCCACGACAGCACCCTGCGGGTCGCACAGTTCCACCACGTCACCGCCGGAGAACCGGCCTGCGACCGCGGTGATCCCGGCTGGTAGCAGGGAGCCGCGGCGTGTCAGCACCGCCTCGACCGCCCCGGCATCGAGGGTCAGCACCCCGACCGCATCCGCGGCGTGACGCACCCAGAACTTCCGTGCCGACAACCGCTGCGCCCGGGGCGAAAAGACCGTTCCCACCGAGGCCTCGGACAATGCCTCGGCGGCATCGGTGGCGGCGGCCAGCAATACCGGCACGCCCGCGTCCGCGGCCAGCAGTGCCGAGGAGAGCTTCGAGACCATGCCGCCGGTTCCCAGGTGACTGCCTTCGCTGGCGACCACGTCGGCGAGGTCATCCGGTCCGGACACTTCGGAGACCAGACGGGCCGGGCCCTTGCGAGGGTCGGAGTCATAGAGGCCGTCGATGTCGGAGAGCAACACCAGCGCGTCGGCGCCCACCAGATGTGCCACCAGCGCCGAGAGCCGATCGTTGTCGCCGAACCGGATCTCATTGGTGGCTACCGTGTCGTTCTCGTTGACGATCGCCACCGCGTGCAGGGCACGCAGCCGGTCCAGGGTGCGGGCGGCATTGGTGTGCGACACCCGCATCGAGACGTCCTGGGCGGTGAGCAGCACCTGGCCCACGGTGCGGCCGAATCGCCCGAAGGCCGAACTCCACGCGTTGACCAGCGCCACCTGTCCCACGCTGGCGGCGGCCTGTTTGGTAGCCAGGTCCGTTGGCCGCTTGGTCAGGCCCAGTGGCTCCAGGCCGGCCGCGATAGCGCCCGAGGACACGATCGTGACGTCCGAGCCGGCCTTCATCCGGGCTTCGATCGCCTCAGTGAGCCCGGCGAGCCGCGCCGCATCGAACATGCCGGTCTTCGTGGTCAGCGCGGTGGTGCCGATCTTGACCACGACACTGCGCGCGGTGCGAATCGCTTCGCGCGCCGCGGATTGACCACGGCTCACGACTCCTCCGGGTGTTCACGACGCTGCTTGCGGGCGACCTTGCGTTCCGCGGCGCCCACTCGATCCGTGCGCTCCAGCCGCGTGTCGGTTCCCCGGCCGGACAACGTGATGTCCACGCCGGCGGGCGTGGCGGGCTCCCAGTCGAAGGTCATCTCCCCGATCGTCACCGCACAACCCGGCTTGGCCCCCCGCTTGAGCAGTTCGTCCTCGACACCGAGCCGCGCCAGCCGGTCACCCAGGTAGCCGACCGCCTCGTCGTTGTCGAAGTTGGTCTGGTGCACCCAGCGCTCGGGCTGTGTACCGCGCACCAGGAATCCGCCCTCGCCGTCGGCTTCCACGGTGAACCCGGTCTCCCCCGCGCGCACGGGACGGATCACCTGGCGGCGCGCCACCGGCTCCGGCTGCGCCGCGCGATACGCCGACACCATCTCGGCCAGCGCGAACGTCAACGGCCGCAAGCCGGCTCGGCTGACCGTCGAAACCATGAACACCGGCCAGCCGTACTGGGCCGCGATGTCGTCGCGGACGAACTCCGCCATCTCCAGCGCCTCGGGCACGTCGATCTTGTTGAGCACCACCGCCCGTGGCCGGTCCACCAGGTCACCGAGCGTCGAATCCCCTTGCATGGTGGGGGTATAGGCAGCCAACTCGGCTTCGATCGCTTCGATGTCCGAGAGCGGGTCGCGACCGGGTTCGGCGGTGGCACAGTCCACGATGTGGACCAGCACCGCGCAGCGCTCGATGTGCCGGAGAAAGTCCAGACCCAGACCGCGCCCCGCCGAAGCGCCCGGAATGAGGCCCGGCACGTCTGCCGCAGTGAAGGTGTTGTCGCCGGCGGAGACCACGCCCAGATTCGGCGCCAGCGTGGTGAACGGATAGTCGGCGATCTTCGGCTTCGCCGCCGAGATCACTGATACCAGAGCGGATTTGCCCGCGGAGGGGAAGCCGATCAGACCGACATCGGCAACAGTCTTGAGTTCCAGGGTGAGATCGCGGGTCTCGCCCTTCTCCCCCAACAACGCAAAGCCGGGCGCCTTGCGGGCGCGCGACACCAGCGCCGCGTTACCCAGACCGCCTCGCCCGCCGGCGGCTGCCTCGAATCGGGCACCCGTACCTACCAGGTCGGCCAGCAGCCTCCCGTGCTCGTCGAGCACGACAGTGCCGTCGGGAACCTTGATCTCCAGGTCCGCGCCGAAAGCGCCGTCCTTGTTGTTGCCCTGGCCCTGCTTGCCGGACGCCGCGGCGATGTGCGGCCGAAAGTGGAAGTCCAGCAGGGTGTGCACCTGGGGATCGACGACCAGCACGACGCTACCGCCGCGGCCGCCGTTACCCCCGTCGGGGCCACCGAGTGGCTTGAACTTCTCCCGGTGAATGGAGGCACAGCCGTTGCCCCCGTCGCCGGCCCGCACATGGATGACAACGCGGTCGACGAACCGGGACATGGCGTTACTACCTATCCGGCGCCCGAAGGCGCCCAGTTACGCCAGCGACTAGTCGCGGGCGACAGGCACGATGTTGATCAACTTGCGGCCGCGCTTCACACCGAATTCGACCGCACCAGGTGCCGTGGCGAACAGGGTGTCGTCGCCACCGCGCCCGACATTGACGCCGGGGTGGAAGTGGGTGCCGCGCTGCCGCACCAGGATCTCGCCGGCCTTGACGACCTGGCCGCCGAACCGCTTGACGCCGAGCCGCTGGGCGTTTGAGTCGCGCCCGTTACGTGAGCTGGAAGCGCCCTTCTTGTGTGCCATCTCGCTGCCTCCTGCTGCTACTTGATTCCGGTGACCTTGAGCACGGTCAGCTGCTGACGGTGACCCTGCCGCTTGTGGTAGCCGGTCTTGTTCTTGAACTTGTGGATACGGATCTTGGGGCCCTTGGTGTGCTCGAGCACCTCTCCGGTGACCGCGACCTTGGCCAGCTTGGCGGCGTCGGTGGTGACGTTGGCGCCGTCCACGACCAGCGCGACCGGCAGCGAGACCGACGATCCCGGCTCGGACTCGATCTTTTCAACCTTGAGCACGTCGCCAACGGCTACCTTGTACTGCTTGCCGCCGGTTTTGACGATTGCGTACGTCGCCATCGTTGGTTTCTACCTCTGCTTCTCAGGCGCGCACGCCATCGGGACTTGCGCAGGTGTCTGGGGTTCTGTCCGCCGAGCTGTGGTTATTCCCGCCTGGCGACAACTGGTCAAGGGTACGTGACCAGCGGCTAAGGGGTCAAACCGGCCCGCCTTAGATCGGGGGTCCGGCAGGCCGTGCCGCCGCGCGTCGCCGTCGCGGACGCTCGACCAGCGCAACAGGCACTTCCGGCTCCTCGAACTCCTCGGATTCATCGGAATCGTCGGCTTCATCGATGACGTCCAGATCTTCGTCGAAGTCTTCTTCATCGTCATCGTCATCGTCGTCGTCGTCGTCGAGATCGACATCGTCGACTTCGTCATCGTCATCGTCATCGTCGTCGTCATCGTCGTCATCGTCGTCATCGTCGTCGTCGTCGTCGTCATCGTCATCGTCATCGTCATCGAGATCGACGTCGTCGACTTCGTCGTCGTCGTCGTCGGTGTCGTCGTCGGTGTCGTCGTCGGTGTCGTCGTCGATTTCGTCGTCATCGTCGGTGTCGGCGTCATCGTCTTCGGCGTCATCGTCTACGTCGTCTACGTCGTCAGCGAGGTCCTCATCGACCACGTCGGACTCCACGGCTTCTTGAGCGACCTCGTCGCCCTGCGCATCCTGCGCGCCCTGCTCGGCGAGGCTCACCGCCAACTCATCGGCGTCGGATGCGGTCTCGTGCTCGTCGTCGGACTCATCGTGCCGGTCGGTGGCCGCCGCCATCGCCTTGAACATCGGGTGATCACCTGGCGTGTGCACCGGAACCTTGCTGACCGGCGGCTCATCAACCTTCGGCTTTTTCGAGCGCTTGCTGCGCCGGCTGGTGGTGCCACCCCCACCCCCCGACTCGGACTTGCGGCCCGGCCCGGCCGAGTCCACTGGATCGGCATGCAGCACGATGCCGCGCCCGGCGCAGTGCTGACATGACGTCGAGAAAGCCTCGATCAGCCCCGTGCCCAACCGCTTGCGGGTCAGCTGCACCAGTCCCAGCGACGTCACCTCAGAAACCTGATGACGCGTGCGGTCCCGGCCCAGCGCCTCGGTCAACCGGCGCAGCACCAGGTCGCGATTGGACTCCAGCACCATGTCGATGAAGTCGATGACGATGATTCCGCCGATGTCGCGGAGCCGAAGCTGCCGCACGATCTCCTCGGCAGCCTCCAGGTTGTTCTTGGTCACCGTCTCCTCAAGGTTGCCCCCGGACCCGGTGAACTTGCCGGTGTTGACGTCGACGACAGTCATCGCCTCGGTCCGGTCGATGACCAGCGTGCCGCCCGACGGCAGCCATACCTTGCGGTCGAGCGCCTTGGCCAGCTGCTCGTCGATGCGGTGCACCGCGAACACGTCCGGACCGGCCTGGCCATTCGGACCGGTGGGGGCCGAGTAGCGGGTCAGCTTCGACACCAGTTCGGGTGCCACCGAGCCCACATACTCGTTGATCGTGGCCCAGGCGTCGTCGCCGGAGACCACCAATTCGGAGAAGTCCTCGTTGAACAGGTCCCGGATCACCTTCACCAACACGTCGGGCTCTTCGTAGAGCGCGACCGCGGCACCGGACGCTTTGCCCTTGGTCTCGGTCGCGGTGGCCTCGATCTGGTTCCAGCGTTCCTGCAGACGCTCCACGTCGGCGCGGATGTCTTCTTCTTTGACGCCCTCCGACGCGGTACGGATGATCACGCCGGCGTCGGCGGGCACCACCTCGCGCAGAATCTCTTTGAGCCGCTGCCGCTCAGTGTCGGGCAATTTGCGACTGATACCGGTGGACGACGCACCCGGCACGTAGACCAGGTAGCGGCCTGCAAGGGATACCTGGGTGGTGAGCCGGGCGCCCTTATGCCCGATCGGGTCCTTGCTGACCTGCACGACGACGTAGTCGCCGGGCTTGAGTGCCTGCTCGATCTTGCGGTTGGCGCCACCGAGCCCGGCAGCCTCCCAGTTCACCTCACCGGCGTAGAGGACGCCGTTTCGGCCCCGCCCGATGTCGACGAAGGCTGCTTCCATCGACGGCAGCACGTTCTGCACAACGCCCAGGTAGACATTGCCCACCAGCGAGGTCGATGCGGCCGACGTGACGAAGTGCTCGACCATCACGCCGTCTTCGAGCACGGCGATCTGGGTGTAGCGGGCGCCCTGATGCGGTGGCTCGGTCCGGACGCGATCGCGGACCACCATCCGGCGTTCGACGGCCTCGCGGCGGGCCAGGAACTCCGCCTCGCTCAGGATCGGCGGGCGACGACGTCCGGCATCGCGACCATCACGGCGGCGCTGCCGCTTGGCCTCCAGCCGTGTCGAGCCGGTGATGCCCTGGATCTCGTCGTCGCCGGTCCCCCGGTCGCTCTTGGCGGAGCGGTTGGTCTTGGCGCGCGGGGCCCGCTCGTGCACGACGGTGTTGGGCGGGTCGTCCAACGAGGCGGCGTCATCGTCCTCGCCGGTCCCGGCCTTGCGCCGACGACGGCGCCGACGACGCCGGTTGCCTGCGTCGTCGCCCGAAGCGCTGTCCTCGTCGCCGGTGTCCTCGCTGTCCCCGGCTTCCTCCGAATCCGCGGCGGCGTCGTCGTCCTCGGTCTCGTCCTCGGAGTCCGCAACGTCGTCGGAGGCTGCGCCCTCGGTGCCGCGACCGCGGCCGCGTCCGCGCCGCCCCCGGCGACGGCGCCGGTTGGCGGGCCGGTCACCGTTCTCGTCGTCGGCGTCGGTGTCGGTGTCGGCCTCGGCGCTGCCGGCCTCGTCGTCGTCATCGTCATCGTCGAGGTCGTTGGCGACGGCGGCGCGAGCCACCGGGCGGTCAAAGGCGACCGGCTGCGGGGCCACGAACAACGGCATGTAGTCGGCCCGAGTGGCGACCGGCTCTGGAGCGGTCTCCAGCAGCAGCCGGGACTCGGGTTCGTCGGGGACCTCGTTGGCCTCGACGGCCGGGCCGGCCTCCTGGAACAGTCCACCCACGGCGGGCTCCTCGGTGGAGCCCAGCAGGTCGCGGACCCGAACCGCCTCGACGCGGTCCACGCTGGAGTGGGCGCTGCGAGTGCGGCCGTCCAGCTCGGTCAGCGCGTCCAGGACCCGCCTGCTGGTGGTGCCCAAGACCCGCGCCAGGGAATGGACCCGCAGCCGATCGGGCAACTCCTGGGGCTCGGCGGCCCCAGCTGCGAGGTCCGACTCAGGTCCTGACACAGGTCCTTTGGAGTCAGGACCTTCGAAGCCTTTGAAAAGAGAAGGTTCTTCCACGTAAGTCTCCTCAAGCCCCCGGGCGCGTCGTTACGACGCGGCCACGCGAGGACTTCTCGTTATGGGCCCGGATCGCTTCTCCGGGCTTGTAGTGGTCTCGCTCCGAGGGGCTCGGGTTGAACCGACTCGGTGCCTGGCTGAATGAGGTTCAGCGATCGGCGCCGCATCACAGATCGCGATCGTCGCACTCGCCGAAGTCTTCATTCGGGTGTCGGAAACCGATCCGGTGACGTTCACCCGTTAGTCAGTATCCCACACAATGCACAGCAGTCGGACGAAAGGCGCTAACCCGGTATCAGGCCAGGGTCATCGGCGACGCCGACGCCGAGGGCTTCAGGTCGGGAAACCACAGTGCGATCTCACGCTCGGCCGACTCCGGCGAGTCCGAGCCGTGCACCAGGTTGAATTGGGTCTCCAGGCCGAAGTCGCCGCGGATGGTGCCCGGCGTCGCCTTGGCCACCGGGTCGGTTCCGCCGGCGAGCTGCCGGAATGCCTCGATCGCGCGCGGGCCCTCGACCACGGCTGCGACCACCGGACCTGAGGTGATGAAGTCCAGCAACGAGGCAAAGAACGCCTTACCGTCGTGCTCGGCGTAGTGCTGCCGGGCCACCGCCTGCTGCACGGGCCGCAGTTCCAGGGCCGCCAACGTCAGGCCCTTCTTCTCGATCCGGTTGATGATCTCGCCGACCAACCGACGGTTCACGCCGTCCGGCTTGATCAGTACCAACGTCCGCTCAGTCATGACGCGCCGCTCCTGTCCCATCGCTCCGCCCGGCATCGTCGCCTGCGGCACGGGCGATAGCGTACCGGCCTGGGAGCGGCCCCCATCACGAGCGTCGCAAGACCACGGTGCGGAAGTACGCGATCAGCACCCACACCGCGGTGAACACCAGGCCCATCACCCCTACACCGGGGTAGACCACGAAACCGGCCACCAGCACCGGCTGCAGCGCCAGATTGGCCCAGATCGCCCAACTCCGGCCCTGGACGCCGGCGAGCAGCAGCAGCGCCAGGGCCAGACCGAGCAGGTAGGTCAGCGAGAACGGCGTCAGACCGCCCCCCACGACGCTGACCACCGGCAGCGCCAACAGCACCGTGATCGCCTCGAGGATCAGCGTCGCGGCCATCACGCCGCGAAATCCCCGCCAGGGATCGGGTGCCGACGATTGTTCGGTCATTCCGGATCCCTTCCGAAAAGGGAGCGAGCAGCTCCCGCGGTGACCACCGATCCGGTGATCACAATACCGGCCCCGGAGGCTTGCCCCTCGGAGTCGAACTCGTCAACCAAGGCCGTTGCCGCGTCGATCGCATCTTCCAGCGTCTCCGTGGTGACCACTCGATCATCACCGAAGTACTTTGCCGCGGCCACGGTGAGCATTTCGACGTCCATTGCCCGAGGAGAACCGTTGTGAGTCACAACAATTCGGTCAAATGCCGGCTCCAGAGCCGCCAGAATCCCGTCCACGTCCTTGTCTGCCATCACACTGACAACGCCGATCAGATAGCGGAAGTCGAAGTCTTCGGCCAGGGCCTGGGCCAGTACGGCGGCACCGGCCGGATTGTGCGCGGCGTCGATAAAGACGGTGGGCGAACTACGCATTCGTTCCAGCCGACCTGGGCTGCGCGCAGCGGCGAACCCCGCCCGAACCGTGTCGACATCGAGTTGGCGCTCGGCACCGGCCCCGAAGAAGGCTTCCACCGCCGCCAGTGCCAGCACCGCGTTGTGTGCCTGATGCTCACCGTGCAACGGCAGGAAGATGTCCGAATACACTCCGCCGAGCCC
Source organism: Mycolicibacter arupensis (assembly GCF_002086515.1). Lineage (GTDB taxonomy): Bacteria > Actinomycetota > Actinomycetes > Mycobacteriales > Mycobacteriaceae > Mycobacterium > Mycobacterium arupense. Next base: position 110,602 of record NZ_MVHH01000002.1, read on the forward strand.
CTGCAGCTCCAGTACCTGCCCTCCGACCGCGAGTTGACGGCTACGGACTGCGAATTCCGAATTCTCCCGCGCCACTGCGGCATCGGCGCGCACGGACTGCGCCAGCAACACCTCCATGACCTCGGGCTTCTGACGGGCGATCACCGCCACGGTGTCGATCAGCTCATCCGGCGAACGGTGGATGATCCCGGCCTTCTCGGCCGCGATTCCGGCGATGTCCTCGCCGAGGTAGTCGACATGGTCGATTCCGATCGGAGTGATGACCGCGACGGGCGCGCCGACGACGTTGGTGGCGTCCCAGCGACCACCCATGCCAACCTCCACCACGGCGACGTCGACCGGGGCGTCGGCGAAGGCCGCGAACGCCATCCCGGTGAGCACCTCGAACTTGCTCATCGCCGGCCCACCGTCGGCCTGTGAAGACGCGTCGACCATCTGCACGAAGGGCTCGATCTCGGCGTAGGTCTCCACATACCGCCCCGGGCTGATCGGCCGGCCGTCGATCGCGATGCGCTCGACCGCCGACTGCAGGTGCGGGCTGGTGGTGCGTCCGGTGCGGCGGGAGAACGCGGTCAGCAGCGCGTCGATCATCCTGACCACCGAGGATTTTCCGTTGGTGCCCGCCACGTGAATGGAGGGGTAAGCGCGCTGCGGAGATCCGAGCAGCTCCAGCAGGGCAGTGATCCGGGTCAGGCTCGGTTCGATCGTGGTTTCGCCCCATCGCTGATCAAGCAGGTGCTCGACCTGAAGCAGCGCTGCGATCTCGTCGGGAGTGGGCTCGGTGATGTCGATCGGCTGATCGGTCACGTCAGGCCCGCCAGTCGCGCGGTGATGCGCTCCACTTCGTCACGGGCCAACTGCTGACGGGCGCGGATCTTGTCGACTACCGCCTCAGGTGCCTTGCCCAGGAATTCGCCGTTGCCCAGCTTTGCCGAGGTGGCATCGAGGTCCTTGCGCGCGGCGGCCAGGTCCTTTTCCAAACGGCGGCGTTCGGCAACGACATCAACGGTCCCGGAGGTGTCCAGTTCGACGACGACGGTGCCGCGAGCCAGTCGCACCTCGACGGTGGCCGACGGCGCGAAGCCCTCCCCCGGCTCGGTCAGCCAGGCCTGGGAGGCCACTGCTGCCACCTGGGTGGCCAGGTCGGCGTCGTCGATACCGGTGAGCCGGGCCGGGACCTTCTGCCGATCCCGCAGCCCCTGGTCGCTGCGGAAGCGGCGGATCTCGGTGACCAACTTCTGCATATCGGTGATCCGTTGCGCGGCAACTTCGTCCAAGGCGATGCCCGACGATGCCGGCCAGTCCGCGATCACCAGTGACTCCGCGCCGGTGAGTTCTTGCCACAGGGTTTCGGTGACGAACGGGATCACCGGGTGCAGCAGCCGCAACAGGGTGTCGAGCACCTCGGCGAGCACGGCTGTGGTGTGGGCCAGTCCCTGCCCCAGCTGGGTCTTGGCCAATTCGACGTACCAGTCACAGAACTCGTCCCAGGCGAAGTGGTACAGCGCCTCGCAGGCCCGGCCGAACTCATAGCCGTCGAACGCCGAATCCACTTCGGCGCGAACCTCTTCCAAGCGCCCCAGGATCCACCGGTCGGCGTCTGTCAGCACGTCAGCAGCCGGAAGAGGCGCCGGCGAGGCGCCGTTCATCAGCGCGAACCGGGTGGCGTTGAACAGCTTGGTGACGAAGTTCCTCGATGCCCGGGCATGATCCTCGCCGATCGACAGGTCACTGCCGGGGCTCGCGCCGCGGGCCAGGGTGAACCGCAGGGCATCGGCGCCGAACAGCTCCACCCAGTCCAGCGGGTCGATACCGTTACCCCGCGATTTACTCATCTTGCGGCCGTGTTCGTCGCGGATCAGGCCATGCAGGAACACATTCCGGAACGGCACCTTGCCCTCGGGCAGCGCCTCGTCGCCACCGACGAACGTGCCGAACATCATCATCCGGGCGACCCAGAAGAACAAGATGTCGTAGCCCGTCACCAACACGCTTGTCGGATAGAACTTCTCCAACTCCGGCGTCGCGTCGGGCCAGCCCATCGTGGAGAACGGCCACAACCCGGACGAGAACCAGGTGTCGAGCACATCGGGGTCCTGCTCCCAGCCCTGCGGCGGGGTCTCGTCCGGCCCGACACAGACCTTCTCGCCATTGGGGCCATGCCAGATCGGGATGCGGTGCCCCCACCACAGCTGGCGCGAGATGCACCAGTCGTGCATGTCGTCGACCCAGCTGAACCAGCGCGGTTCCAGGCTCTTCGGGTGGATGATGGTGTCCCCGTTGCGGACAGCATCGCCGGCCGCCTTGGCCAGCGAGGAGACGTCGACCCACCACTGCATCGACAGTCGCGGTTCGATGACCTCGCCACTGCGCTCGGAATGCCCAACGCTGTGCAGGTAAGGCCGCTTCTCGGCGACGATCCGGCCTTGGGCGGCCAGCGCTTCGCGCACCGCGACCCGCGCCTCGAAGCGGTCCATCCCGTCGAACTGTGTTCCGGTGCCGGTGATCCGCGCACGTTTGTCCAGGATCGTCGGCATGTCCAGCTGGTGGCGCAGACCGATCTCGAAGTCGTTGGGGTCGTGGGCGGGGGTGACTTTGACCGCTCCGGTGCCGAATTCGGGGTCAACGTGGGCGTCGGCGACCACGGCGATCTCGCGGTCCAAGAACGGGTGCGGCAACGAGCTGCCCACCAACGCGCGGTACCGGTCGTCGTCGGGGTGGACCGCTATCGCGGTGTCACCGAGCATGGTCTCGAGCCGGGTGGTGGCCACCACGATATGAGGCTCGGTGTCGTCGAGCGAGCCGTACCGGAACGACACCAGCTCACCCTCGATGTCTTCGTACTTGACCTCGAGGTCGCTGATCGCGGTTTCCAGCACGGGAGACCAGTTGACCAGTCGTTCGGCCTGGTAGATCAACCCCGCGTCGTAGAGCCGCTTGAAGATGGTGCGCACGGCCCGCGACAGGCCGTCGTCCATGGTGAAGCGTTCGCGACTCCAGTCCACGCCGTCACCGAGCCGGCGCATCTGGCCACCGATGGTGCCGCCGGACTCACGCTTCCAGTCCCACACCTTCTCGACGAACAGCTCGCGACCGAAGTCTTCCTTGGTCTTGCCGTCGGCGGCCAGCTGCCGCTCGACCACACTCTGCGTCGCGATACCGGCGTGGTCCATGCCCGGCAGCCACAACACCTCATAGCCCTGCATCCTCTTACGGCGGGTCAGCACATCCATCAGGGTGTGGTCGAGCGCATGCCCCATGTGCAAGCTGCCGGTGACATTCGGTGGGGGCAGCACGATCGAGTAGCCGGGCTTGTCACTGGTGGGGTCCGCCGTGAAGTAGCCGGCATCCACCCAACGCTGGTAGATCGCGTCCTCTACCGCACCCGGCTCCCAGGACTTGGGCAGGTGATCGGCGCTGGCGGCGTTGGGAGTGTCAGTCACCGGTCAATTCTAGGAACGTCGGCCAGGCAATTCCCTAGGAGGGAGGTGTCACCGACAAAAGCCCCCGGACCTGCAGTGATCCGGGGCCTTGATCGATTGATTTCGGCGGGGCTACTTCTTGCCGCCGAGCAGACCGCCGAGGATGTCGCCGATGGCGCCGCCGGTCTTGCCGCCGATCATGTTGCCCAGGATGCTGCCCATCGACTGGTTCTTCGGGGCACTGCCACCGGCCATTCCACCCAGAATGCTGCCCAGCACGTCGCCGAGGCCGCCGCCTGAAGCCTGCTCCTGGGCCGGCTCGGCCTTCTGCCCGGTCAGCTGCTTACCGATGTAGGCAAGCACGATTGGCGCGATGATCGGCAGCAGCTTCTGCAGCAGGTCGTTGTTGCCGGCACCGGCACCAGACAGCGCCGAGGCGACCTGGCTGGTGTCGTTGCCGCCGAAGATGGTGGAGATCACCTGCTGGCCGTCGGACTGGCTGGCGCCCAGTGCATTGTCCAACAGCCCAGCAGCAGCGAAGGTGGCGGCGGAGTTGACGATCGTGTCGGCTTGCCCGGGGTCTTGAGCGTTCTGGCTCAACCCGCCGACCAGTACGGGCACCAGGGTGCGAATGGTGCTGTCCACCTCAGCCGAGTCGGCGCCGAGCTGGTTGGCGATGTCTTGGATGGGGATCTGAGCGAAGAGGTCGTCGAGGCCGGCCATGAGTGATTCCACCTTCTTTGCTGGGTGCTGCTGGGGGCAGCGGTCGAAAACGACACTAGCGGAAAGATCTGTGCACGGCACCGGCGAATTTGGCGGCACTCAGCGCAGCCGGGTGACCGTGAGTGTCACGCCCGCCGCGGGCAGTCTGGCCAGCAGTACGTCGCCCATCGCGGCCGCCGGAGTGAGCACGCCATAGCGCTCGGGCAGCGCGTCTCGGTCCAGCGCCAAGGCCAGCGCACTCTCACCCAGCAGCACCGAGGTGGCTTGGTAGCCGGGGTCGCCCTGCTGCGCCATCTCCACGCGGTAGCGCGCTCCGCCGCTCGTCCTCGTGTAGGTCTCGATGCGGTAGTAGCCGCTCTCACGGCGGCTTCGGCTGGGTCCGGTTCCCGGCTTGGGCAACGCCCGTTCGAGCAGTGCGGGCGGCACCAGCCGTACAAGGTGCCCACCGAAGGCGAAGCTGGCCCTGCTCAGCCCGGTCGCCAACCCGGCCAGCGCAGGTGCGGCGGCCGACGAGCCGCAGCTCATGTGCTCGGCGTAGCGGAAACGGCGGCCGTAGGCCCAGCCCAGCAGGCCGTTACTACGGCGCACGATCCGGGTGTTGACCGGCGCCATGGCGAAACCGGCCGTCCAGATGCCGTCCAGTTCCGCCGCGATGTCCCCGCCGCGCCGCCAGGACAGATCTGGCTCGGCGCCCAATCGGGGTTCGGCGGGTCGATCCGAGCTGAGGGTGTAGGGGTCGCGAAGCTGCCGCTGAGCCTGGGGGTCGCCGGCGGCGGTTCCCAGGAACTCGACCATCGAGGCGAGTGTGCCCCCGGACGCCCCACCGGAGGCTCCCCGCACCACCAGGTCGGTGTCGAGCAACTCACCGGTGTTGTCCTCCTGCGCAGCCCGATACAGGGCATACACGCTGATGTCTGAGGGTATGGAGTCGAAGCCGCAGCCATGCACGATCCGACTCCGGTTGGCGGCGGCCTGCTCGTGGTAGCGGTCGATACTCTCCCGCACGAACAGCGTCTCCCCGGTGAGGTCGACGTAATCGGTGCCCGCCGCGGCGCAGGCCGCGACCAAGGGCATTCCATAGCGGGTGTAGGGGCCGACAGTGCTGATAACGACCCGAGCGCGGGCCGCCATCGCATTCAGGGTGGCCGGCTGGCCGGCCTCGGCGACCATGATCGGCCAGTCTTGGGCAACGGCGCCGAGTTGAGCGCGGACCTCGCCCAGCCGCTCCGCGGAGCGGCCCGCCAATCCGATGCGGGCGCCGCCACCGGCGCGAGCCAGGTAATCAGCGGTCAGTTTCCCCGCAAATCCAGTGGCGCCATAAAGGATGACGTCGAGTTCACGTGAGGTGTCAGACACCCGCCCGACGCTACTCGGCGGCCCAGCCACGCTTCGATGACGACGGCGCCGGGTTGCTCGCCCGGCGCCGTCCTCCTAGAGCTGGGGTGATTGGTCAGCCGCGGCGGCCGCACACCGGCCAGGCACCGATGCCCTGGCTGCGCAGAACGTTCTCGGCAACCCGGATCTGCTCGGCACGGCTGGCGTTGTGCGGCATGCCGCTGCCACCGTTTGCCCGCCAGGTACCCGCGTTGAACTGCAGCCCGCCGTAGTAGCCGTTACCGGTGTTGATCGACCAGTTGCCGCCCGACTCGCAGGCGGCGATGGCGTCCCAGTTGACGCTGTCAGCCTTGGCGGTGGCGTCGGACAGCGCGATCGCGCCGGTGACGAGGGCGCCGGCGACCGCGGCCAAGGTGAGGGGCTTGCGGACGTTCTTCAACATCGTTCCTTTCGCAGCGCGCGCGCCGAATGCGCCCACAGCGGTGGGTCGGCATGCCTGGATTCCAGGCGGGGAATGGTCTTCGAGGCGTGCCGTCTAGGTCAGGCACGACAGCGGGGGCAGGTGTGCCCGCCGGGGATGACACCCGGCACCGCGGTGGCGTTCGAGGGGCCGCCCGCGGCCCCGCTCACACGCGGTTCCGTCGATTTACTTTGTTTGCCCGTTTTTAGGGCGAATGGAACTTACGAAACATTCATACGGCGAGTCCAACCGCATGACGCCAATATCTCGACTAGATCACGAAAACATCACGCCGCAGACGACTTTTATTTCCGCAGGTCAGCAGAGGATTTTCCGGGCCGAGCGGCGCAGAATCGGCCGCGCGCAATCGTGAGTCAGATCACCAGGTTTTTGTGGCCCAGGCCACGGTAAAGGAGCGGTCAAGAAGCCTCTTGCGCGCCGATTCCGCCGCAAATCCGTGTCTACAGGCGCCTCAGCAGCAACTTTTGCCACAGTATTCGCAGATCAGCGCGCTGAGCGCGGCGAACCCGCCCCGGAAGGGGCGGGATCTGCGGGACAACGGTCCAGCACGAGATTGGACATGAACAAACAGGGCCATAGCCGGGACCGGCTTCGGCGGCCGGGCAGAATCGAGCTCGGTATCAATCCCGTTGCACTACAAGCATTTCGAGCACCCAGCGATGGCTATCGCGTCGTGCACATTACTCGCCCCGCCAATATTCTCTGCATCTCAGGCAGATAATACGGCGATTTATTTCGGGTGGTGATACTGCCGATGAAGGCTTTACCAGAAGCCGCGAACGGTATTTGCTGCCGGGCGAATCACAGCAGGCCGTTGATATCGTCAGCCGTGTTGAGGTTGGCCAGTGGGGATGCATCGGTCAGAACGATGCGCCGGACGTCGGCGCTCTCGACCAGGGCACCCACCCGGCGTTCCCCCGCCGCCACGAGGGCATCGACAGTCGCGGCCAGCGCGGTCCGGTACACCCCCGCCAGATAGTGGTCACGTCCCGCGGCAGGCAACACGACGTCGGCCCCGGACTGGCTCGACTCCTCGCCCAACTGATCGATCAGTTCCGTTGTCAGAAAAGGCATATCGACCGCGCACACGAACGCGCGGAGGGCACCGTGGCGCGCTGCGGCGCGCAACCCCAGCCCGATGGCCGGCAAGGGGCCCAGCCCGGGGACCTCGTCACGCAGGACCTGCGCAGCAAGTGCGGGCAGCACCTGTCCCTGGGCGGCCACCACAAAGACCGGACCACAGTTCCGCGCCACCACCGCGACCAGATGTTCCACCAGGGTCAGGCCATTGAAGCGGCCCGGCACCGTCAGCGTGGCCTTATCGCGGCCCATCCGGCGCGATGCGCCGCCGGCCAGCACGACACCGGCCAGCCGACCGGTTGTCATGTCGTCAGTCGACGGTCCAAGTGTCGCGACCACGCAACAGCGACTGCAGCGCGGCGGTGTCGCTCGCGGTCGACTGCCGGGCCTCGGCGACCTGCGCGCGGGCCAGGTCGTCGTAGGTGGGCTTGGTGACCTTGCGGAAAATGCCCATCGGGAAGTGCGACAGGTCCTGCTCGGAGAGCCGCGACAGCGCGAAGGCATACGAGGAGTCGGCCTGGGTGGCGTCGTGCACCACGATCTGCTCGGGTGACACATCGGCGGTCTTGGCGACCTCGAGCCCGAAACCGGACCTGATGACGCAGTGCTCTCCCTCGGCACCGAACACGATGCGCTCCCCGTGCCGGACGTTGATGATGCGGCTGTCCGCACCGTCCTTGCGCAACAGGTCGAAGGAGCCGTCGTTGAACACCGGGCAGTCCTGCAGGATCTCCACCAGCGCCGAACCGCGGTGCTCCATCGCGCCTTGCAGGACCTCGGTGAGGCCCTTGCGGTCGGAGTCCAGGGCGCGACCGACGAACGTCGCCTCGGCGCCCAGGGCCAGCGAGATCGGGTTGAACGGGTTGTCCAGCGAACCGAAGGGCGTCGACTTGGTGATCTTGCCGGTCTCCGACGTGGGCGAGTACTGCCCCTTGGTCAGACCGTAGATCCGGTTGTTGAACAGCAGGATGGTGATGTTGACGTTGCGCCGCAGCGTGTGGATCAGGTGGTTGCCGCCGATCGAGAGGGCGTCGCCGTCACCGGTGATCAGGAACACCTTGAGGTCTTCGCGGGCGGTGGCCAGCCCCGTGGCGAACGTCGGACCGCGGCCGTGGATCGAGTGCACGCCGTAGGTGTTCATGTAGTACGGGAAACGGCTCGAGCAGCCGATACCGCTGACGAACACCACGTTCTCCCGGCGCAGGCCCAGCTCGGGAAGGAAGCCACGGATCGTGTTGAGGATGACGTAGTCACCGCACCCCGGGCACCACCGCACCTCCTGGTCGGAGGTGTAGTCCTTGGCCTTCTGCGGCTCGTCGGTGGTGGGCACCCCGGTCAACGAGGTCAGCCCCAGGTCGAGACCCACGAGCGTGTCGGCTGATTCGGTGGTGGTCATGAGTTCGCTCCCGCTGTGCCCGCAATGGTGACCGCCGCGGCCTTGGCCAGCGACGCCTTCTCGTTCTCCCGATCGGCCAGCGTGCCAGCCAGCGCGTCGTCGATGATCCCCTCGATCTCATCGGCCAGGAACGCCTGGCCGGTCACCTTCGTGACCGACTGGATGTCGACCAGGTAGCGACCCCGCAGCAGCAGCGCCAGCTGGCCCAGGTTCATCTCCGGCAGCACCACCTTGGCGTAGCGTCGCAGCACCTCGCCCAGGTTGGCCGGCAGCGGGTTGAGGTTCCGCAGGTGGGCCTGGGCGACCTTGATACCGCTGCGCCGGACCCGCCGGCAGGCCTCGGCGATCGGACCGTAGGAGCTGCCCCAGCCCAGCATCAGCAGCTCGGCGTCCCCGGACGGGTCGTCGACCACCAGGTCGGGCACCTTGATGCCGTCGACCTTGGCCTGCCGCAGCCGCACCATCAGGTCGTGGTTGGCCGGCTCGTAGGAGATCGCCCCGGAGCCGTTGGCCTTCTCCAGCCCACCGATCCGGTGCTCCAGGCCCGGGGTGCCGGGGATGGCGAACTGGCGGGCCAGCGTCTCCGGGTCGCGCGCGTAGGGCGCGAAGTCCTCGCCGGCCTTGGCCAGGTTCTGCTCGATCGGCTCCATCGAGGCCACGTCCGGGATGCGCCACGGTTCGGAACCGTTGGCGATCGCGCCGTCGGAGAGCAGCACCACCGGGGTGCGGTAGGTCACTGCGATCCGAACGGCTTCGACGGCCGCGTCGAAGCAATCCGACGGCGTGCACGGGGCCAGCACGGCAACCGGCGACTCACCATTGCGCCCGTAGAGGGCCTGCATCAGATCGGCCTGCTCGGTCTTGGTGGGCAGGCCGGTGGACGGGCCGCCGCGCTGGACATTGATCAGCAGCAGCGGCAGCTCGGTCATCACGGCCAGGCCCAGCGCCTCGGCCTTGAGAGCCAAACCGGGACCGGAGGTGCTGGTGACACCGAGCGCACCGCCGTAGGAGGCGCCGATCGCCGCACCGATACCGGCGATCTCATCTTCGGCCTGGAAGGTGAGCACGTTGAAGTTCTTGTACTTGGACAGCTCGTGCAGGATGTCCGAGGCCGGGGTGATCGGGTAAGTCCCCAGCACTACCTGGGTGTTTGCCAGCTGGCCGGCGACGATCACGCCGTAGGCCATCGCGGTGTTGCCCGAGATCTGGCGGTACTCGCCCGCTGGCAACTTGGCCGGGGCGATCTCATAGGTGGTCCCGAACGCCTCGGTGGTCTCGCCGTAGTTCCAGCCCGCCTTGAGCGCCAGCACGTTGGCGTCGGCCACGTCGGGCTTCTTGGCGAACTTCTCCTTGATGAAGCGCTCACTGCTCTCGAGCTCACGGCCGTACATCCACGACAGCAGGCCGAGGGCGAACATGTTCTTGGCCCGCGCCCCGTCCTTCTTGGTCGCGCCGATAGCCTCGACCGCACCCAGCGTCAGGGACGTCATGGCGACCGGGACCACGACGTAGTCGGAGAGTTCCTCGGTCTCGAGCGGGTTGGTGTCGTAGCCGATCTTGGCCAGGTTGCGCTTGGTGAACTCGTCGGAGTTGACGATCACCATGCCACCGCGCGGCAGGTCCCCGATGTTGGCTTTGAGCGCCGCAGGGTTCATCGCCACCAATACGTCGGGGCGGTCGCCGGCGGTGAGGATGTCGAAGTCGGCGATCTGGATCTGGAAGGACGAGACGCCCGGCAGGGTCCCCTGAGGTGCGCGGATCTCGGCAGGGTAGTTCGGCTGGGTGGCCAAGTCATTGCCGAAAAGTGCCGCTTCAGAGGTGAAGCGATCGCCGGTGAGCTGCATGCCGTCGCCGGAGTCACCAGCGAACCGGATCACGACCTTCTCGAGTTTTTGGCGCCCGGGTGCCGACCCGACTCCGTTACCACTCGGCCCCACGGCCCCGCCTTCCCTCACTGTCCGACTCGGGCCCGCACAGCACCGCTGGCGCACCCCAAAAATTTTTCTGTCACTGGCAGTACCGATTATTGCACCGCTCTTATAGACCATACGACGCCACACCGGGTCAGAAATGGGCTTACTCAGTGTTAAATGTCGATGTCACACCGGGGTTCACGGGCAAGTTGACGCCGAAATGTGGTTTTCATCACGCTTGCCCGCCGACCAAGTCTAAGAAAGCAAAGTACTGGCGAGTAACTTTGCTCGGCGCGCCGAGCGCCGTCCCGATCAGGCGCTCTTGTCGCGCCGCTCGCCCCGTGACGCCTTACGCGGCACGATGGTCGGCAGCACGTTGTCCTGCACGGTCTCCTTGGTCACCACGACCTTGGCGACGTCGTTGCGGCTGGGGATGTCATACATCACCGGCAGCAGGACTTCTTCCATGATCGCCCGCAGCCCTCGTGCACCGGTGCCGCGGTGGATGGCCTGATCTGCGATGGCCTCCAAGGCGTCCTGGCTGAACTCCAGCTCCACCCCGTCCATCTCGAACAACCGGGTGTACTGCTTGACCAGTGCGTTCTTGGGCTCAGAGAGGATCTTGACCAGCGACTCCATGTCCAGGTTGGTCACTGAGGCCACGACCGGCAGCCGCCCGATGAACTCGGGGATCAGACCGAACTTGATCAGGTCCTCGGGCATGACCTCGGCGAAGTGATCGGTGGTGTCGATCTCGGCCTTGGACCGGACCTCGGCGCCGAAGCCGAGGCCCCGCTTGCCCACCCGGTCCGAGACGATCTTCTCCAGGCCGGCGAATGCCCCAGCCACGATGAACAGCACGTTGGTGGTGTCGATCTGAATGAATTCCTGGTGGGGGTGCTTGCGGCCGCCCTGCGGGGGAACCGAGGCCTGGGTGCCCTCCAGGATCTTCAGCAGTGCCTGCTGCACACCCTCGCCGGAGACGTCGCGGGTGATGGACGGGTTTTCGCTCTTGCGGGCGATCTTGTCGACCTCGTCGATGTAGACGATGCCGGTCTCGGCGCGCTTGACGTCGTAGTCGGCCGCCTGAATCAGCTTGAGCAGAATGTTCTCGACGTCTTCGCCGACATAACCCGCTTCGGTCAGCGCGGTGGCGTCGGCGATCGCAAACGGGACGTTGAGCATTTTGGCCAGGGTCTGGGCCAGGTAGGTCTTGCCGCAGCCGGTGGGCCCGAGCATCAAGATGTTGGACTTGGTCAGCTCGACGGGCTCACCCGAGCGGGAGTCCCGGCTCTTCTCGCCGGCCTGGATGCGCTTGTAGTGGTTGTAGACCGCCACCGCCAGCGTGCGCTTGGCCGTGTCCTGGCCGATCACGTAGCCCTCAAGAAACTCCCGGATCTCGGCGGGCTTGGGCAGTTCATCGAGCTTGACGTCGTCGGCGTCAGCGAGTTCTTCTTCGATGATCTCGTTGCACAGGTCGATGCACTCGTCGCAGATGTAGACGCCCGGACCTGCGATGAGCTTCTTGACCTGCTTCTGGCTCTTGCCGCAGAACGAACATTTCAGCAAGTCCCCGCCGTCTCCAATGCGCGCCATAGTGCGTTAGGACCTACTTCCTGTTCGCCGTCTGTCGTCGGGGTGCCGGTGTTCTGCTCCGACGCTACCCGTTCATTCCGGTGCGAGGCGACCGATAAGGCCGAATCGCGTCGTTGGTATTCATCACTGGCCCTGCCTGCCTGCTCCAAGAACATATCGCCCGATGCGCCACACCCGGGGTGTGACGCGCTGGCGTGGCGTGAGCGTTTCGGGGCGTTACCCGGATGTGAGAGACACCCGAGGTCGTCCCGCCCTACAGTGGCGGCCGTGGCGTTCGCCGTGCCCGACGATACCGTGCTGGTCGCCGATGGGGGGCTGGCAACGGAGCTGGAAGCCCGTGGGGCCGATCTGTCCGACCCGCTGTGGTCGGCTCGGCTACTCATCGAGGCCCCCGAAGAGATCGAGGCTGTTCACCGCGCGTACTTCGCCGCGGGCGCGCAGATCGCCACCACCGCCAGCTATCAGGCCAGCTTCGAGGGTTTCGCGGCTCGCGGCGTCGACGCCGCCACCGCCGAGGGGCTGTTGGCCCGCAGTGTGCAGCTGGCCCGCGCCGCCACCGATGACCGCCCGCGGCGCTGGGTTGCGGCATCGATCGGACCGTACGGCGCGTCCCGCGCAGACGGCTCGGAATACCTTGGCCGATATGGGCTTTCGGTCGCGCAGTTGTCGGCGTGGCACCGGCCCAGACTGGAGGTGCTGGGCAGCGCCGGGGCCGATCTGCTCGCACTGGAGACGGTGCCCGACGTCGATGAGGCCGAAGCGCTGGTCGGTCTGGTGCGCGCCACGGGCCTACCGGCCTGGCTCAGCTACACGATCGCCGGCACCGCGACCCGCGCCGGCCAGTCACTCGATCAGGCCTTTGCGGTGGCCACCGGGGTTCCACAGATCGTCGCCGTCGGAGTGAACTGCTGCGACCCAGACGATGTCTTGCCGGCGATCGAGATCGCCCGCGCCGTCACGGGAAAGCCGGTGATCGTCTACCCCAACAGCGGTGAGCGCTGGACTTCTGGGGGTTGGAGCGGGCCCGCCCGGTTCTCCCCCGCACTGGTGCCGGCCTGGATCGCCGCCGGGGCACGCATCGTCGGTGGTTGCTGCCGGGTCGGCCCGGCCGATATCACCGCGGTGGCCGCATTACGCCGAACGTGCACTGAGCGCGAAAATCCTTGCGGAAATTCGCGCTGAGTGCACGCTCGGTGTTGCAGAGAAAGCTACGCGGTCTGCGCAGACAGCTTCCGGTACTCCAGGACGGTGTCGATGATCCCGTACTCCTTGGCCTCGGCCGCGGTGAGGATCTTGTCCCGATCGGTGTCCCGGCGGACCACCTCGGCGTCCTTGCCGGTGTGGCGGGCCAGGGTGGACTCCATCAGGGTCCGCATCCGCTCGATCTCGGCCGCCTGGATCTCCAGGTCAGAGAACTGGCCCTGGATGACTCCCGACAACGACGGCTGGTGGATCAGCACCCGGGCGTTGGGCAGCGCCATCCGCTTGCCCGGCGTTCCCGCCGCCAGCAGCACCGCCGCAGCCGACGCCGCCTGCCCCAGGCACACGGTCTGGATGTCGGCACGGACGTACTGCATGGTGTCGTAGATCGCCATCAACGAGGTGAACGAGCCACCCGGGGAGTTGATGTACATGGTGATGTCGCGGTCCGGGTCCAACGACTCCAGCACCAGCAACTGGGCCATGATGTCGTTGGCCGAAGCGTCGTCGACCTGGACACCCAGGAAGATGATCCGCTCTTCGAACAGCTTGTTGTACGGGTTGGACTCTTTGACACCCCAGCTGGAGTGCTCCACGAACGACGGCAGGATGTAACGGGCCTGCGGTGCGATGGCACGCAAGGTTTCGGGGTTCATGATGCATCTCCGTTGACGTGGGCGCGGGTGATGATGTGGTCGACGAAGCCGTACTCAAGCGCTTCGGCAGCGGTGAACCAGCGGTCGCGGTCGGAGTCGGCCTCGATCCGCTCGATGGTCTGACCGGTGAACTCGGCGTTGAGCCGGAACATCTCCTTCTTGATGACCGCGAACTGCTCGGCCTGGATGGCGATGTCGGCGGCGCTGCCGGTCACTCCGCCCAGCGGCTGGTGCATCAGGATCCGGGCGTGCGGCAGGGCGTAACGCTTGCCCTTGGTGCCCGCGGCGAGCAGGAATTCGCCCATCGAGGCCGCCATCCCCATCGCGTAGGTGGCGACGTCGCACGGCGCCAGCACCATGGTGTCGTAAATCGCCATCCCGGCGCTGATCGAGCCACCCGGAGAGTTGATGTACAGCGAGATGTCCTTGGTCGGGTCCTCGGCGGCCAAGAGCAGGATCTGAGCGCACAGCCGGTTGGCGATGTCGTCGTCCACCTGCGACCCCAGGAAGATGATGCGTTCTCGCAGTAGGCGCTCGTATACGGAGTCGACGAGATTCAGACCGGGCTGGCTCACAGTGGGGTACCTGCTTTCTCGAGATTCATATGCACCGACCCTAACCAACCGGTGCGGCTGAGGGCGGTCCGAACCGGCTTCGTTCGCTTACAGCGTCACTCGTCAGAAGATGCCTCGGCCTCAGCGGCCTCAGCGGCCTCAGCGGCTTCTTCTGCGGCGGCCAGGGCCTCGGCGGCCTCGTCTGCCTCATCGGTGTCGTCGGAGTCGGCACCGAAGAACTCAGCGGTGTCGATCTCCTTGCCCGTGGTGTCGGTGACCTCGGCAGCGCGCACCGCCGCGGCCAGCGACATGCCGCGGCGCACGTCGGCGAGGACCGCGGGCAGCTGCTTGTTCTCCTGCAGGAACTGAATCAGCTGCTGCGGCGGGACGCCGTACTGACGCGCCATCAGCACCAGGTGCTGGGTGAGGTCGTTCTGCCCCACCTTGATCTCCAGCTCGTCGGCGAGCGCGTCGAGCAGCAGCTGGGTCTTGACCGACTTCTCGGCCTCGCTGCGGGTTTCGGCGTCGAACTCGGCCCGCGACGATCCCTTCTCGGCCAGCGACTCGGCGAACTTGTTCTCGTCGTGGTCCAGGCCGTGCAGCGCGTTGTGCAGAGCGTTGTCGATGTGGGCCTGCACCACAGCCTCGGGCAGCGGCATCTCGACCAGCTCGACGAGCGTTTCCAGGGTCACCTCGCGGACCTTCTCGGCCTGCTGAATGCGCTTGGTGCGGCTCACCTGCTCGACGAGGTTCTCACGCAGCTCACCGATGGTGTCGTACTCGCTGGCCAGCTGGGCGAATTCGTCATCGGCCTCGGGCAGTTCACGCTCCTTGACCGACTGCACCACCACGGTGACCTCAGCGTCCTTGCCGGCCTGCGGGCCGGCCGCCAGCTTGGTGGTGAAGGTCTTGCTCTCGCCCGCCGACAGTCCGACGATCGCGTCATCCAGTCCTTCGATGAGCTGACCCGATCCGACCTCGTGCGAGAGGCCCTCGGTTGCCGCCCCCTCGACCGTCTCGCCGTCGATGGTGGCGTCCAGGTCGATCGAGACGAAGTCACCCTTCGCGGCCGGGCGGTCGACACCGGTCAAGGTGCCGAAGCGGGCGCGCAGCGAGTCGAGCTCGGCGTCGACCTCGGCATCGTCGACCTCGATGGGGTCCACGGTGATCTTGAGCTGCGCCAGGTCCGGCAGCGTGATCTCCGGCCGCACGTCGACCTCGGCGGTGAAGGCGATGTTCTCACCGTCTTCGAGCTTGGTGACCTCGATGTCGGGCTGACCGAGCGGCTTGAGGTCCGAGCTTGTCACCGCCTCGGTGTAGCGGCTCGGCAGCGCCTCATTGACCACCTGCTGCAACACGGCGGCACGACCGAAGCGGGCCTCGATGAGCTTGGCCGGAGCCTTGCCCGGCCGGAAGCCCGGCACCCGCACCTGCTTCGCCAACTCCTTGTAGGTCCGCTCGAAGTCCGGCTTAAGCTCGGTGAACGGCACCTCAACGTTGATGCGAACCCGGGTCGGGGTCAGCTGCTCGACGGTGCTCTTCACGGGTGTACTCCTCGATATCGTTGACGTGGTCGGTCGTGCCGGTGCGGCGCGCGCTGCTGGTCGGGGTGACAGGATTTGAACCTGCGGCCTTCCGCTCCCAAAGCGGATGCGCTACCAAGCTGCGCTACACCCCGCACTGACCAGGCGATCCTACGGCCCGGCAGATGTGCGATCACAAATGACCTACTGTCAACGCCCCACGAAGCCAAAGCGGCGGGGCAATTGGATTTCGAGTCCGCCACGCCGGTACAGTCTCGCTCTAGCTGTTCATGCGGGCGTAGCTCAATGGTAGAGCCCTAGTCTTCCAAACTAGCTACGCGGGTTCGATTCCCGTCGCCCGCTCCATCAGGACCTTCCTGGTGTCCGTCGACATGCTGTTCGGCGGACACCAGTGGAGTGTCCTAGCGTGATCAACGCCAGGTCAACCGGCGTATGCAAGCCGGGGCCTGCTGTACTCCCCCGGCACCGCGGACTTATCCTTCCAAGCAGCTACGCGGGTCCGATCGCCCCGTCGCCCCCGCGGAGGGGATTCTCCCGAGCAGGAAGGCACGCCATGGGCGGCACGCGGCACGTCCAGATCCATGGGACGTGCTCTCCACGCTTCGCGAAGGTGCGCGAGGAGTTCGAACGCAACTTCACCGAGCGCGAGGAACTCGGCGCGGCAGTCGCCGCCTATGTCGACGGCGAGCTCGTGGTCAACCTGTGGGCCGGCACCGCCGACGTCGAGGGTCAGCGCCCCTGGCAGGAGGACACGCTGAGCACCGTGCTGTCCGGCAGCAAGGGCCTGACCAGCACCTGCGTCCATCGACTGGCCGAGGCCGGGGAGCTGGATCTGCGGATTCCCGTGGCCCACTACTGGCCGGAGTTCGGCCAGGCCGGCAAGGGCGACATCTCCCTGGCGATGGTGCTGGCGCACCGCTCCGGGGCCATCGGGCCCCGCGAGCCGATGCACTGGCGCGACGTCACCGACTGGGACCTGGTCTGCGAACGCCTCGCCGCCGCCGAACCCTGGTGGCGTCCGGGCTCCGCGCAGGGCTATCACATGACGACCTACGGCTTCATCATCGGCGAGGTCGTCAAGCGGGTCACCGGCGGGACGGTGGGCGACTATCTGCGCAACGAGGTGGCCGGGCCGCTGGGCGCCGAAGTACACATCGGCGTGCCGGCAGACCAGCAGCCCTACCGCTGCGCCGATCCGGTCGGTAAGCCGACGATCCGGGAGATGCTGGCCTCTGCGGGCGCCCCGAAGCGCCCGACGTCCCTGGACGACCACTCCAAGGCCGGGCTGGCGGTGGCGATGGGTTTCGCCCCCGACGATGAGATCGCCACCAACGACCTGTCGCTCTGGCGGCAGCTGGAGTTCCCCGGCACCAACGCGCAGGTCTCCGCCCTGGGTATGGCCACGTTCTACAACGCACTGGTGCAGGAGAAGCTGCTGAGCAGGGCGGCCATGGACCGTCTGCGGGTGTTGCAGGGCGGTACCGAGACCGACCTGGTGCTGGGGCCCCGGGTCGCCGAGCACGGCTGGGGCATGGGTTACATGCTCAACGCCCAAGGCGTCAACGGGCCCAATCGGCGCATCTTCGGCCACGGCGGACTCGGCGGATCGTTCGCCTTCGCCGATCTGGAGCAGCGCATCGGTTACGGCTATGTGATGAACCGGTTCGACCACACCCAGGCCAATGCCGACCCGCGCAGTGTGGTGTTGTCCAACGAGATCTACCGGGCGCTCGGTGTGACGCTGCGGCCGCGCCGCGAGACGTTCTACGACGACTGATCCCTAGGGCGTCGACTCGCCGCCCTGGCAGGCCGGACACCAGAACACGTTGCGGCCTTCCAGTTCCGCGGTGCGCACGGCGGTCCCGCACACCCGGCATGGCTCCCCCGCCCGCCGGTAGACGTAGGTGCGGGGTTTGCCGGCCGCATACGCCGGCGCCCCGTGATCATCCTCGGGGCGGACCACCACGATGCTGCCGCGCCGCAGTCCGATCTTCATCAGCGACACCAGATCCGCCCAGATCGCCGCGAACTGCGCTTCGCCGATCGCGGTGCCGGGGCGGTACGGGTCGATGCGGTGCCGGAACAGCACCTCGCTGCGGTAGACGTTGCCCACCCCGGCCAGCACCGACTGGTCCATGAGCAGCGCGGCAATGCTTTTCCGGGACTTGGCGATGCGTCTGTACGCCGGCGCCGGGTCGGCGTCGGCTCGCAGCGGGTCGGGGCCCAGCCGCGCGATCACCTCGGCGACCTGTGCCTCATCGACCACCTCGCACGCGGCCGGCCCTCGCAGATCGGTGCCGTACTGCGCACCCACCATGCGCATCCGGACCTGGCCGACCGGTTCGGGCAGGCCATCGTCGGGCCGCGCAAACTCGGTGAAGTGGCCGTAGATCCCCAGGTGCACGTGCACGATGGGTCCGCCGGCATAGCGGTGGAACAGATGCTTGCCCCACGCCTCAGCCCGCAGCAGTGGACGCCCATCGACCACCGCGGCATCGGACTCGAAGCGCCCCTGCGGGCTGGACACCGCTACCGGCGCGCCCGCGTAGCGACGCTGATGCAGCCGGGCCAGCCGGTGCAGGATGTGCCCCTCCGGCATATCGGGCCGGCCTGAAGGCGCGTCAGGCCGGCGCGCCGGGCACCGCGGGTGCCTCGTGGTTGCGTTCGTAGGCCGCCAGGATGTCGATGCGCCGCTGGTGACGCTCGGCCTGCGACCACGGGGTGCTCAGAAACGCATCGACGATCGCGAGCGCCTCCTCGGTGGAGTGCATCCGGCCACCGATCCCGATCAGCTGGGCGTTGTTGTGTTCCCTGGCCAGCTGTGCGGTCTCGGTGCTCCAGGCCAGCGCGCAGCGCGCGCCGGGCACCTTGTTGGCGGCGATCTGCTCACCGTTGCCGGATCCGCCGATCACGATTCCGAGGCTGTCCGGGTCGGCCACCGTGCGGGCCGCCGCCGCGATGCAGAACGCGGGGTAGTCGTCCTCGGCGTCGTAGCTGAAGGCGCCACAGTCGATCGGCTCATGGCCGGCCTTCTTCAGGTGCTCGACGATCAGTTCTTTGAGTTCGTAGCCGGCGTGGTCGCAGCCGAGGTAGACGCGCATGGCGTCATTGTCTCAGACCCGGTGCACGTCCCCCGCCGGCCGTCAGCCGAACTGCGGCGCCTCATTCCGGGAACGCTTGAGCTCGAAGAAGTGCGGGTAGGACGCGAAGGTCACCGACGCGTCCCACAACGCCCCGGCCTGCTCTCCGCGCGGAATGCGCGACAACACCGGCCCGAAGAACGCCACCCCGTTGACGTGGATGGTCGGGGTCCCGACGTCTGTGCCGACGGCGTCCATCCCGGCGTGATGGCTGGCCCGCAGCGCCTCGTCGTGGGCGTCGGAGGTGGCGGCCTCGGCCATTTCGGCAGGCAGGCCCACCTCGGCCAGCGCGCCGGCAATCACATCGGGGAAGTCTTTGTTGTCCTGGTTGTGGATCCGGGTTCCCATCGCGGTGTAGAGCGGGCGCAGGATCTCGTTTCCGCGCAGCTGCTCTGCCGCGATCGCCACCCGCACCGGCCCCCACGCACTCTTCATACGCTCGCGGTACTGCTCGGGCAGGTCGTCGCGGCCCTCATTGAGCACGGCCAGGCTCATCACGTGGAAGGTGACGTCGATGTCGCGGACCTTCTCGACCTCAAGAATCCAGCGCGAGGTGATCCAGCACCACGGGCACAGCGGATCAAACCAGAATTCGGCGTGCGACTTCACGGGCATGGGCGATCCTCTCGGCCAAGGGCGGACACGTCTGAAGCGATCAACGCAGCGCCGAGCACATCTATGCCCGGTAGCGGGATCTACAGGCTCAGCGCCAGCAACACGACCGCGACCACGGGGAAGGCGCCCTGGGTGAGGGCGGCGCGGGCCTTGTCCGGTGAAGACAGCAGCAGCACCAGAGCCGCCGCCAGCATCGACCCCACTCCGGCGAAGATCAACGCGAGCCCAACGGTGTTGTGGTCCAAGGCAACCGCAGCGATGCCGACGACGGTGACAATGGCCAGGAACAGGTTGTAGAAGCCCTGGTTAAAAGCCAGCTCCTTAGTGGTTTCGGCTTCCTCTGCGGTGGTGCCGAACACCGCCCGGGTTCGCGGTGAAGTCCAGCTCAGCGACTCCATCATGAAGATATAGACGTGCAGGACAGCGGCCAACGCGGCGAAGATCAAACCAGCGACATCCATGGCCTCATTAAACCCGTCCGCAACGTCTGGCGGCTACTGTTGGCGGACGTGGCACTTCCTAACCTCACCCGCGACCAAGCCGCCGAACGGGCCGCGCTGGTCACCGTTGTCAACTATCGGATCGCACTGGACCTGACCGACGGTGCTGGAAAGCCGAGCGAGCGCACCTTCCGCTCCACCACCACCGTCACCTTCGACGCCCTGGCCGGCAGCGACACCGTCATCGACATCGCCGCCGAGACCATTCACGCCGCCACACTCAACGGCCACCCCCTGGATGTCTCGGCCTATGACGAGTCCACCGGTGTTGCGCTGACCGGCCTTGCGGAGCACAACGTGGTCGAGATCGATGCGCAGTGCTATTACTCCAACACCGGCGAGGGCCTGCACCGGTTCGTCGACCCCGTCGACGACGAGGTGTACCTGTACTCGCAGTTCGAAACCGCGGACGCCAAGCGGATGTTCGCCTGCTTCGACCAGCCCGACCTCAAAGCCACCTTCGACATCAGCGTCACCGCGCCCGCGCACTGGCAGGTGGTCTCCAACGGAGCCACGGCCTCAGCCCAAGACGGCGTGCATACCTTCGCCACCACGCCGAAGATGAGCACCTATCTGGTGGCCCTGATCGCCGGACCCTATGCGCGTTGGGACGACGTCTATCGCGACGAGCACGGCGAGATTCCGCTGGGCCTGTTCTGCCGGGCATCGCTGGCCCAGCACATGGACGCTGAGCGGCTCTTCATCGAGACCAAGCAGGGATTCGGCTTCTACCACAACAACTTCGGCGTGCCTTACGCCTTCGGCAAGTACGACCAGCTGTTCGTGCCGGAGTTCAACGCCGGCGCCATGGAGAACGCCGGAGCGGTGACGTTCCTGGAGGACTACGTCTTTCGCAGCAAGGTGACCCGGGCTTCCTACGAGCGTCGCGCCGAGACCGTGCTGCACGAGATGGCACACATGTGGTTCGGCGACCTGGTCACGATGCGCTGGTGGGACGACCTGTGGCTCAATGAGTCGTTCGCGACGTTCGCCTCGGTGCTGTGCCAAAGCGAGGCAACCGAATACACCAGCGCCTGGACCACGTTCGCGAACGCCGAGAAGTCGTGGGCCTACCGCCAGGACCAGCTGCCCTCGACCCATCCGATCGCCGCCGACATTCCCGACCTGGCCGCCGTGGAGGTCAACTTCGACGGAATCACCTATGCCAAGGGCGCATCCGTGCTCAAGCAGTTGGTGGCCTACGTCGGCCTAGACCACTTCCTGGCCGGCCTGCGCGACTACTTCGCCGCCCACGCGTTCGACAACGCCACCTTCGATGACTTGCTGGCGGCCCTGGAGAAGGCTTCTGGCCGTGACCTGTCCGACTGGGGCAGGCAGTGGCTGAAGACCACCGGCTTGAACACGCTGCGGGCCGACTTCGATGTGGACGGCGACGGCCGGTTCACCCGGTTCGCGGTGGCTCAGAGCGGCGCCGCCCCGGGCGCCGGCGAGACGCGGGTGCACCGATTGGCCATCGGCGTTTACGACGACGATCCCGCCGGCTCGGGCCGACTGGTGCGGGTGCACCGCGAGGAAGTGGACATCGACGGCGCCAGCACCCCGGTGCCCGGCCTGGTGGGGATTCCCCGCGGACAGCTGATTCTGGTCAATGACGACGACCTGACCTACTGCGCGCTTCGGCTGGACCCGCAATCGCTGGACACCGCCATACAACGCATCGCCGACATCGCCGAGTCACTGCCCCGCACTCTGGTGTGGTCGGCGGCCTGGGAGATGACTCGCGAGGCGGAGCTGCGCGCCCGGGACTTCGTCGCGCTGGTGATGCGAGGGATCGGCGCCGAGACCGAGGTCGGCGTGGCTTCGCGGCTGCTACTGCAGGCCCAGACCGCACTGGGGGCCTACGCCGACCCGGGCTGGGCAGCCGAACAGGGTTGGCCGGCTTTCGCCGACCGGCTGCTGGAGCTGGCCCGCAGCGCCGACCCCGGCTCGGATCACCAACTGGCCTATGTCAATGCGTTGTGCACCTCGGTGCTCGCCGAGCGGCACACCGCGGTGCTGGCCGACCTGCTCGACGCCGACCCGGCCGGTCAGGGGCTGGCGGGGCTGGCCGTCGACACCGACCTGCGGTGGCGGATCGTGGTGGCGCTGGCCCGCGGCGGCGCGCTGGAGTCCGACGCCATCGACGCCGAGATCCAGCGTGATCCCACCGCGGCCGGCAAGCGTCAGGGCGCCCAAGCTGCGGCGGCGCGGCCGCAACCGGCCGTCAAGGAATCGGCCTGGCAGCAGGTCATCGAGGACGACACCCTGGCCAACATCACCGGTCGAGCGATCATCGCCGGGATCGTGCAGCCCGGCCAGGGCGAGCTGCTGGCCCCGTTCACCGCGCGTTACTTCGAGTCGATCACCGGCGTGTGGGAGCGGCGCTCCAGCGAGGTGGCACAGACCGTAGTGGTGGGCCTGTACCCCGGATGGGATGTCAGTCAGGCCGGTCTGGACGCCGCCGACACCTTCCTCGCCGATCCCTCCTTGCCGCCCGCGCTGCGGCGGTTGGTCACCGAGGGCCGGGCCGGGGTGGCCAGGTCGCTGCGGGCACGCGCCTACGATACCGCCTGATCAGCGGTATCCCCCGTCGCGCAGGCCGGCTTCCTCTTCGAACCTGTTGGTGCCGCCCAGGACTCGTGATCGGGCCTCTTCGGCGAGGTAGCGCCCCGGCATCCGCATCGGCCCCAGGGCAGCCCACTGCTGGGCGTGGATCTCCTCGTGGTGCAGCAGGCTGTCCAGGTCCGGTCCGCCGTGGCCGAGGCGGCCGGATTCGATGATCTCGCGCAGGCCGCGGGCCGGTTCGGCGATGCCTCGGGTGTTCACCAGGAACAGATCGCCCCACATGGTGCCGCCGCGATGGCTGAACGATCCGTGCACGCGGTTGCCGCCCAGCACCATCAACAACCCGTTCGGGGTCGTGGCCACCGCACCCCCGGTGTTTCTGATCGCCGGGACCGCCGCGTAGCTCCAGCGATTCGCGCGCTGACGTGCCCTGATGCGCAGAACCTCAGCTCCTGTGTAGGGCGTCTCGGGAAAGTCGGTTCGGGTGCCGGACCGTCCGTAGCCGGTGCCCGCATTGAGGATGTAGGTCAGCAGCACCGCCTGGCGCGCTACATCGGCCCCAACTGTCCGTGGCATGACGAAATAGCTCTTGCCGCCAGGATCGGTGATCTGCTCCATGACATCCAACTGCCGGAAGCTGTCACGCGTGATGCATTGCGCGCGAACGATATCTGCTACCGCGCGCGGACCGGCACCACACCGGTCGATGTTGGCCAGCCAGGACTTATGTGCCGGCGACGCCGACGCCCCGAGGTCTGCGGAAGCGGCTGTACGGTCCGCCTGCCGATCCGGGCCGCTCATAGTCGCGAGCACCTGATCGTCCGGCGGTACAACCAGCGGTTAGGCCGGGGTGACGCCGACGCTGATGATCTGCACCGCACTGACCAGGCCATCGATCAGTTTGCCTTCGCGGAAGGCCGCCGCAGCGGCGGCGACGCCCTGGGGCGCGGCTGCCGGTGCGATGCGGTTCGCCACGCCGGCTCCGTAGGCCACCTCGATGGCCTTCTGATCCGGCGACACCGCGATGAGCACCGCGTCGTTGGGGGTGGGCACCTTCGCCAGAATCTCGCGGGCCCGGGCGGCGGTGTCCGCACCCAGGTCGCCGATGTAGGTGGCAAAACGCGCCCCAGTCGCCCGCGAGGCGTAAGTCAGTGCGTCATCGAGGGCTGCCAGTTCCTTGACCGGGAACGGGTAGTGCAACGAGACCTCACCGGGCTCGGTTACCCCGGAGACCCGACCGCTGTTGGTGATCACCGAGCCGTACGGCAGATCGGCCGGATCGATCGTCACGACGTCACCAGTTGCCACTGGCTCCACCCCCCACGCTGAACTCGGAATTGCCGTGGCCATGGCCATGTCCGCCGCCGATGGCTTCGCCGGTCGCCGCCCAGAGGATCGGCGGGTGTGTCCACCGATCGGACATCTGGTACGTGGCGGCACGCGGGCCCTTTTGCGTCAGGGTCCGGGCGGCCAGCAGCGCGAACATTGCCACCGGGATGCCGATGAAGATGCCGAGGGTTTCCAACAGGCTCACGCCGTAGACGGTATCCCACGGCCGTTCACGCGGTGCGAGAACCCGGCCCCATACTCCCCTCGGGCGGCCGCTTGCGCGCCGTGAACGGCCGTCGTTAGGGTGACGCCATACCTTCGCACTGGCAGTCAGCGTGAGGAAGGGCTGCCTTGGCAGCCATACGGGGCCCACGGGTCTCGTATCAGCACCAACCGCCCGTCGCCGTCGCGCGACGTCGCCCCGTCTCCTCCGGCAGCTGGGCGCGTCGAGCTGCGGCCGGGTCCTGCCAGTGGGAGTTCGATGATCGACGTCTCAGCAAACGATGGCGTGGTCGGCCGCATCCAGACCATCTTCCGGTTCCCGATCAAATCCGTGGGCGGACACACGCTCAACGAGACCTACATCGACACGCACGGCGCGGTGGGCGATCACCGCTACGCGTTCATCGATATCGAGACCGGGCACCTGTGTAACGCGAAGAATCCGCGCAAGTTCGGAGCCATGCTGGCTTGCCGCGCCCGCTACCTCGACGAGCCGCAGCCGGGCCAGGAACTGCCGACGCTCGAAGTCGTCTTCCCCGATGGCAGCGCGCATCGCAACCTCGGCAATGATCTCGACGCCGCGATGTCGGCATACCTCGGACGACCCGTACGCCTGGCCGACACCGTGCCTGCCGACGCGGCCACCGAATTGGTCTGGGAGGCCACCACCGGGCTGCCCAAGGCTGGTGTCTACAGCCACACGACCACGAATGCCGATGGCGACGAGGTCTTGACCTACGGCCCACTCCAGGCCCACCGGTTCTTCGACCTGACACCGCTGCACTTCATCACCACCGCGACGATCGCCCACCTCCGCGGGCTGGAGCCCGGGGCGAATTTCAACCCTCGCCGCTACCGGCCGACCATGGTCATCGACACACCTGCTGCCGGCCTCGTTGAAGACTCCTGGCTTGGCGGACGGCTCCGCATCGGCAGCGACTGCAAGGCCAGCGTCGACATGTGGACGCCGCGATGCGTGATGTCCACGCTGGCGCACGGCAAGGACGTGCCCCTGGACCGGGCAACCCTGCGCACGATCGCCAAACACAACAGCAAGGCCATCCCCGATCTGGGCCGGTTGGCGTGTGCCGGGGTCTACGCCAACGTCCTTGCGACCGGCCTGGTCCGGGTCGGCGACTCCGTCCGGTACGAACCCGAACCCAACCCAGCAGAGGAGAACACCGCATGATCGAGCGCCTCAACCCCGATGTCGGCAACCTGCCCTCGTCGCTGTTGGACAGCCTGGGAATCTCCCAGCTCGTGATCGCCCAGGGGATGGTCCATTGGTCCGGAATCATTGCCGCAGAATCTGATGACCAAGGCTTCCGCGTGCCCAGCACTGACATGGCCGGCCAGCTGACCTTGATCCTGGACAAGCTCGACGCCATGCTGGCCAGCGTGGGTTCGGACCGGACGCGCATCGTCGCCATGACCATCTACAGCACCGCCATCGACGATCTGTCCATGGCGCTGGCCGAGATCTACGCTCCGTGGGTCGGTGAGCATCGGCCGGCGCTGACGTCGATCGGCGTCACGCGGCTCGGCCTGCCCCAGGCATTGCTCGAAGTTCAGGGTTGCGCCCTGGTCCCGGAGCAGCCATGACGGTGGTTCTTGCCGCAGCCATCCAGTTGGGGGCCACCCTCGGCGACGTTCGCGCCAACCTGGCCGCGTGCGAACGCCTCGCCGACGAGGCGGGCCGAGCCGGCGCACGCCTGATCGCGCTGCCGGAGTTCTTCAGCACCGGAATCGGCTTCGAGCCGGCACTGGCCACCGCCGCGCTGCCACCGGACGGCGTGGCCACCACGCTGTTGACCACTCTGGCGCGCCGGCACCAGGCAGTGGTCGGCGGTTCATTCCTGTGCCGCGATCTGGACGGCCACGTGCGCAACGCCTATCTGCTGGCCGACCCCGGCGGCGTGGTGGGTCGGCACGACAAGGATCTTCCGACGATGTGGGAGAACGCGCTCTACACCGGCGGACACGACGACGGTGTGATCGCAGCGGGCGATCACACCGTCGGCGCGGCGGTCTGCTGGGAACTGATGCGCACCCAGACCGTGCGACGCCTGCGCGGCCGGGTGGATGTGGCGATGACCGGATCAGGCTGGTGGTCGATCCCCCGGTGGCGGCCGCATCGCCTCTTCGATCGACTGGAACGCCGCAACGCCGCCACCGCCAGGGGCGCGGCGGCATCGTTCGCCCGCTATATCGGCGCGCCGGTGGTGCATGCCGCCCACGCCGGCACCTTGGACTGCGCGATGCCCTGGCTACCCATGCGGTACCGCGGGCACTTCGAAGGGTCCGCTCTGATCGCGGCCGCCGACGGCACCGTGATCGCAGAACGGCATTCCTCGGCCGGCGAGGGGGTGGTGCTGGGCGAGATCACTCTGCAGCGCGGATCCGCCCTGCCCGCACCGCGCGGCTTCTGGCTGCACCCCCGCGGAGCCCTGCCCGCCGCGGTGTGGCACTACCAGCGCTGGCACGGACGGCGCTGGTATCGGCGTAATACCCTGCAGAACACCTAGAAGGAGGCATCGTCGTGGAGTGGACCGGGAGTGTGCTGGGCACCGACACGTTGGCAACCCTTATGGCGGCGGGCCTGATATTTCTGCTCGCACTGGGGCTGGGGGTGTGGAAATACCGCCAGATGGCCACCCGCCCGGAGCGGTGCGCGCACCCCTACGTCGACATCGCCCACCGCGCTGCCCTGCTGTATTCCTTCGCCACCCTGCTGGCCGCGGTCTTCGTCGAGCTGAGCGCCTGGCCGACCTGGGTGAACATGACCGCCGCGGCGGTGCTGGTGTTCTACTTCGTGGCCGCCATCGCCAGCTACATCGTGCACGGCGCCCGGCAGGACACCACCAACCAGTTCGAGCATCCCGGTGCGTCTCTGCACGTCGCGATGGTGCTGCTGATCGCCGGCGAGATGGGCGGCTTCGGGGTCCTGCTGGCCGGCTTCGTCGCCGGCTGGCTGGAGCGGGGGCAGCCGCTTTAGGCGGCTCCCTCCCCCAGATAGCGCATCCACACCGGATCGAGGTCGTTGATCACCGCCAGCAGCCGCCAGTGTTGCCCCTTGGGCGAGGTGGGCACCAACCGCAGGGTCCAGCCGATCTCGGTGAGCAGTCGGTCGGCCTTGCGATGGTTGCAGGTCGAGCAGGCCGCCACACAGTTCTCCCAGGTGTGGTCGCCGCCACGGCTGCGCGGGACCACGTGGTCGACGGTGTCGGCCTTGCCGCCGCAGTAGGCGCAGCTGTGCTGGTCACGGTGCATGAGCGCGGCGCGGGTCAACGGGATCCGCGCCCGGTAGGGCACCCGAACATAGGTCCGCAGCCGGATCACCGAGGGCACCGGAACCGACCGGGTCGCCGAGTGGATCACCGGGCCGGCCGGATCGTCGTGCACCATGTCGGCCTTGCCGCAGATCAGCATGACCACGGCTCGCCGCAGCGGAAGTGCGGTCAACGGCTCGAAGGTGGAGTTCAGCAGCAGAACCCGCCGATGGGTCCAGAGGGACGCGGCGGCATTACCGGTTCCGGAGCCGGTCGCCGATCCAGCGGCGGCGACCGAGTGCAGGCATGGAGCGCTGGCAAGCCCGCTCAGGCTCGCCGGTGGGGCACCGGGGGTGCGGTGGCCCCGACGTTTCATATCCGGTCTTGAAGCCGGTTGAGTTGTCGCACCATTGACCTCCGCCGAACAGTTCACCATGATTCGGCGCTGGTCGCACGCCTATTTGCTGTGTGTTCACCGGGCGGGCCCGGCGATGCCCCACAATGGTGGACGATGCAGCCGGTAGAAGAACCCTCGTTTTATGACGCCGTCGGCGGTGCGCAGACTTTTCACGCCATCGTCTCGCGCTTTTATCAACTGGTCGCCCAGGATCCGATCCTGCGGCCGATGTACCCCGCCGATGACATGGAAGGCGCCGAAGAGCGCTTGCGCATGTTCCTCGAGCAGTACTGGGGCGGTCCGCGCACCTACACCGAGCTCCGCGGGCATCCGCGACTGCGCATGCGCCATATCCCGTACCGGATCGGTCCCCTGCAGCGTGACGCCTGGCTGCGTTGCATGGTGACCGCCGTCGACGAGGTCGACCGTGACACCCTCGACGATGCCCACCGTGGCGAGCTACTGCGCTACCTGCAGACGGCGGCCGACTTCATGGTCAACGCGCCGATCTGATGACCGTCGACGACCGCCCCGACCACGCCCCGTGGTGGGCAGACAGTGCGTTTTACCAGGTCTATCCCCGTTCGTTCGCCGACAACAACTCCGATGGGGTCGGCGATCTCGATGGAGTGACCGCCCACCTGGACTACCTGCAATGGCTGGGTGTCGATGCACTCTGGCTCAACCCGGTGATGGTCTCGCCGATGGCCGATCACGGCTACGACGTGGCCGACCCCCGTGACATCGATCCGCTCTTCGGCGATCTGGCGGCACTGGACCGACTGGTGGCCGCCGCGCACGAGCGCGGGATCAGGCTGACCATGGATCTGGTCCCGAACCACACCAGTTCGGCGCATCCGTGGTTCGTCGAGGCGTTGGCCGCCGAACCGGGCAGCCCCGCCCGCGACCGCTATTTCTTCCGCGACGGCCGCGGCCCCAACGGTCAGCTGCCCCCCAACAACTGGGTATCGATCTTCGGCGGGCCGGCCTGGACGAGAGTCGTCGAACCCGGTGGTCCGGGTCAGTGGTATCTGCATCTGTTCGATGTGTCACAGCCCGACCTGAACTGGGACAATCCGGAGGTCTTCGCCGATTTCGAGCGGACCCTCCGGTTCTGGCTGGATCGCGGCGTGGACGGTTTCCGTATTGACGTGTCGCACGGGATGGCCAAGCCGCCGGGCCTGCCGGACATGCCGGTCACCGATGTGAAGCTGCTGGCCCATCAGGACGACGATCCCCGGTTCAATAGGCCGGGCGTCCACGCGATTCATCGAGCGATTCGCCGAGTCATCGACGACTATCCCGACGCGGTGAGCGTCGGGGAGGTGTGGGTGCACGACAACGCCGCGTTCGCCGAGTATCTGCGGCCCGACGAGCTGCACCTCGCCTTCAACTTTCGGCTGCTCCAGGCCGACTTCGATGCCGCGGAAGTTCGCAGTGCGATCGACAACTCGCTGGCCGCGGTCGCTTCGGTGGGCGCCAGTGCCACCTGGGCCTTGGAGAACCACGATGTCGAGCGGGCGGTCACCCGCTACGGCGGCGGGGCGGTCGGGTTGGACCGTGCCCATGCCATGGCCCTGGTGCTGTTGGCTCTGCCGGGCGCGGTGTTCGTCTACAACGGCCAGGAGCTGGGACTGCCCAACGTCGAGCTACCCGATTCAGCCCTTCAGGACCCGGTGTGGGAACGCTCTGGCCACACCGAGCGTGGGCGCGACGGCTGCCGAGTGCCGCTGCCGTGGTCGGGAGACACCCCGCCGTTCGGCTTCTCCGACAACCCGCACACCTGGCTGCCGATGCCGGCGGCATGGGCGGACCTGACTGTCGAGCGGCAACGCAGCGAGCCCGATTCAACCCTGTCGCTCTACCAGCGGGCGCTGGCCATCCGGCGGAGCCGAGAGGAGCTTTCGGGGCGCCGTGTCGATTGGCTGGAGACGCCGGCGGGCATGCTGGCGTTTCGGCGCGGTGGGCTGGTGTGTGTGCTCAACACCGGTGACAGCCCGGTAGACCTGCCGGAGGGCAGGCTGCTCTTGTCCAGCGCGCCGGTCGCCGGGGGCCTCCTGCCGCCCAACGCCGCGGCGTGGCTGGCCTGAGCGACAGGTCCGCTCACCGGCGACCGCTTGTTGCGCCGGCGAATTCGGCGACCAAGTCCGCGAGCCGGTCCGGCTGATCGATCATCGAATAGGTGCGTGCGCCCTCGATGAGTTCGAATCGCGCATGGGGCAGGGTCCGAGCCAGCCGCTTGCCGTCCTCGGCGGGGAAGAACAGATCGTCGGCTGACCAGGCGATGAGCGCCGGCTTGTCGAACGCGGGCAATCGCGCCCCGGCATCGAGGGAGGTCTGCTGGTTCAGCGATGCGGTCAGCAGGCGCAGATCCTCGGCAACGCCCGCGTCGCGCAGGGCGGGTTTGACCCACTGGCTCACCAGGTGATGAATGTCGCGGTGTGCCAGCTTCGCGTAGGCGTAGTGGCGAACCGCGCGCAACCGCATCGGTTGCAGCGCAACACGGAAGGTGACCGCGGTCTTCGCCGCCACGATGAACGGACGGATGATCGGCGGCGGGAAGTGCTCGAAGGCGTCGCAGCTGGTCAATACCAGCGCCCCCAGCCGGTCGGGATGGTTGACCGCGACCAGCTGACTGACCAGACCCCCGGTGTCATTGCCCACCAGGACCACATCGCGGAGGTCGAGCGCCGCCATGAACGCGTCCACCATTGCGGCGATACCGGGCATGGTCCGGTCGGCGCCGGGCCGCAACGCCGTCGGGTGGGCACCGAGCGGCCAGTTCGGGGCGATGCAGCGCAGGTTGCGCGCCGCCAGGCGTTCGCTCACCGCACCCCACATGGATGCGCCCATCGCGTAGCCGTGGACGAACAGGACCGGGCGGCCATCGCGCGGGCCCGCGGTGTCGTAGTGAAGGGTTCCGGCGCCAATGTCGACGGTGGGCATGGGGGCTCCTAACATAGTTACGTGCAACCTGCCGATAACTTACAGACAGCCTGTACGGAAATCAAGCGTCGGACCCAGGCCGAGCGTTCTGCCGCCACCCGGGCTGCGCTGACGACCGCGGCTCGTACGTTGTGGGGGGAACGCGGCTACGCGGCCGTGGGGACCCCCGAGATCGCCGAGGCCGCCGGCGTCACCCGCGGCGCGATGTATCACCAGTTCCCGGACAAGGCGGCGCTGTTCCTCGTGGTCGTGGAAGCCGTGGAGGCCGACGTCATGGCGCGACTCGCCGAGGCGGTGGCCGCCTCCGCCTCCACCACCCCCGCCGCGGCGCTACGGTCGGCGGCCGAGAGCTGGCTGGTGGTGGCCGACGACCCGGAGGTGCGCCAACTCCTTCTGCTGGATGCGCCCACGGTCTTGGGCTGGGACGGATTTCGCGACGTGGCCCAGCGCTACAGCTTGGGTATGACAGAGCAGCTGCTGAGCGCGGCCATGCAGGCGGGCCAACTAGCCCACCAGCCGGTACGCGCCCTGGCTCACGTCCTCATCGGCGCGCTCGACGAGGCGGCGATGGTGATCGCCACCGCCGAAGACCCCGAGCAGGCCCGCGCCGACGTGGGCATCGTGGTGCACCGGCTGCTCGACGCCATGCTCACCGAGGACTGATCGAGCGCGCCGACGCACTCAGCGGATGAACTTCTCCAGGTAGGCGCGGTGGTCCGCGGACAGTCGCACCAGCTTCTGCTCATCGATGCTGAAGGTGGCCAGCTGCGTCTCGGCGATCACCGCCGGCCGCGAGTCCGGGGCCGCGTGCACCGAACGCACCTCGTAGCCGATGGTGAAGTCCACCGTCCGGAGCCGGGACACCCACATGGTCACCTGCAGCGGCGAATCCGTAAGCCGCAGCTGCCCCTTGTAGGCGACTTTGACCTCGGCGATCAGCAGACCAACGCTGGTGATGTCCACGGCGAAGGCCGGCGACAGGAACGGCACCCGTGCCTCTTCGAGCATCGTCACCATGGTCGCGTGGTTCACGTGCTGGTACATGTCGATGTCCGACCACCGCACCGGAACCGCAGCCACAAAACCCACGGTCTCCCCGACCGATCCAGCAGAGTCGCTCACGATGCCGCGCCTTGTCCGCTCGCGCGGGTCATGCTGCGAATCTGACGAGCCGCCACCGATAACGTCGCCAGGTCTCGCTGATCGGATTCGTAGATCTGCGTCAGCGTGCGCTGCGCCCGCAGCACACGCGAGGCGTTGGTCGATTCCCACTCGCTGATCTTCTGCATCCCGTCCTCGTCCGGTTCCCCGACCGCCAGCACATCCACGCACAGCGACCGCACCGAATTGTAGATGTCATCACGGATCGCCAACCGCGCCAAGGCGTGCCAGCGATCATCGCGAGGCAGTTGCGCGACCGCGGTCAGCAGGCCGTCGGTGCCGAGCCGATCCATCAGCGCAAAGTAGGTGTCCGCGACCTCGTCGGCGCCGCGTTCGGTGATGTCGGCCACGTCGATGATGTCAAGCAGGCTGTAGCGGTACAGGCCGATCGCCACGTCTGCGGCCAAGTCGTGAGGCACGCCCTGCAGCTCGAACTCGCGGATGTGCTTGGCGACGATGTCGGCGTCGTCACCGCGCAGCCAGTCCGACATGCGCGGTGTCAGCCGGGCCACCTGCTCGGCGAAACGGTTGATCTCGGCTCCGACGGCCAGCGGCTGCGGGCGATAGTTCAGCAGCCAGCGGCCGGCCCGGTCGATGAGCCGCCGCAGGTCCAGTGTCATCCGGTCGGTGACCGCCACCGGAAGGCCATCGTGCTCGCCGGCGGCACGAATCCGGCGCCACAGATCACCCACCCCGAAGATGGCGTCGGTCGCCACGTAGGCACGCACGGCATCGACCGGGCCCACACCGGCGTCCTCGGTGATCCGATAGGCATAGGTGATGCCCGCGGTGTCGACCACATCGTTGATCAACATCGTCGCGACGATCTCGCGACGCAGCTGATGGGTCCGGATCTCGGCGCTGAAACGCTGCTGCAGGACGCGCGGGAAATAGTGCGGCAGCCGGCTGGCGAACACGTCCTGGTCCGGAAGATCGCTGGCCAGCACCGCCGCTTTCAGGGTCAGCTTGACGTGCGCCATCAGCGTGGCGAGCTCCGGGGAGGCCAGGCCCAGCCCCGCCTCGGCGCGCCGAGCGATCTCCTTCTCCGAAGGCAGAGCCTCCAGTTCACGATTGAGCCCGCGATCGGCGACCAGGTGCCGGATCTGCTCGGCGTGCACCGGCAGCAGGCTCGCGGCGTTGGCGCGGCTGGTGCCCATCAAGTCGTTCTGCGCGGTGTTGTCGGCCAACACCAGGGCACTGACCTCGTCGGTCATCGACGCCAGCAACTGCGGCCGGTCCGCGGTGTCGACCTTGCCGACCGTGACCAGGGCATCGATCAGGATCTTGATGTTGACCTCGTGGTCGGAGCAGTCGACGCCTGCGGAGTTGTCCAGGGCATCGGTGTTGATCCGGCCGCCGGCGAGGTCGAACTCGACCCGGCCAAGCGGGGTCACGCCCAGATTTCCGCCTTCGCCGATCACCTTGGCGCGCACCTGGTTTCCGTTGACACGCACCTGATCATTGGCGCGGTCCCCCACATCGGCGTCGGACTCTGACTCCGCCTTGACATAGGTACCGATGCCGCCGTTGAAGAGCAGGTCGACCGGTGCGCGCAGGATGGCCCGGATCAGCGCGGGCGGTGTCAGCTCGGTGACGTCCTCATCGAGCCCCAGCGCGATCGCGACCTGGGGGCTGACCGGCACCGATTTGAGGTCCCGCGGGTAGACGCCGCCACCGGCGCTGATCAGTGACGTGTCGTAGTCGTCCCAACTGGACCGCGGCAGGTCGAACATCCGCTGCCGCTCGGCGAAGGATCGAGCGGGATCCGGGTCGGGGTCGAGGAAGATGTGCCGATGGTCGAAGGCAGCCACCAGCCGAATGTGTTCGCTGCGCAGCATGCCGTTGCCGAACACATCGCCGCTCATGTCGCCCACTCCGACGACGGTGAAGTCCTGGCTCTGGGTGTCGACTCCCATCTCGCGGAAGTGCCGTTTGACCGACTCCCAGGCACCCTTGGCGGTGATGCCCATCTCCTTGTGGTCGTAGCCGACTGAGCCGCCGGAGGCGAACGCGTCGCCCAGCCAGTAGCCGTAGGAAGCGGCAACGCCGTTGGCGATGTCGGAGAAGCTGGCGGTGCCCTTGTCAGCGGCCACCACCAGGTAGGCGTCGTCACCGTCGCGGCGCACCACTTGAGGAGGCGCGCTGATGGCGCCGGTGGCGTGGTCGACATTGTCGGTCACGTCCAGCAGGCCCGAGATGAACAGCGTGTAGCAGGCCACCCCTTCCGCACGTGCCGCGTCTCGGTCTGCGACCGGGTTGCCGGTGGGTACCGGCGGTCGTTTGACCACGAACCCGCCCTTGGCTCCGGTCGGAACGATGACCGCGTTCTTGACCTCCTGGGCTTTGACCAGTCCCAGGATCTCGGTGCGGTAGTCCTCGCGCCGGTCCGACCAGCGCAGCCCACCGCGCGACACGAAACCGAACCGCAGATGCACCCCCTCGACGCGGGGTGCGTACACGAAGATCTCGAACTTGGGCCGGGGCAACGGCAGCTCGTCGATCAGGCCCGCGTCCAGCTTGAGCGCCAGAACATTGCTTGCCCGAGCTGAATCAGCCCGGGTAACAAAATAATTGGTACGCAAGGTCGCCTGGATCAGCGAGGCGAACGCCCGCAACACCCGGTCGGTGTCCAGGCTCACCACCGCGTCGATACCGGCCGCCACGTCCGCGGCCGCGGCCTGCGCGTCACGGCTGCGATGCGTGCGCGACGGGTCGAACAGCGCCTCGAACAGGGCGACCAGGGCCCGGGCGATGTCCGGATACTGGTTGAGCACCGAGGCGATGTGGTGCTCGCTGTAGGGGAAACGTGCCTGGCGAAGGTATTTGGCGTAGCCGCGCAGCACCACCACCTGCTGCCAGGTCAGTCCGGCACGCAAGACCAGTTCGTTGAATCGGTCGGGCTCGGCGCGGCCTTCCCAGATCGCGGTGACCCCTTCGGCGAACCGCTGTTGGGCGTCGCTGCGTGCGGAGCCCTCCGCCGGGACCTCAATGCTGGGATCGGCCGACACCTTGAATTTGTAGATCCACACCTGCAGGCCGTCGGCGCGCGTGACGGTGAACGGCCGCTCTTCGAGGACCGCCACCCCCATGCACTGCAGCATCGGCAGAAGCTGGCTCAGCGAGGCACCATGCCCGCCGAGGAACCAGGCCAACTGGCCCCCGTCGGCCTCGCCGTAGTCGGAGAACACCAACTTGACCGAATCATCCGCCAGTCCTTCGATGATGGCGATGTCGCCGACGGCCTCGGCCGGCGTGACGGCCTGCTTGTAGATCTCGTCGAAGGCGACCGCATAGTGTTCGGCCACCTCGGCGTCGATGGAGTCCTGTGCCGCCGTCTCCAGCAACCGGTCGCCCCAGGTGCGGGTGGCCTCGGCCAGCAGGCCCTGGATCCGGACCCGGTTGGCCTCACCGGTGTCGGCCGCACGAGCCTTGGGGTCGTCAGACATGCGGACCATGAAATGCAGCAAGGCCCAAGGTGCTTCACTGACGCGCGCGCTGTACTCCAGCCCCACGCCGCCGAACTCGCGGACCAAAATGTCCTCCATGTTCAGCCGCACCGGAGTGGTGTAGCGATCACGTGGCAGGTACACCAGGCAGGAGACGAAGCGGCCGGTGCGATCGCCGCGGAGGAACAGCAGGGTCCCGCGCCGCGAACCAAGGTCGGACACCGCCATCGCCATGTTCAGCAGTTGTTCCGGGGTGATCGCGAAAAGCTCTGAGCGCGGAACGGTTTGGATGATGTCGAGCAGAAGCTGTCCGGGGTGCCCGGGTTCCTTCTCCGCGAGCGCCAGCGCGTGGCGGACGGTGTGGGAGATGACCGGGATCTCGAAGACGTCGGCGTTCATGGCTCCGGCGGTGAACAGTCCGACGAAACGGTGCGCGACGATGCTGTCGCCGGTGTCCTCCCGGATCACCACTACGTAGGTGTGCGAGCTGAATCGCATGTAGCTGGGCACGGTGGCCTGCGCCAGGGTCAAGAGGTTGTCACCGATGAGCCTGGGACGCAGAGACTTCCGCAGCGCCAATACACCCAGTCGAGCGGCGTCCTCGACCAGCACATGTTCGTCGTGGACCACCCCGCGCTGGTACCCCAACAGGACGAAGTGTCCGTCGACCAGCCAGTGCAAAAGCGCCGCGACATCCTCACGGTCCGGGGCGGTGTAGTGGCCGTCCGCGTCCTCCTCGACGTCGGCGGCGAGCTCGATCAGCGCGTTGCGCATCGCCGGGGAGTCGATCGCCACCTGGCGAACGTCAGCCATCACATCGGGGAGCAGGCGGGCGGTCTCGGCCAGGGTGTGCCGGTTGACCGTCGGTGAGAGCTGGACGTGAATCCAGGCCTCTGCCCCGTCGGCGTGGTCGGCGGTCCTGGGCTCGACCGCGCGCAGTTCCCCGGCGGCATCGCGCTGCACCGCGAACACCGGGGTCATGATCCCGACGTAGGCCACCCCGAGCCGGTGCAGCAACACCGCCACCGAGTCCATCAGCATCCCGCCGTGCTCGGTGACCACTTGCAGGGCCGGACCGAAGCCGCAGCCGTCATCGGCCGGATAGACGGCGACCCGGGATTCGCCGGGGAGCCGGTGGCGGGCCAAGCGGGCGTGCGCGGCCTCCAGGGCCGGGGTCACGACGGCGGTGGCGGCGGCCCGGCTGGCCGGATCTGTGTCCGTCGGTTCGGCACTGTCCAGAGAGTCGCTGTGCGACCCGCGGTAAGTCTGGATGTAGGCCGACGCAACCCAAACAGGTATGCCTTGGGGTTCAAGGGGATCGGGAAATGTTGTCCACGCGGTCGATTCCTTGGTGGACTCTGTCATCCCCACCCCTCCTGACCATGTCAGTTCCGGCAGCGCCGCTACCGGACCAACCCTAGTCGCGGGTGAGTCGGCGGTGGGTCACTCGGTGCGGACGCGCCGCCTCGGCACCCAGACGTTGCACCTTGTTCTCCTCGTAGGCACCGAAGTTGCCCTCGAACCAGAACCACTTGGCCTCGTTGTCGTCGTCGCCCTCCCACGCCAGGATGTGCGTGCAGGTCCGATCCAGGAACCAGCGGTCGTGGCTGATCACCACGGCGCAGCCGGGGAACTGCTCGAGGGCGTTCTCCAGCGACCCGAGCGTCTCGACATCGAGGTCGTTGGTCGGCTCGTCCAGCAGGATCAGGTTGCCGCCCTGCTTGAGCGTCAACGCCAGGTTCAGCCGGTTGCGCTCACCGCCGGAGAGCACGCCGGCCGGCTTCTGCTGGTCGGGGCCCTTGAAGCCGAAGGCAGAGACGTAGGCCCGCGACGGAATCTCGTTCTGGCCGACCTCGATGTAGTCCAGACCGTCGGAGACCACTTCCCAGACCGTCTTCTTCGGGTCGATGCCCGCACGGTTCTGGTCGACGTAGCTCAGCTTCACCGTCTCGCCGACCTTGACGGTGCCGCTGTCCGGCTCTTCGAGACCGACGATGGTCTTGAACAGGGTGGTCTTGCCGACGCCGTTGGGGCCGATCACACCGACGATGCCGTTGCGCGGCAGGGTGAACGACAGATCCTTGATCAGCTGGCGTGAGTCGAATCCCTTGTCCAGGTGCTCCACCTCAACGACGGTGTTGCCCAACCGCGGGCCGACCGGGATCTGGATCTCCTCGAAGTCGAGCTTGCGGGTCTTCTCCGCCTCGGCAACCATCTCGTCGTAGCGCTGCAGGCGGGCCTTGTTCTTGGCTTGGCGGGCCTTGGCGCCCGAACGCACCCAGGCGAGTTCGTCCTTGAGCCGCTTCTGCAGCTTCTGGTCCTTCTTGCCCTGAACCTCGAGGCGCTCGGCCTTCTTCTCCAGATAGGTCGAGTAGTTGCCCTCGTAGGGGTAGGCCCGACCGCGGTCAAGCTCCAAGATCCACTGCGCCACGTTGTCGAGGAAGTAGCGGTCGTGGGTGACCGCGAGGATCGCACCCGGGTAGGAGGCCAGGTGCTGCTCGAGCCAGAGCACGCTCTCGGCGTCGAGGTGGTTGGTCGGCTCGTCGAGCAACAGCAGGTCGGGCTTGCTCAGCAGCAGCTTGCACAGCGCCACCCGCCGCCGCTCACCACCGGACAGGTGGGTGACGGGCTCGTCCGGCGGCGGGCAGCGCAGCGCGTCCATGGCCTGTTCGAGCTGCGAATCGATGTCCCAGGCGTCGGCGGCGTCAAGCTCCTCCTGGAGCTTGCCCATCTCCTCCATCAATTCATCGGTGTAGTCGGTGGCCATCAGCTCGGCGACCTCGTTGTACCGATTCAGTTTGCCCTTGATGGGCACGCCTTCTTCGACGTTCTCCCGGACGGTCTTGGTCTCGTCCAGGTGCGGCTCCTGCAACAGGATTCCGACACTGGCGCCGGGCGCCAGGAACGCGTCGCCGTTGTTCGCCTTGTCCAGCCCGGCCATGATCCGCAAGACGCTGGACTTGCCGGCGCCGTTCGGGCCGACCACACCGATTTTGGCGCCCGGCAGGAAATTCAGCGTGACATCGTCGAGGATGACTTTGTCGCCGTGTGCCTTGCGCACCTTCTTCATCGTGTAGATGAACTCAGCCATGCCGGGGTGTCGCCTCCTGGTCTCGCGAAATTGCTCGCTGACCATCCTAGGGGGTCACCCCGCGCCGCTGTCGGCTGCGCTCAGGGCGTCAATGCCAGGCCCGCCATCTCGTCGTCGTCGGCGTCGGAATCCGCCGGGGCGCCGTCCGGGCCGTCGACGTGATCGGCGCGAGCGGCAACCGCCGGGTTGTCCGGTCCGGCCGCGATGATCTTCTCCACCCGGGCCGCGCACCGCGCCAGGTCGGGGCCGACCGCGGTGGCACGCAGCTCCACCGATGATCGGCGGACCCCGTCCTTGTCCTCGTACTCGCTGGTGAAGACGTGCCCGATGACAATCACCGGCAACCCCTTGCTCAACGAGGCGCCCACCCCGGTGACCAGCCGGTCCCAGCAGTTAACCGTCACGAACAACGAGTTGCCCGTCTCCCAGCTGCCGTCGGCGGCCCGCTTGCGCGAGTTGCTGGCGACCCGGAATTTGATCAGCTCGTGGTCACCCACGCGGCGGCGGATCGGGTCTGACGCGATGTTTCCCACCACGGTCAATTGTGTTTCATACATTGCAGGCTTCCTTCCTGGTTGCCGGCGGGCTGACACGCCAGCCGGTGCTGCACCCATTGGGCCGGACAAGCCCGACACGGAAGCCGATTCAGCGGTCGTGAACAGCCGCCGCTGGGGACCAACCGCGCACTGGGGATAACTCCCCCACCTCGGTCAGCGGACCGGCGTCGCGATGGCGACCGGTGCGTTCCAATTCGAGAAGTTCATCTGCACGGCGTCGTCGCCGGCGGCCAGCCTCAGTGCGACCAGCTGGTGATCGGCGGCCTCCTGAATCCAGACCGTGCACGGGGTCCGCTTGGCGACACGCAGCTGCGGAACGATCCTGGTTGCCGCAGCGGCCGAGATCTCGCCGCTGATCCGCACGGTGTGCACGCCATCGACCACGTCGCGGCCGTCGACCTCGGGATCGACGAAGTCGGTCAAGATGTCCGCCAGCCCGGTGCCGGGGCTCAAGATGCCCGCCGCGTCGTAGAGATTGCCGGCCGGCCCATAGTCGATCCAGCGGCCGTTGTCCTGCGACACGAAGAAATCGCCCCCGGACACCGCAAACCGGACATACGCCGGAGCGCCGCGGTAGGCGATCTTGGCGTAGCCCCTCGCCGCAGGAGCCGGGCGCCGGGTCACGTCGGCATCGAGCGCCGTGACCGCCATGTTCTCCACGGTTCCGGTCACCGACAGAGCCAGGTGGACACTGTGGGCGTCGGCCGTGGTGACGCTGGCCTCCTTGAGGATCGCCGCCGCGTCCGGCAGAGGTTCGGTGGATCGCTTCGACGATGTGGCGGGCGCAGCAGGCACAGCGCTGCTCGACGAATGCTGCCCGGCCGCCGCCGATGGCGACCCCGAAATGCTCGGGGAAGGCGCGGATGCGCAACCGGCGGCCAGGACGGCAGCGGCGCTCACCACAAACACGACGGCGACGGGCCTGCGCATGGTCGCCAGCGTAGAGGCGGTCCGAGTGACCCGGCCAGGTTCTTCCGCGGGCCGAGACGTCGCCCGGCGGTTGGTATACGTTGCTTGCGGTGGATACCAGGGGCCGATCCGGCAGCGGTGAACACACGAGCCGCACCACATGGGCCCGCGACGATATCCGGGTCTCAGACCCGGCCGCCATGCAGCGCTCGATCGCCGGCACTGCCATCGGCAACTTCATGGAGTGGTACGACTTCGGCATCTACGGCTTCCTGGCCACCACGATCGCGCAGGTCTTCTACCCCGGCGACAGCTCCAGCGCCGTCGGCCTGATCGCCACGTTCGGAACCTTGGCGGCGGCGTTCGCGGTGCGACCATTCGGCGGGATCATCTTCGGTGCACTGGGCGATCGCATCGGCCGCAAGCGGGTTCTGATCATGACCGTCACGCTGATGGCGGTCGGCACCACGGTGACCGGACTGCTGCCGTCCTACGACGACATCGGAATCTGGGCGCCGATTCTGCTCATCGTCACCCGGATCATGCAGGGCTTCTCCACCGGCGGTGAGTATGTGGGCGCGATGACCCACATCAGCGAACACGCGCCCGATCGCAATCGCGGTGCGCTGGCCGGGTTTCTGCCGCTGGGCACGCTCGGCGGTTACGTGCTGGGCGCGGCGGTGGTGACGGCCCTCAAAACCCAACTGCCCGTTGCCGAGATGCTGCGGTGGGGATGGCGGGTGCCGTTTCTGGTGGGCGTTCCGCTGGCCGCCATCGCGCTGTACATGCGGCTCCGCATCGATGAGTCCCCGGTCTACGAGCAACTCCACAACAACCACAACGCCGCCACCGGCAACGGTAACGGCTGGGGGCAGTTCCAGCGGACCGTCACGCGGCAGCGCGCAGGCCTGCTGATCTGCATGGGTTTGGTGCTGGCGGAGAACGTCACCAACTACATGCTGACCGGCTACCTGCCCACGTATTTCAAACAGGTCGGCGGGATCAGCGGCAGTGGCGGCCTGACGATGATCGTGGTGGCGTTGCTGCTGATGCTGATCACGGTGGTGCCGCTGGCCCGGCTTTCTGACCGCATCGGCCGAAAACCGATCTTGTGGACCGGGACCGCCCTGCTCATCGTCGGGTCGGTTCCGGCCTTCGTCTTGATCGGCCAGGGCGGCAACTACGCACTGCGTCTGCTCGGTGTGCTGATCATCGCGGTGATGCTGCTGTGTTTCTACAGCACCACCCCGTCCACACTGCCGGCCCTGTTCCCGTCCGCGGTGCGCTATTTCGCGGTAGCGATCGGGTTCAACATCTCGGTCTCGATGTTCGGCGGCACGACGCCGCTGGTCGCCGAGACGCTGGTGTCGGGAACGGGCAACGTGCTGGTCCCGGCCTACCTGCTAATGGGCGCGGGTGTCGTCGGGGCCATCACGCTCTGGTTCACCCCGGAGGTGGCCGGCAAGCGATTACCGGGCTCGGGCCCCTCGGTGGCCACCGAGCAGGAGGCCGAGGCCATCGCGAAGGCCGGACTGCGCGATCCGGGGGCCTGAGGCCCACCGAACCTGATGTGGACGCCGCTTACTTGACCTCCTATGCTGACGTAAGCACTGTTAACATTCATCCGGTTCCGGCGAGATCTGACACCGCCGCCTCCACCCGAAGAAGAGGGCCATGAGCATCCCCGACCACACTCCACGCCGCCCTTACGATCTGGTGATCTTCGGCGCCACCGGCTTCACCGGCGGCCTGACCGCTGAATACCTCGCGGCCAACCTGCCCAGCGACGCCCGATGGGCCCTGGCCGGCCGCAACCAGACCAAGCTCGAAGCGGTGCGCGAGCGACTCGCCGGCATCAACCCTGCTGCGGCCAGCCTCCCCCTCCTCATCGCCGACAGCGGCGACCCGGACTCGCTACGCGCCGTCGCCGAATCGGCGCGCGTGGTGATCACCACGGTCGGCCCGTACCTGGAGCACGGCGAGCCGCTGGTGGCCGCGTGCGCTGCGGCCGGCACCAACTACGTCGACCTCACCGGTGAGCCGGAGTTCGTCGACAAGATGTACCTGGCCCACCACGCCCGGGCGGTCGCGAGCGGAGCTCGGCTGGTGCATGCCTGCGGCTTCGATTCCATCCCCCACGACCTGGGCGCCTTCTTCACTGTCACCCACCTGCCGGACGGGGTGCCGTTGACGCTGCGCGGGGTGGTCCGCACCAAGATGATGATCTCCGGCGGGACCTTGCACTCCGCCCTGGCCCAGATGTCGCGTGCACGACAGATGCGACAGGCCGCGGTCGCACGCACCAAAGCCGAGCCGCAGAACGGTGACCGCCGATCGCGCGTCCGGTCCGGCGTTCCGCATCACGACGCCACGCTCGGCCTCTGGCTGTTGCCGATGCCGACCGTCGACCCACAGGTCGTGCAGCGGTCCGCGCTCGCCCGCCCCGAGTACGGACCCGACTTCAGTTATGCGCACTACGCGGGCGTCCAGCGGGTCACCACGCTGGCGGGCCTGTTGGCCGGCATCGGCGCATTCGTCGCGGCGGCGCAGGTGCCGCGGCTGCGCCGGTTGCTCGGTCAGCGCATCCCGCAGGGCGAGGGCCCTTCGGAGTCCCGAAGGGCAAGTTCGTGGTTCACCGTCGACTTCATCGGCGAGGGCGGCGGCAAGCAGGTTCACACTCAGGTCCGCGGCGGCGATCCGGGCTACGGGGAGACCGCGAAGATGATCGCCGAGGCAGCCATGTCCCTGGCCTTTGACGACAACCCGGTGACGGCGGGTCAGGTGACGACCGTCGCGGCGATGGGCGAGAACCTGTTGCGCCGCCTCACCGACGCCGGCCTCACCTTCGAGGTCATCGCGGACAAGCCATGACCACGCCCCCAGCGGCCCCGGAGCCCTTCGTTCCGCCCGAGGCACCCGAGGCACTCGCCGGATTGACCATGCCGCTCGCCGAGGCCATGCGCACCCAGCGTGCGATCCGCCGGCTGCACCTCGATCCGGTCGACACCGATGTCCTCCGAGAGGTGCTGGCGCTGGCGCTGAAGGCGCCGACCAGTTCCAACAGCCAAGACTGGGCGTTCGTGGTGGTCAACGATCCCGCGCAGAAGCGGCGACTGG
Source organism: Mycolicibacter arupensis (assembly GCF_002086515.1). Taxonomy (GTDB): domain Bacteria; phylum Actinomycetota; class Actinomycetes; order Mycobacteriales; family Mycobacteriaceae; genus Mycobacterium; species Mycobacterium arupense. The sequence goes on from NZ_MVHH01000002.1 coordinate 153,766, forward strand.
TGCGCAGCTATCAACGGGCCTTCAAGCTGTTCGGGTGGTTCGCCCGCCGCACCGCCCCCGATGAGCCGACGCGACGTCAGTTGCGGGTCTCGGAATGGCAGCGTGAGCACTACCACGAACTGCCGACTTTGGTGGTGGCCTGCTACCGGCGGACCCTCAAGCACCGGCCGGTGGGGTGGCCGCAGCTCAGGGTCTCGTCGTTCTACGGGTCGGTCTACCCCGCGGTGCAGAACCTGCTCCTGGCGTGCCGAGCCGTGGGTCTAGGCGCGTCGCTACAGACGCTGCCGCTGTGGCAGGTCCGCAACACCCGCAAGGTGCTGCAGCTGCCCCCCGAGATGGTGCCGGTGTGCATCATCCCGATCGGCTGGGCTCGGGGACGCTACGGCCCGACCCAGCGTCCGCCGATCGACGACGTGGTGCACGTCGATCGATTCGGCAACCAGCCGTGGCGATCAGGCCAGGCCGACAAGATCGGCCGAGGCAGTCCATAGCCCCTCGATCAGCTTGGGGTCGTGGGCCTGCCGATTCTCGCGACCGTTGGCGCGGTGGCGGTCGAAGTAGACACCGTTGATCTCGGGGTCGGCCCCCCGCTTGGCCAGAGCGATCAGGGGTGCGGCTCCCTGTTCCGGGGTGATCGCCGCGATGTGGCGCAGCGGTGTGCGGAAGACCAGACCGATGAACCATGAGTCCCGACCGAAGCTGGTGGCCACCGGCCCGGGGTGCACCGCGGCCGAGATGATCCCGTCGTCGGCCCAACGCTGGGCGATGCCGCGGGTGAACAGGATGTTCATCAGCTTGCTGGTCCCGTACGCCCGCGTCTCGAAAGCGCGCCGGCGTCGATAGTCCACGTCATCGAGGTCGACGTGCCCCAACAGATTGCCGCCGCTGGAGGTGTTCAGCACCAGTGCGCCCTGGGCCGCGGCCAACCGGTCCTGCAACAGATTGGTCAGCAGGAAGGGCGCGAGGTGGTTGATCCCGAAGTTGGGTTCATGCCCCTGCGCCGTACGCAGGCGCGGTGCGAACGTTCCGCCCGCGTTGTTCAGCAGGACGTCGATCGCGCCCACTTCATCGCGGATCTGTTGCGCCAGCGAGCGAACCTGCTCCAGGTCGGCAAAGTCAGCGGTCAGCGCGGTGGCACCGGTATCGGCGGCGACCGGCGCCAATTTCTGGGCCGAGCGGCCGACGACAACCAGGTTGACCTCCGGTCCGGCCAAGGCACGCGCCGCGACGGCACCGATGCCGTCACTGGCGCCGGTGATCACGATCGTTCGGGGTGAGGTCACTGCACGGTCTCCTTCGTAGAACGCCTCCGGGCGCCTTAAGTTAGCGACGCTTACACATGCGGGCTGCTAACATTAGGAACTCATGTAAGCGCCGTCAACACGGGGTAGTCACAGATGTCAGCGTCGATCAAGGCCTACCACCACGGCGACCTGCCCGGAACCCTGTTGCGCGCCGCTATGGATCTCCTTGAGGAAAATGGCGCCACGGAACTGTCGCTGCGTGCCGCCGCCCGCCGCGCCGGGGTGTCGACCGCGGCACCCTACCGGCACTTCGCCGACCGCAACGCCCTGCTGTCGGAGATCGCCGCGGTCGGCTATCACGAGCTGGCGGCCGAGTTGATCGCCGCGCATCCGTCGCCGACGACGGCCGAGGACTTCGCCGCGCTCGCGGTCGCCTACGTTCAGTTCGCCGTGAACCGCCCCGGCCTGTTCCGCGTGATGTTCACCGAGCAGTGCGATCCGGCCAACGCGGAGCGGGCGGCGGCGGTGACGGCGATCCAGGAATACCTGAACTCGATCGTGCGGCAGGTATTTCCGTCGTCCGACCCCGAGGCCATGGCCATCGCGGTGTGGGCGCTGGTGCACGGGCTGGCGTTCCTGCACCTGGACGGCAAGCTCGACGCCTCGTCGAAGCAGGCGATTGCCGAGCGGGTGCGCGCGGCCGTGCTGGCCGCCGCCGGCCGGCTGAGCTGACTCAGCGCCGCGCCGTTCCATCGCGGTGGGCCATCTGTGCCAGCATCGCGTTGTAGGCGGCAAGTTCGGCGTCGTCATCGCGGTCAGCGGCCCGGTCCAGACGCTTGGCGGTGCGCCGGTCACTTCGGTGCCACTGCACCAGCAGCGCGATCATCACCATCAGTAGCGGCAATTCACCGGCCGACCAGGTGATGCCGCCGCCCAGATGCTGGTCTCCGGCCAGATCGGTGTGCCAGGGCAGGCCCAATGCACCGTAGAACCACTCCCCGAGCACGGTGTGCATCCCCATCAGGAAGACCCCGAAGAAGCCGTGCAGGGGCAGCGACGCGAACACCACCGCCAGTTTGGCCAGCGGGGAGATGGGTCGGGGGGTGGGGTCGACACCGATCACCACCCAATAGAAGAGGTACCCGCTGAGGATGAAGTGGATGTTCATCGCCAGGTGCCCGGCATGGCTGCCGACCATCGAATCGAACAGGCTGCTGAAGTACAGCCCGTAGAAGCCGACCACGAAGATCACCGCAGCGACGATCGGATTGGTCAGAATCCGTGACACCCGGCTGTGCAGTGCGGCCAGCAGCCACTCGCGCGGCCCCGGCGGCTCGCCACGGCCGGCGACCGGCAGTGCTCGCAAGGCCAGCGTGGTCGGACCGCCCAACACCAGCAGGATCGGCACCAGCATCGACAACAGCATGTGCACCGCCATGTGCATGCTGAACATCGCGGGCATGTAGCGGCCGGTGCCCGATGAGGTGGCGAACAACAGGGTGAAACAGCCCAGCATCCAGGCGGTCGTGCGGCCCGCGGGCCAGGCGTCACCGCGGCGGCGCAGCCGCAGCACCCCCGCCAGGTACAGCCCGGCCAGCACTAGCGCGGCCGTGCCGAACACCACGTCGAAGCGCCAGTCGAACAGAATGCGCGCCACCGTCGGCGGGCCGGCGAAGTCATAGCCGATCTTGACCATCGGAACCGACGGATTGAGCACGGCCGGCGGGGGCGGCGGAGTTCGGCCCAACCCCACCGCGACGCCGAACGTGAGCGCGAAGACGACGGCTTCGGCCAGCGCCAACCGGATCAGGGGTGCCCGATTGTTCGGGTCGGCCTGTAGGGCCGCCACGCCGCGGCGGCGCTGCCCGGCGCCGAGGACGCCGAGCACGCACAGGGCGACGAACTTGGCCACCACCAAGCGCCCATATTCACTGGTCAGCAACTCCGACGGCGCCAGCCGCACCAGCGCGTTGAGCACCCCCGACAGTCCCATGGCCACGAAGCACCACAGCGCCACGGTGGAGAACCTCCGGGCCGCCAGATCGCCGTGTTCGCCGCCCCGCAGCGCATGCACCAACAGTGCGAGCAGGCCGCCGGCCCACAGACCGGCGGCGATGAGGTGGATCAGCAGGCTGTTGGTGGCCAGATCGTGTGATCCGCCGGCGGCCGAATGTCCGGTCAGTCCCAGCGGGATCAGCGTCAGCAGCGAACCGGCCAGCAACAGCGGCGTCCACGACCAGCGCAGCACCCGCGAGCTGACCAGGGTCACGATGGCGGCCAGCAGCGCGGTCCACCGCCATGCCGAGGCCGTGTCGACCAGCCCGGCAAAAGACCAGGCGGCCGCGGGGTCGAGGAACTCCGCCAAGGGATGCCCGGAGACATCGGAGATCGTCAGCGGAACCAGCAGGGCCGCGCACACCGCCCATGTTCCCGAGGCGGCCGTGCCCAAGCGCAACGCGCGATAGCCGGCGATGTCGAGCACGCCGCTGGGTTGGGGCGGCACCAGGAACGCTGCCAGCAGAAACGAGCCCACCGCCACGACGGCGGCGATCTCGCCTGCGGCCCGTACGAACGGCAGTCCCAGCGTGGTCACCGGCCCCGGGTCGGGCAGGCCGGTGGCCGTCAGGGCATCGGCCAGCGACAGCGCGCCGATCCCCGCGGCGGTACAGCCGGCCAGGATCGCCACACCGGCCAGCACCGGCGCGATGATCGCGGAGCGGCTGCGGGTCGCCGATGTCGCCGTCATGACTCCCAGCGTATGGGGCCTGTCTGCCACCCCGCATGCCAGGCGGGCGCCGCGGCTACTTGCCGATCCCGCGCCAATGCCGTCGTACCTCCATGTCGCGGGCGGCGAACGCTTCCCGGGCAATCCGGGCGATGTGGTCGGAGTCCTGCAGGATGCGGCGCAATTCGGCCCGGAACGCTGTGCGCCGCTCAGCCAGGTCCGGCGCGGAATCCAGCAGGCCCTGATCGGCGACCACCTGGCAGGCGGTCGCGAACAACAGGGTGGACACCGACTCGCTGCTGCGGACGCGGCCCTGCGCCACGTACTGGCGGCCGACTCCGAGTGCCGACTGCGTGAGTTCGTTGACGCCGATGTCGGCGGGGGCGTCGCAGAGCACGTCGGCCACTATCGCGTAGGACTCGAAGAACACCCGCAACATGACATCGGAGGTCACCGGAGTTTTCTCCGACAGAATGCCGTCGATCTCGGCGCCGCCTGCCGCGACCCGCGTCTCCCAGTCGGCGAACCAGGACATCTCCTCGGCGATGTTGTCACGGAAGGCCGCGGAGTCAGCGAAGTAGAAGTCGAATTTGAGGAGGTCGCGCAACCGCATCGCCTGGGTCCAGAAGGCATCCAGCCGGTCTCCCTCGCCGCGTCCGGCGTGGGCCAGCGCGAGCTCGACGATCGAGGTCTCCAGGAAGGCGTGGATCACCGAGTTTCGGTAGAACGACGCGGCGTGTTCGTCCTCGGGGGCGATCCGCCAGACCGACTCGCGGCCGCCGTCGACGCGGGTGACCGGATGCCCGTTGGACAAGGTGTCCACCGCGGCGCGTACCCCGTCTCGACTGCGCAGGCGCAGCGCGCTGGTGGAGATCGGAGTCTGCTTGCGTTCCAGGTAGTCCAGTCCGGCCTGCAGCGAGTGATGGATCTGCTCCAAGGTCAATGCCAGGCCGTGCGTGGTCAGCAGCAGCGCCGACACCAGTCCGGCCGCGCTGATCGGAGTGACGCGCTGAATGCGCCAGGCCACTTCGATGGCCATCTTCTGCATGGCCAGCCGTTTGGCGTCCGGGTCGGTCGCCGTGGAGCCGTCGGGGGCACCGAGGTACTGACGCATGGACACGGCCTCGGGAAACCGCACGTAGATCTTGCCGTAGTTACGCTCACCCTGGGCCTTGATGAACCGGTAGAGCCAGCGGATTCCCTCCGGGGTCTTCTCCCCTCCTCGGGCGTAGGCGGCATACTCGTCGGTCTCGTGAAGCTGGTCAAAGCTGATCGAAACACCCTGCAGCAGAACATCTTCAGTGCGGTCGTCCAGATAGGCATCCGCGACGTAGGTCATCAGGCCGAGCTTGGGCGGCAGCATCTTGCCGGTGCGGGAGCGGGTTCCCTCGATAGACCAGCTGAGGTTGAACCGCTTTTCCATCACATAGCCGACGTACTCCTTGAGCACGTATTTGTAGAGCGGGTTGTTACCGATGCTGCGCCGGATGAAGATCACCCCGGCGCGGCGCAGCAACGGCCCCATCAAACCGAACGACAAGTTGATGCCGGCGAAGACGTGTACCGGCGGGAGGCGATTCTCCTGCATCGCCACCGGCATGACCGCGCCATCGATGTAGGACCGGTGGGAGAACAGCAGCACGGCAGGATGGTTCTCCAGCGCGGTGCGCAGCGCGGCCACTTGGTATTCGTCGTAGTCGATGTCGGGGTCAAAGCCCCGGCTGAGCATGCGGGTCAACACCGCGACCAGGTCGACCGAGACCCGACTCCATCCGGTGGACAGCTCATCGAGCATCTTCCCGGCCTCGTCGATGGTCGCCCCGGGAATGGCCTCAAGCCCCTCCCGGAATCGGGTGGAGGCCAAGATCTCCGGTTTCACCAGCCGCGGAGATTTGTACTGCGGACCCAGGATCCGATTCTCGGCACGCTCCAGGGCGAGCACCGCACGGCGGGTGACGAAGTGCGCGAAGTCGCGCGGATGTTCCCCGACGGTGTGCTCACTCCATTGACTGCGCAGGTCGGCGACGCTGGCCGGTTCACCCACCACCACCCGGGCCAGCGACGACTCGGTGCGCAGAATCTGCCGCTGCTGGCGTTCGCTGGGCCGATAGGGGTTGCGCCCGGGCAACAACGCGGACACCCGTTTCAGCGCGGAGGCTTCGGCGCGTGGCATCCAGAACACCCGAACCGGAAGGATCGACCGCTTTTCGTCACGCTCGAGATGCCCCACCAGCCGAGCCATGGCGCCCGATGAGCGCTGTGACGGGTCGAGCTCCAGCAGTTCGATCCGGGCACCCGGCCGGCCGTCGCGATAGCGCTCCAGCCACTCGTGTACGAGGTCCGCCTCCACCGGAGACGACACGTAGGCCAGGACCAGCGTGTCATCGGTGGTGGACCCCGAAGCTTCGGTGGCCGGTGAAGACGTCACTGCTCCCCCTTCGGGACCGGCGGCTCATTGGCCGGAGCTTTCTTGGCCGGGGTCTTCTTGGCCGCCGCCTTTGTGACCGCAGCCTTCTTCGCGGGAACCTTCTTCGCGGCAGCCTTTTGGGCCGGAGCCTTTTGGGCCGGAGCCTTTTTCGCGGGCGCCTTCTTCTCCGGAGTGTGCGTCCGGGGCGACCAGGCCGGTAGTTCGTCGACTGGCCAGTCGGCCAACGTGTCGAGGTACAACTGGCGCACCTCGGCGATCCGTTCGGGCAGCGTGTCGAGGGTCCAATCCTCGACCGAGATCGCCGGGAACACCGCGACATCCACGGTGCCGGGGTGTGCACTGATCGAGTCCCGGGCGGCGACCACCTCGGCGTTGCGGATCACCACCGGCACGATCGGGATCCCGGCTGCCATCGCGAGCCGGAACGGCCCCTTCTTGAAGGGGCCCACTCCGGTGGTGTCCACTCGGGTCCCCTCCGGCGCGATCACCACCGACAGACCGCGCTTGGCCCGCTCCTCGACTTCCTGCAACGACTCCACGGCGGCCGCCGCGTCGTCCCGGTCGATGAACACCATCTCGGTCAGCTTGCCCAGCGGCCCGGCGATCGGGTCCTTCTCCAGTTCCCGCTTGCCGACGCTGATCCAGTTGTCGCGCACCAGCGACGCGGTGATCACCGGATCGACCTGGTTGCGGTGGTTGAAGATGAACACCGCAGGACGAACCGCGGTGAGGTTCTCTTTGCCGATCACGTTGAGCTGCACACCGTTGAGCGTCAGCAGCACCTGCGGGAACAGCGCGGTGAAGAAGTTGACGCCGCGGCGCCGGCTTCCGCTGAGCAGGCCCAAACCGATCGCCCCCGCGCCCACGGGCACTATCGAGGACAGGCCCGCCAGGTTCCGCAGTTGCCCGACGACGCCGCTGCCGCGGCTGCTGAACTGCAGGATCGGCCAGCCACGCTTGCGGGCGACCGAGGCCATCTTGCCCTCGGGATTGGTGGGTCGCGGATTGCCCACCAGATGCATCAGCGCGACGTCCTCGTCGCCGTCGGCGTAAAAGTAGCTGTCCTGCAGGTCGATGTCGTGCTCGGCGGCGAACTTCTGCACTGCGGCCGCCTTACCCGGGCCCCACAGGATCGGCTCGACGACGTCGCCGGTGAGCACGCCGTTTTCGTCGGTCACGAAGGCGTTGGTGAGGGTGTTGGTGATGCCCAGGAACCGGGCCACCGGCTCGACCTGAATGGTGAGTGCCGAGGAGCTCAGCACCACGGTGTGCCCGCGGGCCTGATGCGCTCGCACCACTTCGCGCATCTCCGGGTAGATGCGTTTGGCGATCTTCTGCACGAACAGCCGCTCCCCGATTTCGTCGAGGTCGCTGATCGAGCGGCCGCGCAAGGCGGTTGACGCGGTGGTGATGAGCTCTTCGAATTCGATGCGCCCCAGTTGGTGGTTGAGCCCGGCCTGAATCATGCCGAACAGCTCCCCCAGTCCCATGTCGCGACTGCGGACGCGTTCGCGGGTGAGGATGACGGCGGTGAAGCCGGCCACCAGGGTGCCGTCGAGGTCGAAGAAGGCGCCGATCTTGGGGCCCGGGGGGCTCGCGGCGATCTCGGCCACCGATCCGGGCAGCCGCATGTCTCGCGGCCGCGGCGTCGCGTCGTCGGTCATGACTCATCACCGGTCGTGAACGAGGCCGGCACGCAGCGCGGCGCCGGGTCACCGGCCAATGCCAGCACTTCGTCGAAGCCCTGCACCAGGCAGGCGGCGAACAGCTTCTCGTCTCGAACCGCTGCCCGGTCGTAGCGGACGGTGATGGTGCACTCGCCGCCGCGGGAGATCAGCACCACCATCATCGCGACGCCGGGCAGCGGCCCGATTCCGTAGTGGCGCAGCACCTTTGCTCCGGCGATATAGGTTTCGCCGGGATAAAACGCCACATTGCTGGCCTGCACGTCGGCGCTGACCACCGATTCACTCATCTTCTCCAGGACCGGCGCCGGAACGACGCTCAGCAGCGGTGCGATGGAACCGATCACGTCCATCGCGGGCTCCTCACGGCGCTGCGTCATCTGGGCTCGAATCCGCCTGATGCGCTCGGCCGGGTCGGCGACCCCGACCGGCGCGGCCAGGTTCACCCCGGTGAACCTGTTGCCGCCGGCCGGATCGGCATCCGCGCGCAGGTTCACCGGGATCGCCATCGGCAGGGTCGCGATCGGCACGCCCAACGCGCGGTGGTAGCGCCCCAGCGCTCCGGACACTGCCGCCAGGTAGGCGTCGTTGATCGACCCGCCACCGGCTTTGGCCGCTCGGTGCAGGTCCGATAACCGGATGTCGAGGGCTTCGGTGCGGCTGGTCAGGCTGCGCCGGCGCAGCAGCGGCGACGGCTCGGCCGCCTGGCTCATCACCCGTGTACTTGAGCGGGCATAGGTGAGGGCACCGGTGACCGCCGACAGTGGGTCACGCACGGTGCGGGTCGCCATCGACAGTGCGCCCATCAGCAGGTCGCGGGTGCCGCCGAACACCGTGAACGGTAGGTGGTTGATGCCGTCACGCATCAGGTCGTTGGCCGAGAGGTCCTGCGGCACCGGCTGCGGCGGCATCGCCCGGGCCGGTGGATCACGTTCCAGGTCGTAGATCCGGCCGAACATGGCCGCACCCCCGACACCGTCGGTGACCGCGTGACTCAGATGCATCAAGGTGGCGGCCCGGCCACCGGCCAGCCCTTCCACCAGAGTCGCTGACCACAGCGGGCGCTGAATGTCCATCGGTGACTGCAGGGCCACCTCGGCCAGATCCAGGACCTCGCGCAGGCCGCCGGGTTCGGGGACCCGGAGCCGCCGGACGTGAAAGTCGAGGTTGAAGTCGGGATCCACCACCCAGCGCGGCGCCGCCGTCGGCAGCGTCGGCACCACCACCTTCTGGCGCAGTCGCAGAACCTTCCGAGAGACGTTCTCGAACAGATTGCGGAAGCGTTCCCAGTCCGGGGTGGTGTCGAGCAGCTCTAGGCCCATGATCCCCGAGCGGGTGCGCGGGTTGGCTTCTCCGCGGTGCAGCAGGTAGTCCAGGGGGCCCAGCTCGGTGGGCAGTCCAGCGGCGTCGACCAGCTCACCCACGCCGGGCCTCCCCCGCCATCGAGCCGGCCCGCCCGGCGCGGCCCGTCGAGGTTGCCACCGCCACACATCCCTCTTGATTCACAGACGTCACGAGCACCATTCAACGCTAGTTGTTTGCCTACCGCGACGGGTGTCGATTCGGGCAGATCCGGGAACCGGGCGGCAAATCGAATTACTCTGTTGGCCGGTTGAATTGGAAACCAATGCTTGCGGCATTGCGCGGTAGCCGCAGCTATGCCGTCGTCAGCGGATAAACTGAGTCGGCATTGCCTCCGTAGCTCAGGTGGATAGAGCACATGACTTCTAATCTTGTGGTCGCAGGTTCGAGTCCTGCCGGGGGCGCTTCCGCCGCGTCTGGCGAGTTCACGTGCGCCTCGGAGTTACCGTCACTGGGTGCCGCCTCGACGTAGGTTTCCCACCGCCAAGCCGACGAGTGCGGCTCGCGTGCGCTACGCGAAGCGCCGACAACGACGGCTCGCCCGCGTGGACAATGACCTCACCGCAACCCAATGGGAGAGTCTGCTCGAGGCATGGAGTCGGTGCGCTTACTGCCAAGGCGGCGAGTCGGCCCTGCAACGCGACTGTGTCATTCCGATCTCTCGTGGTGGTCGCTACACGCTGGAGAATGTCGTTCCGGCGTGCGCCTCGTGTAATGCCAGCAAGCACAACAGCGAGGTCACCGAATGGCTTCGCCGCAAGAGGTTTGACGAGGGCACCTTTCTGCTGCGCCACGCAACCATCCTGCGGTCCCTGCGCCCCCTCGACTAGAGAGGCAGGCGCAGACCACTAGCCTGAGGTGTCCGGGATGCCGCATCCCATCACGGCGATGTCGCCGAGAAACAGCCGAACTGCTCCGAAAGGCAGGCTATGAACGAGGAACGCACGATCATGCTCTTCACCGTCTTGATGGTCGGACTGGCGGCTGCCGCCGCGGTCGTTGTCGCGTTCTTCGCCTGACAGACCTCGGCCGTAGCCTCCTGACCACCATGAGTCGTTCCGATCTCGTCCTCTACAGCGTCACGGACCGCGTGGCGCTGATCACGGTCAACGACCCGGACCGGCGTAACGCCGTCACCGGCGCGATGTCGGTGCAGCTGCGGGCCGCCGTGGCCCGGGCCGAAGCAGACCCCGGTGTGCACGCGGTGGTGGTCACCGGCGCGGGCCGGGCATTCTGCGCCGGCGCTGATCTCTCCGCTCTGGGTGTGGCCACCGAGGACGGGCTGCTGGCGCTGTACGACGGATTCATGGCCATTGCCGAGTGCACGCTGCCCACCATCGCGGCGGTCAACGGCGCCGCCGTGGGCGCGGGACTGAACCTGGCCTTGGCCGCCGACGTGCGAATCGCGGGTCCGGCGGCGTTGTTCGATGCCCGGTTCCAGAAGCTGGGTCTGCATCCCGGCGGCGGTGCCACCTGGATGCTGCACCGCGCGGTGGGACCTCAGGTGGCCCGGGCTGCGTTGTTGTTCGGCATGCGGTTCGACGCCGAGGCCGCGGTGCGTCACGGCTTGGCGCTGCAGGTCGACGACGATCCTGTTGCCGCCGCTTTCGCGCTGGCCGCGGGTCCGGCATCGGCGCCTCGACAGGTGGTCGTCGCGACCAAGGCGACGATGCGGGCCACTGCCAGCCCCGGTGCCCTCGAGGGCGAGCAGCACGAGTTCGCCAAGCGCACGGAGCTGGGACCGCAGGCGACCACCATCGAATCGCCGGACTTCGCCGCGCGCCTGGCGGCGGCCCGGCACAAGTAGCACCGACTAGAGGTCCAACAGCGCGATCTCGGGTTCTTCGATCAGTTCGCGCAGCGCACAGAGGAATTCGGCGACCTGCGCTCCGTCGGCGACACGATGGTCGAATGCACAGGTCAGCGTCAGCTGTGGTCGTACGACGACAACATCGTCGACCACAGCGGGCCGGGGTTTGAGTGAACCGATCCCCAGAATGGCCGCTTCCGGATAGTTGATCACCGGTACGCCGTCATCAAGACCGAGTGCTCCGAAGTTGGAGACCGTGAACGTCGAGCCCTGCAGCTCGGCCGGCGTGAGTGTGCCGGCCCGGGCATCGGCGATCAGTCGGGCCACCGCGTCTGCCAGTTCGCGGGTGGTCTTTCGGTGCGCGTCGACCACCACCGGCACCAGCAGGCCGCGGGGCGCGGCCACCCCGAAGCCCAGGTGCAGGGCGCGGTGGGTGCAGATCTGCGGCCCCTCGGGGGTGTCGACCCAAGCCGAGTTGAGCGCTGGATGGCGGGTCAGTGCGATCACCAACAGCCGCAGGATCAGTACGAACGGGGTGATAGTCCCGCCACCGGCGTCGGCCAGGCGGTCACGCAGGTGCAGCAGTCTGGTGCCGTCGACTTGGACGCTGCCGTGGGCGTCGGGAATCACACTGCGTGACTGCGTCATCCGCGCAGCCATGGCCGCCTGCACCGGGCTCAACCGGCGCAGCTCATCTCCGGGGCGCGCCGCGCCGGAGGCCGCCCGCACACCGTCGGCGGTGATCACGCCGCCGGGGCCAGCCGGCACCCGGCTCAAGTCGACGCCCAGCTCAGCGGCGAGCTTGCGGGCACCCGGCTTGGCCTTGGGGCGAGCAGGGCCGGATACGCAGGTGCGGCGACTGGTGTCGACGGCGTCGTCGGTGCCGTAGCCCACCAGCACCGGGGTGCGGCCGGCGGCGGCAGGCTCGGCGGCCGGACCGGTATCGATACGCACGAGCGGCGCCCCGACAGCCAGCACGTCACCGACGACGCCGCCGAGTTCGACGACCCGGCCGGCATACGGGCTGGGGATCTCCACTTCGGCTTTGGCCGTCTCGACCGAACACAGCACCTGATTGAGGGCCACCTGATCGCCGGCCGTCACGTTCCAGCAGGTCAGTGTCACCTCGGTGAGCCCTTCACCCAGGTCGGGTACGGCAAAGGTCTTGATCGGCTCGATGCTCACGGTGCCTCCATGACCCGAGCGACACAATCCAGCAGCCGATCGGGGCCCGGCAGCCACAGGCGCTCCAGCCGGGCCGGCGGGTAGGGGGTGTCGAATCCGGTGGCACGCAGGACCGGCGCCTCCAGCTCGTAGAACAGCTCCTCGGAGATGCGGGCCACTAACTCGGCGCCGTAGCCGAGGTTGCGCGGCCCCTCGTGCAGCACCACGCATCGCCCGGTGCGGCGCACCGACGCTGCCACGGTGGCGAAGTCCAGCGGCACCAGCGAACGCAGGTCGACCACCTCCAGGCTCCACCCGTGCTGTTGCGCCGCGAGGCCGGCGGCAGCCATCGCGGTGGCCACCGCGCCGCCGTAGGTCAACACCGTGACATCGGTGCCGGCCCGGCGCACGAGGGCGCGCCCAAGGCCCGGTGCCGGCTGTCCGGTGTCGACGGGCCCGCGAGCCCAGTACCGCCGCTTCGGCTCCAGGAACATCACCGGATCTGGCGCGGCGATCGCGTGGCGCAGCAGCCAGTAGGCATCCGACGCATCGGCGGGAACCACCACCTTCAGGCCGGCAGTGTGGGCCCAGTAGGTTTCGGTGGATTCCGAATGGTGTTCGGCCGCACCGATTCCACCGAATGATGGGATACGCACGGTGACCGGCATCGAGACCGCGCCGCGAGTCCGTGTCCGGTACTTGGCGAGGTGACTGACCACTTGATCCAACGCCGGATAGCTGAACCCGTCGAACTGGATCTCCGGGACCGGGACGAAGCCGCGAATCGCCATGCCGATGGCGATGCCGATTACCCCCGACTCGGCCAGCGGTGTGTCGAAGCACCGCTGCTCACCGAAGGTCTCGGCCAGGCCTTCGGTGACCCGGAACACTCCCCCCTGAACGCCGACATCCATTCCGAAGACCAGCACGTTGGGGTCGGCATTCATCGCGTCGCGCAGTGCCCGGTTGAGCGCCTGCACCATGGTCAGCTCTTCGGTACGCGTGTCGGCCTCGGACACCGCGGCCGGTGTCGTGGGCCTGGTGGGGGGTTCGAGGATCTGGGTCATCGCCGGCCCCGTCCCAGTTCGGCCTCCAGGGCGGCACACTGGCGCTGCAGCTCGGGGGTGATGTCGGCGTAGACCATGGTGAACACCTCGGCGATGTCGACATCGGCGGCCCCGACGGTGGCCTCGCGCAGTTCGGTGCGCAGGCGCTGCGCCCGGGCATCGACACGGTCCTGCAGACGCTGCGACCACACGCCGATGCCGCGCAGGTAGGTGCGATAGCGCGGGATCGGGTCGAGCGCCGCCCAGTGGTCGAGTTCGGCGCTGCTGCGATAGCGCGTCGGATCATCGGAGGTGGTGTGGGGGCCGAGTCGATAGGTGACGGCCTCGATCAGGCTGGGCCCGCCCCCGTGCCGCGCCCGCTCGACCGCTTCGGCCATCACCGCATAGCAGGCCAGCGGGTCATTGCCGTCCACCCGAACGCCGGGCATCCCGTAACCGATGGCCTTGTGAGCCAATGACGGAGCGGCCGTCTGCTTGTGCAGCGGCACGGAGATGGCCCAGTGGTTGTTCTGCACGTAGAACACGCAGGGGGCGGCGAAGACGGCGGCGAAGTTCAGTGCCTCGTGGACATCGCCCTCGCTGGTCGCACCGTCGCCGGTGAAGGCGACGGTGACCGAGTCCTCCGCCAGGCGTTGGGCAGCCATCGCCGCGCCCACCGCGTGCAGCGTCTGGGTGCCGATGGGAACCGAGATCGGCGCGCAGCATTTCGTGGTGAACTCCAGCCCGCCGTTCCACGTGCCGCGCCACGCGGCGGCGACATGCCCGGGCGGGATCCCCCGGGTCACGAAGACACCCAGCTCGCGGTACTGCGGGAACAGCCAGTCCGTTTTGCGCAGGCATGCCGCGGCACCGATCTGCGCCGCCTCCTGTCCGCGACACGAGGCGTAGAGCGCGAGCTCGCCCTGGCGTTGCAGGTTGATCAGTTCGACGTCGAGCTCGCGGGTCAGCACCATCAGCTCGTAGAGCCAGCGAAGGGTCTCATCGGGAAGATCGCGGTTGTAGCGCTTCTCCGCCGTGGGCGATCCGTCCGGGCCGATCAACTGCACCGGTTCCAGCGCGACCTGCGGACCGCTCATGCCTGGCAGCTGGCCCATGCGAGCCTCCTTGTGACGCTGATCTCATTATGCCAGCGAACATGCGGGTACCCCGTTGTTGCCGCGGGCCGACGTGCATCGTGTCGGCGACCCGGTAGCGGCTTCGGGAAAACAAGTCGCCTGGGAGCTGCCGGCACTCCTATAGTCCGGCTGTGCAGCACAGCGACGAGCCCGAGCGATTCACTCCGGTCGCCGACCCACGCCCCGCGGACACCGCGTGGCCGACGATGCTGTGGCCGGTTCCGCCTGACACGGAGCTGGTCGGCGAGACGATCGGCCTGACCGCACTGAACCCGGCCGCGGACGCTGCCGAATTGCTGCGGGCACTCGACCACGACGCGGTGTGGGCACACGTGCCCGGCCGCCCTCGTGATCTGGCCGGTTTCCGGGAAACACTGGAGCAACGGTGCGCGCTCACCGACTGGCAGTGTTGGGTGATCCGCACGCGCGGCAGTGTTGGCGGGCTGCCCGCCGGCTCCGTCGTCGGGACGACCTCCTATCTGGAGGCGCATCCGCGCGATGCCTGGCTGGAGGTCGGTTTCACGCTCTACACCCCCGCGGTGTGGGCGACATCGGTCAATCCCGAAGCCAAGCTGCTGCTGTTCGGCTATGCCTTCGACACGCTGCATGCAGGCCGGGTGCAGCTCAAGACCGATACCCGCAATCATCGTTCGCAACAGGCGATAGCTCGGCTCGGCGCCACCTATGAAGGCACCCTGCGCCGCAGCTTCCGCCGCGATGACGGCACCGTCCGCGACTCGGTGCTGTTCTCGGTGACCGCGGAGGACTGGCCGAATGTGCGACTGCGGCTCGAGCAGCGGGTCCGGCGGGCTGGACTCGTCTAGCCCGTGACGGCGAAGATTCCGTGCGCTCCGTTCTCCGCGTGGCGCATGTCGTGATCCATGAACGGGTAATGACCGGGTTCAGGGAAGGTCATTTCGACAAAGCCCCCCTGTGCCGGAGCCAGATCCAGAGCTTGGGAGCCCCCGGTGCCGCCGGTTTCGTTCGGTGATCCCAGCAGCCAGGCCCCTTCTTTGTAGACCGTGTCGAATTGTGTCCCGACGACGTGGAACGCGATCGGATCGCCAGGCCCTGCATTGACCAGCCAGACGCGCACCCGTTCGCCGGTGCGCGCCGGTAGCGGGGCGTGCATGTATTGGGCCGCAGTACCGTTGAACATCCAGCCGTCGGGCGCACCGGCGCGAATGGCACTGACCTTTCCCTCGGAATCCGTTGGGCCCGCATAGAGCTGCGCGCCGACCAGCACGTACTCGCGGTCGACCCGCGCTAGCCCGGGCGGGTCGATGATCACCGCGCCATACATCCCGTTGGCGATGTGCAACGCCATCGGCGGTGTACTGCAGTGATACAGCCATGCACCGGCCCGTTGCGCTGTGAATCGGTAGACCAACCGCTCCCCGGGGGCCAGGGTGCGCATAGGTTGGTCGGGGGCGAGCGCACCGGCGTGGAAGTCGATGCCGTGGCCCAAGTTCGTGTCATTGAGCAGGGTGACCTCGAAAACCTCTCCTACCCGCCCCCGCAGCGTGGGTGCCGGCTCGACACCACCGAAGGTCCAGCGGATCTCGCGCCGGCCGGGCGCGATCTCCAGCTCTTTCTCGATGGCTCGCAGTTTCACGCGGTGCACTCCCGGGAGTGCGGCAGCCAGCGCCGCGTCACGGGGTGCCCAGGACGGTGACGGGTCGGCGGTCAGGTCAAGGCTCGAGACCGCCGACGAGCCACCGCCACCGGGGTGTTGATGGCGCGCGGCGCCACCGGCGGCACGGATGAGCATGGTCATGCCGGCGGCGCGGTGGCCGGGGACATCGCACCACACGTCCAGATCCTGTTGCACCACACCGAGATCGAGTACCGCGGTCTGGCCCCGGCTCAGGCGTGGGGTGTGTTGACCGGTTTCCACCCGCAAGTCGTGCGGCACACCGTCGAGATTGGTGACCCGAAGCACCAGCCGGCTACCGGCCGGCACCTCGATCACGTTCGGGGAGAACCGCATGTCGGCCAGCGTGACCTCGACGGTGCGATCGGCAGCCACGGCGCCGGCAGTCGTTGAGGGTCCCGGCGCGCCCAGCCCCAGGACGAGCGCCGCAACGACAGCAGTCGCCGCGGCCAGCGCGACCGCACCAGAGGCCAGACGGGCGTGCGGCACCAGAGCATTGATGTCGAGGGGACCGCGTAGCGCCACCGGCAGGGCGAGCCGCAGGGCCAGCAGTACAAACGCGGCGACCGCGACGGCCGCCAGCACCCAGCCGATCAGCGGCAGAGGTCCCCCCCACGGCCCCGCAACCAGCGGCACAGCGATGTTGATCGCAGCCACCCGAACCTGCCACCCCTGATCCAGGTACTCGATGACAGCCTTGCGGACCGGCGGACCGTTAGCCACCAGTATCGGCAACAGCTGGCTGAACGCGCCGAGCAGGACTTGGGCGACAAAGCCGACCGCCAGCAGCGGAAGCACCGTGTTCTCCACCAACGCGGGCAACACATCCACCGACCGGCCCAGTCCGACCACCTCGACCGCAACAGCGATACCCAACCAGGTGGTGGCACCGACCAACATCCAGGCCGCGGGCCCTGTGAAGCTGCGGGCCGGCCACAGCCCGATGATGGACAGTACGACTCCGGCCCCGTAGGAACACAGACCTGCAGCGGCCAACCACCAACTGCCGGCGAGCAGGCCCACGACCAAGATGAGCAGTCCCGCCGTCAGTGTCGGCAGCGCTCGCCGGGCCATCGCGACGCTGCGCGGACTGATCTTTGCGCGAATCGTTGTCGGCCACAAGGTAAACAGCGTGCCGAGCACGGTGAGGCCGATCCACCCGTACAGCAGCAAGTGGACGTGGGAGCTCCACAGTCGCGCATACCATTGGGCGGCACCAAAGGCCATCGCAGCACCCGCCGCCGATCCGGCCAGCAGGGCCGCCACCGCCGCCAGGTAGAAGCGCACGAGATAGTCGAACCGTGCCGACAGCGCGGACCCCTTCATGTTTGCCAGATCGGCGCCGTGCGCCACGGCCACCAGGGCGACCCCGGTGCCTCCGATGCCGGCCAGTGACTCGGCAGAAAAGGCGACCCCGGCCAGGGTCGAGAGCACCGCGGCGTTGAGCACGGTCAGTTTGGCCACCAGATGCCACTGCGGCGGGTCGGGGACCCGGCACAACGTCATCGTGAAGTGGCCCGACCAGATCACGATCGCGTTAGTCGCGGCGCCGAGCAGCAGCGCGTGCACCGGCAGCCAGATCGATTGCACAACGAGCTTGTGGGCGACCAATAGGGCGATTGCTGCGGCCAGCCAGCCCAGCACCAGGATGTTGGCGCTGAGGAAAACCGGGCCGCGGGGCCCGCCCCGACGGCGAGGCCTGTCGACAGGCGCCGGTGGCCCCAACTGAATCATGAGCGCCAGGCTACGGCGACCGCGAGCCGCGCCGGAAGTGGCTTAAGACATCACCCTGCGACGAATCGCTCACGGTAGTCGCGTAGGCGATGTGCCACCGCTTCCTGGTCGAGCCCGAGGTCCTCGGACCGGTAGTCCACCGCCCCATGACGTCCGCGCGGGTGGTCGACGCAGAACCGGGCCATCGCGTCTTTGGCCCGCGCGTCGAGAGGCTGATCCGCAAGTTCATAGATGGCGGCCACGGTTCCGTCCTCGTCGGCCATGAAGTCTTCGAACCGCACGTCGACGGACTGGTCCGCCGGCAGCACGTCGCGGTCGCGCAGGCAGCCGGCGAGCAGGTCATCGGCACGGTCGAGCCAGTACTTGGCGATCTTGACCGGATCGGGATGGTCGCACGCCATCCGCGCGGCGTAGCTGATCATGGTCACCATCGAACGCGTCACCTCTACCGGATCCCGATGGGTGACAACAAAGGTGGCGTCGGGGAAGGTTGCATACAGCGCCGGGAACTGTTCCAGATGCTGTGGCGACTTGAGCACCCAGCGGGTCCCGCCGCGCAGCCACTGCAACGCCTGCAGGGTGCGCTTCATGTACGCATACGATGCGCTCTGATCGTGACTCTTGTAGTGCTGGGCGAATGTCGGCAGGTAGTAACTACATTCGAAGAGCATCCCGGAGATGTCGTTGCCCAGCAGCTGGATCTCCTCATGCGCGTGGTCGACGGTCATGTCGTGCATGCGCTTGAACTCGGGCATCGAGGTATTGACCAGATCCAGCCCGACGGCGCAGCGGTCACGCCGGGCCTGTGGATCGGGCTCACCCGGGGTGGCGACCGGCTCCATACTCTCCCAGTACGGCAGATAGCGCAGGGCCGGGTCCGCGGCAATCAGGTTGTGCAGGTGCGTGGTTCCGGTACGCGGCAATCCGCAGATGATGATCGGTCGTTCGATCTCGACGCTCTCGATCTCGGGGTGCGCCGCGATCAGATCCTCCAGCCGCAGCCGGTTCACCAGGTGGCCCACCACTTGTTCGAACGCGATCGCACGGCCAGCGCCGGACAGGTCAGCTTCGGCGACCAGGGAACCGCATAGGACCTCCAAGCGCTCACGGAATCCGTTGTCGCCCCAATTGTCCAGGCCTGTTCGTTCGGTGGCGGCATGCAGCAGCGCTTCGGGTGTCAGTTGCAGGATCGCGCCGTACCCGGCCAGTCCTTCGCGCATCGGGGCGGCGGCCTCGGGAAAGACCGGGTTGGCAAGGTCGGCAAGCCGGATGGCGCCCGGACGCGTGGCGGCGCTCATGAGGCCAGCTCTGCGACGTCGACGACCCGGCAGGTCAGCGGGTCGGGGGTGGCCTCGGGAAGGAACCAGCGCAACCAGATCAGGCCTTTCGAGCGGCCCGCGGTCGAGACCCAGTTCGGATGTCCGGGGTCGCTGTCGCTGATCACGATCTGCCACGAGCCGTCGGGGGCGTAGGTGACGTGGGCGCCGTTGATCGTGACCCGCTCGCGGGTGTAGTCGTAGGTGTGCAGGAACGGATTCCACAGACACAGGTTCCAGAACACACACTGCGGTGAGGTGCCCTCAAGGATCAGCGCCTGGCCCGGCTGAAGGTCATAGGCGCCCATCGAATAGGCGGCGTCACCGGCAGCCCAGCCCACGGTGCGACTGGGCACAGGGTAGGGATCCTGCAGCGCGTTGGCCGGCAGTCGCACGGGCGCCATGGCGGCCTGCTCACGAATCCAGGTGCGTGCAGCACGCATCCGCCGGCTCAAGTCGTCCCGGGTGTCGGGGCGCCGCGGGGTGTCATCGAGTGCCTCGATGTGCCAGTGCGCACGCTGATCGTCACCGGGATCGGTGAGGTAGTCACGAGTCAGGATGAAGACGGCGTCGGGCTCCAGTTTGAGCCAATTGCCTTGGTGTTCGGTGGCACTGATGATGAACTCGAAGTTGCCGTCGGCGTCCGGTTCCAAGTCCCGATCGTTGATCGTGTCGATGATCCGGTCGCTGTAGCGGCCGTCGTCGGGCCCGCCGTAGACGGTCATGGACAGATAGACCGCGTCGCCGCGGTTTCCGGTCACCCGGTAACTGCGACTCGGGTCGATGGGCGCCAGCTGGTAGAAGGCATCCGAGTTGTCCCCGCCCCATTTGAGGTACGGCCCGATCACGTCGACCAGGATGGGTTTGTCAGCATCTCCCCAGATGTAGGCCTCGGAGGCGACGCGCAGCAGGCTCAACGCCCACCGGTAGCCGTCGAGGACGTCGGCTTCCTCCAGCGGCGGGTCGGCTTCCAGCAGCCGCTGCTCTACGGCGCGGACTTCGTCGAGCAGTGACCCGAAGGCTTGGGAAAGCTCGTCACTCATCACGGTTCTCCTTCGTTCTCATGCCTGACAGCAACAGGGCGCACAGTCGTTCGGCCGCGGCGTCGACGGTCTCGGTAGCCAGCACCTGGGAGATGTAGAAGCTGGTGCCGACCAGGGCGTCGTAGGCGATCTCGGCATCGACATCGACATCCAGCACCCCTTGGTCGACGCCGGCACGCACCAGCACGCCGAAGGCGGCACGGGTTTTCTGGTCGAGCAGCTCCTGGGTTCGGATGAACAGTTCTGGGTCGCGGTGCCGGTCGGCCAGGATGCCCAGCGCCGCGGCGGCCACCTCCGGGGAGCGCCAGAACTCGAATACACCGGCGACGAATTGGCGCAGGTCGGACTCGAAGTCACCCGAGCTGGTCAGCACCTCACCGACGTCGGTGGCGCCGAAGACGGCGTCGAACACCAGATGGGTTTTCGACGGCCAGCGCCGGTAGACGGTGGGCCGACTGACGTCTGCCGCGCGGGCTATCGCCTCGATGGACACCTGGTCGTAGCCATCGCGTGCCAGCAGTCGACGGGCGGCTTCGAGGATGACCTGCTCGGTGCGCGGGTCACGGGGGCGTCCGCGGCCGGGCGGGGCCTGGTCCGGGGTTGCCGTCACTGCGGCATCCGCTCTCGGCGACTCACGATCTAAACAATTACATTACGTAACGTAATTTGTCAACGTTGCGCGGCCGCACAGTTCAGAAGGCATAGCGGTGGTACTGCGACATGTTCGCCACCGCGGGAATCAGCGACATCCCGGTGCCCAGCGCCCGGTATCGGCGGGGCAGCCTGGCGCAGGATTCCGACTCGAACCAGCGCTGCCATTGCAGGAGCCGGGTGCCCGGTACCGCGGCAAGGATGTCCTCGGGGCCGTTGATCGCCCAGTGCAGCTTCGCCCCAGATCGGCGCACCACCGCGTTGGACCACTGCGACCGGATGCCCAGCCGGTTGAAGGCATCGAACTGCAGCTCCCCACTCGGGGCGTGCTTGACGACCCGGCGCAGCAACGCCACGCCGTCCGACTCGGTGAGGTACATGGTCAGGCCTTCGCCGAGCATCAGTGTCGGACGTCCGGTCGGGATGTCGGCGAACCACGCCGGGTCGGTGACCGACGCCGCCACCACGTGGTTGTGCGGACGGGCGGGAAGCAGTCGCCGGCGCAGGTCGGCCACCGACGCGTAGTCGACGTCGTACCAGTCGACTCCGTCGCCGGGCTGCAGCCGGAAATATCGGGCGTCGAGCCCACAGCCCAGGTGCAGCACCACGGCATCGGGGTTGGCCGTCAAGAACTTTCGGGCCCAGGCGTCGAAGTGCGCCGAGCGGGTGGTCACCGATGGTGATCGCGCCGCGGTGATGGTGGTTGTGCGCCAGTCGTAGTCGATGCGTGCGACCACATCCTTGGCGTAGCGGTCACCCAGGATTGGCTCGGGCAGATCGGCGTCCAGCGCCTTGGCGTACAGCGTCGCGAGCATGGTCTGCGGGGACCCGGTCAGGTCCACCCGCTCCTTGTCCCCGGTCATGCCTTCGGACGGTAGTCCTGCATACGCACAGGTGGGAGCCGCTGAACGCTCGCCGGCGTGGTGTTCAGTTCTGCGGCGCGGTCCACTGCCGCTCGACGGCCTTGACCAGCGCAGTCAGGGTGGCGTTCACCGGAGCCTGCTCCCCCACCAGCGCGGCGGTGCGCACCACCGCGCCGTTGATGACGTCGATCTCGCTGACCCGCCGAGCCAGGTGATCCAGCAACGCAGAGGGCTTGGCGTTGGGCATCTGCGCGCCGAAGGCCCGAACGTGCGCCACCGGGTCCGCCACGTCGATACCGATGCCGGCGGCGCGGGCTACCGTCCACGCCTCGGTCGCGGTGGCCCGGCTTACCGGGCCCATGTCGGCGTCGTCCATGACCTGCCCCACCGTCATGCCGGTCAGCGCACACGGCGCGCTATAGGCGGCGTTGCAGATCAGCTTCTCCCACTGCATGGCGGCGATGTCAGCCACCGCAACCGCGTCGAAACCCGCCTCCGACCACACGCCAGCGATCCGATCGACCGTCGAAAACGGCAGCGCCGCATAGGCGCCGAACCGGACGGCGCGCATCGCGTTGTGGTGCACATGCCCCGGCGCGGGCCGCGAGGCCCCGAAGCCGCTGGCGATGCCCACCGCCACTCGGTCCGCACCGACGATGCCGGCCACGGTGTCGGCCGACCCGAGACCGTTCTGGATGGTCAGCACCGTGGTGTTCTCACCCAGCAGCGGCAGAGCCTGATTGGCCCCGGTGGCGACGTCGGCGGCCTTGACCGCCACGATCACCAGGTCCACCGGCTCGTTCGGTGCGATGGTGGCCGCCCGCATCGGCACCACCTGGTCGGGCTGCGGCCCGCTGATCCGCAGTCCGTGGGCGGCGATGGCGTCCACGTGCGCGCTCGACCGGTCCACGGCCAGCACCTCGTTGCCGGCCGCCGCCAGTCTGGCGGCATAGATGGAACCCATGGCGCCGCATCCGATGACCGCGATCTTCATCCGCTTATCCCACCAGCTCGGCGATCACGGCGGCCAGGTCGGGCTTGCACTCCAGCCCGAAGCCGGGCGCGTCGGTCGGGGCGATGGTGCCCTCGGCCAGCACACAGCCCGGTGCGTAGCCACCGAACGGCGCGAACACCCCCGGGTAGGACTCGCAGCCGCCCAGCCCCAACGCGACCACGATGTGCAGGTTGATCAGGTGCCCGCCGTGCGGGAAGGCGAATCGGCGATCGAATCCGCCCGCCTCGAGGACCTCGATCATCTGCACATACTCGGTCAACCCATAGCTGAGCCCGGCATCCATCTGGAAGATGTCGACGCCCGGACGCATGCCGCCGTAACGCACCAGGTTGGTCGCATCGCGCACCGAGAACAGATTCTCTCCGGTGGCGACGGCTCCGTCGTAGGCCGCGATCACCTCGGCGTTCAACGCGAAGTCGAGCGGATCACCGGGCTCTTCGTACCAACGCAGGCCGTACGGACGCAACGCCTGTGCCCACGCGATCGCGGCGGCCTGGTCGAACCGGCCGTTGGCGTCGACCGCGACCCGGGCACCGCTGCCGACGATGTCGATCACCGCTTCGATGCGCGCCAGGTCCTCGCTCATCGACGCGCCGCCGATCTTCATCTTGACCGCGTCGTAGCCCATGTCGAGATAGCCGCGGATCTCGCTGCGCAGCCGATCCACGCCGGCGCCGGCGTCGTCGCCCGGGTAGTAGTAGCCGCCGGCGGCATACACCGGGACGGCGGTGTTGACGGGGTCCCCGTCCAACTCCCTGCCGAAGTACTCGGCGATGGTGCGATAGGCGGGTTCGTCGGCGAGTTTGGCGTTGAGGTCCCAGCACGCCAACTCCAGCGCGGCAGCGGCACCGGCGCGGTCGCCGTGCCCGCCGGGCTTCTCGTCGGTCAGCGCACACCGAAGCACCCGTGCGGGATCGATCCAGCCGGCGTCGTCCAGGAGTGACTCGGGGTTGGCACGCAGCACGCGCGGAATCATTCGGTCGGCCAGGATCCCACTCTGGGCGAATCGGCCGATCGAGTTGAAGGCGATCCCGGTCACCGGCTTCCCGTCACGGATCTGGTCGCTGACCACAGCGACCAGTGACACCGTGTGCCGAGAGAAATCGACCAGGGCGTTGGCGACCTCACCGCGCAACCGCACCGGTGTCTCGATGATCTGGGTGATGCGCATGCGCTGTCAGTCCTCCTGGTGCGTCACTCCGCCCGCCGCAGGATGGCTTCCGCGTGCCGCAGCACCGGCGAGTCGACCATCTGCCCTTCGAACGCGAATACCCCGCGCTCGGTCTGCGCCGCGGCGAGCACCCTGCGCGCCCAGTCAACCCGTTCCGGGGCGGGACGGTAGGCGTCGCGGACCACCGCGATCTGGCTCGGGTGGATGCACACCGTAGCAGCGAATCCAACCGCGGCGCCATCGAGCGCTTCAGCCTTGAGCCCGTCAAGGTCGCCGATGTTGAGGTACACGGCGTCCAGTGCGGCCCGGCCGAAGGTCGACGCCGCCAGCAGCACACTGGAGCGCACGTGGCGGGCCACATCGCGATACCGGCCGTCCGCGTGCCGGCTGGACCCGCCGCCCATCGCCGCGACCAGATCTTCGGCGCCCCACATCATCGCGACGCATTCCTGCGCGGCGGCGATCTGCGCGCAGAACACCGCGCCACGGGGAGTCTCGATCAGGGCGACGACCTTGCGGGGCGCCAGCGCGGCGACCTGGTCGGCCGATTCGGTCTTGGCCAGCATCACCGTGGTGTAGGCGGTGCCGGCCAGTGCCTCCAGGTCACGGGCCTGATCCTCGGTACCGGCGGGGTTGACCCGCACCACCGTCCGCTCCGGGTCAAGGGGCGTGCTCCGCAACGCTTCCCGGGCGGCCGGCCGATCCGCGGCGGCCACACCGTCTTCCAGGTCCAGGATCACCACGTCGGCGACCGCGGCCGCTTTGCCGTAACGCTCAGGGCGATCCGCCGGGCAGAACAGCCAGGCCGGGCCGGTGCTCATCGGCGCCACTCCTCAGCATCGCTCATGCTTCGCTCTGCATCGTCGCCGGCGCGGCTCACTGTTGATCCTCGGGCCGCTTGCGCACCAGTGTGGTGCGTACCGCGCGGGCGACGATGTCGCCGTTCTGGTTACGGCCGACGTGCTCCAGCGTCACGATGCCCTCACCGGGACGGCTCTTGGACTCCCGCTTGTCGGTGCAGACCGTCTCGGCGTACAGGGTGTCACCGTGGAACACCGGCTTGGGGAACGTGACTTCCGAGAAGCCCAGGTTGGCCACGATGGTGCCCAGCGTCAGCTGCGACACCGACAGGCCGACGAGCGTGGAGAGGGTGAACATCGAATTGACCAGGCGCTCACCGCGAAAGCCCGGTTGCTGGGCCGCCCACGCCGCATCCAGGTGCAGCGATTGGGTGTTCATGGTCAGCGTGGTGAACAGCACGTTGTCGGCTTCGGTGATAGTGCGCCCGGGGCGGTGCAGGTAGGTGGTGCCGATCTCGTATTCCTCGAACCACAGTCCTCGCTGCTCGACCGTCTTCGCCTCGTTGTCAGCCATGGTCACAGTCCCAGCGATCGCGCGATGAGCATCAGTTGCACCTCGGTGGTGCCCTCGCCGATCTCGAGGATCTTGCTGTCGCGGTAATGCCGGGCCACCGGGTATTCGTTGATGAAGCCGTAGCCGCCGTGGATCTGGGTGGCGTCGCGGGCGTTGTCCATCGCGGCCTCTGAGGAGATCATCTTGGCGATCGCCGCCTCCTTCTTGAACGGCTTGCCCGCCAACATCTTCGCGGCGGCGTCGTAGTAGGCGGTGCGGGCCACGTGAGCGCGGGCCTCCATCCGGGCGATCTTGAAGCTGATCGCCTGGTAGGAGCCGATCGTCTGGCCGAACGCCTCACGCTCGCCGGCGTATTTGACGCTTTCGTCGACACAGCCCTGCGCCACCCCGGTGGCGACCGCGGCTATCGCGATGCGGCCCTCGTCCAGGATGGACAGGAAGTTCGCGTAGCCCCGGCCTTCGTCGCCGAGCAGGTTGGCTTGCGGAACGCGAGCGTCGGTGAAGGTCAGCGGGTGGGTGTCCGAGGCGTTCCAGCCGACCTTGTTGTAGGCCGGCTCCACGGTGAATCCCGGTGTGCCCGAGGGCACGATGATGGTGGAGATCTGCTTCTTACCGTCCGGCCGGGTTCCGGTGACGGCGGTGACGGTCACCAGCGAGGTGATGTCGGTGCCGGAGTTGGTGATGAACTGCTTGGTGCCGTTGATGACCCACTCGTCGCCGTCGCGGCGAGCGGTGGTCCGGGTACCGCCGGCATCGGAGCCGGCGCCCGGCTCGGTCAGGCCGAAGCCCGCCAGGGTGCGACCGGCGACCAGGTCGGGGAGCCAGGTCTGCTTCTGCTCCT
Source organism: Mycolicibacter arupensis (assembly GCF_002086515.1). Classification (GTDB taxonomy): domain Bacteria; phylum Actinomycetota; class Actinomycetes; order Mycobacteriales; family Mycobacteriaceae; genus Mycobacterium; species Mycobacterium arupense. Next base: position 180,028 of record NZ_MVHH01000002.1, read on the forward strand.
CGGTGCCGAACCGGTAGATCGGCATGGCGCCCAGGCCGACACCGGCCTCCAGGGTCATCGCCACCGACTGGTCGACCTTGCCGAGTTCCTCCAGGGCGAGCGCCAGGGCGAAGTAGTCGCCGCCCATGCCGCCGTACTCCTCGGGGAACGGTAGGCCGAACAGCCCCATCTCCCCCATCTTGGCGACCACCTCGTAGGGGAAGCTGTGCTCTTCGTCGTGCTTGGCCGCCACCGGAGCGACGACGGTGCGGGCGAACTCGGCGACGGTGTCGCGCAGGTCCTGGTAGTGGCTCGGCAGGGTTCCCGCCTCGATCGTGGTCATGATTTCGCTTCCTCGGTCTCGTCCTGCGGGATCAGCCGCGCCAGCACCTGATCCACCTTCACTTGATCGCCCACGGCTACCAACACCTGCACCCGGCCGGAGATAGGGGCGGTCAGGGTGTGCTCCATCTTCATCGCCTCGACCACGACCACCGACTCACCTTCGCCGACAGTCGATTCCGATTCGGCACTGACAGCGATCACGGTGCCCGGCATGGGGCTGGCGATCTCTGCGCTGCGGGCCCCGCCACCGCGATGCACGCGCACCACTTCAGCCTCCCGCACATGCCAGCTTCCGCGCTCGTCGCAGATCCACAGTTGACCGTCATCTTCGGCGAACAGATACCGGCGTTGCCGCCCGGCGACAGTCGCGATCAGGTGTTCGCCCTCGACCGCAACGCTGGCCCGCTGAATCTCGCCGTCCCCGAGCTGCACCTGTGCGGCATCGGGCAGCCCCCACACCGACACCGTCTCCGTGCGCAGTGGCGTGTGCATCTCGGTGCGCACCGGCGCCGCCGCGCCGATTCGCCAGCCGCTGGGCTCCGCCCATATTCCGCTGCGCTGGCGTTGAGCGAGTGCCCACTGCCGGTAGAGGCCGCCGGCGGCCAGCACATCGTCGGGGGCGGCCAGCGGGACGAAGTCACCCGCCCGCGCGTCCAGCAGTTCGGTGTCCAGATCACCGGCCACCACTCGCTCGTCGGCCAGCAGGAACCTCAGGAACTCGACGTTGGTCTGCACCCCGAACACCGCGGTGCCGGCCAGTGCAACATCCAGGCGCGCCAGCGCCTGTGCCCGGTCGGCCCCGTGCGCGATCACCTTGGACAGCATCGGGTCATAGTCGCTGCCCACGACGGTCCCGTCCTGCAAAGACGAATCCACCCGCACCCCCGGACCCCCGGTGGGCTCATGCACCGCCAGCACGCGACCGCCGGTGGGCAGGAATCCGCGAGCGGGGTCCTCGGCATACACCCGGGCTTCGATGGCGTGTCCGGTCAAGGTGATGTCGTCCTGAGTGAGGGACAGCTTCTCTCCGGCCGCGACTCGCAGCTGCCACTCGACCAGATCAACGCCGGTGATCGCCTCGGTGACGGGATGTTCCACCTGCAGGCGGGTGTTCATCTCCATGAAGAAGAACTCATCGGGGCGATCCGCGGAGACGATGAATTCCACGGTTCCCGCGCCGACGTAGTCCACGCTGCGGGCGGTATTGCAGGCCGCCGTCCCGATTCGGTCTCGGGTCGCGGCATCCAGCAGTGGTGACGGCGCCTCTTCGATCACCTTCTGGTGGCGCCGCTGCAGGCTGCATTCGCGTTCGCCGAGGTGCACCACGTTGCCGTGGGTGTCGGCGAGCACCTGCACCTCGATGTGGCGCGGCCGCAGCACAAACCGCTCTAAGAACAGGGTGTCGTCACCGAACGCCGAGGCCGCCTCGCGCCGCGCGGTGGCCAGCGCGGCACGCAGTTGCGCGGGATCATCGACTAGGTGCATACCTTTGCCGCCGCCACCGGCTGACGGCTTGATCAGCACGGGGTAGCCGATCTCGTCTGCCGCGGCTACCAGCTCGTCGTCGGACAGTCCGGGCTTGGCGATGCCCGGAACCACCGGCACGTCGAAGGCGGTCACGGTGTTCTTCGCCGAGATCTTGTCGCCCATCACCTCGATGGCGCGCGCCGGCGGCCCGATGAAGACCACTCCGGCCTGTTCGCAGGCGGCGGCGAATCCGGCGTTCTCGGAAAGGAATCCGTAGCCGGGGTGGATAGCCTGGGCGCCGGTGGCCGCGGCGGCCTCGATCACCTTGGGTATCGACAGGTAGCTCTGTAGTACCGGCGCGGGGCCCAGGCGCACCGCGGTGTCAGCTTCACGCACATGGCGCGCATCGGCGTCGGCGTCGCTGTAGACGGCCACCGAGCGGATTCCCATGCGGCGCAGGGTGCGGATCACCCGCACGGCGATCTCACCGCGATTGGCTATCAAGACGGTTTCAAACATGTGCGCTCACATCCGGAATACGCCGTAGGAGACCGGGTCCAAGGGCGCGTTCGAGCAGACCGAAAGCGCCAGGCCCAGAACTGTTCTGGTGTCAGCCGGGTCGATGATTCCGTCGTCCCACAACCGGGCGGTGGAGTAGTACGGGTTGCCCTGCACCTCGTACTGCTGGCGGATCGGGGCTTTGAAGGCCTCTTCATCGCCTGCCGACCACGGCCTGCCCGCGGCGTCAAGCTGGTCGCCGCGTACGGTGGCCAGCACTGAGGCGGCCTGCTCGCCGCCCATCACCGAGATCCGGGCGTTGGGCCACATCCATAGGAAGCGCGGCGAATAAGCCCGGCCACACATCGAGTAGTTGCCGGCACCGTAGGAACCGCCGATCACGACCGTCAGCTTGGGCACGCGTGCGCAGGCGACCGCGGTGACCATCTTGGCGCCGTGTTTGGCGATGCCGCCGGCCTCGTAGTCGCGGCCGACCATGAACCCGGCGATGTTCTGCAGGAAGACCAGTGGGATTGAGCGTTTGTCGCACAGTTCGATGAAGTGCGCGCCTTTGACGGCGGATTCACCGAACAGCACCCCGTTGTTGGCGATGATGCCGACCGGGTGGCCGTGGATGCGCGCGAACGCGGTCACCAGGGTCTTGCCGTACTCGGCTTTGAACTCGCTGAACTCGCTGCCGTCGACCAGCCGAATGATCACCTGGCGCACGTCGTAGGGCACCCGCGGGTCGGGGGGCACCACGTCGTAGAGCTCGGCCGGGTCATGGCGGGGCGGGGCGGGGTCGCTGATCTCCCAGGGGCTTGCGGTGCGTGGCCCGAAGGTCTCGGCGATCTGCCGCACGATGCGCAACGCATGCTCGTCGTCGTCGGCCAGATAGTCGGTGACCCCGGAGACCTTGGAGTGCAGATCGCCTCCGCCGAGTTCTTCGGCGGTGACCACTTCGCCGGTGGCGGCCTTCACCAGTGGGGGTCCGCCCAGGAAGATGGTGCCCTGTTCGCGGACGATGACGGCCTCGTCGCTCATCGCCGGGACGTAGGCGCCGCCCGCGGTGCAGGACCCGAGCACCGCGGCGATCTGGGGAATGCCCAGGGCGCTCATGGTGGCCTGGTTGTAGAAGATGCGGCCGAAGTGTTCGCGGTCGGGAAAGACTTCGTCTTGGCGGGGCAGGAACGCTCCCCCCGAGTCCACCAGGTACAGGCACGGCAGTCGGTTGCCGAGGGCCACCTCTTGGGCGCGCAGGTGCTTTTTGACCGTGACCGGGTAGTAGGTGCCGCCCTTGACGGTGGCGTCATTGGCGACGATCACGCATTCCCGGCCTGATACGCGGCCGATCCCGGTGATGATCCCGGCGCCGGGGCACTCGTCGTCGTACATGCCGTCGGCGGCCAACGGCGCCAGTTCCAGGAAGGGACTGCCGGGGTCCAGCAGCCGGTCGACGCGGTCGCGCGGCAACAGTTTTCCGCGGGCCACGTGGCGTTGACGGGACTGCTCGCTGCCGCCCAGCGCCGCGGTCGCCAGCTTGGTCTTGAGTTCAGCGACCAACCGCCGGTGTTCGTCAGCGAATGCCGGTGCGGTCATGACAGTGCCGACAAGTCCAGCGGAGCATCGGTTTTCGCGACCACGTCGTCGACGGTGATGCCCGGCGCGGTCTCGATCAGCGCCAAACCGTTCTCGGTGACGTCGATGACGGCCAGGTCGGTGATGATCCGGTTGACGCAGCGGGCGCCGGTGAGCGGCAGCGTGCACTGCTCGACGATCTTGGCACTGCCGTCCTTGGCGGCGTGTTCCATCATCACGATCACCCGCCGCGCTCCGTGCACCAGGTCCATTGCCCCGCCCATGCCCTTGATCATCTTGCCGGGGATCATCCAGTTGGCCAGGTCGCCGGCGGCCGAAACCTGCATGGCACCCAGGACCGCGACGTCGAGGTGTCCGCCGCGGATGACCCCGAACGAGGCCGACGACGAGAAGAACGAGGCGCCGGGCAGGGTGGTGACGGTCTCTTTGCCGGCGTTGATCAGGTCGGCATCGAGGTCTTCCCGCAGCGGGTAGGGTCCGACGCCGAGAATTCCGTTCTCCGAGTGCAATACGACGCTGACGCCGTCGGGGATGTGGTTGGGAATCAGGGTGGGCAGCCCGATCCCGAGGTTGACGTACTGCCCGTCGCGCAACTCGGCGGCCACCCGGGCGGCCAGCTGGTCTCTGCTGAGGGTCATGCGCGCACCGTCTCTCGCTCGATTCGCTTAGGCGGATTGGGCACGTGCACCACCCGATGCACGAAAACGCCCTGGGTGTGCACGGTGGCTGGGTCGATCTCGCCCGGCTCGACGAGGTGCTCGACTTCGGCGATGGTGATGCGGCCCGCCGTGGCGCAGTCCGGGTTGAAGTTGGCGGCGGCCTCGCGGTAGACGAGGTTGCCGTGCCGATCACCCTTCCAGGCATGCACCAGCGCGAAATCGGTGCGGATGGCCCGCTCCAGGACATAGGTCCGGCCGTCGAAGTCCCGGGTCTCCTTGGGCGGCGAGGCCACTGCCACGCCACCGGCCCCGTCGTAGCGCCAGGGCAGACCGCCGTCGGCCACCTGGGTGCCCACGCCGGTGGGCGTGTAGAACGCCGGGATGCCGGCGCCGCCGGCGCGCAGCCGCTCGGCCAGCGTCCCCTGCGGGGTGAGCTCCACCTCGAGTTCGCCGGAGAGGAACTGGCGGGCGAACTCTTTGTTCTCACCGACATAGGAGCTCACCGTGCGACGGATGCGCTTGTGCTCCAACAGCACTCCCAGCCCGATGCCGTCGACTCCGCAGTTGTTCGACACCGTCTCCAGATCGGTGACCCCGAGCTGAAGGAGGGCCTCGATCAATGCCTCGGGGATGCCGCAGAGCCCGAATCCGCCGACTGCCAGTGACGCGCCGTCGGTCACGTCGGCCACGGCCTGTGCCGCCGTCGCCACGACCTTGTCTATCGCCACCGCGCCTCCTCGTTTTCAGTTAATATCCATTAACTGATGTCGGACAATACCACCCGCACACAGACCTGTCAGCCATCCGCCGAAGCCGCGGAGACGCCGAGCACACGGGTGTTACGTTAGTGACCATTAACTGAAATTCACCGAGGAGCGGAGGCGTGATGGCGGCATCCATCTCGGCGCACTCGGCGGGCAACGAGGAGCCGGCCAACCGACGCAGCCGGCTGAAGTCCGACCGGCGCAGCCAGCTGCTCGCGGCCGCCGAACGCCTCTTCGCCCAGGGCGGCTACCCCGCGGTACGGCTGGAGGACATCGGCGCGGCCGCAGGCGTCAGCGGCCCCGCCATCTATCGACACTTCGCGGGCAAAGAAGCACTCCTGGTGGAACTGCTGGTGGGCATCAGTACCCGGCTGCTGGCCGGCGCGCGCGCCGTCGAATCCAGTGGAGACAGCCCGCAGGAAGTGCTCGACGGCCTGGTCGACTTTCATCTGGACTTCGCCCTCGGCGAGCCGGATCTGATCCGGATCCAGGACCGTGACCTGGCGCATCTGCCGGCCGCAGCACAACGTCAGGTGCGCAGTGCCCAACGGCAATACGTCGAGGTGTGGGTGGGCGTGCTGCGTGCCTTGCACACCGAACTGGCCGAAGCCGATGCGCGGCTGATGGCCCACGCGGCCTTCGGCCTGTTGAACTCGACTCCGCACAGCATGAAACCCACCGGAGCCAAGTCGGCCGGTCCGGAGCGATCGCGGGCGGTGCTGCGGGCGATGACGATCAGCGCCCTGGGGGCGGCCGGAATCTGACCGGGCGCGCCGAGGTCCCGGCCGCGGGCGCCCCACGCAGGTACCCTGCAAGCCATGAGGTGGGCATGACCGATCCGTATCGACCGGAGGGCTCGAATCAGCCCTGGCAGCACGGTGGGGCCTCCGCGCCGCCGACCTATGGCGTTCCTCCTTACGTCGACCCGGCCTACGCCGGCCAGCTTCCGACCTACCCGCCCGGTTATCCGCCGCAGGCGCCGCATCCGACCGAGCAACTGCCGCGCCAGCCCTGGGAGGGCTACGCGCCCCCGCCGGGCGGACCGGTGGGCGGCGGCGAGGGCGGCCCTCCCGAACCCCCGCGTTTCCCGAACTGGCTGTTTCTGGTAGCCGGCGCCGCGGTTCTGCTGGTGGTCGGCATGGTGATCGCCCTGGTGATCACCAATGGCTCGCAGCGCAATTCGGCCACCGTGACGCCAGTGACGCCGTTGCCGACGGCCCCGAGCACCCCGATTCCAAAGCGCATCCCGACCCCCACGCCGTCACCGTCGCGCACGCCGGCGCCCAGCACCACCACGACCGCCCCGCCGCCCACGACGTCGACCACCCCCGGCGCCGCGGAGACCATCGTCTACAGCGTCAGTGGGACCGGCAAGGCGCTGAGCATCGCCTACATCGACTCGGGCGGGATTTTGCAGACCGAGTTCAATGTGACTCTGCCGTGGTCCAAGCAGGTGACCCTGACACCGCCGGCGACGACGGCCGCGGCGGTCACCGTGGTGAATTTCGGCGCGCAGGTCACCTGCTCGGTGTCGGTGGACGGCGCCCAGGTGCGTCAGCGCACCGGTTCGATTCTCACGGTGTGCGCCGCCGCGGGCTGACGCCGACTACATCCGGCGGGGCACCTTCACCGGCAACATCGCCAACAGGCCCAACAGCAGTACGGCGCACAACCCGCCCAGGCCCGCCCGGTCGGTGCGAAAGACGTCGACGAAGACCGAGAACAGCCACGGCGCCAGGAACGACACTGCCCGACCGGTCATGGTGTAGAGGCCGAAAGCCACCCCTTCCATGCCCTCGTCGGCCATCCGTAGCAGCAGCGTGCGCGCCGCGGACTGCGTCGGGCCGATGAACAGGCACAACAACAGCCCGCAGGCCCAGAACGCCCCCGGCCCCGAGAGCACCATCAGTGTGGTGCCGGCGGCGATCATGGCCACCAGCGATCCGACGATCACGGTCTTGGAACCGATCCGGTCATCGAGCAGGCCCCCGGCGACGGCCCCGATCGCGGCGACCACGCTGGCGGCGACCCCGAAGATCAAGACGTCGCCGGCGGAGACACCGTAGACGTTGACGCCCAGCACCGCCCCGAACGCGAAGACACCGGCGAGTCCATCGCGGAAGATCGCGCTGGCCACCAGGTAGAAGACCAGGTTGCGATCGCGGTGCCATTCGACGCTGATGTCCCGCCACAGCCGGCGGTAGCCACCGAAGAACCCGAGCCGCAGCGGCGCCGCCTCGGTGTCGCCGACCAGACGGTGCGCGGTCAGCAGCAGGGGCATCGCGAACACCGCCAGCCACGCCGCGGCCACCAGCATGGCGACCCGGACGTTGTATCCCCCTTCGGTGGTCAGGCCCAGCAGCCCGCGGGTGGGACCGTCACCGGCGATACAGCCGAGATAGACCAGCAGCAGCAACACCACGCTGCCGCAATAGCCGGCCGCCCAGCCGAAGCCAGAGATCCGGCCGGAATTCTGGGGCGTCGACAGCTGCCGCAGCATGGCGTTGTAGGGCACGCTGGCCAGGTCGCCGCACGCGGCGGTCAGCGCGAGCAGCACCAGCCCCGGAGCCAGATAGGCCGGCTCGTCTCGGATCAGGCTCATCGAGGCGGTCAGCACGGCGGCGGTCCCGGTCAGCACGGCCAGCGTCACGCGCCGGCGGTGCGGCGCGCCCACCCAGACCCCGATCACCGGCGCTATGGCCGCCACGGTCAGCCCAGAGATGGCCAAGGTGCGCCCCAGCCAGCTGGCCGCCGACACCTGGCCGGGAAGGTCACGGCCCACGCTGCTGGTCAGATACACCGAGTAGACGAAAGTGACGACGATGGCGCTGATGCCGGCGGCACCGGTGTCCCACAGGGCCCATGCCACAATCCGGGATCGCCCCGGCTTGTCCGCCCCCGGCTCACCCATGACAGGCACTCTACGATTGCCCCATGCCCATTCCTGCCCCCAGCCCTGATGCCCGTGCCGTCGTCACCGGAGCATCCCAGGGGATCGGCGAGGCGCTGGCCACCGAACTGGCAGCCCGCGGCCACGCCCTGATCATCACCGCACGCCGCGAAGACGTGCTCAACGACGTGGCCACCCGGTTGCGCGAGAAGTACGGCGTCACCGTCGAGGTGCGCGCGGTCGACCTGGCCGATCCGCCGGCACGTGACACGTTCTGCGCCGAACTGGCCGGGCGGGATATCTCGGTGCTGTGCGCCAACGCCGGTACCGCGACGTTCGGCCCGATCGCGGGTCTGGATCCGGCGGCCGAGAGAGCCCAGGTGCAGCTGAACGCCGTCGCGGTGCATGATCTGGTCTTGGCGGTGCTGCCGGGCATGTTGGCGCGCAAGGCCGGGGGCATCCTGATCTCCGGCTCGGCGGCCGGCAACTCACCGATTCCCAACAACGCCACCTATGCCGCAACCAAGGCCTTTGCCAACACCTTCAGCGAATCGCTGCGCGGCGAGCTGTTGAAGACCGGGGTGCATGTGACGTTGCTGGCTCCCGGCCCGGTGCGTGCCGAGATGCCCGATGCCACAGAAGCGTCGCTGGTCGACAGGTTGATCCCGGACTTCCTGTGGATCTCAACCCAGCACACCGCAAAACTCTCCCTGGATGCCTTGGCGCGCAACAAGATGCGCGTGGTTCCCGGGATCACCTCCAAGGCCATGTCGATGGCCAGTGGCTATGCGCCGCGCGCCATCGTCACGCCCATCGTGGGCGCCGTCTACAAGAAGCTCGGCGGGGGTTAGCGGCGATCGCCAGCGCGGCCGAGCCGGGCGCTGGGGCACGCCGTGCACAGGGGCCGGACCATGTCGACATTTGCCCGCCTCTGAGCGACACATGACGACAAGCCCATTCACCTACCCGGTGTTGTCGCTCAAAGCCGGGCAACTCCCCTGCCCCCGGCGATGGATGCTGCGTCGGGCCGGCCCTCACCGCCTCCGGCGGCCGGTACCCATTGCGCCGCGGGTGATCTCACCGACCACCACGGTGGTGACAGCGCGCGTGACCTGCTTGCCCTCTCGCGTGGACAGGAAGTGGGCGAGCCAGCGACCAAACCGCTTCCACCAGCGCACTTTCGGTGGCGGCGGCACACCGTCGTAACCCTGAGCATCAGAGGGCGGCGCACTGCCCTCTCCGGCTGCGAGCTTGCCGGACAGAATCTCATAGGCCGACTCGCGATCCACCGTCTCGCTGTAGACGGCGTACAGCGGGCTCGCCGTGGCGGCCGCGGTGATCGCCGTGTCACCGACCGAGGCCATCAGCGAGCGCGGTGCCCGTAGCCGCGTCCACGCGACCGGCGTCGGGGCGCCCTTCTCCGACAAGACCGTTACGATCGCCTCGCCGATTCCCAACGAGGTGAGCGCCGACTCCAGGTCATAGACCTTGGTCTTGGGGTAGGTGCGCACCGTCTTGCTCAGCGCGGCCTGATCATCGGGGGTGAAGGCGCGCAGCGCATGCTGGATCCGGGCGCCCAGCTGCGAGAGCACACTGTTGGGCACATCGGTGGGCAGCTGGGTGCAGAAGAACACCCCGACGCCCTTGGAGCGGATCAGCTTCACGGTCTGCTCGACCTGCTGCAGGAACGCCTTCGACGCATCGGTGAACAGCAGGTGCGCCTCGTCGAAGAAGAACACCAGCTTGGGTTTGTCGATGTCGCCGACCTCGGGAAGCAGTGTGAACAGGTCGGCAAGCACCCACATCAAGAAGGTGGAGAACAACACCGGGCGGGTAGCTTGATCGCCCAGTTCCAGCAGCGAGATGATGCCGCGGCCCTGACTGTCGGTGCGCAGCAGGTCCTCGGGCTTGAGCTCCGGCTCACCGAAAAAGGTGTCGCCGCCTTCGGCCTCCAGGTTGACCAGGGCCCGCAGGATCACTCCGGCGGTCTGCGCCGACACCCCGCCCAGGTTCTTCAGCTGAGGCTTGCCGGCGTCGCTGGTCAAAAACGTGATGACCGAACGCAAATCCTTCAGGTCCAGCAGCAGGTAACCGTTCTGGTCGGCCCAGTGGAAGATCAGGCCCAGCGTCGACTCCTGAGTGGCGTTGAGGCCCAGCACCTTCGACAGCAGAATGGGACCAAAGCTGGAGATCGTCGCCCGTACCGGCACACCGATTCCACCGGTGCCCAGCGACAGGAACTCCGTCGGGTAGGCCGTCGGCGTCCAGTCGTCCCCGGTCTCGGTGGCGCGCTGGGTGACCCGCTCGCCCGCCTCCCCGGCCCGCGACAGCCCCGACAGGTCGCCCTTGACGTCAGCCATCAGCACCGGGACCCCGGCGGCGGACAGCTGCTCGGCTATCACCTGCAGGGTCTTGGTCTTGCCGGTACCGGTGGCTCCGGCCACCAAACCGTGGCGGTTGATCATCGCCAGGGGGATGCGGACCTGTGCAGTGGCGTCAACGGTGCCATCGATCACCACCGTGCCCAGTTCCAGGGCCTGGCCGTCGGCGGCGTAGCCCGCCGCGATCTGCTGCGCGGCGTTCGCCGCCGAGTCGGGACTCACAGGTCACGACACTACTTGGCCGGTCGGGACCGCTGTGCGACTATGGGCGCCCGCACGGCTAACGTTGACCAACTGTGAGTGCTGCACGTGACGAACTGGTCTGGATCGACTGCGAGATGACCGGCCTTGACCTGGGCAAGGACAAGCTGATCGAGATCGCCGCTCTGGTCACCGACGGTGAGCTGAACATTCTGGGCGACGGTATCGACGTGGTGATCCACGCCGACGACGCAGATCTGGACGCGATGAGCCCCATCGTGACCGACATGCATACCCGCTCGGGCCTGATCGAGGAGGTCAGAGCCTCGACGGTGGACCTGGCGACTGCCGAGGCCATGGTCCTGGACTACATCCGCACCCACGTCAAACAGGCCAAGACGGCACCGCTGGCAGGCAACTCGATCGGCACCGACCGCGGGTTCCTGGCCCGCGATATGACCGCCCTCAACGACTATCTGCACTACCGGATGATCGACGTCAGCTCGATCAAGGAGCTGTGCCGCCGCTGGTATCCGCGGATCTACTTCGGCCAGCCGGAGAAGGGCCTGGCGCACCGCGCGCTGGCCGATATCCATGAATCCATCCGGGAATTGAAGTACTACCGGCGTACCGCGTTCGTCACCCCGCCGGGGCCGTCTACCAGCGATATTGCGGCGGTGGCCGGGGAACTCGGTCCGCCCGCTGCCACGCCCGACGCCGCCGATTCGGTCGCTGAGCGTCCAAGCGGCTAGTATCGACGACGCTGCTTGCTAGAGCAGCAATGGTGGCTGTAGTTCAGTTGGTAGAGCACCAGGTTGTGATCCTGGGTGTCGCGGGTTCGAGTCCCGTCAGCCACCCCGATAGGAAACCCCGTCTACGCAGGTAGGCGGGGTTTTCTTGTAGGGCACCGCACGGTGACGGCCAGGCCGACCCCCATTCCCGTCAACGGGCATTGACGCCACCCGCCGCGTCCCCGATATTGAAACTCTGCACGTGCGACCGCGGGGCGTAGAGCAGCGGCTTTGACGCCGCAGGGAGGAAACTCGCATGTCGTTGGCGACTCTTCCGATCATCATGGGCGCCGCCGGCGCCGTCACCGCGGGCATGATCGCCACGGTCGTACCGGTGTCGGACGGCGGCGGCCACCGAACCGAGGTCCGATTGACCGCCGGCGCGCTCGGGGGTGGCACCGCACTGATCCTGGGCCCCAGCGGGATTCCGACGCCCCCTCAGCGCTACGCAGACCTGGCCCATGACCTCTATCTGCAACCGCATGGCTTCACCGGCAGCATGGAGATCTTGACCACACCCGAACGCCTCTTCTTCGACAAGGCCGGGTCGCGGATCGAGGGGGCAGAGATCGTGACTGCCGCGGTCCTCCAACAGATTGCCGGCGGAGGAGTCTCTGCCGACGACCCCGTGGTGGTGTTCGGGTACTCGCAGAGCGCCGGATTCTCCACCCTGACGATGCAACAGCTGCAGGACGAGGGTGTGCCGAGCGACCTCGTGCGCTTCATGCTGGTCGGCGACCCCGTCGCACCCAACGGGGGTATCTGGTCGAGCCTCGGAGTGTTCCCGGCGACGCCGGACAACCTCTACCCCACCGACATCTACAACTTCGAGTACGACGGCTTCGCGGACTTCCCCCGCTATCCCCTCAACCTGCTGTCCGTGCTCAACGCGTTGATGGGTGTTTTCACTCAGCACCTGCAATACCTGAGCGTTGATGCTGACCAGATCAGCAACGCGGTGCTGTTGCCCGGCTCGGCGGATCTCACCGGGGAGGGCCTGACGAATTACTACATGATCCAAGCGCAGACACTGCCGTTGCTGTCACCGCTGCTGCTCCTGCCGGGGATCGGGCAACCGCTCTACGACCTGTTGGAGCCCGCTATGCGGATTCTGGTGAATCTGGGCTACGGCAATATCGCCGACGGCTGGTCGCCGGGCCCGGCCAATCTGGAGGCTCCGCTCGGGCTGTTCCCTACCGATCTTGACTGGTCAGCGGTCGGGCAGGCGCTCATCGAGGGCGCTCAGCAGGGCCTGCAGAATGCGGTGAACGACCTGTTCCAGCCCTGGACGCTGCTGACGACGCCGCTGGTCGACGCAGTTTCCTGGTTCGGTTTCTGAGCAGTTGCGGCGGCCAGTCGAGGTGTGACATAGAACCGCTTTTCCGCGTGCCGGGTTGATGTCCAGATAACGTTTTGGTTACGGTGCCTTGCGTGCTCACGCAAGGACTGATTGATCTGCGCATGAAATCCTCGGTTCTGGCCGCGACGACTCTGTTGCCGGCCGCCGTGTTCCTGGCCGGCGGAGTCGGTGCCGAGCCGGGAAACAACGACGAACCGCCACCGCCGGCCGCCGCCGATGCGCCGCCTCTACCGCCGGAAGACGCGCCACCCCCACCTCCTGAAGACGGGCCACCACCGCCGCCCTTTGACGCGCCCCCTC
>NZ_MVHH01000020.1 GCF_002086515.1 Mycolicibacter arupensis
GGGTGGCGGCGGCGGTACGTCTTCGGGCAGCGGCGCGTAATAGGCCGGCGGCGGTACCGGGTCGGCACAGCCGCTGACGTAGACACGGCGGCCCACGCCGACACAGCCCGCCGAGGCGGTGCCGGCCGGGGTGAACAGGACCACTGCGCCCGGCAGGCTGGTCAGTGTCACCGCCGCCATGGCCCAGATCCGGCGCCTCATCACTGGTCCAGCAGTGGGTGCTCGGCCTGGGGCAAACCGCAGCGGGCGCGGAAGTCGGTCAGGGGCTGGCGCAGCCGCAGGAGGTCGTCGTGGGCCTGCGGGTGGTCGGCGAAGAAGCTGCGGACCGCCTCGGGGATCTCGTCGTCGGGCCGGTTGCGCAGGCCGGTGTAGAACTCGTTGACGTCGGGATGGGCATACAGATAGCCCGACGTCGAGGCGGCGACCCCGGTGGCCGCGTTGGCCATGTCGGCCGCGGTGCAGCCCGGCGGCGGGTCGGCCAGAGCTGTGGCCGCGGTAAGCAGGCCGGTGGCGACGCCGATGACGCCGAGCCCCAGCGATGACAGGCGGATGAGGGACATTGCCGAACTCCCTTCAACAGGTGTGAGGCACTCTAACAAGCGCCGGGCCTCGATGCGGCTTACTTTGCGGCGACGGTGAATCCGTTCATGATCGCCTCGACGTCGGTGGCCTGTTTGGGTGCATCTTCGGCCGGGGCGGTGATTGCGAGCTGCACCAGATAACGCTGCTCCGCCGGCTTCGAACCGGTGGCGATCACCATCCGGAACCAGCTGTGCAGGCGCTGCCCGTCCAAGTCGTAGGTGCCCTGGACCATCGACGACGGGAAACCTTGGTAGTCCTCGTTGGAGGCGTCCAGCAGCCGGAATTTCGGCGAGAGCTGCGCGTCGACCACCCCGTGCTTGATGGCCTCATGGGAGTCGAAGTTGCCGCTGACCTTGACCACGCTCAAGATGGCGCGCGGGAACTTCTCGCCCTTGCCCAGGACCAGAGTCGTTTTGGGCAGCATGGGGTTCTCTTTCCGGGTCCAGCCCGGCGGGGTGGGGATCGAGACGGTCAGGTCGGTCAGTGCGTTGGGGGCCACCGCCTCGGCCGCGACGCCTTGGTCTTCCAGATATCGCCCCACGGTGACCGGGGCCTCGGGCTCCGATGAGGTGGTGGTCGTGCTGCCGTTGCCCCAAATCGATTGGTAATCCGGCGTTTTGCTGCCGCAGCCGGATACGGCGCTGACCAGTGCTGTGCACGCCAGGGCCGCGGCCGCCATACGCAGCGCGGTCACAGGATCTCGCGGACCGCGTCTATCGGCCGGGCCAGCCGGGTGCCGTTACCGGTGACGACGAAGGGCCGCTGGATCAGGATCGGGTTCGCGGCCATGGCGTCGAGCAGTTCGTCGTCGGTGGCACCGGCAAGGTTCAGCTCGGCGTAGACGGCTTCGCCGGTGCGCACCGCCTGGCGTACTCCGATTCCGGCGGAGCTGATCAGCTCCGCCAGCTGCGCGCGTGACGGCGGGCTCTTCAAGTACTCCACGATCGTCGGCTCGATGCCGTTGTCGCGCAGCAGCTCCAGCGTCTTGCGTGAGGTCGAACAGCGCGGGTTGTGATACACCACGGCGTCAGCCATGTCAGGCGTCTCCGTCGAAAAGTCCTGTGACCGAACCATTGTCGAACACGGCCCGGATGGTGCTGGCCAACAGCGGAGCGATCGACAGCACGGTCAGCTGCGGGAATTGCTTGTCCTCGGTGATCGGCAGGGTGTTGGTGACGATCACCTCGCTGGCGCCGCAGGCCGCCAACCGCTCCGATGCCGGGCTGGACAGCACACCGTGGGTCGCGGCGATCACCACCTCGACTGCCCCCGCTTCGCGCAGCAGACCGACCGCCCCGGCGATGGTGCCGCCCGTGTCGATCATGTCGTCGGTGATCACACAGGTCTTGCCGGTGACCTCACCGACGACCCGATTGGCTTTGACCTGGTTGGGCACCCGCGGATCACGGGTCTTGTGAATGAAGGCCAGCGGTACGCCGCCCAGCGAGTCGGCCCACTTCTCGGCGACCCGCACCCGGCCGGAGTCGGGGGAGACCACAACGACGTCCTTGCC
Source organism: Mycolicibacter arupensis (assembly GCF_002086515.1). GTDB lineage: Bacteria > Actinomycetota > Actinomycetes > Mycobacteriales > Mycobacteriaceae > Mycobacterium > Mycobacterium arupense. Next base: position 2,096 of record NZ_MVHH01000020.1, read on the forward strand.
GGCGTTGAGGTAGTTGTCCCGGATGTGGCCGCACAGCAGCGGCTGGGCCCGCATGTGGTCCACCGGGCCGTCGAAGAAGCCCTGGATCTGGTCGGTGTGCAGGTCCACGGTGACGATCCGGTCGGCGCCGGCCGTCTTGAGCAGGTCGGCCACCAGGCGAGCCGAGATCGGCTCGCGGCCGCGGTGCTTCTTGTCCTGGCGCGCGTAGGGATAGAACGGCAGGATCGCGGTGATCCGCTTGGCGCTGCCGCGCTTGAGCGCGTCGATCATGATCAGCTGTTCCATCAGGTGCTGGTTCAGCGGCGCGGGGTGCGACTGCAGCACGAAGGCGTCGCAGCCGCGCACCGACTCGTCGAAACGCACGAAGATCTCGCCGTTGGCGAAGTCGCGGGCGGTTTGCGCGGTCACCGGAACGTCCAGTTCCTTGGCCACCTGATCAGCCAGTTCCGGGTGCGCGCGACCGGCGAAGAGCATCAGGTTCTTGCGATTGTCTGTCCAGTCGTGGCTCACGTGCTGCCCCCGCCGTAGGAGATTGTGGAATTCGGTCGATTTGACTCGGGCCTTATGGTACGTAGCCCGGTGGGCGATTTCGCCTTGGGCTGCCTCAACGCGATCAAGCTCACGATGACAGATCGGGTGGAGTCTGGCCGGCTTCTTCGACACTGTTCGCGGCATCGGCCGCCGCCGCGGCCGCGCTGCCGGGCCGCTTGCGTTGCACCCAGTTCTCGATAGTGCGTTGCGGGCCGGCGGACACCGCCAGTGCGCCCGGGGGCACATCGTGGCGTACGACGGTCCCGGCGCCGGTGTAGGCCCCGTCGCCGATGCTGACCGGCGCGACGAACATGGTGTCCGAGCCGGTACGCACGTGCGAGCCGACGGTGGTGCGCCGTTTGGTCTGGCCGTCGTAGTTGACGAACACGCTGGAGGCGCCGATGTTGCTGTGGTCGCCGATGTCGGCGTCGCCGACGTAGGTCAGGTGCGGCACCTTGGTTCCGGTGCCGATGGTGGAGTTCTTGGTCTCGACGAACGCCCCCAGCTTGGCCTGCGCGCCCAGTACGGTGCCGGGCCGCAGATAGCTGAACGGCCCCACCGTGGCGCCCGCGCCGACCGCCGCGGACGTGGCGTGACTGCGGATCACCGATGCGCCATCGCCCACCGTGACGTCGGACAGGGTGGTGTCGGGCCCGATCGTGCAGTGCGCCCCGACGGCGGTGCGGCCCAGCAGCTGGGTGCCGGGCGCGACGGTGGTGTCGCGTCCGATGGTCACGTCGACGTCGATCCAGGTGCTGGCGGGGTCGATGATGGTGACCCCGGCACGCTGATGTGCGGCCACCACGCGGCGGTTGAGGGCGCCGGCCAGCTCGGACAGCTGCACGCGGTCGTTGACACCGGCGACCAGCGCGGCGTCGTCGACGTGGCGGGCGTGCACCACCTGGCCATCGCCGCGCACGATGCCGATCACGTCGGTCAGATAGAGCTCGTGCTGGGCGTTGTCCGAGCCCAGGCGACCCAGCGCCGAGCGCAGCGCGGCGATGTCGAAGGCGTACACACCGGCGTTGACCTCGCGGATCTCGCGCTGGGATTCGGTGGCATCGGCCTGTTCGACGATCGCGGTGACTTCGCCGTCCTGGGTGTGCAGGATGCGGCCGTAACCGGTGGGGTCGGCCAGGGTGGTGGTCAGCACGGTGACCGCGGCCGGGGCGGTGCGGTGGGCCTCGATCAGGGCCTGCAGCGTCGCGGTGTCCAGCAGCGGGATGTCGCCGGAGGTCACCACCACGGTGCCGGTGAAATCGTCCGGAAGCGCCGCCAGGCCACACAGCACCGCGTGACCGGTGCCCAGCTGTTGGTCCTGCAGCGCCACCTCGATGGGAAAGTTCAGGGCCTGCGCCAACTCGGCGACGGGCCCGGTGATGCGGTCGTGGGCGTGGCCCAGCACCACCACCAGGTGGCGGGGCGTGACACCGGCGGCTGCTGTCAGGCAGTGCGACAGCATGCTGCGTCCGCCCAGCTCATGCAGCACTTTGGGGGTGTCCGAGACCATTCGGGTGCCGGCTCCGGCCGCCAGGACTATGACGGCGTGCTGGCCGGCATCCGGGGACGCGGGTGTGGGGTTGGGCGTCGACACGGCGTCTAGCCTGTCACTCCGCGCGCGTTCGCGGCAAAAGTGCGCGCAAATCCATGAGCTCCGTCGCCAGGACTCGAACCTGAACTATCTGAACCAAAATCAGAGGTGCTGCCGATTACACCACGACGGATCGGTGCTGCCCAGTGACTCTATCCAACGGACTACCCTGGTCGCGTGGCTGGTCTGGACAAGGACGGTCGGGCGCCGCGAGCCCGGATGACAGGTAGCGAGCGTCGGCACCAACTCATCGATGTGGCCCGCTCATTGTTCGCCGAGCGCGGGTATGAGGGCACCTCCATCGAGGAGATCGCCCAGCGCGCGAATGTGTCCAAGCCAGTGGTCTATGAGCACTTCGGCGGCAAAGAGGGCCTGTACGCGGTGGTGGTCGACCGTGAGATGTCGGCGTTGCTGGACGGCATCACCACATCGCTGACCAAAGCCACCAACAATCAGTCCCGGCTGCGCGTGGAGCGCGTCGCGTTGGCCCTGCTGACCTACGTTGACGAGCACACCGACGGTTTCCGCATCCTGATCCGCGACTCTCCGGCGTCGATCAGTTCGGGCACCTATTCGACACTGCTCAACGACGCGATCGGGCAGGTGTCGTCGATCCTGGCCGGCGACTTCGCCAAGCGCGGTCTGGACCCCGAGACCGCACCGCTGTACGCCCAGGCGCTGGTGGGTTCGGTGTCGATGACGGCCCAGTGGTGGCTCGACGTCCGTGAACCCAAGAAGGAAGTGGTGGCCGCGCACCTGGTCAATCTGTGTTGGAACGGATTGACGCACCTGGAGTCCGATCCGACGCTGCACGACGAATAGGGCGTGCCCGCCACTGCCAATCGGGGGCCTGCGCCGCACCGCTTAGAATTGCCCGCATCATGACCGCACCGGGGTACCAGACTGTCCAAACCCCGATAGCGGGGCTCGTAGACCTGGCGCTGAGCGCGCCGGCATTCCTCGAACTCATCGAGCGCGCGGGCGGATCACCCGCGGAACTGACCCTGGTCGGCCCGGTGGGTGCGCGGCCGTTCACCGCGGCCGCCCTGGCCCGCAACACCCCGCTGCTCGTGGTCACCGCCACCGGCCACGAGGCCGACGACCTGACCGCGGAACTGCGCGGCGTCTACGGCGACGCGGTGGCGTTGTTCCCGTCCTGGGAGACGCTGCCGCACGAGCGGCTCTCACCCGGTGTGGACACCGTCGGCGCCCGCCTGCTGCTGCTGCGCCGGCTGGCCTGCCCCGACGACGCGCGACTGGGTCCACCGCTGCGGGTGGTGGTGACCACCGCCCGGTCCCTGCTGCAGCCGATGACCGGCCAACTCGATGCCATCGAGCCGGTCATGCTGGCCGTCGGTGATGAGACTGCGTTCGAGACGGTGATCGCCCGGCTGGTCGAGTTGGCCTACACCCGGGTGGACCTGGTGGGCAAGCGCGGTGAGTTCGCCGTCCGCGGCGGCATCCTCGACCTGTTCCCGCCGACGGCCGAACACCCGGCGCGCATCGAGTTCTGGGGCGACGAGATCACCGAGATCCGGCCGTTCTCGGTGGCCGACCAGCGCTCCATCCCCGAGGTCGAGGTCGGCACCGTGGTCGCGGTGCCCTGCCGGGAACTGCTGCTCACCGACGATGTGCGGGCCCGCGCCGCGGACCTGGCGCTGGAGCAGCCCGAGACCGACAACGCCGTCACCGGCACCGTCGGCGACATGCTGGCCAAGCTGGCCGAGGGCATCCCGGTCGACGGTATGGAGGCGTTGAGCTCGGTGCTGCGGCCCGGACCGCAGGCCCTGCTCACCGACCAGCTGGCTGCGGGCACACCGGTGCTGCTCTGCGATCCCGAAAAGATCCGCGCCCGCGCCGCCGACCTGATCAAGACCGGGAGGGAGTTTCTCGAGGCTTCCTGGTCGGTCGCCGCGATCGGAGGCGACGCACCGATCGACATCGAACAGCTCGGCGGATCGGGCTTCCGCGACTTGGCCGAGGTCAAGAAGGCGGCCCTGGACTCCGGGCATCCGTGGTGGACGCTGAGCCAGTTGCCCGATCCCGACGCGATCGAACTCGACGTCCGTCCGTCGCCGTCGGCGCGCGGCCGCCAACGCGATATCGACGAGATCTTCGCCATGCTGCGGGCGCACATCGCGACGGGCGGACGTGCGGCCGTCGTCGCCCCCGGCGTGGGCACGGCCCGGCGAATCGTCGAGCAATTGGCCGAGTCCGAAACCGCGGCAACGCTGTTGGACGCCGGGACGGCGCCCCAACCCGGGGTGGTGGGGGTGCTGCAGGGGCCGCTGCACGAGGGCCTGGTGATACCCGGCGCCGAGCTGGTGGTGGTCACCGAGGCCGACCTGACCGGAAATCGGGTCAGTGGACCGGAAGGCAAGCGGCTGGCGGCCAAACGCCGCAACGCCGTCGACCCCCTGGCGCTGACGGCCGGGGATCTGGTGGTCCACGATCAGCACGGCATCGGCAAGTTCGTGGAGATGACCGAGCGCACCGTCGGCGGCGCGCGCCGCGAATACCTGGTGCTGGAATACGCCTCGGGCAAACGTGGCGCCAACGGAACCGACAAGCTCTACGTCCCGATGGACTCCCTGGACCAGCTCTCTCGCTACGTCGGTGGGCAGGCCCCGGCGCTGAGCCGGCTCGGCGGCAGCGACTGGAGCCAGACCAAGACCAAGGCGCGTAAAGCGGTCCGCGAGATCGCCGACGAACTCGTCGCCCTCTACGCCAAACGCCAGGCGGCACCCGGCCATGCGTTCGCTCCGGACACGCCATGGCAGGCCGAGATGGAGGACGCGTTCGGGTTCACCGAGACCATGGACCAGTTGACCGCCATCAGCGAGGTCAAGTCCGACATGGAGAAACCCGTCCCGATGGACCGGGTGATCTGCGGCGACGTCGGATACGGCAAGACCGAGATCGCGGTGCGGGCGGCATTCAAAGCCGTGCAGGACGGCAAGCAGGTCGCGGTCCTGGTGCCCACCACACTGCTGGCCGACCAGCATCTGCAGACCTTCAGCACCCGGATGGCCGGTTTCCCGGTCACCGTCAAGGGACTGTCGCGGTTCACCGATCCGGCCGAATCCAAGGCCACCGTCGCCGGCCTGGCCGATGGCTCGGTGGATGTGGTGATCGGCACGCATCGGCTGCTGCAGACCGGGGTGCGCTGGAAGGACCTCGGGCTGGTGATCGTTGACGAGGAGCAGCGCTTCGGCGTCGAGCACAAAGAGCACATCAAGGCCCTGCGCACCCACGTCGACGTGCTCACCATGAGCGCTACCCCGATCCCGCGCACCCTGGAGATGAGCCTGGCCGGCATCCGGGAGATGTCGACCATCCTCACCCCACCCGAAGACCGCTACCCGGTGCTGACCTATGTCGGCGCTCATGACGACAAACAGGTGGCCGCCGCACTGCGCCGCGAGCTGCTGCGCGACGGCCAGGTGTTCTACGTGCACAACCGGGTCAGCTCGATCGACGCCGCCGCCGCCCGGGTGCGGAATCTGATACCCGAGGCCCGGGTGGTCGTCGCGCACGGGCAGATGCCCGAGGAGATGCTGGAAACCACGGTGCAGGGCTTCTGGAATCGGGAGTACGACATCTTGGTGTGCACCACGATCATCGAGACCGGCCTGGACATCTCCAACGCCAACACCCTGATCGTCGAGCGCGCCGACACCTTCGGCCTGTCGCAGCTGCACCAGTTGCGGGGCCGGGTGGGCCGCAGCCGGGAACGGGGCTACGCCTACTTCCTGTACCCGCGCGAGACGCCGCTGACCGAGACGGCCCACGACCGGCTGGCCACCATCGCCCAGAACAACGAATTGGGCGCCGGCATGGCGGTGGCCATGAAAGACCTGGAGATCCGTGGGGCCGGCAATGTGCTGGGGGTGGAGCAGTCCGGGCACGTCGCCGGGGTGGGTTTCGACCTGTATGTGCGCCTGGTCGGCGAGGCCGTCGAGGCGTACCGGGCGGCGTTCAACGGCGAGACGGTCACCACCGAGGAGGTCAAGGACGTCCGGATCGACCTGCCCGTGGATGCCCATCTGCCGCCGGAGTACATCAACTCCGATCGGCTGCGGCTGGAGGCCTACCGCCGGCTGGCGGCCGCCCCCGACGAGGCAGCGATCGGCGCGGTGATCGAGGAGCTGACCGACCGCTACGGGCCGCTGCCCGAACCGGCCGACCGACTGGTGGCGGTGGCCCGGCTGCGGCTGCTGTGCCGCGCAGCCGGAGTCACCGAGGTCTCGGCGGCGTCGGCGACCACACTGCGGCTCGCCCCGATGACCCTGCCGGACTCTGCCCAGTTGCGGCTCAAGCGGATGCACCCCTCGGCGAGCTACCGCGCCACCACGTCCACCGTGCAGGTCCCGATTCCGCGGGCCGGCGGCGCGGGCGCCGCCGTCGGCGCGCCGCGTCTGCGCGACATCGAACTCGTCCAGATGGTGGCCGATCTGATTTCGGCGCTGGACGGCAAACCGCAGGGCAGTGTCGACGTCACCGGCGCGGTACCCGCAGTACGGTAGGCCACGATGACCGTCGTCTTGGTCGACCCCCGCCGGCCCTCGCTGGTTCCGGTCGAAGCTCTCGCGCTGCTGGCCGGGGAGGTCGCCTACACCGAGGAACTGCCGATCGTGGTCCCGTGGTCGTTGCCGGCGGCGCGATCGGTGCTCTGCGGCGCAGATGCTCCGGTGCTGCTGTCGTCGGACCGCAACCATCCCGACGTCCTCGCCCGGCTGGCCGCCGGTGATGCGCTGATCGCGGTGCCGGATGCGTCGCCTGGGGAGCGGCTGATCGACGCGGTCGCGGTGATGGACCGGTTGCGCAGCACCGGTCCGTGGGAGAGCGAGCAGACCCACGACTCGCTGCGCCGGTTCCTGCTGGAGGAGACCTACGAGCTGTTCGACGCGATCCGCGGTGGCGACCCCGAGCAGCTGTGCGCCGAGCTTGGTGACGTGCTGCTGCAGGTGCTGTTCCATGCCCGCATCGCCGAGGACGCGACGGAGAACCGGTTCTGCATCGATGACGTCGCCGAGTCGCTGCTGCGCAAGCTCGCCAATCGGGCTCCGGCGGTGCTCGCCGGTGAGCAGATCACGATGGCGGACCAGGTGGCGCAGTGGGAGGAACGCAAGGCTCTGGAAAAGCAGTCGCGTGACTCGATTCTTGACGACCTGCCGACAGCTCAGCCGGCCTTGGCGCTGGCGAGCAAGGTGCTCCAGCGCCTGGCCCGTGCCGGCGTGCCCGCGGATCTCATTCCCGATCAGGTCACCACGGTCACCGTTTCCGCCGGTGTCGATGCCGAGAATCAACTGCGGGCAGCGGTCTTGGACCTCATGGACACCGTGCGGTCGGTGGAAAAGGTGATCGACGGGGCGCCCACCGAAGACCAGTGGCGCGCCCACTGGCCGCAGGGCTAGCCGGTCTCGTCGCCCCAACTGCCCGGGAGCATCGGCATCCGCGGCTCGGCGTCCAGGCCGTCTCCGGTGAGCACCGCGATCCCGGCGGCCCGCCGGTGAGTGTCCGCGGCCGTACCGGCGAACCCGAGCGGACCCGCGCCGCTCTGCGAGGCGCCCGCGCGGTCTGACGGAGTACCCCAGTCCGGCCTGACGTCGATGTCCATGTCCATGTCCATGTATTCGTCGCCGAACCCGCGCTGCTTGGCGCGCCGGCGCTGCCGGCGCTTGGCGGCCAGGGCCTGCGTCGTTGCCTCTCCCGGGGCGCCCTGGCTCTCCGAGGCGTCTTCCTCGGCACTGCGGGAACGCCGCGCACCACTGGAGCGCCGGGCCGACGCCGAGGCACTGCCCACCAGGTACAGGCAGGACGTGGGACCGAAGCCGACGCCCGGGCCTCCACCCGCCGCGCCTCCGCCGGCCGGCAGGCCCGCACTGACGGTGCTCGGCGTGGTCGCACCGGCCGAGGAGATCGGGTCCGCGCAGGCACACGCCTCGGCTCCGGTCGGCACGGGGACGGTCGGGGGAAGAGACGGGCTCACGCTGCCCATCGGGATCGGCAGGGGCGGGTCTGCCACCTGGCCGGTCCCCACGGCGCCGATCGCCCCGAGCGCCCCGAGTCCGGCGGCGGCGGCCAGGGCGGGCGCCGCGGCCAGCATGATCGGGATCGCCAGCTGCACGGCGATCTGACCCATCGGCCACACCAGCATCAGCGTGTGGAAGGTGGACCATCCCAACGCTCCGGCCAGGATCGGCGTCATCCCGGGGATCTGCAGCAGCATCTGGGTGACCGAGCTGGCGAACGGAAACGCCTCGATCGGATATCCGTCGACGCCCAATTGCGACCACAGCCAACGGGCGATCGGGTCCGCGAAGCCCATGTTGTACTGCTTGAGCAGGTCGGCGATCTGCTGTTCCAGGCTCGGTGCGGCGGCCTCCGCGGCCCCCGGGTTCAGGATCGGCGGTGCGGGCGCAGCCGCCGGGACCGCGGCCAGCGCGGCCGTTGCGACGCCGTGGTAGACGCTCATCATCTCTGCGGCCTGAATCCACATCCGGGCATAGTCGGCTTCGTTCACCGCGATCGGGATGGTGTTGATGCCGAAGAAGTTCGTGGCCACCAGCGTCGCGTGCACGGCGTGGTTGGTGCCCAGTTCGGCCAACGTGGGCATGCCGGCCAGTGCCGCGGTGTAGGCCGCGGCGGCGCTCTGATGCAGGCTTGCCGCACTCGCGCTCTGTGCCGAACTCTCGATCAGCCAGCTCAGATACGGGAGGTGCGCCGCCGCGTACTGCTGGGCGCTGGGCCCCTGCCAGCTGGCGGCCCGCACCCCGGCCAGGACCGCATCGAGTTCGGCGGCCACCGCGGCGTATTCGGAGCTGATCGCCGAGTACGCCGAGGCCGACTCCAGCAGCGGGCCGACGCCCGGCCCCGCGCTGAGCAGCGCAGAGTGCACCTCAGGAGGCGACGCCAGCCAGACCGGTGCCGTCATGGAGCGCCGACCTCCCCGACGGCGTCGCACGTTGTTCGCACAGTCAGTAGTCGCACCCCGAACCGGTTCAGTTCCATCCCGGAGAATCTTTGTGCCGGGACGCGGAATGAGCGACGATGTCGGCATGCGGTGCGAGGTGGTGCGCGAGACACTGTCGTCGCTGCTCGACGGCGAGCAGCAGGAGTTGCCTGCCCAGCAGGTGGACGCGCACCTCGCGTCATGCCGCGGGTGCCGGCGCTGGCTGGTGGGTGCGGCGGCCCAGGCCCGCCGCCTCTCCGAGATCGACAGCGGGGCCGACGCGCAGTCCGGCCCCGACCTGGCCGCGCAGATCCTGGCTGCCGCCGGGGTGAGGTCGGTCACCGATCAGATCACCGGCAGTGGCCCGACGCGGTGGAGCTTCCGGCGGGTCGCCTTGATCGGCGTCGGGGTGTTCCAGGTGGCGATGGCGGCCATCCAGATCGCCGGAGTGGACTTCGGCATGGTGTCGGCGCACGGGCACGGACACGGGCACGGGGCCGCCACCGGGGCGCATTTGCTGCACGAGTCCACCGCATGGTTGCTGGCGCTGGGCGGGGCGATGATCGCGGCGGGCATCTGGCCGGCGGTGGCCGCGGGCGTCGCTGCGATCGCGGGCGTCTACGCCCTGGCCCTGGGCGGCTACGTGGCCATCGACGCCTACCACGGCCAGGTGACGGCGGCACGGGTCGCCAGTCATGTGCCGGTCCTGGTGGGCCTGGCTTTTGCTTTGCTGGTGGCGCGTCAGCGTCAGGGTGGGGCGGGCTCGTCCGCCGCCCGCGACGACGCGGCGGTGGCGCGTGCCGGGGTGTCGCCGGCCGCGGCCGCCGGGCATGGCCGGCGCCGCCATCTGCGGTCGGTCAACAGTGCCGGCGGTCCTACGACCATGCGTCGTAATGACGCCGTGGACCCGCTAGGGTGTGTGTTCATGGCGGTTGCTGATCGGGTCGACGACGACGTTGTCACCGCTCTCGCCGTTGCCGCCGCCGGCGGTGATTCCCGCGCGCTGGAGGCCTTCATCAAGGCGACCCAGCATGACGTCTGGCGATTCGTCGCCTACCTCTTCGACGGGGTCAGCGCCGACGACCTGACCCAGGAGACCTTCCTGCGGGCGATCGGGGCCATCCCGCGGTTCGCCGGCCGTTCCAGTGCCCGAACCTGGTTGTTGGCCATCGCCCGCCGTGTGGTCGCCGACCACATCCGGTATCTCAAGTCACGTCCGCGCACCGCACCGGGCGCCGACCCCGAGCTGCTGCTGGACCGTGACCGGCCCTCGCGCGGGTTCGAGGACGTCGTCGAGGTGACCGCGCTGATCGCCGGCCTGTCGACCGACCAGCGTGAGGCATTGCTGCTGACTCAGCTGTTCGGCCTGTCCTACAACGACGCCGCGGCGGTCTGCGGTTGCCCGGTGGGCACCATCAGGTCCCGGGTGGCCCGGGCGCGTGACGCGTTGCTCGCCGATCCGGAGCACGGTGAGCTGACCGGCTAGACCCGCCGGATCCATGCAGGTAGAGCCGCATTGTGCGGGGCGTAGGAACCGTCCGCGCATTCGGTGGTGACTCGGTCACCGATCAGTCATGGAACGATGGACGCAAAACCATGGATTCGAGACTGGGGAGATCGGTGTCGGCGCTACGTTGGCTGCGCACGGCCGCTGTTGTGGGCGCGACGGCGGTGCTGCTGGCATCCAGCTGCAGCTGGCAGCTCGGTAATCCGATCCCGCAGGGCGTGCCGCCGCCGCCGGGGGACCCGGTCCCGCCGGTGAGCACCAACCCGGCCAAGGGACGGCCCGCAGACCAGCTCTATCACTGGGCCGCGGAGCGGGCTCCGTTGCTCGGGATTCCGATCACCGCGTTGGAGGCCTACGCCTACGCCGCGCGGGTCGCAGAGGTGGAGAACCCCGACTGTCACCTGGGCTGGACCACCCTGGCGGGCATCGGCCAGATCGAGAGTCATCACGGCCAGTACAACAACGCCACGGTGGACCGCAACGGTGACGTGCGGCCCAAGATCCGCGGCGTGCGGCTCGACGGCTCCGGGGGCAACCTGCACATCGTGGAGGAGGTCGACCCGGATCTGGCCGACGACGACGGCGTGGTCCGCGCGATGGGCCCGATGCAGTTCATTCCGGAGACCTGGCGCCTCTACGGCGTCGATGCCAACAATGACGGGATTGTGAGCCCGGACAACATCGACGACGCCGCGTTGTCCGCGGCCGGGTATCTGTGTTGGCGCGGCAAGGACCTCGCCACACCGCAGGGCTGGATGACGGCGTTGATGGCCTACAACGACTCGGAGGCCTATGCCCGCGCGGTGCGAGATTGGGCCGCCGCGTACGCGGCCGGCCGCCCGTTGTGAGGTCGGTGGTAGGTCCCACCGTTAGGCTCCCAAGAGGCCCCATAGGCTGACGTAGCCTTACCACGGCCAGCCCCACCCAGTTCAAGGAGAAGTCAGTGCCCATCATCCAGCAGGTCGGCGCCCGCGAGATCCTCGATTCCCGCGGCAACCCCACGGTCGAGGTCGAGGTTGCGCTGGAGGACGGCACCTTCGCCCGGGCCGCGGTGCCCTCCGGTGCCTCCACCGGGGAGCACGAAGCCGTGGAGCTGCGCGACGGTGGCACCCGCTACGGCGGCAAGGGTGTGCAGAAGGCGGTCAACGCGGTGCTGGACCAGATCGCGCCGGCGGTCATCGGGATCAGCGCCGACGACCAGCGTCTGGTGGACCAGGCCCTGGTGGACCTCGACGGCACGCCGGACAAGTCCCGGCTGGGTGCCAACGCCATGCTCGGTGTGTCGCTGGCGGTGGCCAAGGCGGCCGCCGACTCCGCGGCCCTGCCGCTGTACCGCTACCTCGGCGGTCCCAACGCCCACATCCTGCCGGTGCCGATGATGAACATCCTCAACGGCGGCGCGCACGCCGACACCGGCGTCGATGTCCAGGAGTTCATGGTCGCCCCGATCGGCGCCCCGAACTTCGCCGAGGCGCTGCGCTGGGGCACCGAGGTCTACCACTCGCTCAAGGCAGTGCTGAAGAAGCAGGGGCTGTCCACCGGCCTGGGTGACGAGGGCGGTTTCGCCCCCGACGTCGCCGGCACCACCGCCGCGCTCGACCTGATCAGCACCGCGATCGAGGCCACCGGGCTCACGTTGGGCACCGATGTCGCGCTGGCCCTCGACGTCGCGGCCACCGAGTTCTACACCGAGGGCAGCGGCTACGCGTTCGAGAAGCAGAACCGCACCGCCGCCCAGCTGGCCGAGTTCTACGCCACGCTGCTCGACGCCTACCCGCTGGTGTCCATCGAGGACCCGCTGTCCGAGGACGACTGGGACGGCTGGGTGTCGCTGACCTCGGCGATCGGGGACCGGGTGCAGCTCGTCGGCGACGACCTCTTCGTCACCAACCCCGAACGGCTCGAGGAGGGCATCGAGCGGGGCGCGGCGAATGCGCTGCTGGTCAAGGTCAACCAGATCGGCACGCTCACCGAGACCCTGGACGCGGTCACCCTGGCCCACCACAGCGGTTACCGCACCATGATGAGCCACCGCAGCGGCGAGACCGAGGACACCACCATCGCCGACCTGGCGGTGGCGGTCAGCAGCGGCCAGATCAAGACCGGTGCCCCGGCCCGCAGTGAGCGGGTGGCCAAGTACAACCAGTTGCTGCGGATCGAGGAAGAACTCGGCGACGCCGCCCGCTACGCCGGCGAGCTGGCCTTCCCCCGCTACGCGCCGGAGACCAAGTAGCAGCCAGGGGCCGCTGCCATGTCCGATCCGAAACGGCCTGACGCCAAGCGGCGTGCCGCGCCGTCTCGGCCGGGACGGGGCGGCGAAACCGGACGTCCGCGCCCGCGCCCCGCGCCGGCGGTGCGGCGTGGGGCGGGTGCCTCGCGCACCCCGCCACCGTCACCGGCCGGAGCGGTCAAGCGGGCTTTTGCGGCGGCGGCCGAGCAGAGCTCGGAACTTCGGGTGGGTTTCACCGCCCGGCGAGCGGTCATCATGGCGGCGGTCATGTGTGTGCTCACCCTGACCCTCGCCGGGCCGGTCCGCACGTTCTTCGCCCAGCATGCCGAGATGAAACAGCAGTCCCAATTGGAGAACACCCTGCACCACCAGATCACCGACCTACAGCAACAGAAGGCCAACCTGGAAGACCCCGCGCACATCCGGGCGCAGGCCCGCCAGCGGCTCGGTTTCGTCATGCCCGGCGAGATTCCCTACCAGGTCCAGCTGCCCGGCGTCCCGCAGATCCCGGGAGAACCGGGCGCCGAAGCCGCGCCGGTCCCCAGCGATGACCCCTGGTACACGGCGCTGTGGCGCACCATCGCCGATGCGCCGCACCCGGTGCCGGTGGCGCCCGGCGCGCCGGAACCGCCCGCCCTGCCCGTGCCGGCGGTGCCCGGTGGTTGATCCCGCGGACCTGGACGCGGTGGGCCGGCAGTTGGGCCGAGAACCCCGAGGCGTCCTGGAGATCGCCTACCGCTGTCCCAATGGGGAGCCGGCGGTGGTCAAGACGGCACCGAGACTGCCTGACGGAACACCGTTTCCGACGCTGTACTACCTCACCCTGCCTGCGCTGACGGCGGCAGCCAGTCGTCTGGAGTCGGCGGGCCTGATGGCGCAGATGACGGAGCGGTTGCAGCACGATTCCGACGTGGCCGCCGCCTACCGGGCCGCCCACGAGTCCTACCTGGCCGAACGAGACGCCATCGAGCCGCTGGGCACCACCTTCACCGGCGGCGGCATGCCCGATCGAGTCAAGTGCCTGCACGTGCTGATGGCGCACGCCTTGGCCAAGGGGCGCGGCGTCAACCCGTTCGGGGACGAGGCACTGGCCATTCTGGCCGCCGAGCCCGCGATGGCCGGCATCCTGGTGCCGCAGGACTGGCTGTGAGCGGGCCGACCCGCATCGCGGGAGTCGACTGCGGCACCAACTCGATTCGCCTGTTGATCGCCGAGCCCGTGGACGGCCGGCTGCGCGAGGTACACCGCGAGATGCGCATCGTCCGGCTGGGTGAGGGCGTCGACGCCACCGGACGGTTCGCCCCCGAGGCGCTGGAGCGCACTCGTGCCGCGCTGGCCGACTATGCAGATCTGCTTGTGGCCCATGATGTTTCCCGGGTGCGGATGGTGGCCACGTCAGCAACCCGGGACGCGGCCAACCGTGACGTGTTCTTTGACATGACGGCGCAGGTGCTGGGCAGGGCCGTCGCGGGTGCGGTTGCCGAGGTTATCACCGGGCAGCAGGAGGCCGAGCTGTCCTTCCGCGGTGCGGTGGGCGAATTGGACAGTGCCGAGGGACCATTCGTGGTCGTCGACCTCGGCGGTGGATCCACCGAGCTGGTGCTCGGTGACCCGGACGCCGGGGTCTCGGCCAGCTACTCCGCCAATGTCGGCTGCGTTCGGCTGACCGAGCGGTGCCTGCACTCGGATCCACCGACCGATGCCGAGGTGGCCGACGCCCGTGGCGTGGCCCGCGCGCTGCTCGACGAGGCGTTCGCGGTGGTCCCGGTGCAGCACGCCCGCACCTGGGTGGGAGTGGCGGGCACCATGACGACGCTGGCGGCGCTGGCGCTGCAGCTGCCCGAATACGACTCGACCGCAATTCACCTGTCCCGGATCGGCTTCGATGACCTGTTGGCGGGCTGCGACCGGCTGATCGGCATGAGTCGCGCGCAGCGGGCTGCCCTGGGCCCGATGCATCCCGGCCGGGTGGACGTGATCGGCGGCGGAGCCATCGTGGTGCAGGAGCTGGCCCGCGTCCTGGCTGAGCGCCCCGGCATCGCGGAGTTGGTGGTCAGCGAGCACGACATCTTGGACGGCATCGTTCTCTCCATCGCCTGACGGCGCCCGGACGCGTTATCGGTCCGTAAAGGTCGCCGTGCCGAGCGTTAAGAAACCGTCAACGGTCGCTGCCCTGGCCGCGCAACCGGTCTAGCTTCGTGGCAGACCCGGTCGGGTTCTGCGAGAGGGAGAACGCGTGGCTGTCCTGGCCTACCTACTGCTGACTGTGCTGATCTTCGCCGTTCTCGGCGGGATGCTGAAGCTGGCCGAGCGGCTGTGAGCATCGCCAATGTGGTCAGCCTGGCGTTGACCGTTCTGGTGCTCGCACTGCTGGTCGCGGCACTGCTGTTCCCGGAAGGGTTCTGATTGAGCACCGCAGTCGCGGGCGCCGTGTTCCTGGCGTCGTTGGTCTTGGCGCTGGCAGCGGCCCACATCCCGCTGGGCGACTATATGTATCGGGTGTATGAGCGCCAAACGCACTCCCGCAGTGAGCGGTTGATCTATTCGGCAATCGGCGTCGACCCGGAATCCAAGCAGACCTGGGCCGCCTACGCGCGCAGCGTCCTGGCGTTCTCCGCGGTCTGCGTGGTCTTTCTGTTCGGGCTGCAGTTGATTCAGGGCAGGCTCCCGCTGCACCTGCACCAGCCGGCGACGCCGATGACGCCCGGCCTGGCGTGGAACACCGCGGTCAGCTTTGTCACCAACACCAACTGGCAGGCCTACGCCGGTGAATCCACCCAGGGGCATCTGGTGCAGATGGCCGGTCTGGGGGTGCAGAACTTCGTCTCTGCCGCAGTCGGTATGGCGGTCGCCGTCGCCTTCGTCCGTGGCTTCGTCGGCCGGCGCACCGCGGTGCTGGGCTCCTTCTGGGTCGACCTGGTTCGCGGTGCCCTGCGCATCCTGGCGCCGCTGGCGGTGGCCGGCGCTGTGGTGTTGATCGCCGGCGGCGTCGTCGAGAACTTCCACCTCCATGATCAGGCCGTCACCACCGTCGCCGGTATGTCCCAGACCATTCCCGGTGGTCCGGTGGCCGGCCAGGAGGCGATCAAGCTGCTGGGCACCAACGGTGGTGGCTTCTACAACGCCAACTCCGCACACCCGTTTGAGAACCCGACCTCATGGACCAACTGGGTCGAGATCTTCCTGCTGCTGGTCATCGCGTTCTCGCTGCCGCGCACGTTCGGCCGCATGGTGGGGGCCACCAAACAGGGCCACGCGATCGTCGCGGTCATGGCCGTACTCGCCTTCATCGGCGTGGGCCTGCTCAGCTGGGCGCAGCTGGTCCACCACGGCACCGTCCCCACCGCGGTCGGGGCCGCGACCGAGGGGATCGAGCAGCGGTTCGGAGTGGCCGACTCGGCGGTCTTCGCTGCCGCCACCACGCTGACTTCCACCGGTGCGGTGGACTCCGCGCACGACTCCTACACCAGCCTGGGCGGGTTGATGACGATGGTCGACATGCAGTTGGGGGAGGTGGCCCCCGGCGGTGTCGGTTCGGGCCTGTACGGCATCTTGATCCTGGCGGTGATCACGGTGTTCGTCGCCGGCCTGATGGTGGGGCGCACGCCGGAGTATCTGGGGAAGAAGATCGGCGCGCGCGAGATCAAGCTGGCCGCAAGCTATTTCCTGGTCATGCCGGTGATCGTGCTGTGTGGAACGGCGATCTCGATCGCGTTACCGGGTCCTCGCTCGGCGATGGCCAACTCCGGGCCGCACGGCCTCTCCGAAGTGCTGTACGCATTCACCTCCGCGGCCAACAACAACGGCTCGGCATTCGCCGGCCTGGCGGCCAACGGGACGTGGTTTGAGACCACGCTCGGAATCGCCATGCTCCTCGGCAGATTCGTGCCGATCATTGTGGTGCTCGCCCTGGCCGGTGCGCTGGCAGCCCAAGGCAGTGCGCCGGAATCGCTGGGCACGCTGCCCACCCACAAGCCCCAGTTCGTCGGGCTGGTGGTCGGCGTGACGGTCATCCTGGTCGCCCTGACCTTCCTGCCCTCGCTGGCATTGGCGCCCCTGGCAGAAGGGCTTCACTGAGATGCACTCGACCATCGTTGGCGCGCCGGCGCCCAGCGCTCGCCCGGCCGTGGCGGGTGGGCTGCTCGACGGCGACCTGCTGCGCCGATCGGTGCCGACAGCACTGCGCAAGCTCGATCCGCGCACCTTGTGGCACAACCCGGTGATGCTGATCGTCGAGATCGGCGCCGCCTGGTCGACGGTGCTGGCGCTCGGCCGGCCGAGCTGGTTCGGCTGGCTGATCGTGTGCTGGTTGTGGCTGACCGTCATTCTGGCCAACCTCGCCGAGGCGGTCGCCGAGGGGCGCGGCAAGGCGCAGGCCGATGCGCTGCGAAAGTCCAAGTCCGACACCATCGCCCGCCGCCTGAAGGGCTGGACACCACAAACCCCAGGCGTCGAGGAGGCGGTTCCGGCGCCGCTGCTGCAACGCGGCGATGTCGTCGTGGTCGAGGCAGGCCAGGTCATTCCCGGCGACGGCGACGTGGTGGAGGGCATCGCGTCGGTGGATGAATCGGCGATCACCGGCGAGTCAGCGCCGGTGATCAGGGAGTCCGGCGGTGACCGCTCGGCGGTCACCGGCGGAACCCTGGTGCTGTCGGACCGGATCGTGGTCCAGATCACCCAGCAACCCGGGCAGAGCTTCGTCGACCGGATGATCGCGCTGGTGGAGGGGGCCAATCGTCAGAAGACCCCGAACGAGATCGCGCTGAACATCCTGCTGGCCGCGCTGAGCATCATCTTCGTCATCGCCGTGGCCACCCTGCAGCCGTTGGCGATCTATTCGATGGCCACCAATCCGGGTGTCTCGGACACGGTGGCGCTCGATGCCGACGGGGTCACGGGAATCGTCTTGGTGTCGCTGCTGGTCTGCCTGATCCCCACCACCATCGGGGCGCTGCTGTCTGCGATCGGGATCGCGGGGATGGACCGGCTGGTGCAGCGCAACGTGCTGGCCATGTCCGGCCGGGCGGTCGAGGCCGCAGGCGACGTCAACACCCTGCTGTTGGACAAGACCGGGACCATCACGCTGGGCAACCGGCAGGCCTCGGCATTCCTGCCGCTCACCGGGGTCACCGAGGCCGAACTGGCCGACGCCGCCCAACTGTCCAGTCTTGCCGACGAGACGCCCGAGGGGCGTTCGATCGTGGTCTACGCCAAGGAGACCTACGGACTGCGCACCCGCACGCCGGGTGAGCTGACGGCGGCGACCTGGGTGCCGTTCACCGCGGTGACGCGGATGTCCGGGGTCGACATCAGCGGGCGCCAATTGCGCAAGGGCGCGGCCAGTTCGGTCAGCGAATGGGTGCGGGGCCATGGTGGTGAGATCCCCACCGAGCTCGGTGAGATCGTCGACGGCATCAGCGCCGCCGGCGGCACCCCGCTGGTGGTCGGCGAGGTGCTGGTGGGCGGGCCCGCCGTGGTGCTCGGGGTGATTCACCTGCGTGACATGGTGAAGCAGGGCATGCGTGACCGGTTCGACGCGATGCGCCGGATGGGGATCCGGACGGTGATGATCACCGGCGACAACCCGTTGACCGCCAAGGCCATTGCCGAGGAGGCCGGGGTGGACGACTTCCTCGCCGAAGCCACCCCCGAAGACAAGCTGATGCTGATCAAGCGGGAGCAGGAGGGTGGCCGGCTGGTCGCGATGACAGGCGACGGCACCAATGACGCACCGGCGCTGGCGCAGGCCGATGTCGGGGTGGCGATGAACACCGGCACCAGCGCCGCCAAGGAGGCGGGCAACATGGTGGACCTGGACTCCGACCCCACCAAGCTCATCGAGATCGTGGAGATCGGCAAGCAGTTGCTGATCACCCGCGGCGCGCTGACCACCTTCTCGATCGCCAACGACGTCGCCAAGTACTTCGCGATCATCCCGGCGTTATTCGTCGCGATCTTCCCCGGGCTGGGGCTGCTCAACGTGATGCGGCTGCACAGCCCGCAGTCGGCGATCCTGTCGGCGGTGGTCTTCAACGCGCTGGTGATCGCGGCGCTGATTCCGTTGGCGCTGCGCGGGGTTCGGTATGTGCCCGGCAGCGCGTCCACCCTGCTGAGCCGCAACCTCGCGGTGTTCGGCCTCGGCGGGATCGTGGCCCCCTTCGTCGGAATCAAGCTGATCGACCTGCTGGTCCAACTGCTGCCGGGGATGGGCTGACATGCGCGCCTCGGGTGTGATCCGGCGGTACGGGGCCGCACTGCGTGCGCTGCTGGTCTTGACCGCCGTCCTCGGGATCGGTTACCCCCTGGTGATCTGGCTGGTGGCGCAGCTGCCGGGACTGCACGCTCGTGCGGAGGGTTCGCTGGTCGCCGACGCCGCCGGCCGGCCGGTCGCCAGCGCCCTGATCGGGCAGGCGTTCACCGACACCGAGGGTCTGCCGCTGCCCCAGTACCTGCAGAGCAGGCCGTCGGTTGCCGGTCGCGGCTACGACGCCTTGGCCAGCGGGGCAAGCAATCTGGGGCCCGAGAATGTTGTCGATCAGCCCACTGCGCCGAGCCTGCTCACCCAGATCTGCACCCGCAGCGTGGCGGTGGCCGTCGCGGAGGGATTGGGTCCCGGGGCCGGAGCCCGACCGTTCTGCACCGCCGAGGGCAGGGGAGCGGTGTTGGCCGTGTACGGCTCGCGAGACCGAGGCGGCGTCATCGCCCATCCGGTCCGGGTGGTCAGCGTCAACGAACCGTGCGGGCTCGGCGCGACGTTCATCACCAGCTACCGCGGGGTGCCGGTGGAATGCGCCCGGCCCGGCGAGAGCTACGCGGCCGGTCAGATCGTGCCGATCCGCGGGAGCGCCGCGGCGCACCCGCGGGTTCCGGCCGACGCCGTCACCGCCAGCGGCAGCGGGCTGGACCCCGACATCTCGCCGGCCTATGCCGATCTGCAGGCCGACCGGATCGCCCGAGCCCGCGGACTCAGTGTCGATCAGGTCCGAGCGGTGATCCGGAACCACCAGAGCGGCCGGCTGTTCGGGTTCCTCGGTGAACCCCGGGTCAATGTCGTGGCGGTCAACCTGGAACTGGATGACCGACACCCTGTTGCCGGGTGCTGCAGCGGGGGATGATCTTTCGGTGAACTCCGGTGACGCGCCGAGCCGACGTGGAGAACTGCGCATCTATCTGGGCGCGGCCCCGGGCGTGGGAAAGACCTACGCCATGCTCGGCGAGGCTCATCGCCGCATGGAGCGGGGCACCGACGTGGTGGCGGCCGTGGTCGAGACGCACGGCAGGAAGAAGACGGCGGAACTGCTTGCCGGCATCGAGATCCTTCCGCCGCGCTGGATCGACTACCGCGGCAAGAGCTTTCCCGAACTCGACGTCGCCGCCGTGCTGGCCCGGCGGCCCCAGGTGGTGCTGGTCGACGAGCTGGCCCATACCAACACACCTGGCAGCGCGAATCCCAAGCGCTGGCAGGACGTGGAGCAGTTGCTGGCGGCGGGTATCACGGTGATCTCCACGCTCAACGTCCAGCACCTGGACAGCCTCAACGACGTCGTCGCGCAGATCACCGGGGTCGAACAGCAGGAGACGGTGCCGGATTCGTTCGTCCGGCAGGCCTCGCAGATCGAGTTGGTCGACATCGATCCCGAGGCGCTTCGCCGCCGGCTGGCGCACGGCAACGTCTATGCGCCCGAGAAGGTCGACGCGGCCCTGTCGAACTATTTCCGCAGTGGAAACCTCACCGCGCTGCGGGAACTGGCGCTGCTGTGGGTGGCCGATCAGGTGGACGCGGCACTGGCCAAATACCGGGCGGACAAGAAGATCACCGCCACCTGGGAGGCCCGCGAGCGCGTGGTGGTGGCCGTCACCGGCGGACCCGAATCGGAGACCCTGGTCCGGCGTGCTTCGCGGATCGCGTCGAAATCCAGCGCCGAGTTGCTGACGCTGCACGTGTTGCGCGGCGACGGGCTCGCGCAGCTGCCCACCGCGCGGATCGGAAAGATCCGCGAGCTGGCGACCAGTCTCGGCGGTTCGCTGCACGTCGTCGTCGGCGACGATGTTCCTTCGGCGCTGCTGGATTTCGCGCGGGAGGTCAACGCCACCCAGCTGGTGATCGGGACGTCGCGGCGGTCGCGCTGGGCGCGCCTGGTCGACGAGGGCATCGGAGCCAGGGTGGTGCGGCTGTCGGGCACGATCGATGTGCACATCGTGACGCACGAGGAGTCCCGGCAGGGTTTTCGGCGCTCGGCGATCGCACCTCGGCAACGCCTGGTGCTGCGCTGGCTTGCGGCGCTGCTGGTGCCCTCGGTGGTCTGCTTGGTCACGGCGCTGTGGATGGATCCGTTTCTGCACACAGGCGGTGAGAGTGCGCTGTTCTTCGTCAGCGTGCTGGTCGTGGCCCTTCTTGGCGGTGTCGCCCCTGCCGTGTTGTCGGCAGTGGTGTCCGGGCTGCTGCTCAACTACTTCCTGACCGACCCACGACACAGTTTCACCATCGCCGAGACCGATTCGGCGATCACGGAGATCGTGCTGCTGCTGGTGGCGGTGGCGGTCGCGGTGTTGGTGGATCGCGCCGCCGAACGGTCTCGGGAGGCCGGCCGCGCATCGCAGGAGGCCGAATTGCTGGCGTTGTTCGCCGGCTCGGTGCTGCGGGGAGCCGACCTTGCGACGCTGCTGGAGCGGGTCCGGGAGACCTATGCGCTGCGGTCGGTGAGCATCCTGCGCGAACGTCCGGACGGGGCGGGCCCGACGCTGGTCGCTTCGGCCGGCCTGGACCCCTGCACCACCGTCGAATCGGCGGACACCGCCATCGATGTCGGTGACGATGAGTTCTGGATGCTGGCCGCCGGCCGGCAGTTGGCCGGGCGTGACCGTCGGGTGCTGTCCGCCGTGGCCAAGCAGGCGGCTGGACTGGTCCGCCAGGGCGAGCTGACCACCGAGGCGAACCGGGCCGAGGCCGTCATGCGCGCCGACGAGCTGCGCCGCTCACTGTTGTCCGCGGTCAGCCATGACCTGCGCACTCCGCTGGCGGCCGCGAAGGCGGCGGTGTCGAGCCTGCGTGCCGAAGATGTGGGCTTCTCGCCGCAGGACACCGCCGAGCTGCTGGCCACCGTCGAGGAGTCGGTCGATCAACTGACCGCCCTGGTGGGCAACCTGCTCGACTCGTCCCGGTTGGCAGCCGGTGCGGTGCAGCCCGAGCTGCGCCGGGTGTACCTGGAAGAGGCGGTGGAGCGGGCCCTGGTCAGTATCGGCCGCGGGGAGACCGGTTTTCGCCGCTCGGGCATCGACCGGGTCAACGTCGAGGTGGGTGACGCGGTGGTCCTGGCCGATGCCGGGCTGTTGGACCGGGTGTTGGCCAACCTGCTGGACAACGCATTGCGCTACGCGCCGGACAGCCCCGTTCGGGTCAGCGCGTGCCGGGCCGCCGACCGGGTCCTGATCGACGTCGCCGATCAGGGCCGCGGCCTGCCGCCAGGAGGCGAGCGCCTGTTCGAGCCCTTCCAGCGGGTCGGCGATCAGGACAACACCACGGGCATGGGCTTGGGTCTGTCGGTGGCGCGCGGTTTCGTCGAGGCGATGGGCGGCACTATCCGGGCCACCGAGACTCCCGGCGGCGGACTCACCATGGTGGTGGACCTGGCCGCGCCACCACCGACGTGACTACCCGGCGGTCAGTGTTTCCAGACGATTTGGTCGGTTCCGCCGGCGTCGCGGTAGACGACACTGTCCGGCGCGGTGCCACCGCGGACATCGAAGTACAGCCGTCCGCTGGCTTCGCTTCCCGCGGCGATCGGTCCGTTGGGCAGCCCGTCGACCTCGTTGCCCTTCATCACCGCGAACGTGGAACTGTTCACGGCACGAGCGTTGAAGTCGGCGATATTCGGTGTGGGCGAGCCGCTTACCGCCTTGGCCGTCACATCCGAGTACCAGATGCCGTCGTTGTGCCCGCTGGGCTGCAGGTTCTCGACGGTGTAGTCGATCGTCCCGCCATGGCCCGCAATCTCTTGCGTCTGGCCGAATCCGACCACCTCGGGGTCCGCAGCAGCGGGTGCCACTGCGAGCAGTCCGGCCGTTGCGAGGCCGGCGGTTATGGCCGCAGTCTTCTTGGTGACCTGGGAGAACATCACGGCAACTCCTTCCGTTAGGTCGAAAGGCATAACCGCGCGGGAGGAATTCGAAACGTCGAGATCACACTTCGAAGCGGTAGCCCATGCCCGCCTCGGTCAGAAGGTGTTTGGGGTTGGACGGATCGTCTTCGAGCTTGCGCCGCAATTGGGCCAGGTAGACCCGCAGATACTGGGTCTCCTTGGCATAGGCCGGACCCCACACCTGGGTGAGCAGCTCGTCACGGCCCACCAGTTTGCCCCGGTTACGCGCCAGCATCTCCAACATGCCCCATTCGGTGGGCGTCAGATGCACCTCGCGGCCGCCCTTGGTGACCTTCTTGGCGGCCAGATCGACGGTGAAAGAGGCTGTCTCCACGATGGGTTGGTCGATCTCGGCGGTCGCGGCGTTGCGGCGCGCAGCGGCCCGCAGCCGCGCCAGGAACTCATCCATGCCGAACGGTTTGGTGACGTAGTCATCGGCGCCGGCGTCGAGCGCCTCCACTTTGTCTGCGGAGTCGGTGCGCGCGGACAACACGATCACCGGCGCGGTGAGCCACCCGCGTAGTCCGGCCAACACCTCGATACCGGAGATGTCGGGCAGGCCCAGGTCCAGGATCACCACGTCGGGGCGTTGTTCGGCCGCGGCGCGCAACGCCCCGGCGCCGGTGGACGCGGTGACCACCTCATACCCGCGCACCGACAGATTGATCTTCAGCGCGCGCAGGATCTGCGGCTCGTCGTCGACCACCAGGACCCGCGTGCTCATCAGTTCTCTCCTGCCGGTGCGGCCAGATCGACCACCATGGTCAACCCCCCGCCCGGTGTCTGTGTCGCCGAGATGGTGCCACCCATCGCCTCGGCGAACCCTCGTGCCACCGAAAGCCCCAGTCCGACACCGCTGGTGTTGTCGCGGTCGCCGAGGCGCTGGAACGGGTCGAACACGTGCACCTCGCCGCCCGGGGGCAGGCCGCGGCCCTCGTCGGCCACGTTGATCATCACCCGTTCGCCCACTCGGCCCGCCGTCACCCGCACCACGCTGTCGGATGCGTAGCGCAACGCGTTGTCGATCACGTTGGCCAGCACACGTTCCAGCAGGCCCGCGTCGGCCATCGCCACCGCCGGGCCGACTTCCACCTTCACCCGGTCCACGCCCCCGCTACCGAAGGTGTTGCTGCGCTTGCCGATACCGATCAGCGCCCGCTGCACCACCTCCTCGAGGTACACCTTGGACAGTGCCGGACGCACCACGCCTGCGGCCAGGCGGGAGGAATCGAGCAGGTTGCCCACCAGGGCGGTCAGCTGATCGACCGATTCCTCTACGGTGGCCAGCAGTTCGGCGGTGTCGCCGGGGGAGAAGTCGACGTCGTCGGCACGCAGGCTCGACACCGCGGCCTTGGCCGCTGCCAGTGGGGTTCGCAGGTCGTGGCTGACCGCCGAGAGCAGGGAACGGCGCAGCTCGTCGGTGCGCATCACCGCGTCGGCCCGGTCTGCCTCGGCGGCCAGTTCCTCCTGGCGGACCAACCCGGTCGCTTGGCGTGCCACCACCGACAGCACCCGGCGATCGCGGGAGGCCAACTGCCGGCCTGCCATCAGCATCCAGAACTCGTCGTCGCCCACGTCGATCGAGGTGTCGGCCAGATCCACCGAGGTGCACGGATCCTCCCCGACGGAGGCGACCACGTGCGGCGTCGCAGTGCTGTGCGGCACACGGACCAGGCTGACCGCCCGTTGGGCGTAGGTCTCGCGCACCCGCTCGAGCAGGGTGTCCAGATCCGCGCCGCGCAGCACCGACCCGGCGAACAGTGTCATCAACTCGGCCTCGCGGGAGGCGCGGCCGGCTTCCCGGGTGCGTTTGGCGGCGCCGTCGACCAGCGCGGCCACTGCCACCGCCAGCAGCAGCAGCACGATCTCGGTCACCGCGATGTCATGCTCGGCGATGGCGAAGTCGCGTCGCGGGGCCAGCACGAAGTAGTTCAACAGCACCCCGGACAGCACCGCGGACAGCACGGCCGGCGCGATGCCGCCGAGTAGGGCCACCACCAGCACCCCGACGAAGAACAGTGCGCTCTGACCCGCGTCGAAGTAGCGGTTCAGCCAACCCACCATGATCGCGCACATGGCGCAGGGCACGGCGACGGCCGCAAGCCAGGACACTGCCCGCCGCTCGCGCGGTGAGATCGACAGTGCCCGGCGGGTGGGTTTGGCGTCGCTGGAGGTGACGATGTGCACGTCGATGTCGCCGGATTGCTGCACCACTGCGGCGCCCACACCTTCGTCGAGGATGCGCGCCCAGCGGGAACGTCGCGAACTGCCGATCACCAGCTGGGTGGCGTTGACGTCGCGGGCGAAGTCCAGCAGCGCGGTGGGCACGTCGTCGCCGATCACGGTGTGCAGCGAGGCGCCCAGGCTGATCGACAGTTGGCGGATCTTGCCGACGCGGGGGGCCGGCGCTCGGGAGGTTCCGTCGTCGCCGAGGACGTGCAGTACCAGCAGGTCGCCACCGGCTTTGGAGGCGATCCGGGAGGCCCGCCGGACCAGGGCTTCCGATTCCGGACCGCCGGTGACCGCGGCGACGATGCGCTCGCGGGCCTCCCAGGTTCCGGTGATCTTCTTGTCGGCGCGGTAACGGGTCAGCGTCGCGTCGACGTGTCCGGCCAGCCACAACAACGCCAATTCGCGCAGTGCGGTGAGCGTTTCGCTGCGGAAGTAGTTGGCCAGCGCGGCATCGACTGTTTCCGGCGGGTAGATGTGGCCGTGGGACAGCCTGCGGCGCAGGGCTTCTGGATCGATGTCGATCAGCTCGATCTGAGCCGCCTGGCGTACGACCGCGTCCGGCACGGTGTCGTGCTGGGTGGTTCCGATGATCTTGGCGACCACGTCGCTGAGGCTCTCCAGCTGCTGCACGTTGACGGTGGAGATCACGGTGATCCCGGCGGCCAGCAATTCTTCGATGTCCTGCCAGCGGTGGGTATTACCGCTGGCGGAGGGGTTGGTGGCGGCGAGGTCGTCGATCAAGGCCACTTCGGGGCGGCGGGCCACCACGGCGGCGACATCCAGGGGATCGCCGGGGCCGCCGAGGGTTTCTATTCCTGCGAGCAGCTCGGCGGTCTGGCTGCGGCCGTGGGTGTCGACGGCGGCGGCCACCACGTCGGTGCCGCGACCGGCGCAGCGGTGGGCCTCGCTGAGCATGGCACAGGTTTTGCCGACCCCGGGTGCGGCTCCGAGGTAGATGCGGAGCTCTCCACGCTGGCCGTGCTGAGTCACGACACTCACCCGACCATCATCCCGGCTGGCGGCGAGATCAGCCAGCGACCACAGGCCGCACCATCACCGTGGGCTTGACCCCGTAGCGCGGGTTGCTCAGACCGGAACCGCCGCGGGCCGCCGCAGCCGCTGCCGGCACCCCGGCGCCGACGGTGTTGACCGGGGCGCCACTGTCGTCGGCCTCGGTCCAGCCGTGGCTGACCAGCGTGGCGGCGTTGTCGGGAATCGAACTGGCGGTGTTGGGGACGGCGGCCGGCCAACTGGACGGCACCGTGAGCCCACCGACGGGCGCCGCTGTCCCGGCGCTCGCCAGCACGGCGGAGCCACCCGCGACTGCGGACACCGGCTCCGCCGAGTCCACCAGCATCGGCGCCACTTCCGCGGCTTCGGCCGCGGGGCCGTGGGCGATGGCGCTGGCGATACCGGCGAACATGTGCCAGGTGCCGACGTTGCTCAACGCGGCGCTGTAGGTCTGCACGCCGTTCCAGATGCCGATGTTCTGGGTGGAGTTGATGAGGTTGGACAGGAAGTCGGCGATGCCGCCCTGGGCCGGTTGGGAGGCCAGCGCCGGGGACGCCAGGGTCTGCATGGCCGAGGGAAGCCCAGAGACCAACTCCGACAGGCCGTTCTGCGCGCCGCTGGCCGAGGCCTGGGCCACCGCGGCCCCCTGGCCGGCGATCCCGGCGGGGTTGGTGCTGGGGGCGAGCGGTTTCAGCGGTTGCAGTGTCCCCGCCAGCGACGACGCCGCCGCGTAGCCGTACATCGCCAGGGCGTCCTGGGCCCACATCTCGGCGTAGACGGCCTCGACGGCCGCGATCGCCGCGGTGTTCAAGCCCAGGAAGTTCGTGGCGACCAGGGTCTGGAACTCGGCACGGTTGGCGGCCACCACCGCTGGGGGCACAGTCATGGCGAACGCCGCCTCATAGGCGGCCGCCGACGCCGACGCCTGTGCGGCGGCGTGCTCGGCGGCCGCGGCCGTGCTGTTGAGCCACGCGATGTAGGGCGCGGCGGCCGCGGCCATCGCGGTCGCGGCCGGTCCCCGCCACTCCTGACCGATCAGTGTCGAGATCACCGATTCGTAGGAGGCCGCCGTCGTGGCCAGTTCGGCGCCCAACGCGTTCCATGTCGTGGCCGCGGCGGTCATCGGTGCGGCACCGGCACCTGAGTACATCCGCGCGGAGTTGATCTCCGGGGGCAGCGCTGCGTAGTCCATCGTGGAAGTCCGTTTCCTGTGGTGGGTTCCGGCCGGTTCGTCGCTAGACGAGCGGTTTGCGCGGCATCACGACCGGCTTGACGCCGTAGCGCGGACGGCCGAATCCGGGACCGCGGTCCGAGGAGCCCGCGGCGGGAATCCCGGCCGGCACCGTGGTGGCACCGCGGGGGGCGGCCTCGGTCGATTCCGCCGCGGCCAGGGAGCGTGCCTCGGCTTCCGGTTCGGCTTCACCGGCCCAGTTCGGGCGCGCCGCCGTCTTGCCGGCCTCGTTGCCCTGCCCGGCGGATGCAGCAGCCGCCGTTGGGGCGCCCGCGGCGGCGGGCGCGTCCTGGGAGACCAAGTTGCCCACGTTGGCGCCCTGGGTGTGGTGGATGACGCCGGACGGGTTGGTGATGAAGCCGGTGCCCAAGGAGGTGAAGGCCGAGGTCGACGAGGCGAGGTTCGCGGCGTTCATCGCGGCCAAAATGGCGGAGTTGCTGACGACTCCGCCCAGACCGTACGTCGGGTCGGCGAGGCCCGATCCCACGCCGGCCAGACCGGTGGCGGTGCCGATCCCCGACGTCATCGTGGCCGCCGCCGAATTGGCGGTCTCGGTCTCCCCGTAGGAGCCGGCGCTGGCGCGCAGGACGTTGACGAACATCTCCTGCATCACCGCTGCTTGGGCGCTGATCTGCTGATACAGCGCGCCGTAGGCAGAGAACTGGGTGGCTTGCAGCAGCGACACCTCGTCGGCCGCCGCGGGGGCCAGCGCGGTGGTCGATCCGGCGGCCGCGACGTTCTGGGCGTTCAACGCCGCGTCCAGGGTCTGCAGGTTGCCGGCCGCCGCGGCAAGGGCCTCGGGGTGGGTGGTCACGAACGACATGACATCTCCTTGGCGGGTCCACGCCGCTTCCCGAGCGGGAATCAGCAACGTTCCACTCTGTCGTTCCAAAACCTACTGTGAGATGTCGTTAACGAGTTCTTTACGCCCCGATCCGCATTATTGACGCTTTGCTTTCAGGCCGTGGCCCGGTGGGGTGTTTGCTTACCCGGCGACCACCGGCCGTGCCATCACGGTCGGCTTGAAGCCGTAGCGCGGTGTGCTCAGCCCGAAGCCTCCCCGGTCGGCGCCCAGCGGCATGCCGCCGGGCATGGCCATCATCGAACCGCCCTCTTCCGGGGCGGCCGCCCAGCTGCTGGCCTGCAGTGCGCCGGCCACCTCGACATCAGCGGCGGGCAGGGCCGCGGCCCAGGTCCCCGGCGCGGACAGTTCACCCACCAGGGTGGCCTGACCCACACCGGCCGTCACCGTCGGCGCGCTCGCGGCGAATGCTGATGCGCCACCTAAGGCGCCCAGGCTGCTCAGCGGACCGCCGGGCGCCAACAGGGCGCCGATGCCCGCACCGGCCGCACCACCGCCGAGGGCGTTGAAACCGCCGCCGGAGAAGAAGGTGGTCATCGTCGGGATCAGGCTCGCCGGGGTGAACGCCACCGAGGTTCCGGTGAAGCTCATCGCGCCGTTGAGGGGATAGGTGAACAGCGACACCACACCGTTGATCGAGGCGTTGCGGCCGATGGCTTCCAGCAACCCGGCCAGGGTAGGCGGAGGCAGGCCCGCGTCGGCGGGTCCCGGCGAGGTCAGCGTCTGCAGGGCGTTGGGCAGTGACGAGATCGCCTGTGCCGCCTGGGCGTTGTTGTTGGCGGTAGTGTTGCCGGTGGCCTGGGTGACCGCCGCCGCCTGGTTGGCCGTGCCGTCCGGATTCGTGGTCTGCGTGGGCTCACTGAACGGAGTCACCGCCGTGGCCACCGCCGAGGACGCCGCGTAGCTGTACATGACGTCGGTGGCCTGGGCCCACATCTGGAAGTACTGGGCGTCGCTGGCCATGATGGCCGCCGAGTTCTGTCCCACCACGTTGGTGGCCACCAACTGCTTCTGCTGGGCGCGATTGGCGGCGATCAGGGCCGGGGGTGGGGTGGCGGCGTGGGCCGCCTCGAACGCGGCCGCCGCGGCGGTGGCCTGGCTGGCCGCCTCCTCGGCCTTGGTCGCCGTGTCGGCCATCCAGGCCAGGTAGGGCTTGGTGGCGGCGGTCATCGACGCCGACGCCGGGCCCATCCAGGCCTCGTCGACGAGCTGGGTGATCGTCGTTTCACACGACGTCAGGGCCGACGAGATCTCGGCGGCCAGTCCGCGCCAGGCGGAGGCCACCGTCATCAACGGTGTCGAGCCCGGACCGGTGTACAGACGCCCGGAATTGATCTCCGGGGGCAGCACTGCGTAGTCGATCATCGTTGCTCCTTGTTGACTGTGATGCCCATGGCTCAGACCACCATCGGTTTCGGCATGAATTTGGGCCGGAATCCGTAGCGCGGCGTCCCGTAGTTCATGCCGGGCCGGCCCATGCCGGCGGGCACCGGCGGGGGCACGGAGGCCATGTTGTTGTGGGTCTCGGAGGGGACGGCCCACCCGCCGGGGCCGCTGGTGAGGGCCGATGCGCCGGGGGTGGCTGCCGCCCAGGTACCCGGTGCCGAGAAGGACGTCCCCACCAGCGAGGCCTTGCCCATGGTGGCGGTGACCGCCGGGGTGACCGCACTGACGCCGAAGGCGCTGCTGATCCCGCCGCCCAGGGCGCCCAATGCGCCCAGTGCGCCGCCGGGGCTCAACACCGCACCCAGGCCGCCGCCGAGGGCGCTGCCGCTGGCGGCGCTGAACCCGCCGCCGGTCACGTTGCCGATCAGGCTGGGCAGCAGTGCGGAGGGAATGAAGGCCGCGCCGGTGCCCGCGGTGTTGAACAGGTTGTACAGCGGAGTGCCGACCATGAACGCGTAGCCGTTCACCGGGTCGTTGTAGAGGAACTCGATGATCTGCTCGAGCCAGTCGGTGGATGCCGCCGGAGCCGCCATGCTCTGCAGCGCGTTGGGCATGGTGGAGATCATCTGCGCCGCCTGAGCGGTGCTGTTGGCCGTGCTCGAGCCGCCCGCCTGGGTGACCGCCGCGTCCTGGCCCACTTGGCCGGCCGGGTTGGTGTTCTGGGCTGGTGTGTCGAACGGGGTGACCTGTGATGCGGCGGCCGAGCCGCTGGCGTAGCCGTACATGGCGGCGGCGTCTTGGGCCCACATCTGCGCGTACTGGGCGTCGAGGGCCGCGATGGCCGGGGTGTTGATGCCCAAGATGTTGGTGGCGACCAGCGCCGACTGCTGCACCCGGTTGGCAGTGACCGCCGCCGGGGGCACGGTGGCCCCGCGTGCCGTCTCGAACGCTGCGGCCGCGAAGGTGGCCAGGGCCGCGGCCTGCTCGGCCAGGCCTGCGGTGCTGTTCATCCAGGCGATGTAGGGCGCGGCCGCGGCGGCCATCGAGGCCGATGCCGGGCCGAGCCATTGTTCGCCGGACAGTTCGGAGATCACCGTCTCGTAGGAGTGCGCGGCGGCCGCCAGCTCAGCGGCCAGTGCGCGCCAGGCTGCGGCGGCGGTCATCATCGGTGTCGATCCCGGTCCGCTGTAGATGCGGCCGGAGTTGATCTCGGGGGGCAGGGCTCCGTAATCCCACATGATCGGCGCCTAACCCGCCGCTGCCGCGGTCGGCGTCAGCGCAGGTGGCGCGGTGGTGACTAGATACATGGCTTTTCTCTCCTCACGGAAGCCTGGTGAGCGGTCGACTTCCGCCACTCACAGTCGCGCAACACGGTGCGATTGTGAAAGCTGGTTAACGGCTTCTTAACAAAGCTGTCAGAACTCGTTACATACATCTGCGGAGCGGTCCTGGGCGCTGCGCCGGGCCCCGCGCATTGCGGCGTCGGGAGCGGTTCGTCGGGGCCGGGGTGAACCCGCACGTTGGAGGCATAACTCGTGGTCAACGCCGTGTTTCGTACTTGCGGCCAAGGCGCCCTGGTCGCCATGCGCCGCGGCGCGCAACGGGTGCGGGGCGGCCGTCCCAGGGGACCCGCGAAATATGTTGATAGACAATGTTGTTGCCCTGCCGATGCCCGGTGTGGCCCCTGTTTGCGACATACGGTGAACCACGAGTAACGCGGATTTAACCAGTGGATTTGGGGGAGTAAACGCTCCGTAACACGCCATTAACGACGGTTGCGCACACTACGAGACATGAAGAGCGTTCTGCTGTTGGCGGGAGTGGCCGCCGTGGTCGGCCTGGCGGCGCCGGCGTACGCAGAGCCGTTAGGCACCGACGCCGCCTTCCTCACCCAGCTGACTGGTGCCGGATTGAGCCACAAAGGCTCGGACGAGGTCGCGATCTCGGCCGGCCACTCGGTGTGCCAGCTCATGGACGCCGGCCTGAGCCCCATGGACACCGTGGTCGCGGTGCAGACCACCAATCCCGGCTTCACGCTGCAGCGCGCCGCCGAGTTCGCCCGGATCGCCGCGCAGAACTACTGCCCCGAGTACGCCTGAGCGCAGCCCCCAGCGGAGTGCCGGTGGGGCACGCGCGCCCGCATCACGTTAGATTCGCCGCGAGCCCCCATAGCCCAATTGGCAGAGGCAGCGGACTTAAAATCCGCACAGTGTCGGTTCGAGTCCGACTGGGGGCACGGAGAAAGTGCAGGTAGAGGCGGTTTCGCCTCGAATAGATAGACGATTGCCCACTAAATACCGGTGAAATACCGGCGGCCTGGCGAGGGGAGAGTCCCGTAGCTAACTCGGAGTAGGCGGAGGTCCCTCCTGTCGGATGGGACCGATACCGTGTCGGGCATGGTCGCGAGCGAGATCCGTGAGAGCAGCGTCTTGGCAGCCATCGCCGAGTGCGACCGCCTTGGTCAAGAGGAGTTCCTCCGGCGCTACAACTTCGGTAAGGCTTCGAAGTTCCGCCTCGTTCATCAGGGCAAGTTCTATGATTCCAAGGCGATCGCCGGAGTTGCTCATGGATTTGCTACGAACGACTTTTGGACGACGGCTCGCCCCTTTGGCGGCGTCGGGCCAGGCGGCGCAGTTCCGATCCTCGAAGACCTCGGATTCTTAGTCGATCGAACCAGGCTACTTTTTGAACTCACAAAGCTGAAGGTCGATCAAACTCACGGGAAACCGGCGCCATATCAGTACGTGGTTCTCCTGTGGGCGATCGCTCATGCCTACGAAGGTGCACGGCGGCTGAGTCCTCTCGGTGACGTGCGCCGAGATCTGTCCCAGTTGTTGGCCCCCTTCGCGATCGCGCGTACGGCACCTGATCCGGCCATACCCTGGGCTGCGCTCGGCAACTCGGCATGGTGGGAGCATGACAACCGCGGGGCACTCGGCGGGCTGTCGCAGCTCGCATTCTGGACGGTTGCTCAGGACGAAGCTTTCCGCGCTGCAGCAATCGACGTAATTGTCCGGATCGTCGGCGATAGCGAGGAGATGAAGGGGCTCCTCGTACAGCTAGGGCTCGCGGCCCAGCAGGGAGAAGGTCAGTTTGAAACTGATGCACCCAAGGCGCCGATTCTTGGCGACACGCCCGAGGTATCGGATGCTGTCGCCGCACAAGAAGAGTTATCGAATCCGCGTAGGAAGTTCGGTAGATCTCTAAGCGCCGCTGAGAACAAAGCGATTGAACAGCGGGCAGTGGCCGTTGTTCGCGAGCACCTAGAAACCGAACTCGGTTTTCTCACGGAGGACGTAGGCGCAACCGAGTCCTATGACGTGAAGGCAACACGTGGGGAAGACGTGGTGAAAGTGGAGGTGAAAGGAACGACGACCTCCGGCGCAGCAGTCGTGCTCACGCGCAATGAGGTCAAACTTCATCTCGCGGAGTATCCGAGAAATGCCCTCGCAATAGTCCGCAAGATCATCTTGATGCGGGACGGGGACGAGCCTGTGGCCGCCGGTGGGGAGTTGGCTCTGACCATGCCCTGGGAGATCGACACGAGCTTGTTGAGCCCTATTGCGTACGAGTACCGAACAGGCATGTAACCACGGACTCAGGCCGGGGCGGGCGTCTGAAGGGACGGAGTCGTGGCTCGCGGCGTGAGCCCGCCCCGGCTGAGGTCTAGGCACGGCCGTACCGCAGCCCTGCACAGCCGCTGCACGGTTGCCCGGGTCGGCGCGGGGGTCGGGCCGGTCGACAGCGCGGCATCGGGCTACCGGACGCGGTAGCCGGGGTGGCCGGGTGCGTCGTAGTCGCGGGCGCTTGGCCGGCCACGGCGGGGTGTGGTGCCCCGGTACTTGCCGCCGTCTTCGGGGAGTGCGCGCTCCCGCCCGCGCGGGACCAGCCTCGGCCCGAAGCTGAATTCAGTCGGGCCGTCGTCGGTCTGGTCCCGGTTGAGCGCGATCGGGTCTTGCTCGTTGGGGTGGGACAGCAGCGGCGGTGTTGCTCGCCGGGGCGGCTCGGCGAAGCTGCGGTTGCGCTCGTACTCCGGGAACTCGGGGTCCATGTTCATCGGACGTAGTCGAATGTCGGCGCGGTGTAGGTGGTGCTTGTGACGATCTGGCAGACGACTGCCGCGCCCCGGTGTCGGACGCCGACGCCATGGTCCGTGCAAAAAAGGCATCGACCAGGGGATATTGTCCACGACCGCCAGGGATGAGGCGCAGGCCGTGGTACGCGGGGTTCTCATGCTGGCGCACCGCGACCGGATTGTCGGAGCTATTGGGTCCGCTCGAAGCCACTACCGCGACATAGCCCTTCGGGATGAAGTACGAAGCAACGACGAATGCGCCGCCGTAGCTGCCGGTGACAGGCAAGCCCGCATACTCGGCGGGCGGCTTGGTGCCCTCGATGTGCTCGGCAGTCAAAAACGCCGGGGCGCTTGTACGGCGACTACATTCCCGAAGAGGAGGGTGGCGCGCTTAATACGTTGCCCGCACCACCGCCAGCGCCTAAGCCAGCCGGCGACAACTCACCGAACAATGAAGTTAAATTGTTCGGTTGATTTGTCCTTCCTGGTAGCGTGCACGACCGCAGCATCCGCATCAGGTTGTGCTGTGGAGAGGTGGGGCGGGTGAGTCACGATGACAACGTTCGCCGTCTGGCCGCTAAGTACAAGCCAGACAATAGGTATCCGAATTTTGGTCCCATCGTGCAGTCACTCGACGTTAGAGGTTTCCGGGGCGTCGCGGATCTTTCGCTGACGTTCGAATCGCCGATTACGGCCTTTTCGGGCATGAACGGCACAGGTAAGAGCACCATCGCGCAGCTCATGACTTGCGGATATCGGAAGGCTGTGAACGCCGCGTTATCGCGCTTCTATGTGAAGGATTTTTTCCCGGTCTCCGCGGCGGACCCTGAGCCATTCACGTCGGACGCACAAGTGATCTACACCTATTGCGTTGAGAAGGGCGCAGAGGCTCAGCGCGTCACAGTGAGTCGCCAGACGAAGGAGTGGTCCGGGTACAAGCGACAGCCTGAACGCTCTTGCTACTACATCGGCTTCACCCAGTTCATTCCGAAGGTCGAGCGCCGTGATCTTTCCTTTTATCGCGGCAGCGCACTCGAACTCGGGGAGACCCGTCCGCTTACTGCCGAAGCGGCCGGCAACGTGGCGACGATCCTGGCACTCCCGTACGACGACTTGAACTTTACTGAGGTGATACACAGCAGTAGACGCGCTGAGTTGGCTATGGCAACCAGAAGCGGGCGACGCTACTCAGAGAATCACATGGGCTTCGGCGAAGGTCGAGTGGTCTACATGGTGAACACCATGGAGTCCGCACCCGCGCAGAGTCTATTCGTGCTGGAAGAGCCGGAGACGTCCTTGCATGGCGATGCGCAGCGTCGGCTCGCGAGATACCTGGTCGAGGTTTCGTTCCGGCGCGGGCATCAAATCATAATTACGACGCACAGTGCCGCAATCCTGTCCGAGTTGGGGCGCGACTCCGTCGTGTATCTGCAAAGACGGCCGGGAGGAGAGATCAAGGCGGCGCCCGGCCTGAGCACGTATCAGATCGATTCCTACTTGCATGGTGCCGCGGATAAGAACAAGGCAGTCATATGTGTCGAAGATTCTTTCGCGCGCCACCTGGCGATTGAAATTATCCGGAGATGTGACAGCCACCTGTTGGCTGGATCAAAAGTGCTGCCCATCGGTTCGGCGCAGGACATCCCCGCAGCAGTCGATTTGTTGAGGTCAGCTGGCTTAAGGGCTGTGGGGCTTCGTGATGGTGACATGCCTCCGGCGGGGGAGTTCATTCACAACTTGCCGGGTGACGCACCTCCCGAGAAAGTTGTTTTCAACGATCCGAAGGTCCAAGCTCATTTCGCGGACGAACCATATTCAACGTCGGTACCTGAGGCTTTGAGTGGCGTAAACGACCATCACGAGTACCTTGGGGCAATCGCTACGAAACTGATGCTAGATGAGTCGTACGTGGCGACAGAAGCCTGCCGAGTTTACGCGGCAACTCAGGGCGAGGAGACCTTCAAGGCGCTCTTCGGGTTTATCAGGGCCCATCTTGATGACCGCAGGTGAAACTACCAGCGGTGTGGACCGTAGCTAACTCGAAAATACCGGTGCAATACCGGCGGCCAGAGGCCCACCGGGGCCCGCCCGCGTTCCGCCCAGGACCCGGCCTAGTTACGCCGAAAATGCGGATCTGCAGCAATTTTGCCCGCTGCGGCGAACTGTTTCCTGAGGTCGCGAGACGGCTCAAGAACCCGGAAGCCTTTACTTAAAATCCGCACAGTGGCGGTTCGAGTCCGACTGGGGGCACAGTGTTTGTGCTGGTCGGGGGCTTGTGTTCTGTGCTGCCGGTCTTCGGCCGCGGGCGACAACGGCGGAGCTGCGGCGCGACTCAGCGCTCGCCGGCCTCCGCGGCGAGCGCGTCCCGGACCGGGCCCAGCGCACGGTCGAAGCGCCGATCAGGATTCAGCTGGCCATACTCGGCGGCCCCGCCGGAACCGAACACGACGACGATCTCGATCTCCTCTTCGAGCTGGACCGCGACCGTCCTGCGGACCAGGATCAGGTCGCCGGTCGGGGATCCGGGACGCAGGAACCGGGTCGGTGGTCCCGGCAGCGCCGTCACGTCGGCCACGAACCGGCGGGCCGGGGCGGCCAGGTCGGCCAGGGCGGCATCGGCCGGCTTCTGGAACCACGGTGACGAGTCGTGCGAGAGCCAGCCCGGCACCTGCTCGTCGGGGAGCTCGTGGGCGGTCATCGAGCCTCCGGCGCGGTCGATCCCCCCCGGCTGGCGCGACGGCCGCGCACCCGAGCGATGTACCGGAGATGGCCTGGCGGGCCGGCCTCGGACTTGCCCGATCAACTGGGTGAGGTTCTCTCGTCTCGGCGCGCCGCGGGATCGCGCGCGTCACGGTGCGGCGGCGAATCCTAAGCCGGACTACCCGCGTCGTTCGGCGTTGTCGTTCGACGACCCTGGGGGATAACTGGTCTGCGGCCGCCAGTTTCGCTGCCCGAGGCGGCATCTCGGCCACGACAGTGGGTTGGAAGATCTGCGGACTGTCGTACGAGTTGTCTGTCCGTGACTGTGCCGCTTTGGGGCAGGAAGGTTTTCCTGTCCGGTGGGCTCGGGCCGGACCACCTCAGAAGTGAGGCGAAGTCGGCACACGTCGACCGCTGGTAATGCTGGTGTTACATCCGCAGGGCCGGTCGGTCGGCCGTACCGCGCGCAAGTGAGGCGACGCACACTGCGACCGCCGGGACAGTGTGGTGGGATTGGCCGCTATGGGGATCAAAGTTGCCCTGGAGCACCGCACCAGCTACAACTTCGACAGGCTTGTCGAGATCCATCCCCATGTCCTGAGGTTGCGTCCGGCGCCGCACTCGCGTACGCCGATCGAGGCGTACTCACTGCAGGTGGAACCGGCCGACCATTTCGTGAACTGGCAGCAGGACGCGTTCGGCAACTACCTGGCACGACTGGTGTTTCCGACCCGGACCCGCAGCCTGACGATCACCGTCGGTCTGATCGCCGACATGAAGGTGATCAACCCGTTCGACTTCTTCATCGAGGACTACGCCGAGGAATTCCCGTTCGAGTACCCGAAAGGCCTGGCCGAGGACCTCAAACCGTATCTGCGGCCCGTCGACGAGGGCGACGTGGAATCCGGTCCCGGTGACCTCGCCCAGGCGTGGGTGAAGAATTTCGGCGTCGCGCCGGGCACCCGCACCATCGACTTCCTCGTCGCGCTCAACTGCGCCGTCAACGCCGACGTCGGCTACTCCGTGCGCATGGAGCCGGGTGTGCAGACCCCCGACCACACGCTGCGCACCGGCATCGGGTCGTGCCGTGACTCGGCCTGGCTGCTGGTGTCGATCCTGCGCCAACTCGGCCTGGCGGCACGCTTCGTGTCGGGATACCTCGTGCAGTTGACATCCGATGTGGAAGCTCTCGATGGCCCATCGGGTCCGGCGGCCGACTTCACCGACCTGCACGCGTGGACCGAGGTGTACATCCCTGGTGCGGGCTGGATCGGGCTGGATTCGACCTCGGGACTGTTCGCCGGAGAGGGGCACATCCCGCTGTCGGCGACCCCGCACCCCGAGTCGGCGGCCCCGATCACCGGGGCGACCGAACCGTGCCTGGCGACAATGGAATTCAGCAACGTGGTGACCCGGATCCACGAGGATCCGCGCGTCACGCTGCCCTACACCGAGGCGAGCTGGGCCGCGATCAACGCGCTCGGCGCCCGCGTCGATGCGCGGATGGCCGCTGCGGATGTGCGGCTCACCGTCGGCGGGGAACCGACGTTCGTGTCCATCGACAACCAGGTCGACCCGGAATGGACCACCGCGGCCGACGGGCCGCACAAACGCCGGCGTGCCTCCGCGCTGGCGGCCCGGCTCAAGAAGGTGTGGGCGCCCCACGGCCTGGTGCAGCACAGCCAGGGTAAGTGGTATCCCGGAGAGCCGTTGCCGCGCTGGCAGATCGGGTTGCACTGGCGCACCGACGGACAGCCGCTGTGGAACGACGACACACTGCTGGCCGATCCGTGGCCGGAGCAACCGCAGGCCAGGGCGATCTCACCGGACGCCGGCAGCCGACTGCTGACCGCGATCGCCGACGGGTTAGGCCTGCCCGAGCACCAGGTACGCCCGGCCTACGAGGACGCGCTGGCCTGGCTGGCCGCCGCGGCACGCCAACCCGAGGGGCAGCCGGTGCCCGCCGGCGAGGACCTCGACGCCGACAGCCCCGACGTGCGCGCCACACTGCTGGCCAAACTCGATCAATCGGTCGCGGAACCGACCGCATTCGTGCTGCCGCTGCACCGCCGCGACGACGGGCAGGGCTGGGCGAGCGCGGACTGGAAGCTGCGGCGCGGACGCATCGTGCTGCTGGAAGGCGATTCGCCTGCCGGACTTCGCTTGCCACTGACCTCGATCAGCTGGAAGCCGCCCAAACCGTCGTTTGAGGCCGACCCGCTGCACCGCCGTGCGGCCCTCGCCGCAAGCGGACCGGCCGGCAACGGCGGCGCGGCTGCGGTCGTCACGTCTGATGATGACGACGACGAGTGGGTGCCGACCACCGCGCTGGTGGCCGAGATCCGCGACGGCCTGCTGTATGTGTTCCTGCCGCCCACCGACGAACTCGAGTATTTCGTCGACCTGATCGGCCGGATCGAGGGGGCCGCAGCCGCCATCGACTCTCCCGTGGTGATCGAGGGATACGGCCCGCCCGCCGACCCGAGGCTGACCTCCATGTCGATCACCCCGGACCCCGGCGTGATCGAGGTCAACGTCGCGCCCACCGCGGGCTTTGCCGAGCAGCGCGCGCAGCTGGAGACGCTGTACGAACAGGCGCGGCTCGCGCGCCTGTCGACCGAGGCGTTCGACGTCGACGGCACCCACGGCGGCACCGGAGGCGGGAACCACATCACCCTCGGCGGCACCACACCCGCGGATTCGCCGTTGCTGCGCCGGCCCGACCTGATGGTGTCGCTGCTGACGTACTGGCAGCGCCACCCGTCGCTGTCCTACCTGTTCTCCGGCCGCTTCATCGGCACCACCTCGCAGGCGCCGCGGGTCGACGAGGGACGCCCGGAAGCGCTGTACGAGCTGGAAATCGCGTTCGCTGAGATCGACCGGCTGTCGAAGGCCGACGCCTCCCCGTGGGTCGTGGACCGGGCACTGCGCCACCTCCTTACCGACATCACCGGAAACACCCACCGCGCCGAGTTCTGCATCGACAAGCTCTACAGCCCCGACAGTGCGCGCGGCCGGCTCGGCCTGCTCGAGCTGCGCGGCTTCGAGATGCCGCCGCACCCGCAGATGGCGATGGTGCAGTCGCTGCTCGTTCGCTCACTGGTGGCCTGGTTTTGGGACGAACCACTGCGTGCCCCGCTGATCCGCCACGGCGCCAACCTGCACGGCCGATACCTGTTGCCGCACTTCCTCATCCACGACATCGCCGAAGTTGCCGCCGATCTGCGCGCGCATGGCATCGAGTTCGACACCAGCTGGCTGGATCCCTTCACCGAGTTCCGGTTCCCGCGGATCGGCACCGCGGTGTTCGGCGGGGTGGAGATCGAGCTGCGCGGCGCGATCGAACCGTGGAATGTGCTCGGTGAGGAGTCGACGGCCGGCGGCACCGCCCGCTACGTCGACTCCTCCGTGGAGCGCCTGCAGGTCCGGCTCATCGGTGCCGACCGCGACCGGTTCATCGTGACCGTCAACGACCACCCCGTCCCGATGCTGGCCACCGACAACCCCGACGTCCAGGTCGGGGGAGTGCGCTACCGGGCCTGGCAGCCTCCCAGCGCGCTGCACCCGTCGATCACCGTCGACGGGCCGCTGCGGTTCGAGATGGTGGACGCCGCCAGCGGGGTGTCGCGCGGCGGATGCACCTACCACGTGTCCCATCCCGGGGGTCGTTCCTATGACACGCCGCCGGTCAATGCGGTCGAGGCCGAGTCCCGTCGTGCCCGGCGGTTCGAGGCCACCGGCTTCACGCCCGGCATTGTGGACCTCGCGGCGCTCAAGGAGAAGCAGGCCCGCCAATCGACGGACGTGGGCGCACCGGGCATCTTGGATTTGCGACGAGTGCGTACCGTTCTGCAGTAATGGCCTTCCCCGCAATCCCTCCGAGCCCGCACCACGGTGCCGGAACCACCGATGTTGAAAACCCGCTGACGCCGTATGCCAGCATGCGCGCGCAGCGGGCGTTGTTCGACGTGCAACCGCAGGCCTCCGACGGCTACGACGAGTTGGTCGACGCGGCCGGTGACGTGCGCCCGGCGTGGCAGGAACTCGCCGACTGCGTGCGCGACCGCGGCCGCGGCGGGCTCGACCGGCTCCGCGAGGTGGTGCGCGGGCTTGTCGACAACGACGGCATCACCTACGTGCGCACTGGTCCGGACGGTGAGGAAACCGTCGCGGTGCCCTGGCAGCTCGACGCGCTGCCGCTGGTGGTCTCGGCCTCGGACTGGGACCAGCTGGAAGCCGGACTGGTACAGCGTTCGCGGGTGCTCGACGCGGTGCTGACCGACGTGTACGGCGAGCGCCGCTGCATCACCGCAGGCGTGCTGCCGCCCGAGCTGGTGTTCGCCCACCCCGGGTACCTGCGGGCTGCCCGCGGCATCGAGGTGCCCGGTCGGCATCAGCTGTTCATGCACGGCTGCGACGTCAGCAGGACCGCGACGGGGGATTTCGTGGTCAACGCCGACTGGACCCAAGCGCCGTCCGGCGCCGGGTACGCCCTGGCCGACCGCAGGGTGGTCGCGCATGCGATCCCGGACCTCTATGAGCAGATCGGCCCGCGGCCCACTTCGCCGTGGGCGCAGGCGCTGCGACTGGCCCTCGTCGATGCCGCCCCTGAGTCCGCCGAGGAGCCCGTGATCGTCGTGCTCAGCCCCGGCATCCACTCCGAGACCGCGTTCGACCAGGCCTACCTGGCCAGCGTGCTGGGCCTGCCGCTGGTGGAGAGCGCCGACTTGGTGGTGCGCGACGGCAAGCTGTGGATGCGCTCGATGGGCACCCTCAAGCGGGTCGACGTCGTGCTGCGCCGGGTGGACGCCCACTACGCCGATCCGCTCGATCTGCGGGCGTCGTCGCGATTGGGCGTGGTCGGCCTGGTCGAGGTGCTTCGCCGCGGCGCGGTGACCGTCGTCAACACCCTGGGCAGCGGTGTGCTGGAAAGCCCGGGGCTGCTTCGCTTCCTCCCGGAACTGGCCGAGGTCCTGCTCGACGAGACGCCGCTGCTGCCGACCACGTCGCTGTACTGGGGCGGCATCGACGCCGAACGCTCGCATCTGTTGGCGAACCTGTCCTCTTTGCTGATCAAACCGGTCACCGGCGGCGACCCGATCACCGGGCCGACGCTGTCGGCGGCGCAGCGCGATGAGCTGGCGGCCCGCATCGCCGCGACACCGTGGCAGTGGGTCGGCCAAGAGCTCCCGCAGTTCTCCTCGGCGCCGGCGGACTATCTGCCCCGCGGCCTGTCGTCGTCGGCGGTCGGGCTCCGGCTGTTCACGGTGGCCCAGCGCGGCGGGTATGCCCCGATGATCGGCGGCCTGGGCTACCTGCTGGCGGAGGGGCCGGCTGCATACCAACTCGAAACCGTTGCCGCCAAAGATGTCTGGGTTCGCACTTCGAGCCGGGTCACCGCGGAGAAGGTCTCGAGCGAAGCGCCGGGGCTGCCGGCGCTTGCCAACGCCAGCCCCACCCAGGAGGTCAGCTCGCCACGCGTGCTGGCAGACCTGTTCTGGATCGGCCGCTATGCCGAACGCGCCGAGCAGACGGCGCGGCTGCTGACCGTGACCCGCGAGCGCTATCACGAATTCCGGTATCGCAGAACGATGGACGGCAGTGAATGCGTGCCGGTGCTGCTGACCGCACTCGGACAACTGACCGGGACCGACACCGGCGCCGGGTCCGACTATGCCGAGATGGTGGCCACCGCGCCGACCACACTGTGGGCGCTGACCGCCGACCGGCACCGACCCGGTTCGCTCGCCCAGTCGGTGGAGCGGCTGGGGCTGGCTGCGCGCGCGGTGCGTGATCAGATGTCCAACGACACCTGGATGGTGCTGTCCGCAGCCGAGCGGGCACTGTTAAACGCCCCTGACACACCGCCGGATTCGCGGGCCGAAGGGGACACGTTCCTTGCCTCGACCAACACGCTGACCATGGCATGCATGCTGGCCCTGTCGGGAGTGGTCTCGGAGTCGGTGGTCCGCGACGTCGGCTGGACCATGATGGACATCGGCAAGCGCATCGAGCGCGGCCTGGCGCTGACGGCGCTGCTGCGCTCCACGCTGAGCACCGTCCGCACCCCGGGGGCCGAGCAGACCATCACCGAATCCACGTTGGTGGCATGCGAATCACTGGTCATATACCGGCGGCGCAACCCCGGCAAGATCAGCATCGCCGGGGTCGCCGAGCTGGTGCTGTTCGACGTGGAGAACCCGCGCTCACTGGTCTACCAACTCGAACTGATCCGCGCGCACCTCAAGGCGCTACCGGGGTCGACGGGGTCGTCGCGCCCCGAACGGATGGTCGACGAGATCGCCGCCCGACTGCGCCGCATCGAGCCAGCCGAACTCGAAGAAGTCACCGCCGACGGCCGACGCGAAGAACTCGCCGAGCTGATGTCGGCCATCCACCGCGATCTGCGTGAGTTGTCGTCGGTGATCACCACGATCCACCTGTCCCTGCCGGGCGACATGCAGCCGTTGTGGGGACCCGATGAGCGGCGGGTGATGCCGTGACCGCGTTCCCCGACGGCCCCACCGACTCCGCGGACAGCCGCAGCTATGAGATCACCCACCGCACCGAGTACCGGTACTC
Source organism: Mycolicibacter arupensis (assembly GCF_002086515.1). Lineage (GTDB taxonomy): Bacteria > Actinomycetota > Actinomycetes > Mycobacteriales > Mycobacteriaceae > Mycobacterium > Mycobacterium arupense. Next base: position 45,128 of record NZ_MVHH01000020.1, read on the forward strand.
CGATGTCGTCACCAGCTCCTACGGCCGTGGGTTCCTGACCCCGCGCGACTCCGCACGGCAACGCTGCCTGTTCCACGAGCTGACCATCGAACCCGAGCCCGAGGACAGCTCCACCAGCCGGGACGGCTACGGCAACATCAGTTCGTACTTCCACGTCATCGAAAAGCACCACAGGCTGGTCGTCACCAGCCGCTCCGTCGTTGAGGTCGACCCACCGGCGCCGACCCTGTACCGGGGGCCGTCGGCGCAAGCACCGTGGGAGAACGCGCGTCCCGTCGGCGCGCTGGCCACCGAGTTCACCCTCGACCTTCAGCCGCCCGAGATCACCGACGAGGTACGTGACTACGCCGCGCCGAGTTTTGTCGCCGGAAGGCCGCTGATCGAGGTGCTGCGCGACCTGACGTCCCGGATCTTCACCGACTTCACCTACCGGTCCGGGTCGACGACGGTATCCACCCAAGTGAGCGAGGTTCTGGCGGCCCGGGAGGGGGTATGTCAAGACTTCGCGCGGCTGGCGATCGCCTGCCTGCGCGCCAACGGTCTGGCCGCCAGCTACGTCTCCGGGTACTTGGCGACCGACCCACCTCCGGGGAAGGAACGCATGGTGGGTGTGGACGCGACGCACGCCTGGGCGTCGGTGTGGACGCCGCAGAACGTGTGGTTGGGCCTGGACCCGACCAACAACCAAATGGTCGATGAACGTTACGTGACGGTCGGGTTCGGTCGTGACTATGCCGATGTGCCGCCGCTGCGCGGCATCATCTACACGGATTCCGAGAGTAGCGTGATCGATGTGTCGGTCGACGTCGCCCCGTATACCGGGGGAATCCTCCGTGCGTGACTTCATCTGCCCCAATTGCGGGCAACGGCTGTCGTTCGAGAACTCGTTGTGTCTGAATTGCAAGAGTGCGCTGGGCTTTTCGCTCGACGACATGGCGCTGCTGGTGATTGCGCCCGCCGAGGAGAGCGAACACGCGGGCGCGGTCGACGAGGGCCAGTTCCAACTGTGCGCGAATCTGCATCTGGCCGAATGTAATTGGCTGGTCGAGAAGGGTCCGATCCCCAAGCTGTGTGTGTCGTGTGCATTGACCCGGACCCGCCCGAGCGACGCCGAACCCGTCGCGCTGGCGGCGTTCGCCGCTGCAGAGCGGGCCAAGCGCAGGCTGATCGCCGAACTGCATGAGCTCAAGCTGCCGATTGTCGGCCGCGACGTCGACCCGCAGTTCGGCCTGGCCTTCGATCTGTTGTCCAGCCAGTACGAGAAGGTGTTCACCGGCCACGAGGACGGCGTGATCACCCTGGATCTGGCCGAGGGCGACGATGTACACCGCGAGCAGTTGCGAATCTCGATGGACGAGCCGTACCGGACCCTGCTTGGGCACTTCCGCCACGAGATCGGTCACTACTACCAATACCGGCTGATCGGGACCTCGCAGGACTATCTGCAGCGCTACCACGAACTGTTCGGCGACCCCGAGGCCGACTACCAGGCCGCGCTCGACAGGCACTACAGCGAAGGGGCGCCCCCGGGCTGGGAAAACGACTACGTCTCGTCGTACGCCACCATGCACCCCGCCGAGGACTGGGCCGAGACGTTCGCGCACTACCTGCACATCCGCGACACCCTCGACACCGCGGCCGCGTTCGGCTTCGCGCCGGCCACCGCGACCTACGAGCGCAAGGTGCTGGGCCCCAGCAGTTTCGACACGATGATCGACCAGTGGCTGCCGCTGTCCTGGGCGCTGAACCAGCTGAACCGGTCGATGGGCAAGGACGACATCTACCCGTTCGTGCTTCCGCCACCGGTGCTGGAGAAGATGCGGTTCATCCACACGGTGATCGACGAGATCACCTCGAACCCGGCGAAGCGGGCCGAGGTCGGCGCACCGGTCGACGAGCAGAACCAGCAGCGCAGCTAGGCAGGGCCCTCAGCGCCGTTGGGACCGCCGTTCGTCCCAGCTAGGCCATTGGGGCTGCCATAGATCGGAATGCCCCATTGGCGGGTGTGCCAGTAGCTGCCGTCCGGGTAGTGCTCGCCATTGCAAAAACCCATCCATATGGGTGATCCCATCGACCCGCCGGCGCAGTCGCCGGTCGAGGGGTTGGGGATGTGCGCTCGGCGCTCGCGATCGCTGTGCCCAAGGCCACCGTGATTGCTGCGATGGTGCTGATCAGTGCCACTCGCATTGGCTTCATGGGGGTAACGATCGACACCCCTCACTAGACCCCGGAGCGATTTCCGGGAACCGGTTCCACAAAACCGCACGCACTCCGGCTCGCCGGGATACCTTCTATCGCCATGTGGAAACCGATCGTGCTCGCAGTCGTCTCGGCCGCGTCGTGCGTCCTCGCCCCAGCGGCCAACGCTGTATCTAACTCCCAGCGTCACGACCCGCAGTGCGACTCCAACTACTCCGGCGCCTGCGTGCCGATCGCGCGTGACGTCGACCGTGCAGGCGGCAGCGGCAACGGCCCGGCCTATGTCCAGGGGCCCGTCACGGTCGTGGGTACCGACATCTACGACTTGGATCGAAACGGCGACGGCGTGGGGTGCGAATCCTAGGTTCGGCCCCTCACCACCCGCGCCGCCACCGCGTGACCGGCACCTTTACCCGGCGCCTACCCGCCCGTCGTAAAAAATGCAAGACCTGTGTGACGTTCGCGTCTGGAATTGCCTGGTGAGAGTTCTTAATTTCTTATTTTAACGCCAATCACGGCATGCGCAGCGGGTTGCCGTTAGGTGAATATTACCTGCTCATGTCTAAGAGCGCACGTTGCTACGAACCCTTATCCTGCGGTTTTGCGGGCGGTGGCGTGGTGCAGTTGGGATTGGTGTGCGACGTCGATCACAATAATTGGGACATTTTTCGGTTTACCTAGAATTCACCGCTACTATCGACCGAACGCCTACCCCCGGCGTCCTCAATCGGAACCGGGCCGCCCTGCGGCAGCCGTGGTGAGCGTAGGCAGTGACGAGACGAACGTGAGCGATACGAACCGTGGTTGATAGGAGCGATGTGGACGAAGTGCCGGCTTATAGATTGGCCACCTCTGCAGCAGCCCGCCCCTCCCGCACCGTGACGCTGGACCGCGGCCCCATCGGGGGCCTGGCGGTCACCGCGGACGGACGGCGACTGCTGGCCACGAACTTCGGCGACGACACCGTCTCCATCATCGACACCGTCACCTGCCGGGTCGTGAGCACCGTTTTCCAGGCCAACGAGCCGTTCTCCATCGCCGCGGGCCCGGCCGGTACCGGCTTCGTCTATGTCACCGCGGGTTCCACCGCGCTGGATGCGGTGCTGGCCATCGACGTCGACACCGCCGAGATCGCCGGGTGTTACCCGGTGGCCATGGACATCGGTGACCTGGTCACCGACCCGACCAGCAGTCGCGTCTACCTCACCCGGACCGGCTCGGCCGGCGTGGACGTCCTCGCGCTGGACGCGGCTATGCGTCCCGCCCGGTCGGTTGGTGTGTCCGGGCACGTCGGGGCGGCTGCCGCTGGCCTGAGGATCAGCGCGGACGGCCGACGGCTCTACGCCGCGGTCCGCCAGCCCGCCGGCGACACCGTCACCGTGCTGGACCGTGACCTCAACGTTCTCGATTCCCTCACCGTCGGCGCCTCGATCATCGACCTGGCCGTCAGTCCCGACGGTGCACGGCTGTATGTGGCCACCGCCGGTCCCGAAGGCCGCAGCCTGGTGCACGTCATCGACGCCCGCACCCACTCCCTGGCCTACACCCGGGCTATCGAGGCTCCCCTGATCCAGCTGATCGCGGGCCGCGACGGGCAGCGCGTCTACCTGGTGACTCAGGCGGGCGTCCTGGTGGTCTGCGCCCGCACCGGCGAGACCCTGGGCACGCTGACCGGAATCGCCGACCCGTCGTGTGCTGTGGAGAGCCCCGATGGCGGCAAGCTCTACATCGCCGGGTTCAACGGCAAGGTCACCGTCGCCTCCCTGCGCGGCCTGCCGGCGCCGTCGGCGTCCCTGCACGAGCAGCTCGAACTCGACGACGCCGTCACCCGGATCCTGCAGCTCGAAACCGCGGTGTAACCCACGTCTCACCGCTGAGGGCGGCGTGATCGAATAGATCGATGCGCAGCACCATGCAGCACTGGCCGTTGACGGTCGGTGCCATCTTGAATCACGTCACCGCCGTCCACGGTGCCCGCACCGTCACCACCATGGGCGACGACGGCTACCGCGTCACCACCTATCGCGAGCTGGGCCAGCAGGTGGGCCGGCTGGCGAACGCGCTGCGGCGCATCGGCATCACCGGCGACCAGCGGGTAGCCACGTTCATGTGGAACAACACCGAACACCTGGCCGCCTACCTGGCGGTGCCGGCGATGGGCGCGGTGCTGCACACGCTCAACATCCGACTGTTCGCCGAGCAGATCGTCTTCATCGCCAACGAGGCGCAAGACCAGGTGGTGCTGGTGGACGCCTCGCTGATCCCGCTGCTGGCGCCGGTGCTGGGGCAGCTGGACACCGTGCACACCGTGATCGTCGTCGGCGACGGCGACACCGCCCCGCTGGCGGCCGCGGGCAAGACCGTGTTGGACTACGACGCCCTGCTGGCCGCCGAATCCGACGAGTTCGACTGGCCGGTGATCGACGAGAACTCCGCGGCCGCCATGTGCTACACCAGCGGCACCACCGGCAACCCCAAGGGGGTGGTCTACAGCCACCGCTCCAGCTACCTGCACGCCATGGCGGGCTGCACCACCAACGGGACCGCGATCGGTGCCATCGACTGCGTCCTGCCGATCGTGCCGATGTTTCACGCCAACGCCTGGGGGCTGCCGTACTCGGCGCTGATGGCCGGGGCGGACCTGGCGATGCCCGACCGGCATCTGGATGCCGCCTCGCTGGTCGGGCTGATCGAATCGCAACGCGCCACCATCGCCGGCGCGGTACCCACCATCTGGAACGACGTGATGCACTATCTGGAACGCGAACCGGGCCATGATATTTCGTCATTGCGGTTGGTGGCCTGCGGTGGGTCGGCGGTGCCGGTGTCGTTGATGCAGGCTTTTGAGCAGCGCCATGGGGTGCACGTGCGGCAACTGTGGGGCATGACCGAGACCTCGCCCATGGCCACCATGGCCTGGCCGCCGCCGGGCACCCCGGCAGAACAGCACTGGGTGCTGCGGGGCACCCAGGGACGGCCGGTGTGCGGCGTTGAGACCCGCATCGTCGATGACGAAGACCAGGTGCTGCCCAACGATGGCGAGTCGGTCGGCGAGCTGGAAGTGCGTGGCGCCTGGATCACCGGGGCCTACTACCTGGGCCAGGACGAGTCGAAGTTCTCCTCGGGCTGGCTGCGCACCGGCGACGTGGGCCGCATCGACCAGCAGGGCTTCATCACGCTGACCGACAGGGCCAAGGACGTCATCAAGTCCGGTGGGGAGTGGATCTCCTCGGTGGAACTGGAGAACGAGCTGATCGGCCACCCCGATGTGGTGGAGGCGGCTGTGGTCGGGGTTCCCGACGAGCGCTGGCAGGAACGGCCCTTGGCCGTCGTGGTGGCCCGCTCCGGAGCCACCGTCACCGGTGCCGAACTGCGAAACTTCCTGTCGAACAAGGTGGTCCGCTGGTGGCTGCCGGAGCGCTGGACGTTCATCGAGGCGATCCCGCGCACCAGCGTCGGCAAATACGACAAGAAGACCATCCGGGCCCGCTACGCCGAGGGCCACTACCAAGTGAGTGAGGTGCATGACTGATGAGCCTGCGTGTCATCCAATGGGCAACCGGGGGAGTCGGAGTGGCCGCGATCAAGGGCGTGCTCGAGCACCCGGACTTGGAGCTGGTGGGCTGCTGGGTCCACTCGAAGGCCAAGAGCGGCAAGGACGTCGGAGAGATCATCGGCACCGAACCGATCGGGGTGACGGCCACCGACAGTGTCGAGGAGATCCTCGCGCTCGATGCCGACGCCGTGATCTACGCCCCCCTGCTGCCCAACCCCGACGAGGTCGCCACGCTGCTGCGCGCCGGCAAGAACGTCGTCACCCCGGTCGGCTGGTTCTACCCCACCGAGAAGGAGGCCGCACCGCTGGAGGCCGCCGCGCGTGAGGGCAACGTGACCCTGCACGGCGCCGGAATCGGCCCCGGTGCCGCCACCGAACTGTTCCCGCTGCTGCTGTCGGTGATGTCCACCGGCGTGACATTCATTCGCGGCGAAGAGTATTCCGACCTGCGCACCTACGACGCCCCGGACGTGCTGCGCTACGTCATGGGCTTCGGTGGCACACCGGATCAGGCGCTCAGCGGCCCCATGCAGAAGCTGCTCGACGGCGGGTTCCGGCAATCGGTGCGGCTGTGCGTGGACCGGCTCGGATTCGCCGCCGACGAGAACATCCGCTCTTCGCAGGAGGTGGCGGTCGCCACCGCTCCCATCGAGTCGCCGATCGGCACCATCGAGCCCGGACAGGTGGCGGGACGCCGGTTCCACTGGGAAGCCACCGTCGGCGACGAGGTGGTGGCCCGGGTGACCGTCAACTGGTACATGGGTGAGGAAAACCTCGACCCGGCATGGACTTTCGGGCCCGCGGGGGAGCGCTACGAGATGGAGGTGCGGGGCAACCCCGACACCTTCGTCACCGTCAAGGGCTGGCAGCCCGAGACCGTCGAGGCCGGGCTGATCAGCAACCCGGGCATCGTGGCCACCGCGGCGCACTGCGTCAACGCCATCCCGGCGACCTGCGCGGCCGCACCCGGCATCGCCGGATTCTTCGACCTGCCGCCGCTCACCGGCCGGGCCGCGCCGCACCTGGCCCGCTGAGCCCCGCCATGTGCCGACTCTTCGGGCTGCACGCCGGGACCAGCGTCGTGACCTCTACATTCTGGCTGCTCGACGCCGCGGACAGCCTGGCCGAACAGAGCCGGCGCAACCCCGACGGCACGGGCCTGGGTGTGTTCGACGGCTACGGGCAATCGCGGCTGCGTAAACAGCCGATCGCGGCGTGGCAGGACACCGAATTCGCCACCGAGGCGCAGGAACTGACCGGCACCACCTTCGTCGCGCACGTGCGCTATGCCACCACTGGCGCTCGGAGCGTCGTCAACACCCACCCCTTCCTGCAGGACAACCGCATCTTCGCGCACAACGGCGTCGTCGAAGATCTCCCCGCCATCGATCAGCGGCTGCGCGAGGTCGACGCCTACGGTCTGGTGCGAGGCGATACCGATTCCGAACGAGTCTTCGCCCTGATCACCGCCTCGATACGAGCGCGGCGCGGGGACGTGGCGGGAGGCCTGGTCGACGCCGTGCGCTGGCTCGCGGCCAACGTGCCCATCTACGCGCTCAACCTGCTGTTGAGCACCGCCACCGATATGTGGGCGCTACGGTACCCCGAGCCCAACGCGCTCTATATCCTGGACCGACGAGACGGCACAGAACCTGGAGGTTTGACCTTGCGCACCAATCGGATTCGAGCCGATGCTGCCCAGCTGCGCGGTCGGCCCGCGGTGGTTTTCGCCACCGAGCCGATGGACGGTGAGACCCGCTGGGAACCGATCGAGCCGGGTCAGCTGGTGCACGTCGACGCGGGCCTGCGGATCACCCGTCGACTGGTCTTGCCCGAGCCGCCCGCGCGGCAACTGCGACACGAAGATCTGAATCCGGTGGCCGCGGCGGCCCAACACCCGGCGGTGTGAGTCCGATGACCAAGCGTGCCCTGGTGCTCGGCGGCGGTGGGGTGGCCGGCATCGCCTGGGAGACCGGTGTGCTGTGCGGTATCGCCGACGAATCTCCGTCCACCGCACAGAAACTGCTGGAATCGGCGGTGCTGGTGGGGACATCGGCCGGCTCGGCGGTGGCAGCTCAACTCGGCAGTGGAATGAGCCTGCAGGACCTGTTCGCCCGGCAGGTGGCGCAGACGTCATCGGAGGTCGATCCCGGTGTGGGGGCCGACGCGCTGACCGACCTGTTCATGGCGGCCATCACCGAGCCCAACACCACCACCGCCCAGAAGCTGCAGGGTATCGGCGCGGTGGCCCTGGCGGCGCAGACCATGGCCGCGCCGGTGCGCCGGGCGATCATCGCCGACCGCCTGCCGTCCCACGACTGGCCGGACCGGATCCTGCGGATCACCGCGATCGATATCGACACCGGGGAACTGAAGGTCTTCGACCGCGATTCCGGTGTGGAACTCATCGACGCGGTGGCCGCCAGCTGTGCGGTACCGGGCGCCTGGCCTCCGGTGGTGCTGGGCGCGCACCGCTACATGGACGGCGGCGTGCGCAGCACCATCAACCTCGACGTGGCCGCCGACTGCTCCGAAGCGGTGCTGCTGGTGCCCGCCGGCGGCGGGATCGGCGCCGAGGTCAACGCGTTCGAGGGCCGAGTCTGCGCGGTGCTGGCCGATGACGACGCGATCCGCGCCTTCGGCTCCAATCCGCTGGACCCCGCATGCCGGGTGCCCTCGGCGCACGCCGGACGCGAACAGGGCCGCCGGCAGGCCGCCGCAATCAGCGAGTTCTTCTCGGGCTAAAGCGGTCTCGCCGCGTCGAGGGTACGCGCGGCCAGTTCGCGGCCCACGTCGATCAACTCCGCGGCGCGGTGAAAGTCCAGACTGCGGCAGGCCACTCGCGGCACCTCGATCAGCAGGTCGGGCGGGTGCGACGCCAGTTGATGCCGGGCCAGCGCCGCCTGGGCGATGTCGATGGTCCGGTTCATCACCTCGAAACTGCCGAGTTTGGGTACCTCGGGCACGGACTCCTCGCCCTCACCGGACTCGGACTCGCCGCTGCTGAAGCGATCCAGGATCGCGCGCGCCGTAGGCCGGTCCAGCAGCGAGCGGGCCCCGCTGGTGTCCAGCAGTGCAGATGTGCTGCGCCACATGCGGTTCAACCGCCCCGGAGTGACAACCCGTTCGGCGTCCTCGGCGGGCGGGCCGGCAGTGGTCGTTTCACCGCCGTTGAGGCTCACCGCCAGCGTCAGATCGGCGTTGACGGAACTCAACGGAGCCATCGGCAGGGGATCGAGGATCCCGCCGTCGGCCAGCAGCCGCCCGTCGACCACGTGCGGCGCGATCACCCCGGGAATGGCGATCGAGGCCCGGATGGCGGTGTCGATCGGTCCGCGCTGCAGCCACACCGACCGCCCCGCGATCAGATCGGTCGCGACGGCCGTATAGGGAATCGGCAGATCCTCGATGTTGGTGTCGCCCAGGATGTCGCGAACCACATCGAGGATCTTCTCCGCTCGCAGCACCCCCGCGGCGGTGAAGGAGGGATCCAGCAGCCGCAGCACCGCGCCCTGCGTCAACGATTTGGCCCACTCGGCGAAGTCGTCGAGCCGTCCGGCCGCCTCCAGCCCGCCCACCAGCGCACCCATCGACGAACCGGAGATCCCGACGATGTCGAAGCCGCGGTCGCGGAGCTCGGCGATCACCCCGATGTGGGCGTAGCCGCGCGCCCCGCCGCTGCCCAGCACCAGAGCCACCCGCGGCGGACGGGCCGCTCGATGTTCCGCAGCAGAGGTCATGGTGACCATTTTGCGGGTACCACCCTGGTAGTTCTTCGCCTCATCGCGATTTCAACCCCCATATCGCCAGAAAACGCAGCTCATGGCCGATATTTCTGCTGAAGGCGGACCGGACTGACGCGCCGGGGCAAACGATGGCCGGTGCGCGCTCGCCTAGCATGGCCGCTGTGATGGAGTACGTGGCTTTCCAGGGTTGTTGTTGCCGCAGCTGAACGCTGCCGCCGCCCTGTCGTGAATCCACCCCATCCGTTCTGGAGTTCTCACCATGGTTATCGCCGATCCCATCGCGCTGCGCCGCCCGGCCTCCCGGCCGCGCTCACTACCACAGCCCGACCTCCTGCAGACCACCGACCTGGCCGCCGACGCGGTGCTGCAGGGCCGCTACAACCACCTGCTGCCCGCCGCCGGGCTGCCCGACGACCAGCGCTGGTTCGCGCGCATTCACGGCGACGATCGGCTCGACATCTGGCTGATCAGCTGGGTGCCCGGCCACGCCACCGAACTGCACGATCACGGCGATTCGCTGGGCGCGCTCACCGTGCTGTCCGGTTCCCTGGATGAGTTCCACTGGGATGGGCGCCAGCTGGCGCGCAGGCGGCTCGACGCCGGAGACCAGGCCGCCTTCAGCCGGGGCTGGGTGCATGACGTGGTCTGGGCGCCGTCGGCCCCCGAACCCGAGCCGGGCGCGGCGCCGGTCCCTACGCTGAGCGTGCACGCCTACTCGCCGCCTTTGGTGGAAATGTCCTACTACGACGTCGCGCCGGGCAATACTTTGCGCAGGCAGCGCACCGAACTCACCCAGCACCCGGAGGCATCATGAGCGTGACGCAGCTGACCAGCCGCATCGACCACGTCCTGGAGTCTGCGCGGGCCCGGTTGCAGCGTCTGCACGCCGACGAGGTGCCCGCGGCGCTGCGCGGCGGGGCTTACCTGGTCGACATCCGGCCCGCCGCCCAGCGCGCCCAGGAGGGGGAGGTGCCCGGCGCCCTGGTGATCGAGCGCAATGTGCTGGAGTGGCGCTGCGATCCGACCAGCGACGCCCGGCTGCCGCAGGCGGTGAACGACGACGTGCAGTGGATCATCCTGTGCTCGCAGGGCTACACCTCCAGCTTGGCCGCGGCCGCACTACAGGAGCTGGGTCTGCACCGGGCTACCGACGTCATCGGCGGCTACCAGGCCCTGGCCGCCGCCGGTGAGCTGGTGGAGCCCTTCCGGGCGACGGAGCTAGGCATTGGAGTGCAGCAGTGGTCGGAGCCGTTCGGTTTTCTCCGGGGTCCACGTCGCTGGATGTAGGATCGCCGCCCACGCGTTGGCGACGTCGGCCACGTAGCTGTGGCCGTGCCCGGCAGGCACGTCGATCGCCACCGCCATGTCGGCCGAGACCTGCAGGAACGTCACGATCGGAAACCAGCGCACCTGCGGCAGCACGTCATAACCGCGGGGCTCCTTGAGCCAGTCGGGCTTGTGGTACAGCAGATCCGGGTGCCACCACGCGATCGGGTCGGAGGCGTGCTGCAGGTACACCACCTTGGGGGTATCCGGTGCGCCCCAAGGACTGTCGGGCCGCTTCAAGTCATCCGGGCGCGCCACGAACCGCACGGCGCTGCCATCGTGATAGATCGGCAGCCACTGCGGTGACCCGGGATCGCGGTTGAGGGTCAGGTCGGTCCAGATGGTGTTCTGGAACGTCGGCCCGGAGAACAACGCACCGTCGGTGCGTGCCAGCACATTGTTGAGGCTCATGAAGGACGCCTCGCCGCCGAACGAGCCCAGGCTCTCGCCGAACACCACCACCTTGGGGCGCTTGGCCTCCGGCAGCGCCCGCACCCGTTTGTCGACCGCCTCGAACAGGGCGACGCCCGCCTGGCGGGCGTTCTCCTTGTCGACCAGGAACGACAACCAGCTGGGCAGGAACGAATACTGCATGCTCACGATCGCGGTGTTGCCGTTGAACATGTATTCCAGCGAGGAGGCCTCGGCCTCGTTGATCCAGCCGGTGCCGGTGGTGGTGGCCACCGCAACCACGGCGCGGTTCAGTCCACCGGTACGAGCCAACTCGGCCGCCGCCAGCTCCGCCGTCGCCTTGATGCCGTCCGCGGAATTCAGGCCGGCGTAGGCGCGGATCGGCTCGGTGGCCGGTGCGCCGTTGAACTCGCTGAGCTGCGCCAGGCTGGGGCCACCTGCCACGAAGATGCGGCCCTGATGGCCCAGGGACTCCCAGGAGGCCAGCGACTCGGGTCCACCGGAACGCAGCCGGGTCGACGGGGCGGCCCGGTCGGGGCTGGCCTCATCGTTGATCGAGCTGAACGTGCTGTTCATGATGTGCATGGCTTGCTTGAGCACCACACCGTTGAGCACCGCCACAGCCAGCGTCAGCAGCAACGACACCGCAACCACAGCCGAAACCCGCGGCGGGGCAACGCGTTCGAGCTGGTGCACCAGAAACTTGAGCACTAGCCGGATCATCTGGCCGATCTCGACCAGAATGAACAGGGTCACCACCGCGATGGCCCCGGCCTGCGGGTAGTTGTACCAAACCAGCCTCGGCACACCCATGAGGTCGCGCATCTGGTCCTGCCACCCGTGGATGGTCCACACCACCCAGAGGTGGATGACGACCGCGATCGGGATCAGCACGCGCCAGGCCCAGCGCGGGGCCGGCGGGCTGGTGTCTTCCGAGCGCATGTAGCGCACCAGCCAGACCGAGAACACCCCCAGCGCATAGCCGATCGCGCCCGAGCCGCCACTGACCAAGCCCTGGAACAGCGGACCCCGCGGCAGCAGCGACGGCGTCAGCGACAGCCACAGGAACACCAGGCCCACCGCGGTTCCGGTGAACGTGTAATGCCGAACCCACCAGGGCTCATGGGCCGCCGGTGGCGCGGGCGCGGTGGTTGCGGTGGGGGTGCTCATCGCCGGTCAGCTCAGCGGTGGGTGAAGTTGGGGGGACGCTTCTCGGTGAAGGCGGCCATGCCCTCGGTCTGGTCATCGGTGGCGAACGCCGAGTGGAACAGCCTGCGCTCGTAGAGCAGCCCTTCGGCCAGGGTGGATTCGAAGGCCCGGTTGACGGCTTCCTTGGCCATGCGGGCCGCCGACAGGCTCATTCCGGCGATGGTGGCGGCCACCTTGCCGGCCTCGGTAAGCAGGTCATCGGCGGGCACCACGCGCGAGACCAGGCCGGAGCGCTCGGCTTCGGCGGCGTCGATGGTGCGGCCGGTCAGGATCAGGTCCATGGCCTTGGCCTTGCCGATCGCCCGGGTCAGCCGTTGTGAGCCGCCCATGCCGGGCAGCACACCCAGCTTGATCTCGGGCTGACCGAACTTGGCGGTATCGGCGGCAATCAGCAGATCGCACATCATCGCCAGTTCGCAGCCGCCGCCCAAGGCGTGTCCGGCCACCGCGGCGATGGTCGGGGTGCGCACCGCGGCCAGCTTGGACCAGGCGGCGAAGAAGTCCGCGGCGAACACCTCGGCGAAGCTGAGGTCGGCCATCTCTTTGATGTCGGCTCCGGCGGCGAATGCCTTGGCGCTGCCGGTGATGATGATCGCGCCGATCCCGGGGTCGGCGTCGAATTCGGCTGCGGCGGTGGTGACTTCGTTCATCACCTGACTGTTGAGGGCGTTGAGGGCTTGTGGCCGGTTCAACGTGATGGTGCCGACGCGGCCGTCGCGGTCGACGAGGATGGTCTCGTAGCTCATGGTGACTCCTTTAGAAGGTCAGGTCGGGATCGGCGGGGACGAAGTAGCTGTCGATGTCGGCGGGGCTCACCTGGGCCAGCGTGGCCGGTGACCACTGCGGATTGCGGTCCTTGTCGACCAACTGGGCGCGGATGCCCTCCACCAGGTCATGGGTGCGCAGCGACGCGCACGACACCCGGTACTCCTGAATGAGGACCTCTTCCAGCGTGGCCAGGCGCCCGGCCCGGCGCACCGCCTCCAACGTCGCCGCGCAGGCGACCGGGGAGCGGGTGCCGATCAGTGCGGCCGCGGCGTTGGCGTCGGGGTCGGCGTGGCCCGCCAGGGCGTCCGTGATCTGCGCGACGGTGTCATGGGCATAGCACTCGTCGATCCAGTCGCGTTGTGCGGCAAGCCGACTCGGGGGCGGCTCAACGGCGTATGCCGCCAGCGCACTGTCCACTCCGTCGGCGATGATCGCCGCGGTGAAGGCCTCCAGCGCTGCATGTGGCACGTAGTGGTCGGCGAAACCCAAGGCGATGGCGTCCGGCCCGGAGAACGGTGCGCCGGTCAGTGCTGCGTGCACACCGAGCCGCCCGGGTGCACGTGAGAGCAGATAGGTGCCGCCGACATCGGGGATGAAGCCGATACCCACCTCGGGCATCGCCATCTTGGTGGTGTCGGTGACCACCCGGGTGTTGGCGTGCGCCCCGACCCCGACGCCGCCGCCCATCACGATGCCGTCCATCAACGACACGAAGGGCTTTGCGAACCCGCCGATCTGCGCGTTCAGCCGGTACTCGTCGTAGAAGAATCGGCGCGCGTCGGCGCCGTCGGCCTTGGCACTGTGATAGATCGCGACCACGTCACCGCCGGCGCACAGGCCGCGCTCGCCGGCCCCGGCCAGCACCACCGCCGTCACCGCGGGGTCGTCGGCCCAGGAGGAAAGCGCCTCGGACAACGCCGTCACCATCGGCAGGTTCAGCGAGTTGATCGCCTTCGGACGGTTCAGCGTCAAGACGCCGACGCCGTTATCGACACGGGCCAGGACGTCGGGGTTCGCCGCGCCGTCAGATTCGCCTGTCACGCCTTCGCAATGTAGATCCCTAGGCGCGGCCCGTGGTCCGCGGGTAAGGTTTGGGCTGCAAACGGCCCGAACCCCGTCGGGAACTCAGGCGGTCCGGGAAACGTTGATTCAGTGTTCGTAAGCCTTCGCTTCACAGCCCTAGGAGAGGATCGGGACGGTGCGGGAGACCAGCAACCCGGTATTTCGTTCGTTGCCCAAGCAGCAGGGCGGCTACGCGCAGTTCGGAACCGGCATGGCCGGTACCGCTCAGCAGGTGGGCCAGACCTACCAGGCCGACCCGTCTTTGGCGCAGTATCAGCAGCGCGAGGTCACTCGCCCGCTGACCATCGATGACGTCGTCACCAAGACCGGCATCACCCTGGGGGTGCTGAGCCTCTCGGCGATCGTCTCCTTCTTCCTGGTGGCCTCCAACCAGGCGCTGGCCGGGCCACTGACCTTCATCGGCGCCTTCGGCGGTCTGGGCCTGGTCCTGCTCGCCACGTTGGGCCGCAAGCAGGACAACAAGGCCGTGGTGCTCAGCTACGCGGTGCTCGAGGGCCTGTTCCTGGGCGCCATCTCCTTCGTGCTGACGGCGGTCACGGTCGGGACCAGTAACGCCGGCTCCCTGATCGGCCAGGCCGTGCTGGGCACCTTCGGGGTGTTCGGCGGCATGCTGGTGGTCTACAAGACCGGCGCCATCCGGGTCACCCCGAAGTTCACCCGCATGCTCGTCGCGGCCATGTTCGGTGTGCTGGCGCTGATGATCGGCAACCTGGTGCTGGGCATGTTCGGGGTCGGTGACGGTGCGGGCATGGGCCTGCGCAGCGGCGGCACGCTGTCCATCATCTTCTCGCTGGTGTGCATCGGCATCGCGGCGTTCAGCTTCCTGATCGACTTCGACGCCGCCGACCAGATGATCCGGGCCGGCGCGCCCGAGAAGGCCGCCTGGGGCATCGCCCTGGGCCTGACCGTCACCCTGGTCTGGCTGTACCTGGAGATCCTGCGGCTGCTCAGCTACTTCCAGAGCGAGTGACCCGCTAGCTTTTCCCGTTGACTCTGCGCTGACCAGGCAAGCTACTCGCACTTTTGCCTGGTACGCGCAGAGTCAATTTTTTGTGTCGGTGGCCCCGGGCAGCATGCCGCCATGGGGCAGCCATTCATCGGTAGTGAGGCACTGGCAGCCGGGGTGGTCACCTGGCACGAGCTGGAGAAACACCACACCGCAGTCCTGCCGAACGTGTATCTGGAAAAGTACGTCCAGCCCACGCTCCGGCGCCGGACGCAGGCCGCTTGGCTGTGGTCACATCGCCAAGCAGTGGTCTCCGGCCTGGCGGCATCCGCCTTGCACGGGGCGAAGTGGATCGACGACGACGCGACCGTCGAACTGATCTGGCGCAACGCGCGCGCCCCGCACGGCGTCAAGACCCGCGCCGACCTCATCCTGGACGGCGAATCCCAGCACCTCGCGGGCGTCGTCGCCACCACCCCCGAGCGCACCGCCTTCGACCTGGGCCGCCGCGGCCCGTTGCGTCAGGCGGTGGCCAGATTGGATGCGCTGGCCAACGCGACGCATGTCAAGGTCGAGGACGTGGCTGCCCTGGCGGCGCGGCATCGTCATACTCGGGGGCTGCGCCAGCTGGAAGCCGCGCTGTACCTCGTCGACGCCGGCGCGCAGTCACCGAAGGAGACCTGGCTGCGGCTGCTGCTCAGCGATGCCGGATTTCCCCGGCCGCAGACCCAGATCCCGGTCCCCGGCGAGGATGGCTATCCGCGCTACTTCCTCGACATGGGGTGGGAGGACATCAGGCTCGCGGTCGAATACGACGGCGACCAGCACCGCACCAGTCGAACGCAGTTCGTCAGGGACGTCGAGCGTCTGGAATACCTTCGGCAGGCGGGGTGGACGCACATCACGGTGCTGAACGAACACCGGGGCTACGACGTGGTCCGCCGCGTCCGCCACGCTTGGGATGCCCTGAAACGCCGTTGACTCTGCGCTGACCAGGCGGATCACTCACACTTCTGCCTGGTAGGCGCAGAGTCAACGGCAAAGGAACTTAGGAGAGACGCTCCACGACCATGGCCATGCCCTGGCCGCCGCCCACACACATGGTCTCCACGCCGAACTGCTTGTCGTGGGTGGCAAGGTTGTTCAGCAGGGTGGCGGTGATCCGGGCGCCAGTCATACCGAACGGGTGGCCCAGGGCGATCGCCCCGCCCGACACGTTCAGCTTGTCCTCGTCGATGCCCAGCTCGCGGGCCGAGCCCAGCACCTGCACCGCGAACGCCTCGTTGATCTCGAACAGGTCGATGTCCGACACCGACAACTTGGCGTTGGCCAGCGCCTTCTTGACCGCCTCGATCGGGCCCAGGCCCATGATCTCCGGCGACAGGCCCGACACCCCGGTCGACACGATCCGGGCCAACGGCTTGAGGCCCAGCTCCTTGGCCTTGGTGTCGCTGGTGATGATCACCGCGGCCGCACCGTCGTTCAGCGGGCAGGCGTTGCCGGCGGTGATCGTGCCGTTGGGCCGGAACACCGGCTTGAGCTGGCTGATCTTCTCGTAGGTGGTGCCGGCGCGCGGGCCGTCGTCGGTGCTCACCACGGTGCCGTCGGGCAGGGTGACCGGCGAGATCTCGCGAGCGAAGAAGCCGCTGTTGATGGCCTCCTCGGCGCGGTTCTGGCTGCGCACGCCCCAGTGGTCCTGGTCCTCACGGCTGATCCCGGTGTGCAGCACCACGTTCTCGGCGGTCTGGCCCATCGCGATGTACACGTCGGGCAGCAGGCCGTCGCCGCGCGGGTCGTGCCACTCGGTGGCGCCGGCCGCGGCGGCCTCGGAGCGGGCCTGAGCGTCGGCGAACAGCGGGTTCTTGCTGTTGGGGGCGCCGTCGGCGGCACCGATACCGAACTGCGAGACGGTCTCCACGCCGGCGGAGATGAACGCGTCGCCCTCGCCGGCCTTGATCGCGTGGAACGCCATCCGGGTGGTCTGCAGCGACGACGAGCAGTACCGGTTCACCGTGGTGCCGGGCAGGAAGTCGTAGCCGAGCAGCACCGAGACCACACGACCGATGTTGTAGCCAGAGGCGCCGCCGGGCTGGCCGCAGCCCATCATCAGGTCGTCGATCTCGCGGGGGTCCAGCGCAGGCACCTTGTCCAGGGCGGCGCGCACCATCTGGGCGGCCAGGTCGTCGGGCCGCATGGTGACCAGGGACCCCTTGCCGGCCCGGCCGATCGGCGAACGCGCAGTTGAGACGATGACAGCTTCAGGCACTTCTGACTCCTCTAATCGGGTTCTAGAGGCGAATCTAGCCCGACGGAGCCCCCACGCGGGAATCGGGCCGCTCCAGCGCGGCACACAGGGCGGGGATCACTTGGGTGGCTGCCAGCGCGTAGCCGGCGGCTGAGGGATGGTACTGATCCTGGGCGAACAGCAGCTCGCGTGCGTGCTGGAACTCCCGGGATCGGAAGTCGGCGAAGGGGACGGTGATTCCGCCGGCGGCCTTGACCGCACGGGCCTGGGCTTTGGCCAGCCGACGTGCCCGGGTGTGGGCCACCCAGCGCAGCGGCTGGGGGATCGCACTGACCGCACCCAGGTCGGGGCAGGTGGTCACGATCACCGCCGCACCGCTGGCATGCAGACGCTTGACCACCGAGTGCAGCCGCTGCGCCGAACACGCGATGCCGTGCAGGGCGGTGACGTCGTTGGCCCCGATCATGATCACCGCCGCGTCCGGTGGCGGACCCGCGACGAACATCGCATCGACCTGGCCGGCCAGCCCCTTGGTGGTGGCACCCACAATCGCCTTGGTGCTCAAGCGAATCCGCTGGCCGGTGCGCTGTGCCAGCGAGGTGGCGATCAATGCGCCCGGCACCTGCTCGGCGGACAGGCAGCCATAGCCCGTGGCGGTCGAGTCGCCGAAGATCATCAGGTGCAGATCCACGCTCATGCCGCGTTGATAACGCTGCACCGGTTCACCGTCGGCGGTGTAGACGCCGTCGGCGCGGGGCGGAATGGCGCACGCCTTGGGGATGGTCTGCCGCGCCCGGTCGGCCTGTCCGGCCAGGAGATTGCGCACCCCGAGATAGAGAGTGCCGCTGGAGGCGACCATGCCGGCGGTGAGCAGCGTGACCGCTGACCGTCGCGTCGCATGGATCGCCATGGGGCAATTCTAGGGATCTGATTCCCGCCCGCAGCAAACAGAAATGGTCACGAAGCGGACCCAATGCAGTATCGGAACGAATCCTAAGATTTCTTCTCAAATTTTCGCGTGTGACGATAACTGGTACCGCGTTGGCAGTGCCGGCCCGGGCCGGCTGGAGGGAGTGTCCATCATGACCGCACCCAGCGTAATTCCCAGTTCGCCGCGTGCCGGCGTCCACCTTTACCCCTCTTCGCGGCCCCGCCGCCACGGCCGCCACGACGGGCTGCCGCTCGAGGTGTTCGAGGAGTCGCCCAGCATGGAAGGGCGGCTCGCGTGGCTGGCCGCCCGGGCCACCATCCGGCCGGTTCTCTCGGTCGGCAGCTACCTGCCGCGCATGCCGTGGCCGTTCGGACTGCTCGACTTCGCCGCCAAGGCGGTGCTGCCCGCGCCGGGCACCATCCGCGCCACCATCCGGCTGCCACGCTGCAAGGCCCAGCTGGTGCGTGCCGCCGGCGTGATGCCGGCCGACGGCACCCGCCGGGTGGTGCTCTATATGCACGGTGGGGCGTTCCTCACCTGCGGCGCCAACACGCACGGCCGGCTGGTCACCAAGTTGTCCAAGTACGCCGACAGTCCGGTGCTGGTGGTGGAGTACCGGATGATCCCCAAGCACTCGATCGCCGACGCGATCGACGACTGCTACGACGGCTACCGCTGGCTGCGCCGCCAGGGCTATCAGCCCGATCAGATCGTGCTGGCCGGCGACTCGGCGGGCGGCTACCTGTCCTTGGCGCTGGCCGAGCGACTGTTGGAAGAAGGCGACGACGAGGCGCCGGCCGCGATCGTCGCGATGTCACCGCTGCTGGAGATCGCCAAGGAGGCCAAGAAGGCGCATCCCAACATCCACACCGGTGCCGAGTTCCCGCCCAAGGCATTTGACGCCTTCGTCGAACTCATCGAGGCGGCGGCCCGGCGGGATCGCGTCCACGGCGGTGAAGTCCTCGAACCGCTGCGCCACGTGCGGCCCGGACTTCCGCGCACCCTGATTCACGTCTCCGGCTCCGAGGTGCTGCTGCACGACGCCCGGCTGGGCGCCAAGGTGCTGGCCGCCGCGGGGGTCCCGGTGGAGCTGCGGGTCTGGCCCGGCCAGATCCACGTCTTCCAGATCGCCGCGCCATTCGTCCCCGAGGCCACGCGATCGTTGCGGCAGATCGGCGAATATATCCGCGAAGCCACCGGCTGAGTCGCTCGGGCATAGCGGCGGGCCCAGCTTCGGCTCTCCTTCGTCGAGCCTCGCTGACCCGCCGTGTCTATGGGGCGGGCCCAGCTTCGGCTCTCCTTCGTCGAGCCTCGCTGACCCGCCCGGACAAATAACCTGACACCATGGCAGGCATGCGGATAGCGCGCCACATCAGTGACCTCATCGGTAATACCCCGCTGGTCGAGTTGACGTCGATCGTCCCGGCCGGCGCGGGGCGGGTGGTGGCCAAGGTCGAATACCTCAATCCCGGTGCCAGCTCCAAAGACCGCATCGCGGTGAAGATGATCGACGCGGCCGAGGCCAGTGGGGCACTCAAGCCCGGCGGCACCATCGTCGAGCCGACTTCGGGCAACACCGGGGTGGGCCTGGCGCTGGTGGCTCAGCGGCGCGGGTACAAGTGCGTGTTCGTCTGCCCGGACAAGGTCAGCGAAGACAAGCAGAACGTGTTGCGGGCCTACGGTGCCGAAGTGGTGGTGTGCCCGACGGCGGTGCCCCCGGATGACCCGGCCAGCTATTACAGCGTGTCCAACCGGCTGGTCCAGGAGATCGAGGGCGCGTGAAAGCCCGACCAGTACTCCAACCCGGCGGGCCCCGAGAGTCACTACGAGACCACCGGCCCGGAGATCTGGGCCGACACCGACGGCCAGGTGACCCACTTCGTCGCCGGGATCGGGACCGGCGGCACCATCACCGGCACCGGCCGCTACCTCAAAGAGGTGTCCGAGGGCCGGGTGCAGATCATCGGCGCCGACCCCGAGGGTTCGGTGTACTCCGGTGGCACCGGCCGGCCCTACCTGGTTGAAGGCGTCGGCGAGGATTTCTGGCCCGACGCCTACGACCCGAGCATTCCCGACGGGATCATCGCGGTATCGGACGCGGACTCCTTCGACATGACCCGACGCCTGGCCCGGGAGGAGGCGCTGCTGGTCGGCGGCTCCTGCGGGATGGCCGTGGTGGCGGCGGTGGAGACCGCGGTCAAGGCCGGTCCCGACGCGCTGGTGGTGGTGCTGCTGCCCGACGGCGGGCGGGGCTACATGTCCAAGCTGTTCAACGACGCCTGGATGTCCTCGTACGGATTCCTGCGGTCACGGCTGGACGGTTCCACGGTCCAAGCCACCGTCGCCGACGTGCTGCGGGCCAAGTCGGGGGTGCTGCCGGATCTGGTGCACACCCACCCGGCGGAGACGGTGCGCGACGCCATCGGGATCCTGCGGGAGTACGGGGTGTCGCAGATGCCCGTCGTCGGCGCCGAGCCGCCGGTGATGGCCGGCGAGGTGGCCGGCAGTGTCTCCGAGCGGGAGTTGCTTTCGGCGGTGTTCGAGGGTCGCGCGAAGCTCGCCGACGCGGTGTCGCTGCACATGGGACCGCCGCTGCCACTGATCGGTTCCGGCGAGGTCGTCGGGGTGGCCGCCACCACGTTGGCCGAGGTGGATGCGGTGATGGTGGTGGAAGACGGCAAACCGGTGGGCGTCATCACCCGCCATGACCTATTGGGCTTCTTGTCCGACGGGCCACGCCGTCGATAACGGCGTTGACGTCCCTGTCCTGCGGTAGCGTTTGCACCGTTCACCGACACGATCCGAAAGGGTGGAGATGACCGACTATCCGCCGTCCCAGCCCGGCAGCTACCCGCCCCCGTCCGGTGATTACCCGCCGCAGGGCAGCTACCCGCC
>NZ_MVHH01000021.1 GCF_002086515.1 Mycolicibacter arupensis
GGGGCGGCGGCGGTAACGGCGGCGCCTCCTGGGGGCTGTACGAGGCCGGCACCGCCGGCACCGGAGGAAGCGGTGGCACCGGCGGCGTCAGCGGCGCCGGCGGAGTGGGCGGCACCAGCACCAACGGTCTAGGTGGCGACGGCGGCGACTCCGGCCAGGGCGGCCGCGGTGGCAACGGCGGTGCCGGTGGCAACGGCGGCAGCGGCTTCCAGGCCAAGGATGGTGGTAGCGGTGGTGCCGCGGGTGCCGGTGGCAGCGCCAGCACCACCGTCGGTGCCGCGGGCAGCCCCGGCGGAATGAACGGCGATGTCGGTAGCGCCGGCACGTCCGGCAATCGTGGCTTCAAAGGCAACCACGGCTGACCTCGGCGGCTGAGCCGGGTGCTGGTGCCCGTCAGGGCACCAGCACCACTTTGCCGACGTTCTCTCGTGCAGCCAGAATTCGGTGGGCCTCCGGGGCGTTCGCGAACGGTACCGCGGCATGCACGATCGGTGCTGCGATACCACTGGACAGTGCGTCAGACAGTGGGGTGATCCAGGGCCCGAGGGTCCCGCGGTCGTCCCACAGGCGCAGCATGTTCAACCCGATGACGGTTTTGGACTGCTCCATCTGGTTGATCAGACTGAAGCCGCGCAGCATCGACAACGCCTGCGGGGCGGCCCGCAGCAGTGATCGTTTCTCGCCCTGCTGCAGCGACGAGAGCCCGTAGGCGACCAGGCGGCCGCCGGGACGCAGCAGCGTCATCGAACGCCGCAGTGAAGTGCCGCCGAGCCCGTCGAGCACGAGGTCGTAGGGCGGCAGCCCGTTCCACCAGTCTTTGCGGCGATAGTCGATGGCACGGTCGATGCCCAGCGCGTCGAGTTGGCCGTGTTTGCCGGGTGATGCGGTGCCGTGCACGATCGCTCCGGCGGCCTTGGCCAATTGAATGGCTGCGATACCGACACCGCCGGCGGCGGCGTGCACCAGCACGCGTTCGCCGGGCTGCAGCGAACCGTAGCCGCGGAGCGCCGCCCAGGCCGTCGCATAGTTCACCGGTACTGCGGCACCCTCTTCGAAGCTCATCGATGGGGGCAGCGGGACGGTGTCGGCGGCGTTGGCGTTGACGATCTCGGCGTAGCCGCCGAACCGCGTGCCGGCCAGGACTCGCTCGCCGACACGCGCCGGGTCCACACCGTCACCGACGGCCTCGATGGTGCCGGCCACCTCGTAGCCGACCACCGCCGGCAGCTTGGGTGCATCGGGATACAACCCCACTCGGGCCAAGTGATCGGCGAAGTTCACCCCCGCCGCTCGCACCCCGATCCGCACCTGTCCGCTGGCCGGCAGCGCAGGTTCGGGGCGATCTTGCACCTGCAGCACTGACGGTGGCCCATGTTTGGTGATGACGACGACGCGCATGGGATCCAGCCTATGGCTCTGACGGGCCATAATCGGTCAGATGGACATCCTTGATGAGCTCAACCGGTTGGTGGCCCTGTCGGGCGATGTGCCGGCGGACTCCGATCCCGCGGTGGCCGATTTCGCCGAGCAGTTCGGCGTCGATGTCTCGAGGATCACCGAAACGCAGCGGGTCCGCTTATGGGAAGCGCTGGGGGAGAAGACCTTCGGCGTGGTGGTGCAGATGTTCGTCGCTGACTTCGCGCCCCGGGTGTATGCCGGCCTAGAGGCTCTCGGGGTGGCGCTGCCATCGCCCGTGGACGTCCCGGAGCCCTCGGGTGACTTGGCGGACGCACTGTTCCATCAGTTCATGCCTGCCGTGGCCCGACTGCGATCCCTGGACCCGGTGACGTCCGAGGTGGTTCGCCTGCGCGGTGCAGCGCAGCACAACTGCCGGCTGTGCAGATCCCTGCGCGAGACGACGGCCCTGGGTGCCGGTGGTTCCGAATCGCTCTATGACGACATCGAGCGTTTCGAGGATTCGGTGTTGCTCACCGAGGCGCAGAAGGCGGCGCTGCGCTATGTCGACGCCCTGATCTGGACTCCCGGGCAGCTCGACGCCGACGTGGTCGCCGGGGTGCGAGGGCACTTCAGCGACGAGCAGGCCGTCGAGTTGACGCTGGACGTGATGCGCAACGCGGGCAACAAGATTGCGGTGGCCCTGGCGGCGGACACGCCCCGGGTCGCCGAGGGCACGGAGCGCTACCTGCTCGATGACGACGGCCAGACCGTGTTCGGGTGAGCTCAGGAGCTGTGGCGCGCCAAGAAGCCCAGGATCGCGTCGGCGAAAATGTCGTTGCGGTCACCGGCGACCATGTGCCCCGCCCCGGCGACATCGACGAACTCCACCTGCGGGAAGCGGGTCAAAAATTCCTCGGCGTTGGCGGCGCTGACCAGATCACTGAGCTGGCCGCGGACCAGCAGCATCGGCACCGCGCCGTCCAGGATGGTCTGGACTGCGGTGTTGAGTCGCTCCACATCGTGGATCTCCATCGGACCCTGGTGGTCGGGACCGCTGATGAACTGTGGGTCCCAGTGCCAGTACCAGCGGTCGCCGCGCCGCCGCAGGTTGGTGGCGAGCCCGCCCAGGTCGGCCGGGCGGGGCCGGTGCGGGTTGTAGGCGGCGATCGCGTCGGCGACCTCGTCGAGTGAGTCGAAGCCGGACTCCATGTTCTCGGCCATGAACGCCTGCACCCGCTGTGCTCCGGAGGGGTCCATGTTGGGCACGATGTCGACCAGGACCACCGCACTGGCCGCCCCGGGTGCCACTTCGCCGGCGAGCAGCATCGCGGTGCAGCCGCCCAAAGAGGCGCCCACCAGCACCGGGTTCGGTGGCAGCGTGCGCAGCACCTCGTGGACGTCGGCGGCGAAACTGACCAATCGGTAGTCACCCTCGGCCGCCCAGTCAGACTCGCCGTGACCGCGCAGGTCCACGGTGACCGCCTGCCAACCGCGCTCGGCCACGGCCGCAGCCGCCCGGCCCCAGGACCGGCGGGTTTGGCCACCGCCGTGCAGGAACACCACGGCACGTGCGTCGGGGTCACCGTGCCGGTCGGCGATGATCCGGACGTCGCCGGGGGCGTGGGTGACGAAGGTTTCCGCGGTCATCCTGGGATAGTAAGCCGAGCTTGGTAATGGCCGATCACTTGGCCGCCGAAAGCTATGGTGACCTGCGGGTTAGCGGGGCTACGATGGCGGGGTCGGCATTGTCGGGGGGCGTTGGGAAGGGTTCGATGGCCCGTCATCTCGCCTTGGCCTACGGGGCGCTCAATTATCTGGGCTTCCTGGCTGTGTTCATGTATCTGGTGGGCTTCCTCGGCAATTTCGTGGTACCGCGCAGCATCGACCACGGCCCGGCCGCGCCTGTCGGGCCGGCTGTTGTCATCGACCTCGTACTGGTGACGCTGTTCGCTGTTCAGCACAGTGTGATGGCGCGCCCGGCATTCAAGCGAGGGCTGACCCGTGTGGTGCCGGCGAGCATCGAGCGCAGCACCTATGTCCTGGCATCGAATCTGGTTCTGGTCCTGCTGTATTGGCAGTGGCGGCCGATCACGGCGACCATATGGAACGCAACCCTGCCGGCGGAGCGGGCGGTGTTGTGGGCTCTGTTCTGGATCGGCTGGGCGATTGCCCTGGTATCGACATTCCTGGTCAGTCACGTTGACCTGTTCGGCCTGCGCCAGGTGTATCTGGCATGGCGAGCGCAGCCGTACTCGCACGTCGGCTTTCACGCGCGGGCGCTCTATCGGGTGGTGCGTCACCCGCTGATGCTGGGGTTCGTGATCGCCTTCTGGGCCACGCCCACCATGACTGCGGGGCACCTGCTGTTCGCGCTCGCGGCCACCGCCTACATCGTGATCGCGGTGCGGCTGGAGGAACGTGACCTGGTCGCCGCCCTCGGCGAGGAATACCGGCAGTACCGGCACCAGGTGCCGATGTTGGTGCCGGTGTGGTGGGGCAGCAGGCGAGGGTGAATAACCGGGCGGCGGACGTGGACACCCAAGCCGCCGGCAGCGTGAAGTTGACGCGTCATCGTCGCGGCCAGAGGCAGGCGCTAGTGTCGTAGCCGCCAGTTGGTTCCAGGGGCGGTAGCTCAGTTGGTTAGAGCCGTGGACTCATAATCCATTGGTCGCGGGTTCGAGCCCCGCCCGCCCTACGTCAGGCGGTGTTTTTCAAGATCAACTCTTGGAGCTCATCGCTTATTCATCGTTTATGAGGGTTTCTGCAGGTCGTGCTACCCGCCGCCACGCCTCGCGGACAATTTTGAGTGCTTCGGTCGCGGAGACGCTCAGGCGGGTCTGGCCGGCCAACTGTGCGTGCCACTGGGCGTCTGCCGGTGCACGGGTGAACATGTGCGGCTCGGGGTTCTTGTTGGTGGGTCCGTGTCGCCGGAACAGGGCTGCTGCGTCCGCGTCGATCGCGCCGAGCCCGCTCAGCGCCCACAGGTCCCACAAATCGCGCGGCGCGAGCCGGTCCGCCCATGTCGCGGTCTTCGACGCAGCGAACGCGGGCAGTGTGGGCACGAGGAGTTCCGCTGCAGGGGCATCGGTGTAGCGCTGGACCAAGTTGCGACGCTCGGTCGGCCACACCACGCGCTCGCGTGCCGAGAGCAGCTGCAGCCGGACCGGTCTTCCTTGTGCGGGGCGCAGCACGACCGCCGCGACGTCCGGTGTGGCGCTCAGGGCGGGTTCCACGGTGAGCCGGCCGTGGGTGCGTGCCACGGCGCGGGGGAGCGCTGCATCAAGCGCCTGCGCGACATCCTTGCGGCTGCCGACCGCGATGAGGTCGATGTCTTCGCTGAGGCGCCCGTGCGGGAGATGGGTGCGGGCCAAGGCGGTCCCGCCAATGAAGTGGATTCGGTCACCGAACTCTCGGTTGAGGAAGGCCAGGACGTGGGAGATGAGGTGGTCGCGCTCGACCTGTTCGGCGGAGACGCCGAATTGTGTTGCGACCGAATCGCGTTCGTCAGGATCCATGGTCGCTTCCGGCCCACTGTTCGGCGCGGCGCAGGGACGCCACCCGGCGCTGGTCGGTGGCAAGGCTTTCGAGGCGTTCCTTGTCGCTACGCGCGTAGAGGGCTGCGACGGCGGCCGGAACGTCGGCTTCGTTGTCACCGAGGGTGGGGCGGTGGGCCAGGTCGAGGACGGTCTGTTCCGGCGTGGTCACCAGCACCGGTCCGAGTTCGGTGCGGATCTGCTCGGCGTCCAGGCTGCCGGTGTCGCGTTGGACGAACTGCACGACGGCGGGCCGATCGGTCAGGGCGATTGGATGGTGTCGGCGTGGCACCGCCACGATTGCGGTTGCCACGGCCCGTGGAACGGCGCCGTGCAGGCGGGCGGCGCTGAGCCCCATGACGACGATCTCGTCATGGCCATAGATCGTGGTGGCGATTCCCGCGGCGGCGGCCTCCAGTTCGGGGATCCACCGACGCCCCACCATGTCTTGAGGCACGACGACGTAGTAGCCGTCGGCGAGTCGGTGCAGGAGTCCGTGATCGGTCAATCGGACCAGCTGGGTCCGGGGATGGGCATACACCGCGCCGGCGTCGCGTGGCCGGAACGTCCGCAGGGGCGCCTGTGCGAGGGCGGCAGGAAGCGGAGTGCTGCGGTTCCGTGCCATGGCTACCTCCAGTACGCATTCCGTACTTCTGTAGAGTACGAAATGCGTACTCACCGTGCAAGCTCAAGTCGAACTTTTCCCGTCATCGCGTTCGTTGACGGCGCGATCGAGCAGATCGATCCGGAAATCCTATGTGCCGCTGGGAAATACCCGGATTTTGTACGCGTACTCCGAGAACGGTCAAAAACGAATCCATTGGTTGCGGGTTTGAGCCCCGCCCGCCCTACAACGTACTGGTGAATGACTTCGGGTCACACCCCGAAGAACGTGTTCACCAGTGCTTGCCACAGCTCGCTGCTGTCGAGCATGGGGATCTCGTTGTAGGTGGTCATGCCGTCGACCACCGATGTGGCCGAGTCGATCTGCTCTGGCGTCAAGCCGAGGTAGACCTGGTGAAGTGCCAATCCGTAGAAGATCTCCTGCCAACCGGTGTTGGTGAACAGGAGTTCCCACCAGTTTCTGCCCAGGGTGTCCGCGTAGATGTCACCTTGGATGTTGAACACTTCCGTGGGGTAGAGGTCGTTGGGGACCGCGGCGGGGTTGGCGCCCAGCATCACGAAACGTAGGGCGTCGGTGGGGACGCCTGCCTCGACAAGTTGCTCCTGGGCGTAGGACGCGATGAGGCTGCTCTGCGAGTAGGTGAAGATCGTCAGTGGGTCACTGCAGACGCCAAGGGCGTCGCAGCCCATCTCGCCGGCGTTGAAGTCGGCGACGATCGAGTCGACGAGGATGGTTTGGCCCAGCGGGACGCTCTGAAAGAAGTCCCAGCTGTTGGGCAGGGTCAGCGGCAGTGTCGACGCGGAGTTGCCCTCGTAGCCCAGCGGCCCGAGATACAGGTCGATTCCATTGCTGATGTAGCCGGCGCCCGGCGTCGAGATGCCCGTGGGGCCCAGGACCAACGCATCGGTCGACCCGTAGAGAAAGTCGTACTGCCTGTCGTTGGCGGCGTTGGCCGCTCCGGCGAACGCTAACGCGGCGCCACACAGTGCGGCCCCGAAGATGAGTTGCTTCATCGATCCCCCTTGTTCGCAGCGTTCAATGGTGACGTTGGCAAGCCGCATGCACGACAAGTGATTACGTCGACCGACATGCCCCCTACAGATGTCGGTCGTACGGCGTGCGGTCAGCAAGCAACTCTCAGAATTGTTGCAAGTTGCGTCAATTTCTGTCGAGGGATTCGAAAGATTTTCTCAACGGAACCGCCCACGCCCGGCCCGCAGATGTGTTAAAGGAGGCACTGGGCGACAATAAGACGACTTATGTCCGCTCCTGGGGACTTGACCAGTGGCAGGGGTGGCCCGTGATTGCGGTGCGTCCGTGGGCCAACGGCCCGCGTTCTCGCCGCACAACAGCGGTCTATCCGCGGACGGCGCACTCAAAATCGCCTATTCCCGCGGCTGGCCAGCGAGCCAGAGTTACCGTAGTGGCTCCAGTCATGAAATGAGTGTTGTGGGATCAGCCAGTCATACCCGGACCACCGTCGGAGTCGCGGTGCTGGCCGCGGGTGCGCTTATCGCGACGCCGACGGCGGCGCCGCCGCCCGAGGCCGTCCTGCAGGCGGTCGCGTTGTCGGCCAACCCACTGGATCCGTATGTGGACCTGATCACCAACACCGTCAACAACCTGGGGACCCTCGGTGCCCACTGGCTGGAAGATCCGCTGCCCACGGTGGTCCAGCTGGCCACCAACTGGTTCGACTACGCCCAGACAACGGTCGACTTGCTCGGCGACACCGCCCGGTCCTTCGTCGATGGGGTGAACAATCTGCCCGGCCAACTCGACACGTTCTTCGAAGCCATCTCGGCCAGTGATGTCACGGCCATTTTGGGTCAGGGCATCATCATCGTGCTGAGCATTTTTCCGGTCGCGGGGCTGGTGGATCGCCTGATGTCGATCCCGTTCGAGATCGTCGGCAATGCCGTGAACGCGGCCATGGCCACGCTGCACGCACTGCAGGTGCCGGTCGGCCTCGCCGCTCTGAGCTCGGTGCAGGCTGCCGTCGCCGAAATCGGGACGCTGGCGCGCGATTTCATCGACGACCTGGCGTCCGGGGATATCGGCGGGGCGCTGGCGGGGTTGATCGGAGCACCGGCGCAATTCCTGGACGCCTATTTGAACGGTGACAGCCCCGGGATGGCAGGTTTGCTCACGCCGTTTGAGGATCTGTACCAAACGGGCTTCGTGGATGCCCTGGTGAACTTCCTGCCCCGCGCGGTGGCCGAGTCTATCGGCGCCGCGTTCTCGCCGATCGACGGATCGCTGCCGCCGGATGTCGGGTTCTTTGCCTTGGGCGACTCGGTTGATCCGAGCGTCCTGCTGCCTGAATTCTGATTCGCTCGGGCGTGCACGGCACGCCCTCGGGGGAATTCCGGCGTGAACAGACGCCAAGTTAATCAGAAGAATTCATTGAGCTCGATCTGTGATCGTGTCGTGTTACCGGTGTGATTATTGATGCCCATTGTTACGGAAGTTGTCTGAGTGATCCGTGAGTGAGTCGGCGTCGTAACCGAATGAGGAGTTGGTCCGTGGTTGATGGGGTGGCCTGTAAACGTTCTCGGCGCCACGCCGGGTGGACGGCCACACTAGCGGTCGCGACCCACCGACTGCGTTGGACCGCCGTGGCCGCCGTGCTGTCGGTGCTCGTCGCCTGGTCCGGGGCTGCGGTGATGGGACTGCCAGGGCTGGCTTCGGCAGCGAGCGCCGAGCCGCAGAACGTGGTGGCCGTGACCACCACCGCCACTCCCGTCAGCGCCGGATTGGTTGCGGTTCCGGCCAATCCGGCCACCCAGTTCGCCATTGTCACCCCGCCGGCGAACGGCACAGCGACCGTCAGCGGCGCCACCTTCACCTACACCCCGGCCAACGGCTATGTCGGCACCGACGCTTTCAGCTACGCCACCACCGATGGTGTGACGGTCTCGACGCCGGCCACCGTCGGTGTCACGGTGATGTCGCCGGCTTCGGCGCCACCCTCGCTGGCGACCGCATGTACTGACCTGGGTCCGGCCTTCACTCCGGTGTGTACGGCCATCGGCGACGTGACCAACCCGGTGGTGAACGCCTGCAGCACCGTAGGGTCCGTCGCCGCGTGCAGCTGGTTCGGCGGCAACAAGCACGGACTGATCAGCGCGTGCTTCGATGTCGCCACCGGACAGCTGGAGTCGGCGTGCAAGACGCTCGATGCGGCAGCACAATTGGTGGCCAGCCAGTGCCGGGTGATCAACGGCCCGATCGACTATTGCGCCCTGCGCAACGGCAGTCCGATCGGCAATCGCTCGGTGCAGCAGTACTTGGCCGGCCCGGTGCACCGGGCACTGGCGCAGCAGTATCGGCTGAACATGACTCTGCCGCTGGGGCAGACCCAGCTCCCTGCCACCCACAACTCGTTCAACTACACCAATGCCAATGTCCCGCCGACGTTGTCGGGCATGGATCCCGACCAGCTGTACTCGTTGGTCGACCAGCTCGACTTGGACATGCGCTTCATCGAGCTCGACCTGCACTGGTATCCCAGCCTGGGTGCTCCCGGCGGTTATCAACCGATCTTGTGTCACGGCTTCGACAACCACCTGGGCTGTACCTTCGAGGGGCCCGCGAGTAAGGGGCTGCAGGAGATCCGGGGCTGGTTGGACGCCCACCCCGACCAGGTGATCGTGCTCTATATCGAGAACCGGCTCGATGACCCGGTCGATGACGTCACCAAGTCGCTGCCGGCTGGGGCCGCGGTCATCGAGAGCACCTTGGGCAACACCTCCGCCCGCGATCTGCTGTTCCGGCCCTCGCAGGTGCAGCCCGGCTCCTCCTGCGACACTCAGCCGATCCCCCTGGGCGTGACCATGGCCCAGATCCTCGCGAGCGGCAAACAGGTGCTGATGTACACCAACAGCGGCTGCGGCCAGAACGCGGCGTGGGACGCCCTCGGATTCAACGACAGCAATGTGGCGGAGAAGGGCAGGCCGGTCACCGTCGCGTACCCCGACTGCTACTTCAGCAGGGCGCAGTACGAGAGCTCCTACACGCGGTTCTTCGACTCCAGCACGCTGGTCGACGTGCTTGCCGGTGGCGGCAATGCCCAGCCGATGACCTCGGCCGACATCCACGAGATGATGAAATGCGGTGCCAACGCGCCCGGGCCGAACTTTCTGGACCCCCAGGCCGACCAGCTGGCGGGCTTCTCATGGAGCTGGTCCTACGGCCAGCCGGTGTCCAGCCCCACCCAACAGTGCGCCGTACACAGCGGCGACGGTCGCTTCCAGGCCGAGGCCTGCGGGCAGTTCCTGAACTACGCCTGCCAGGCCCCGGACGGCTGGCACATCAGTTCCGGCGCCGGTCAGTTCGCCGGTGGGGCCCTGGGGTGCGCGGGTCAGGGCGCCTTCGCAGTACCTCGCACCGGGTATGAGAACGAACTGCTCAAGACGGCCAAAGCCCAGGCCGGTGTCGACCGGGTCTGGCTGGCCTACACCGCCGGCAATGACGGCAACTGGAGCATGGGATCAACGCCGCCGCCGGCGCCGTCGGCCCAACTGCGGCCGGTGACGCCGAGCCTGCCGCCGTACCCGGTGGAGATGCCCGATATGCCGTTCCCGATCACGGTGTCCTGACGCCAGGGGACTGCCTCCCAAACCTCTACAACGGTCATCGTGCCATTGACAAATGGCAGAATTGCTGGTGTCGTGTGTGCCGTGACCGAACCCGAGGGCTCGCCCCTGCCTGACGTTCCCACCCGCGCGCCGATGCGTGCAGTGGTTGGGGGCACCGCCGCCCGCTGGACTTTGCACGTCCTCAACACCATGATCCCGATGAATCCGCTGGGCATCGCGTTTGCGCGCGGACTGATCGCCACCATCATGGGAACGCTCGGGTCGATGCCCGCCGGAACCAGGGTCATCCCGGTACGCGAAGCGGGCGTGCGCGGCGAGTGGGTGCTGGCCCCCGGCGTCGAATTCGGTAGGCGGGCCGGGTATTACGTGCATGGCAGTGGATACGTGTTGTGCTCGACGCGGACCCACCGCAAGCTGGTCGCCCGGCTCTCGGAGGCCACCGGATTGCCGATGTTCGCCGTCGACTACCGACTGGCCCCCGAGCACCCGTTCCCGACCGCCGCCGATGACGTCGAAGCCGGCTATCGCTGGCTGTTGAGCCAGGGCTACGGCGCCCGTGACGTCGTGATCGGTGCGGATTCCGCCGGCGGCCACCTGACCTGCGACATGTTGCTCGCCTATGCCGATGAGCCGGAGTTCCAGCCGGCCGGTGTGGTGCTGTTCTCGCCGTTGGTCGACCTCACGCTGACCCTGGCCGAGCAGCAGGAGAAGCTGCGGCGCGACCCCGCGGCGTCGGCAGCCTCGGCGCGGCGCCTGGTTCAGCTCTACGTGCGGGGCCAAGACCCCGACAACGTGCGGCTTCGCCTCGATTTCGGTCGCTCCGCGCAGTTGCCGCCGGTGTTCACCCAGGTGGGGGGCTTTGAGATGCTCAGCGCCGACGCGCGCCACCTCGACGCGGAGCTTCGCCGCAACGGGGGCACCAGCACCCTGGAGGTGTGGCCGGGCATGGTGCATGTCTTCCAGGCACTGCCCCGGTTGGCTCCGGAGGCCGTACCCGCATTGCGCCGGGTGGCGGCCTTCATCTCCGGCGTCTATGCCGACCAGCGAACCGATGATCTCGGGGCGGCCCGCTGATGTTCGGAATCGACACCGTGCTGGCGCTGCTGCGCAGCGACCGGCGGACCGCCAACGCCAAAGCGGTGGTGACCGGTGCCGGCAGCGGCATCGGCCGTTCGTTCGCCCTGGAGCTGGCGCGCCGCGGCGGCGACATCGTCTGCGCCGACATCAACGCGCAACGCGCGGCCGAGACGGTGGCGCTGATCGAGCAGTTGCCCACCGGTTCAGCGCATGCGGTGCAGTGTGATGTGTCCGATCGCGGGGAGATCGAAGCGCTGGCTATGCGTGCTCAGGAGATCTTTGGTGGCCCGCCAACTTTGGTGATCAACAACGCCGGTGTGGGCATCGGCGGAAAGCCGGTCGGCGACATCGGTTTCGAGGACTGGGATTGGGCTCTCGGCATCAATCTGTGGGGCGTGGTCTACGGCTGCGAGGTTTTCACGCCGCTGCTGCGGGAAGCCGGACGTGGCGGAATCATCAACGTGGCGTCGGCAGCGGGATTCGCCGCGGCACCGTCGATGGCGGCCTACAACGTGTCCAAGGCAGGGGTCATGTCGCTGTCGGAGACGCTGGCCGCCGAGCTGGACGGCAGCGGCATCGCGGTCACCGTGTTATGTCCCACCTTCGTCAAGACCAACGTCTTCACCGATGGCCGGATCACCGCGTCATCGATGAACCTGAGTCAGCAGCTGGCCCGCTGGACCGGCCTGTCTGCGGACAGTGTCGCGGCGCGCACCCTGGACGCACACGACAGCGGGCGACTGTATGTGGTGCCGCAACTCGACGCCACGCTCATCTGGCACCTCAAGCGGCACTTTCCGGAACTCTATGTCCGCGGCACCGGGCTGCTGGCCCGTCTGCTTCCCCAGAACTGAACTGTCGAACAGCCTTCTTGTGAAAGGAATGAACAGATCATGGCGATGAACCTCGACGACATGTTGCAGAAGATCAAGGACAAGCAGTGGGCGCTGGTCGACATCGACTGGGACGCCCCCGGCGCGGAGCTCATCGAGCCGGAGCTATGGGCCAAGCTCAAGCCGTTCATGACTGACCTGATGTGGATCGAAAACGTCGGCGCCCGGGGGTTCGCGGCCCTGGCCAAGAAGGCGCCGACCCCGACCCTGAAGAGCATCTACGAGCACTTTCACGCCGAGGAGCAGAAGCACGCCAACGCCGAACTCGCATTGATGCGACGGTGGGGGATGCTCGACGACGACGAGATCCCGGCTCCCAGTGTCAACGTGCAGCTGGTCATCACCTGGCTGGACAAGTTCTCCGACGGCATGTCGCTGTCCATTCTGGGCACCGTCATCCCCATGCTGGAAGTCGCCCTCGACGGTGCGCTGATCAAGTTCATCACCGAGGAAGTCAAAGACCCGGTGGCCCAAGAGGTCTTCAAACGGATCAACTCCGACGAGTCCCGGCATCTGGCGGTCGACTTCGAGGTGATGGACATCTTGGGTCATGCCAACGTGCGGAAGCTGGCGGTCGAACTGGTCGGCAGCTGGATGAACCCCGCGCTGCTGATCGGCACGCTGAGCTACTTCCCGCTGCTGAACAAGATGCGCGACAACATCGTGGCGATGGGCGTCAATGAAGAGCGTCTGTATCAGGCCATGCGCCGGTTCCAAAGCGTGGGCGAGCGAAGCTCATTCGCCCGCCGGGTGCCGATGTACCGGTTGATCTCCTGGCATGGCAAGAAGGTGATCGATCGCAGTTCGAAGTACCACTGGCTGGCCGACTCGCTGGTCAAGATCACCGGTGTGATCCCGCCGTCCCTGGTGCACAACACCCCGACCTGGTCGCAGGAGCTGACCTACGAGCCGGTCGCGTGAAGGGGCAGGACATGGCGATCTCTGTAGCGATCATCGGAGCCGGATTCGCCGGCATCGGTGCCGCCATCCGACTCAAGGACCAGGGGATCACCGACTTCGTGATCCTGGAACGGGATTCACGAGTCGGCGGCACCTGGCGTGACAACACCTATCCCGGCGCGGCGTGTGACATCCCCTCGCGGCTGTACTCCTACAGCTTCGCGCCCAACCCGGAGTGGTCGCACACCTACTCGGGTAGCGGCGAGATCCTTTCCTACATCGACACCATGGTCGAGTCTTTCGGGATCGCGCCCTATATCCGATTCGGGCACAACGTCACCGCGATCACCTACGACGCAGAAGCCGGTGAGTGGACCATCGACCTCCACGGCCGGGAACCGGTGCGCGCCCGGACCGTCGTGGTGGCCTCCGGGCCGCTGGCCAACGCCAGTTTCCCCGACATCCAGGGGATCGAGACCTACGAGGGGCGCAAGATCCACAGCGCTCGTTGGGATCACGACTACGATTTCGCGGGAAAGCGGGTGGCCGTCGTCGGCACTGGTGCCAGCGGCGTCCAGATCATTCCCGAGCTGGTCAAAGTGGCGGAGTCGGTCAAGGTGTTCCAGCGGACCCCGGGATGGGTGCTGCCGCGTCTGAACACCAGTACCAGCGGCTGGCTGAAGAGGATCTACAAGGATGTGCCGCTGGCCGAGAAGCTGATGCGGTCGGCGTGGTTCTGGGGCCACGAGTCGGTGGCGGTCGGTGTGGTGTGGGACAGCCCCTTCACCCGGCTGGTCGAGGCCCTGAGCCTGGCGAACCTACGCGCCCAGGTGAAGGACCCGTGGCTGCGGCGACAGCTCACACCGGACTTCTCGGCCGGCTGTAAGCGGCTGCTGATGACCAGCGACTATTACCCGGCATTGCAGAAGGACAACTGCAAGTTGGTGACCTGGCCGATCGCCCGGTTGTCACCCAAGGGGATTCGGACGGTGGAAGGTATCGAACACCAAGTCGACGCCATCGTGTTCGCCACCGGTTTCGAGGTGTCCAAAGCCGGAACGCCGATCCCGATCACCGGAGTCGACGGCCGTGACTTGGGATCGGAGTGGAGCGCAGGCGCCTACGCCTACCGCAGTGTTGCCGTGTCGGGCTACCCCAACCTGTTCTTCACCTTCGGGCCCAACTCCGGGCCCGGCCACAGCTCTGCACTGGTCTACATGGAGGCGCAGATCGACTACATCGTGGGCGCCATCGCGAAACTTCTGCAGTACGAATGGAAGTCGATCGATGTACGTCCCGAGGTCCAGGATCGCTACAACCAGGACATCCAGCGTCGGCTGCGGGCCACCACGTGGAACTCCGGCTGCCAGAGCTGGTATCTGACCGCGGATGGTTTCAACGCGACGATGTTTCCGGGCTTTGCCACGCAGTTCGTCAATCAACTCAAGACGCTGAACCTGGAGGACTTCAAGATCACCGCTGCGACGACAAGCGGTGAACCGGTCCTGACTGCCTAGGATGCGAAGGTGACCGAGTACCGGATCGACGATCTTGCCCGACAGGCGGGGACCACCACTCGCAATGTCCGGGTGTATCAGGAGAACGGTCTGTTACCCCGTCCCCAACGCAGGGGGCGGGTCGCGATCTACACCGATCGGCACCTGCGCCAGCTGCAGGCGATCATTCGGCTGCTCGGCGAGGGATTCACCGTCAAGCACATTCTGAAGTTTCTGACGGGGCTCCAGCGGGGCGAGGATCTGCTCGAAGTCCTCGACCTCGCCGACCTGGGTGAGCTGGTGACGGCGCCCTGGTCACATCCGGTGACGAAAACCATGACGCGCGAGCAGTTAGAGGCACAGCTGGGTCAGTTGGATGCGCCGTTGTTGCAGCGCCTGATCGCCAGTGGCGTCATTGAGACCACAGACGCCGGCAATGTCTACCGGGTCACCGACACCGATCAGATATCGGACCTTGCGACATTGATCTCGCGAGGCATGCCACTGCAGGCGATGCTGCAGACCGTTACCGCGGTCGACAAGAAGCTGGACGAAGCGGCCGAGCTGCTGACCCGCAGCGGACACGCCGAGGTGGTGCGTCAGCGTGGCCCGGGATGGTTGCCGGCCAAGGACGACGAGCTGGCGTGGGCCGCCGACCTGGTGGCCGCCATGCGCAGGGTGGCCAGGCGTTCTGCGCATGCCAGTCTTGACCGGGCTCTGGATGCGGCGGTACGTGCCGAATTGCGGCAGTATCGGCAGCACAGTGATGAGCACGAGGCCGTTTCCACGAGCACGGAGTAGCGGCCGCGACAGGTCCACAACTTCTCCTAGGGGGCACCGTGACCGACCCGTTGAGGCCGCAGGGCATTGACGGACCGGACTAAACTCGGTAACTGATGGCTATCCGGCGCGCGGTACTCGTCATCGCCGACATCGGCGGATACACCGCATACATGAATTGGAACCGGACTCATCTGGTGCACGCCCAGATGGCAGTCGCGGCGCTGTTGGAGTCGGTCATCGATGCCGCCAAGGGCATGAAACTGGCGAAACTGGAAGGCGACGCCGCGTTCTTCTGGGCGCCCGGCGGCGACGCCCAGGTCTTGGTCAGCGAGCGGTTGGCGCGTATGCACCAGGCGTTTCTGGATCGCCGAGCCCGCATCGAGAGCGGTCGCCTGTGTGCTTGCGAGAGCTGCGCGCAGTTGATGAACCTGTCGTTGAAGTTCGTCGCACACGAAGGCGAGGTCGCCGAGCAGAAGGTCAAGCGGCACACCGAGCTTGCCGGCGTGGATGTCATCCTGGTGCACCGCATGCTGAAGAATCAGGTGCCGTTGCCGGAATACGTGTTGATGACAGATGCGGTCGCTCAGCGGTTGGACGAACCCGTCCGCGCCGTGTGCACGCCGCTGGTGCACGACTTCGAGGGTCTGGGGCAGACCTCGACCTACTACCTGGACCTGGCCCATTCGGCGATGCAACCGTCGGTCACAGCGATGGGATGGGCAGGCCGGCTGCGGTTCCGGCTGGGGGCACTGCCGTTTCTGTTCGGCACCAAGGAGCCCTGCGAGGGCTTCCGCAGCCTGGGACGCGGCGCCCCCGAGCCCTAGAGCCGCCCGGCGACGAAGTCAGCCGCTTGGTTGACCATGCCCGACGAGATGTAAGCGCTGGCCATGTGTTGCGGCCAGTTCTCCTCCCAGGTGTTCGGGTCGGCGGGGTTGCAGATCGGGTCGGCGCCGTGGCACTGCTCGATGGTGCGATCGTTGTAGATCGGGCTGAAGTTCGTGATGGGCCCCACCCATTGACTGCCGTTGCCGAAGAGCGCTACCGCGGCGATGTGCTCGTCGGCGCCCGGGGGCAGCGGATTGTTGAAGCCGAACGCGGAGAAGGGGACCGCCAGCACCACGTCGGTGACCGCCGCGCCGAGCGAGTAGCCGCCGGGCACAATGCGGGTGTTCGGGCATCCGTTGATCGTGTTCTGAATATGGGCGCTCATGTCGTTGGCGCCCTGGTCGATCTGATTATCCGCTGGGTAGTTCACCGCGTACAGGCTCACGTACTTGGACGTCTTGGAGCGCAGCGCACTGACGAACGCGTTGCCGACCGCGCCGGCCCCGGGCGATTCCAGCCGCCCTCGGGCGAACACCACTTCGACGTCGGGGCAGGCCGCGCTGGCCGGTGCAACAGCACCCGGTGCGCCCGCGGGAATCACGACGGGCGCGGTCAGCAAGGCTGCCGCCAGTACAGTGCCCACGCCAGTGAGCCGCAATCGCCGGACCGAAGAATCGCTCACGAGGGGGATAGTAGTGCGCGGTTGTTACCGCGTCGTCACCGACTGGGGGCGCTATTCGGACTCGGCCGGTCCCAGCAGGCGCATCTCCTCCAGATCCATCTCGGCCTGCACCTCCCGCAAGACGATGTCGTCGATCCGATTTCGGTCGCGCAGTTCGGTGACGGCACCGCGCTGGTGCTCCAGGACGCCCAGCTGCACCCGGCGCACCACGTGATCGCGCTCGGCGGCGTGGCTGTACTGGTCGATCGCGGTCACCAGCGCCGCCTGATCCTGGTACTCCGTGCGCAACTGCTCCGCCAGGTCCGCGCTGATGCCCAGCTCTTCGGCCACCCGTGGCAACGCCTCCAGTGCGGCTTCGGCGGCTCGGGTCCGTGCCAGATGCAGTTCCGCGGCGTGCTCGGTGTCCTCGGGCATCCGGGCCCAGCGCACCACCGCGGGCAACGTGCTGCCCTGAACCAGGACGGTCACCAGGATCACGACGGTCACCACATAGATGATCAGATTGCGATCGGGAAAGGGCGTGCCGGCATGGGTGGTCAACGGCACGGCCAATGCCGCGGCCAGCGAGACCGCGCCGCGGAATCCCGCCCAACTCGAGACCGCGCGCTGTCGCCAATTCACGCGACGAGCCTGCTGGGCCGGGCGCCGGTCCAGGGTCCGCAACAGCAGCGTGGTGATCTCCGTCCAGGCGATCCGGGTCACGACGACGACCCCGGTGACCGCCAGTGCGAGCAGCGTGGCGTGGGCCAGGCCTTCACCGACATTGACGATCCCGTGCACGGCGCCCGGGATCTGTACACCGACGAACACCCACAGTGAGCCGTTGATCAAAAACGTGGTCATGTCCCAGAACGCGAAGGCCTGCAGCCGCGAGCGAGCGCCGACCACTCGCGGGCCGACGTAACTGAGTACCAGGGCCGACACCAAGACGGCGACGACGCCGCTGCAATGAAATGTCTGGGCGAGCAGGAACGCCGCGAACGGCGTCAACACGCTCAGGGCGCCTTCCTCCAGTGGTGAGTCGATGCGCCGGCGCAGCAGCGTGACCGCCACCCCGATGACGAGCCCCGCCAGGATTCCGCCGAGGTACGAGCCCACGAATCGGCCCACCAGATCGATGGGGCCGATGGCCGGGCTGCCGACTGCCACGGCGACCGTCACGGCGAACAGCACCAGGGCTGTTCCGTCGTTGATGATGCTCTCGGCGCGCAACACGGTCAGCGGGCGACGAGGCAGGTGTTTGGCCAGCCCGGCCACCGCGGCGGCGTCGGTGGGTGACAGCACGGCTCCCAGAACCGAAGCGGCGTGGGGATCCATCCCCAGTGAACGTGCCGTCCAGGACACCGCCAACGCGGTCGCGATCACCAATCCCACGCTGATCAGCACGATCACGCGCAAGTTCGCCCGTATCTCCCGAAAACTGGTGTTCATGCTTTCCCAGTAGAGGATCGCCGGCAGGAACAGCAGCAAGACGATCTCGCCGTCGAGTTGTGTCTCACCGAATCGGGGGATCAGGCCCAGTGCACCGCCGAGCAGGATGAGCAGCACGGGAGGGCCGACGCGATACCGCTTGCCCAGGAGCGTGCCCGCGACAACGGTGGCGACCAGCGTGACAACGACGACGAGGCCAAACACCCTCACATCCTCGCGTGGGCGTCCGAGTTTCGCAGCCGCTCAGCCGATACGTGACTGATCCAGATACGCCGCCAGCGCATTGGTGAGCCCGCGGCGGGCCTCATCGAGGTCGGCATAGGAACCCAGTTGGCGTTCGGAGACCAGCCCGCGCATCGCGCCGGGAATGAGGGCGGCGACCTCGCGCACTCGCTGAGGGTCGACACCGAGATCGGCGAAGGCTGCGTGACACGTGGTCAGCCAGCTCTTGCCCCACGAATACAGCTCCGCCGCGGTGCGTGGATAGAGCCGTTCCAGTTCGTGGTGGTCGCGGGGGAGGGCGGCCCGCAGATTCTCGATCGCGCGGGAATCCGGCGACGCCAGTCCGTCATAGAGAGTGTCGATGATCGCCGCTACTCTTTCCCGCAGCGGCGCATCGGATTTCACGCTGCCAAAAGCCGCGATCGCCGCGTCGCGACGTTCGGCGGTGCGGTGCAGCACAGCGGCCCAGAAGCCGTCGACATCGCCGAACTGATATTGCACCGCGCCCCAGGTGGCGCCGCTCTCCTTCGCGATCCTGCTGGCCGACACCGCCCCGGGGTCGCCGGTGGCCAGGGCGCGCACCGCGGCGTCCAGCATCGCTTCGCGGGTGGCCTGCCCCCGCTTGTTGGTGCGTCGTGTCTCCGCTTGAGCCATCGCCGGAATCCTAGCAACATTTACATAGCGGTCACTATGATTCTGTGTGGGCGCGCACTATGCTGCGACAGTCGGCCCGCTGGCGAGACCACAGAGAGGACGCGTTGACATGGCCAAACCGCCCTTGTCGATGAACCCGACAGGCTGGTTTCAAGTCGCTTGGTCCGACGAGATCGGCATCGGCGATGTCCATTCCATGAAGTACTTCGGCCGGGAGATGGTCGCCTGGCGCGCCGAGTCCGGCCAGCTCACCGTGATGAACGCCTACTGCGAGCACCTGGGCGCACACCTGGGCTTCGGCGGAACCGTCTGTGGCGAGGTGCTGCAGTGCCCGTTCCACGGCTGGCAGTGGAATGCCCAGGGTCGCAATGTCTGTATTCCCTACCAGGACAAGCCCAATCGTGGGCGGCGCATCACCACCTATCCCGTCGTCGAACGCAACGAGTCGGTCTACATCTGGAACGACGCACAGGGGCGTGAGCCGTTCTTCGACGCACCGGACGTATTCGCCAGCTTCGACGATCGCCGCGCCGCCGACTACTACCCGCAACAGCGCCTGTTTCGCCAGGGCCTGGAGATGCACCCGCAGTACGTACTGGAGAACGGCGTGGACTTCGCCCACTTCAAGTACGTGCACCAGACGCCGATCGTGCCGGTCTTCACCCGCCACGATTTCGGCGAGCCGGTGTCCTATGTGGACTTCACGATCACCTTCGAAGGCGACGACGGTCAGAAGATCGAGGACGTCAACAGTGGCGTGGAGGCCATCAACGGCGGCTTGGGCATCGCGGTGACCAAGAGCTGGGGGATGATCGACAACCGCACCATCTCGGCGATCACC
Source organism: Mycolicibacter arupensis (assembly GCF_002086515.1). Classification (GTDB taxonomy): domain Bacteria; phylum Actinomycetota; class Actinomycetes; order Mycobacteriales; family Mycobacteriaceae; genus Mycobacterium; species Mycobacterium arupense. The sequence continues at coordinate 19,962 of NZ_MVHH01000021.1, forward strand.
CCGGTCGACGACTCCACCTCGGATGTCCGCTTCATGGTCTACATCGGGCGCACACCGGGTGGCGATCCCGCCCGCGCTGAGGCCAGGGCCTGCGATTTCGGCCGCGAAGTGATCCGGCAGTTCGAGCAGGACATTCATATCTGGTCGCATCAACGCTATTCGGACCCGCCGGCTCTGGCGACCGCTGAATACGAGGGCTTCACCGCAATTCGGCAGTGGGCCAAGCAGTTCTATCCCGACGGCATCGGTGGCAGTGCCGCTGAGGTCGCTGAACTCACAGCGCAGAGAGGTTTCACCGCATGAACGCAGCCGCCGCACCCATCCGCGTGTTCCAGGTCGCCACCGGCAACGTCGGAACAGAGATGATCCGGCGGTTCGCCGCCCGCGATGACCTCGAATTGATAGGCGTGCACTGCTATTCCCCGGAGAAGATCGGCAAGGATGCCGGCGAGCTGGCCGGCATCGCGCCCAATGGGGTGATCACGACGGGCAGTCTCGAGGAGATCATCGCTGCCAAACCCGATGTTCTGACATTCCACGGGGTGTTCCCCGACGAGGACCTCTACGTCGCCATCCTCGAGGCCGGCATCAACATCGTCACCACCGCAGACTGGATCACCGGATGGCACCGCGACACCAACCACCCCCATCCGTCGGGCAAGCCGGTGACTCAACTGCTGGCCGAAGCCTGTGCACAAGGCGGTGCGACCTTCTACGGCACCGGAATGAATCCGGGAGTCAATCAGATTCTGGGCGTGGTGTGTTCGGCCGATGTCGCCGAGATCGAGAACATCACCACCATCGAGTCGGTGGATGTGTCCTGCCACCATTCCAAGGACACCTGGATCGAGGTGGGCTACGGCCAGCCGGTGGATGACCCGGAGATCCCGGCCAAGTTGGAGAAGTTCACCCGGGTGTTCGCCGACAGTGTGTTGATGATGGCGGACTGCTTCGGCCTGACTCTGGACGAAGTCGCGTTCAGCTACGAATTGGGCGCCTGCACAAGGGATGTCAACCTGGGCTGGTACACCCTGCCGAAGGGTTCCCTGGGCGGCAACTACATCAAGTATCAGGGCATGGTCGACGGCGTGCCGCGGGTGGAGACGCACCTGGAGTGGCAGATGACGCCGTTCACCGAACCGAACTGGAACATCAAGGGCTGCTACATCACCCGGGTCACCGGCGATCCGTGCGTCTACAACAAGCACATGATCTTCCCCAAGCCCGGCGTGGACCTGTCCAACCCGGACAACTTCGCCTCGATCGGCATGACGGTCACCGGACTGCCCGCACTCAACGCGATCAAGTCGGTGGTGGCGGCCCCGCCGGGCCTGTTGACCAGTGCCGACCTGCCGTTGCGCGGATTTGCGGGGCGATTCAAGCTCTGACCGCCACCGAACCCGCGTGGCTCAGGGAGCCTCGGCGGGAAGCGGCGTCCCGGAGCTGCCTTCGGTCAGTGGGGTTCCGGAACTGCTGGGCGGGGGAGCGGCCGGTGCGGGAGTGGCGGGCCGTGGCGGGGCGACACGCGCAGGTGCCGGCGCGCGATGGGTTCCGCCGCTCGCCGGGAGCTGGGAGCCGCTCGAAGAGGCCGGGGGCTGCGGCGGGGCCTGCGGTGCCGGCGCCACCCATCGGATCAGGTCATTGCCGCCGGTTTGATAGACCATGCTGTTCGGCGCGTCGCCGGTGACGTCGAAGTAGACCTTGCCGCTGGTCTTCTGGCCCTGGGTGAGGCCGGTCGGGACGATGCCCTGGGGCGTGGGCACGGTGAACAATGCCTGGTAGTTCTGACCGCTGGCCGAACGGGCGCTGAAGTTGGCGACGATCGGAAAGACGGTTCCCTGGATCGCCTCGTCGGTGGCGGTGGCCTCCCACAGCGTGCCGCGCGGCTGGTAGGGGATCGCGTCGGAGCTGGGACGCAGATCAACGACCGTCCAGCCGTGGACACCGGGGCCTTCGGTCACGGTGCCCTGGGTGCCGATCGCCTGGCTGGCCGGGTCCGGGTCGGCGCCGGCGACCCCGGTGCTGAGGGCACCTGCAGCTGCCAGGGCGCCCGCGGCCAGGACGGTCGAGATGGACTTCATGGGTCTCACTCCTCACATCGGCTGTATCCCGATGAATTTGATCTTGGAATTGATTCGATCGTAACGGGCGACGGATCAGGCTACCCAGAAACAACTCCGGCTCGGTCAGTGCGAGGTGGTCGAGGTTCCTGAGCCACTGGCTGAGGCGTTGCCCTCCGTGCCGGAGGTGCCGGACGAGCCCGCCGTGCCGCTCGCTCCGGTTGTGCCGGTCGAACCCGCCGCCTCCGAGGTCGATGTCCCGGAAGCCTCGGCGGGCAGCGGGGTGCCGGAGCTGCCGGCGGCAGCCGCGTTCTCAGACTGAGCCGGCGTTCCGGGCACCTGCTGAAAGGACGGGGCGGGGCCAATCTCCGAACCGGACTCCGAGCCGGCCGCCGCGGCCGGGGTACCGTCGGCCTCGGTCGGCAACGGCGTGCCCTGACTGTTGGCGGGTAGCGGCGTGCCCTGGCTGCCGGCCGCGGTCGGCACGGTCTCGGTCGCCGCCGGGACGCCTTGGGTGCCCGATTGGGCCGGCTTCGCGCCGGTGGCCGCGGGACCCGACGAGTGCTGGGCACCAGTGGCGGCCGGGCCGGCCGGTCCGCCTGCCGGGGTCGGCGGCGGGGTCCACACCAGCAGGTCCTGACCCGAACCCTGGTACACCGCGCTGTCGGGTGCGTCACCCGTGACGTCGAAGTAGACCTTGCCGGTGGTCCTCTGGCCCTGCGTCAGGTTCGCCGGGTTCACGCCCTGGGCGGTGGGGACCGTGAACAACGCTGGATAGGTCTGGCCACTGGCCGAGCGGGCGCCCAGGTTGGCGATCACCGGGATGACCGTGCCCTGGATGGCCACATCGGTGGCCGTGGCCTCCCACAGCGTGCCGCGAGCCTGGTAGGGAATGGCATCTGAACTGGGACGCAGGTCGCTGACCGTCCAGCCTTGGATGACGCCGCCGTTCTCCACGGTGCCCTGGGTGCCGATCGGATGCGTCGAAGGCGCGGCATCACCGGCATCCGCGTTGGCGGTCGCGACGGTAGCGGCTCCGGCCGCGGCGAACGCGCCGACGGCCGCCACGGCAGTGGTGAAGAACTTCATCGTTGATTGACTCCTCAGCTCGACCGGATCTCGCCAGGTGACTGCGTCACTCCAAAGCGGGAGCGTAACGGATCTCACTACCGCGGTGGTTCGCGTTGGGCGCGGCCACCGTCAGGAGTGCGAACTCCACCACGTGTAGAACTGCTCCAGGGTGGGCGTGTTGCGTTCGGTCCGCAATGAGCCGATCACCAGGTTGGCGTCGTTGGTCCATACCAGCACCGGTGAGCCCTGACGAGTGCCGCACAGCAAGGTGCCGGCCGTCTTGTCCGGGGTGGCGGTGCGGTGCCAGGCGCCGGGCGACTGGATGCGGCCCGGACAGGTGACGACGTTGGTGGCGTCGACGATGTCGCCGAAGCTCTGCCTCAGCGCTGCGGTATCGGGGAACAGTGAATAGGTGGCTATCGGCGGTCCGTCGACGTCGACGTTGCGACCGCAGGTCACCTCCGCGACTGCTCCACCCGTCGGTGTGGTCGAGCTGCAGGTGCCCGCCGGGTAGCCCGACGGCAGCAGTTTGAGCAGCCGCGCCTGCGCTTCGGCGGGTGAGACCGTGGTGGTGGGCTCGCTGGCGCCGGCGGCAGAGGTGGCGGTGTCGGCCGCCGAGTCGTCGGAGTCCGATCGGCTCGTCATCCACGTGATCAATCCGATGACCAGGAGCAGTGCCGCCCCGATCCGCAGCAGCCGTTTGCGTTTATCGGGGTCGCGTTGCAGGCCGGCGCGGTGCGGCGGCGTGAGCCAGTCGTCGTCGGTGGTCGCGGCGGGCTGGGCGGCAACCGGGGGTGAAGGCGACTCCGGGACGTCCTGAATCGGTGCGGCAGGTGGCTCGGCCGGCCGCACGGGCTCGGCAGGCACCACCTCGGCCGTACTTGACGCCTGCTCGATCAGCGGCGGAGTGGACTGCTGGCTGGCCTCGTAGATCTGCAGGGTGCGGTGCTGGTCGGGTGCGCTCAACGCCTGGTAGGCGGCGGTCGCCAGCTCTGCGGCGCTGCTGTAGCGGTCCCGCGGATCCTTGGCCATTCCCGTGGCGACCACCTCGTCGAGGGCCGCGGGGATGGTGGTCCCGGCAAGGCTGGGCCGCGGAATCGGCTTGGTCTGGTGCGCGTTGGACAGCATCGTGAAGCTGTCGGCGCGGTAGGGCGGCGAGCCCGTCAAGCACTGGTAGAGCACGCAGGCCAGGGAATAGACATCGACTGCCGGGCCGAAGTCGTCACCGGAGAACAGTTCCGGCGCGGCGTACTTCCACCGGGCACCGGCGTTCTCGGCGTCGGCCGCGGCTGCCCCGGGGGCGCCGGCGAGCCCGAAGTCCACCAGGTAGACGAAGTCGTCACTGGTCAGCAGGATGTTGCGCGGCTTGACACCCCGATGGATCACCCCGGCGCTGTGCGCGGCATCCAGGGCCGACGCCGCCTGCCAGACGACGTTGACCGCACGTGAGGGGGGCAGTACCCCGGTGCGCTTCAACACGGAGGCCAAGTCGCTGCCCTCGACCATGGGCATGTCGAGGAACACCTGGCCGTCGAGTTCGCCGTAGTCGCGAATCGGGACCACGTGGGGCTCCTGCACCCGGCCGACGACCAGGGCTTCGCGCTGCAGCCAATCACGGAATTCTGGATTGCCGCCCAACGCCGGTGCCAGCAGTTTGAGCGCGGCGGTGCGGTCCTTGTGGGTGTCGATCGCCTCGTAGACCTCACCGGTGGTGCCGTGGCCCAGGAGTCGTTTGAGAAGGTAACGGCCCACCCGTGACCCAGCCCGCGAACCCGACGCGGTCTCGCCCATCACCGACTCCTCACGGCCCATCCCATGAAATCCGGCCACCGAACTGCGTGCCCGACGGCATTGCCGGTAATGATTTCATCATCGAAGCCGTGGTTGCTCAGCGCCCGGTGAGGTTGCTGATCGTCATGATCTCCATATTGCGATACGCGCGACCGGTGGGCTGCACCAGATCGTGGAACCACACCTGCGGCTCAGCGGTGTAGGGATGGTCCCAGGAGTCCCACGGCAGGTAGGTCTGTGTTCTCCCGGCCACGAAACCCCAGTTGTAGGCCCCCACGTTATGGCGTTTCATGATCGGCAGAATCCCGTCGATGGTGTTGCCACGGGTGCGGGCCAGGTACTCGGTGCACATCATCGGCCGGCCGAACGGCGCCAGTTCGGCGATGCGCTCACTGAAGGTCGCCGGCTTGTCGTAGGAGTGGAAGGTGATCACGTCGGAGCTGTAGAGCTGGGTGTTCACGATCGTGCTGCCCTGCCGTGAGCCCTCCCAGATACCGCTGGTCAAGGGCTGGCGGGCGTCGACGGATCGCGCCCAGTTGAACACCTGGGGCAGCAGGTCGCTGATCAGATCGAGCTTGTCCGACCTCTCCACGGAGCTGTACTCGCGGGCCATGTTGTCCGGCTCGTTCCACAAGTCCCAGGCCAGGATTCGTTCGTCGTAGCGGAACTGGGACATCACACCGGTGACGTAGTCATACAGAGTGCGGTAGTAGTTGCGATCGCCCAACCGGTCGGCCCCGGGGCTCTGCACCCAGCGTGAATTGTGGATCCCCACTCGGGGAGCGGGCTGTGCGCCGGCCTTGGGATGCGGGTCCCAGCAGGAGTCGAAGAGCACGAACATCGGCTTGATCCGGTGGCGGGCGGCGACGGAGACGAACTGGCCCAGTCGGTACTGGAAGCCGCGCTGATCGGCCGCCCACAGCTGGTCGTGCAGGAAGACCCGGACGGTGTTGAAGCCCGCCGATTGAGCCCAGCCAAGCTCGGCGTCGATCCGGCGCAGATCGAAGGTGGCCGGCTGGAACATCTCCAGCTGATTGACCGCCGTGGAGGTGATGTAGTTCGAACCGACCGGCCAACCCTGCGCCTGATACCAGCGATTCACCCGGTCGATCGACCACCGGCCGGGGTCCGCGCCGGCTCGCGGGAGCCGGCTCAAAGTGGGACCCGCCGCCAGCAGAAGGGGGAGCCCCAGTGCCGTTCGACGCTTCACGAAGTAAACATAACGTCCGGAGTTGTTCTCGGACGGTCGAACGCGCCGCCTGTCGCCGAGCAAATCGGGCGGCCGTAACAAGTGCGGCCTTGGCCCCCTAAACTGGCCGACTATGTCGCAGCACTTGCAGGGCAAAGTCGTGGTCATCACCGGTGCCGGCGGTGGATTCGGCAAACTGATCGCCGAGAAATGTGCCGCCGCGGGGGCCCATGTTGTGGGCGTCGACATCGGAGCCGAAGGCCTCGCTGAGGTCTTCGACGGGATACGCGAAGCGGGCCTGTCCGGCACCTATCAGGTGGCCGACGTCACCGACATCGAGCAGATGCACGCCGCGGTGCAGCATGCGGTGCAGACCTTCGGAGCGGTCGACGTGATCGTCAACAACGCCGGCGTGATGCCGCTCGCCTTCTTCGCTGACCACGAGAAGGCGTGGCCGCATTGGCACCGGGCGATCGACATCAACATCAAGGGTGTGGTCAATGGCATCTCGGCGGTTTATGACCAGATGATCGCCCAGGGCCGAGGTCATGTCGTCAACATCTCGTCGATCTACGGCAACGCCGGGGTGGCCGGGTCCGGGGTGTACAGCGCGACCAAGGCCGCGGTCGCCGTGCTGTCGGATTCGCTGCGCAGTGAGGCGAAGGGAAAGATCAAGGTGACCACGGTCAAGCCGACCGGAGTCCTGGGCACCAATCTGGGCAAAGGAGTGGTCAACGGCTCGGCGATCCTGGGCATCGTCGGTTCCCGTGGCCAGAGCTACATGGAATCGGTGACCGCGTTCGCCAAGGGCACCTTGGCCCCGGAACAGACCGATGTCGACTCGGTGAAGTACTGGCTGATCACCCCCGAAGACCTCGCCGAGGCGGTGGTTCACGTGATCGACCAGCCCTGGGGCATCAGCATCAGCGACATCACCGTGCGCGCGAGCGGCGAAGACTACATCTACTGACCATCGAGTGGCCTAAGGCGGTAAGCGACGATGTCTCCCGAGATCGACTGGGAATCGCCCGCATACACCCCCGCCGAGGTCGCCCACTACCACGCTGTGGGCTGGTGGTCGCAGCGCACTCTGTCCGATGCGGTACGCCACAACGCAAGGCAGTTCCCCGACCGGGTGGCCTATGTCGATTATCCCGGTGTTGGGCTGACCTGGCCCGACTTCGACAGCGCGGCTGACGCGCTGGCCGCACGACTGGCCGCCACCGGCGTGGGCCCCGGTGACCGGATCGCCGTGTGGCACGGCGACTCTGCAGCCATCCACGTGCTGTTCGTGGCGATCGAGCGCTGCGGTGCGGTGGTCGTGGGTACCGGTGCGCGGGCCGGAACCCGTGAGGTCGGCGCGATTCTGGCCGCCTCGCAGGCCCAGCGACTCATCACCGACCAGCAACGTCTCGACACCGCGGCCGGGCTTGGGATCCCGACCATGAGCAGCGAGGCGCTTGGCGCCGCGACAGGCGTGGGCGTGCCGGGCCGGCCGCTGGGAGCGGACGACGTCTTCCTGATCAATTCCACCTCGGGGACCACGGGGTTGCCCAAATGCGTGGTGCACACCCAGAACCGTTGGTACTACTTTCACCAGTTGGCCGTCGCCAACGGCCAACTGAGCTCCGATGACGTCTTCATGCCGATCATTCCGACGCCGTTCGGCTTCGGAATCTGGACCAGCCACCTGACCCCGATCCACCTCGGCGCCACCGCCGTGCTGCTGGACCGCTTCAGTGCTGCCGCCACCTGCGCTGCCATAGAGCGACACCGAGTGACCGTATTGTGCTGCGTCAGCACTCAATTGACCATGATCATGGCTGATGCGGCCAGCCGTGAATTCGATCTGAGCTCGCTGCGGGTGGTCTACACCGGGGGAGAGGCGTTGCCCTACCGGCCGGCTGCTGAGTTCGAGGCGCTCACCGGGGCCAAGATCTTGCAGTTCTACGGCTCCAACGAGACCGGGGTGCTCAGTGCGACCACGCTCAAGGATCCCGTGGAGCGGCGGTTGCGGACCGGTGGGCGCATCGTCGCTGAGATGGCGGTGCGGCTGTTCGGGGGTGAGGACGGCAACACCGACGTGACCGCGTCCGGTCGTGGCCAGCCGGCCTGCCGGGGGCCCGCCACCAGCTTGGGCTATCTCAACGGTGTCGATCACGACAAACTGTTCACCGCCGACGGCTGGATGCGGATGGGAGACATCTGCCAGATCGACGCCGACGGCTATCTGAGCGTCACCGGCCGCACCTCCGACTTCATCCTGCGAGGCGGCAAGAACATCAGCGCCGCCCAGGTCGAAGACGCCGTCATGACCCATCCGGCGATCGCGGTGGCGGCCGCCGTGCCGATGCGCGACGAGGTGTTCGGTGAAAAGGTCTGCGTCTATGTCGAGCTCGCCGATGTCGAACTCACGGGTGCGCGCAGCCTGGGGCTGGCCGAGCTCGTTGCGCATCTGTTGGAGCTCGGGGTGTCCAAAGAGCTGCTGCCCGAACGTCTTATCGTCGTCGATCGGTTGCCGCGCTCGTCCGGTGGCAAGATCGCCAAGGGGCAGTTGCGTGAGATGAGCGGTTACTCGCTGCCGTCATAGGCCGGGGCGCTCGCGGGTGGGGGTCTGGGTCGGGCTCGTCATCGAACAGTGCCAGGTCCGCGCGGATGGCTTCCCGTGCCGCCGCGGTGGGCGGCATCGTAGCCACCCTGCGTGCGGTCACAAGTCACGCCGTGCCGCACCCGGGAACTGTCAGCGGCGTTCGGTAGGGTCCGTCGGCGTGAGCGCGAACGTGACCCTCAAACCGGTGAATACCCGCATTGCAGAGGAACTGGCAGTAACAGAGCGGCAGGTGGCGGCAGCCGTCGCGCTGCTCGACGAGGGAGCGACGGTGCCGTTCATCGCGCGTTACCGCAAAGAGGTGACCGGCAGCCTCGACGATGGCCAGTTGCGCACCCTGGAAGAGCGGCTGCGCTACCTGCGTGAGCTCGACGACCGTCGGGCGGCGGTCCTGTCGTCGATCGAAGAACAGGGCAAGCTCACCGACGATCTGCGCAACGCGCTGCTGACCGCGGACACCAAGGCCCGCGTCGAGGACATCTACCTGCCCTACAAGCCCAAGCGACGCACCAAGGCGCAGATCGCCCGCGAGGCCGGACTGGAGCCGCTGGCTGACAGGCTGCTCGCCGATCCCACCCTCGACCCCCAGCAACTCGCCGCGGAATACACCGGCGAGGAGGTCGCCGACGCCGCGGCAGCGCTGGAGGGTGCCCGGGCAATCCTGGTCGAACGCGCCGCCGAGGACGCCGAGCTGGTGGGAGCGGTCCGCGAGAAGTTCTGGTCGGCTGGATCCCTGCGGACCATGCCGCGCTCCGAAGATGCCGCGAAAAGTGCTGCCGCACAGAAATTCCGCGACTACTTCGAGTTCAGCGAAGCGCTGGAGACCATGCCGTCGCATCGGGTACTGGCGGTGTTGCGCGGCGAGAAGGAAGACGCCCTGGCGCTGGCCTTCGACGGCGGCGACAACGAGCCCTACCACGCGATGGTCGCCAAGTCGCTGAGTGTGAACATGACCGGATCAGGCCCGGCCACGCCCTGGCTGGCCGATACCGTGCGGTGGGCGTGGGACACCCGGTTGGCATTTTCGGCGGCCGTCGATGCCCGAATGCGGTTGCGGCAACGTGCCGAGCAGGACGCGGTGACGGTGTTCGCCAAGAACCTCAAAGACCTGCTGCTGGCGGCGCCGGCGGGCAACCGCACCACACTGGGTCTGGACCCGGGCTTTCGGACCGGAGTGAAGGTCGCCGTCGTCGACGGCACCGGCAAAGTTGTCGATACCTGCGCCATCTTCCCGCACCAACCGCAGAAGCAGTGGGATCAGGCCAAGGCCGCGCTGGCCGCGCTGGTGGCCCGCCATGGAGTCGACCTGATCGCCGTCGGCAACGGCACCGCCTCGCGGGAGACCGACGCCCTGGCCGCCGAGCTGATCGCCGATCTGCGTGCGGCGGGTGCCCCCGCACCGGTCAAGGCGATGGTGAGCGAAGCCGGGGCATCGGTGTACTCGGCGTCGGCGTACGCCGCCCATGAGCTTCCCGACCTCGACGTCACCCTGCGCGGGGCGGTGTCGATCGCCCGACGGCTGCAGGACCCGCTGGCCGAGCTGGTGAAGATCGAGCCGAAGTCGATCGGCGTTGGCCAATACCAGCACGATGTGACGCCGGGAATCCTCGCGCGCAGCCTCGATGCGGTGGTCGAAGACGCGGTGAACGCCGTGGGCGTGGACCTCAACACCGCCTCGGCTCCGTTGCTGGCCAAGGTGTCGGGGGTGTCAGAGTCCCTGGCCGAAGCCATCGTCGCCCACCGCGACCAGACCGGCCCGTTCCGCAACCGGGCCGCCTTGCTCGACGTTCCACGGCTGGGGCCCAAGGCGTTCGAGCAGTGTGCCGGCTTCCTGCGTATCCGCGACGGAGATGACCCGCTGGATTCCTCGGGGGTGCATCCGGAGGCCTATCCGGTGGTGCGGCGCATCTTGGACCGCTCGGCTGTCTCGCTGGCCGAGATCATCGGCGACGAAAGAACATTGCGGTCGCTGCAACCCGGCGACTTCGCCGACGAGCGTTTCGGGATCCCGACTGTGACCGACATCCTGGCCGAGCTCGAGAAGCCCGGGCGTGACCCGCGGCCGGCGTTCTCCACGGCGACGTTCGCCGCGGGAGTCGAGAAGGTAGGCGACCTCAAAGTCGGCATGATCTTGGAGGGTGTGGTGACCAACGTTGCCGCCTTCGGGGCCTTCGTCGACGTCGGCGTGCACCAGGACGGCCTGGTGCACGTCTCGGCCATGTCGGACCGCTTCGTCTCCGATCCGCACGAGGTGGTCCGATCCGGGCAGGTGGTCAAGGTCAAAGTGATCGACGTCGACGTCGACCGCCAGCGCATCGGGCTGACGCTGCGGCTGGGTGACAAGTCGGGGGACAAACCCGCCCGTGGCCCGGCGGCCAAACCGGCTGCGCGAGCCGACACCGCCAAGCAGAATCGTGGGCGGCGTCCCGGCAACAGTGCTGGGCGTCGGGACGCGGCACCGGCAGGCGGGTCGATGGCTCAGGCGCTTCGTGACGCCGGATTCGGAAGGTAGGGATTCCATGGGCACGGTAGACACCGACGCCACGCAGAGGTTCGCCGACATTGTCGGAGCGACCGGACTTCTGACCGGTGAGCAGATCGGCCCCGACTACGGCCACGACGAGGCGCTGGTCGGGGCGCCGGTGCTACCGCGCTATGTCGCCCGTCCCCAGACCGCCGAGCAGGTTGCGGCGCTGCTGGCCGCGGCGACCGAAGCCAAGGTTCCGGTGACCGCGCGCGGATCGGGCACCGGCATGTCGGCTGGGGCGCGACCGTGTCCGGACGGGCTGCTGATCTCCTTCGAGCGGATGAACGCCATCCTCGAGATCGATACCGACAATCAGGTCGCCGTGGTGCAGCCCGGGGTGACGCTGGCCGACCTCGACATCGCGACGGCTCCGGCGGGCTTGATGTACACCGTCTTCCCCGGCGAGCTCTCGGCTAGCATCGGGGGCAACGTCGGCACCAACGCCGGCGGGATGCGCGCGGTCAAATACGGGGTGACCCGCAATAACGTGCTCGGGCTGCAGGCGGCGTTGCCGACCGGCGAGCTGATCCGCACCGGCGGCCGGATCACCAAGCTGTCCACCGGTTATGACCTGACCCAGCTGATCATCGGCTCCGAGGGCACCTGCGCGTTGGCCACCGAGGTGACCGTCCGGCTCTACCCCCGGCTGGGGCACTCCGCGACGTTGCTGGCGCCGTTCACCGACCTGCCCGCGGTGATGCGCGCGGTTCCGGAAGTGGTGCGCAGCGGGGTGGACCCGGTGATCCTCGAATACGTCGACAAGCTCACGCTGGCGGCGATCAGTTACTCGCAGAATCTGAACCTGGGTATCCCTGACGAGGTCCGTGAGACCGCGGAGGCCTTCCTCGTGGTGGGAGTGGAGAACCGTGATCGCGAACGTCTCGACGACGATGTCGCCATGCTGGGTGAACTTCTGGCCACACTCGGTGCCGTTGATGTCTATGTGCTGGAGGGCAATTCGGCCCATGCGCTGATCGAGGCTCGGGAGAAGGCGTTCTGGACGGCGAAGGCGGCCGGTGCCCACGATGTCATCGATGTGGTGGTCCCGCGGGCGATGATGCACCAGTTCCTCACCAAGGCGCAGGGATTCGCGCAGGGTGTGGGGGCCGGCGTGGTCGGCTGCGGACACGCCGGCGACGGCAACGTCCACCTGGCCGTGTTCTGCGCCGACGACGAGGTCCGGCACGGGCTGCTGCATGACATCTTCGCGGCCGCCATGGACCTCGGTGGCGCCATCTCCGGAGAGCACGGTTTGGGACGGGTCAAGACACAGCATTTCCTGGAGCTGGAGGACCCGGTGAAGATCGCGTTGATGCGCCGGATCAAGGACGCCTTCGACCCCGCCGGGATCCTGAACCCCGGCGTGCTTCTATAGGCAGCAGATCGCGAGCATTCCTCCTACCCCGGTGCCCGGCAAGAAAGGCAGCCACATGACAAACGGAGCCCAGGCCCTGATCGCCACTTTGGTGGACAGCGGGGTGCAGGTCTGCTTCGCCAATCCCGGAACCTCGGAGATGCACTTCGTGGCTGCCTTGGATTCGGTGCCGCAGATGCGCGGGGTGTTGTGCCTGTTCGAAGGTGTGGTGACCGGGGCCGCGGACGGGTATGCCCGGGTGGCGGAGAAGCCCGCGGCCACTCTGCTGCACCTGGGACCCGGTCTGGGTAACGGCTTGGCGAACCTGCACAACGCCCGCCGTGCACACGTGCCGATGGTCAACGTGATCGGTGATCACGCCACCTATCACAAGAAGTACGACGCGCCCCTGGAATCCGACATCGAGCCGCTGACGGACTGGACTCACGGCTGGTCGCGACGCACCGGTGCCGGTGGTGACGTGGGCCGCGACGCCGCGGAGGCGGTCGCGGCCTCGATGGCCAGTCCGGCGGTGGTGGCCAATCTGATTCTGCCCGCCGACATCTCCTGGGAAGACGGGGCGCAGGCGGCAGGACCGGTCGACCCGGTTCCGGCGGCTGCTCCCGACCCCCAGGCCGTCGCCGAGGTCGCCGCCGTCCTGGGCAGCGGCGAACCCGTGGCCCTGCTGATCGGTGGGCCCGCGGTCGCTGATGTGCGTGCGATGGAGGCCGCCGATCGGATCGCGGCAGCGACCGGCGCGCGCGCCCTCGTCGAGACCTTCCCGGCGCGGCTCGTTCGTGGCGCCGGGGTGCCGGCGATAGACCGCCTCGGCTACCTGGCCGAGCAGGCGGCATTCCAGCTCGACGGCATCAGGCATCTGGTGGTGGCCGGCACCCGCTCGCCGGTGTCGTTCTTCGCCTATCCCGGTAAGCCCAGCGACCTGGTCCCCGAGGGCTGCGTCGTGCACAACCTCGCCGGCCTGGAGACCGACGTGGTGGCCGCCCTAGAGCAGTTGGCCGAGGCGGTAGCCGCTGGGGTGCAGCCGCGTCCGGCGCCCGCCGCCGTCCCGGAGCTGCCGAGTGGCCAGCTCACCCCGCAGAACTGGGTACAGGTGGTCGGGGCGCTGCTGCCCGAGAACGCGATCATCTCCGATGAGGCCAACACCTCGGGCCTGATGCTGCCCGCCGCCACCGCGGGGGCGCCGCGCCACGACGTTCTGACCCTCACCGGTGGGGCGATCGGGCAGGGTCTGCCGGTCGCGCTGGGTGCGGCCGTGGCCGCACCCGACCGGCCGGTGATCGCACTGCAGGCCGACGGCAGCGCTGCCTACACGATCTCCGCACTGTGGACCATGGCGCGCGAGAACCTGAACGTGACCACGGTGCTGATCAACAACAGCGCGTACGCCATCCTGCGCCTCGAGCTGGCGCGGGTGGGCGCCGAGGGTGGCGGGCCCAAAGCAAACGACCTGCTGGACCTGTCGCGGCCCAACATGGACTTCGCCAAGATCGCCGAGGGGTTCGGCGTACCGGCAACGGTCGCCACCACCTGCGAAGAGCTCGCCGAGCAGTTCAGCCGGGCCATCGCAGAACCGGGCCCGCATCTGATCGACGCGCGGATTCCGACGCTGTTCTGACCGCCCTCGCCGGGCCGGGTGGCGCTAGTTGCCGCCCTGGCCCGCGGTGACGCGATTCGCCACAAACGTCGCGGCCTCAATGGCCTTACCGTCCTGCACGTACATCAGGTGCGGGACGACACTGCCGCTGTCTTCGCAGTAGATGTCACCGGCCAGGCAGAAATCGATGGTCTTGGGCTGGTAGGTCGAGGCCAGGACCGGCAGCGGGCCGCCCCACAGCGAGGTGGAATACGGGCTCGACGGCGGGCCGAAAAGTGCCACCGCGACGACGTGGTTGGCCACCGGAGCCGGCAGGGCATTGCTGGACATCGCAATGACACTGGCCCCCTGCGAGTAGCCGCCGAGCACCAGTTTGGTCTTGGGGCAGTTGGCGACCGTGCCCTGAATGTGGGCGGTGGCGTCACTCTCGCCGAGCACGGCGCTGTTGCGATAGTCGGTGCTCGCCGGGTATTCGACCGCGTAGACGCTGACGTCTCGATCCGGCAGCTGGTCCTTCAGCGAGGAGACGAAGGCGTCGCCCACGTCCCCGAGTCCGACGGGCTGCCCAGAGCCCCGGGCGAAAACCACCTCGGTGTCCGGGCACGGCTCCGCAGAAGCTGACGGCACGCCCACCGGTGCTGCCACCAGGGTTCCCGTCAGCATGACCAAGGCGGCGAAAAGACGAACCGAGTTAGGCAGATTCATCCCTGAATGCTGACATGTCCGGGTTGCGGCGGTGGTCCGCGGGTCGGGGATCAGCAAACCGCAACGACGTTCGTATGGGCCGAACACCGTGGTTAGAGCCGGTTTGCCGCGTAGGACGCGCCTTCGTCCGCGATCCCGTTATAGGCGCCCGGCGCGTGCGCTGAGAAATTGAGTCCTTCGGAACAGACCGGGTCTTCGGGCATGCAGAGCTGGATGGTCTTGGGGACGTACGCCGGACCGATGACCAGCGGCGGTTGGCCGAGGAAGTTCATCGCCCGCTCGTTCGGGGTACCGAAGAGCACCACGGCGGCGACGTGGTCGGCCACCTCTGGGGGCATTGGGCGAGGTATGTCCACGCCTTCCACCCCGTCCGGTATGGCGTTGGCGGTCGAGAAGCCCATGACCGCTGCGCCTTGCGAGAAGCCACTGAGCACCATCTTGGTGTCCGGGCAGTTCGCCGCGGTGGCCTCGATGTGACTGGTGGCATCGCGGATGCCCTGAATGCCCGTCGGCCAGTCGTTGGTGGCCGGGTAGTCGATCGCGTAAACGTCCATCGGCCGCTCGGGCAACCGGGCCCGTAACGAGTCGACGAATGCTTGCCCGGTCGCGCCGAGGCCGGGGTCCTCGGTGGTACCTCTAGCAAACAAAACTTGGACATCGGGACAGGGGTCCGCGAAGGCGAGGGGAGGGGTGACGGCGGTGCTGTGCAGCAGCCAGGTCAGGGCCAGAACAACACCGAGGGAACGAGGTATCCGACGTGGGTTCACCGCTCCATGGTGGCATATGTGGCCCCTTTTTCGCAGCAGACACCGCTGGCAGTGAACATATTCAGTGTTTTCTGACCACACCCGGGCGGGACGCTGAGTAGCCCCTGGCGAAGATCTGAGTTACAACTGAGACCCGTTGTGAATCAGCTTCCGGTTACCGGGGGGTGTCTGCAATGTATCGTCCAGATGACCCCGACTGCTGGAGTCCCGAGCAAACTATCTGTCGCACCGCGAACCTTGCTGCGGCCCCTGTTCAGGAACGGCGGCGGCGACCTAGCGGTGACCTTCGGTGAGCGTTCTCCGGCGCACCAAACGGTCTGCAATGCGGGGTTTATCGGAGATTCACCGATAAAATTGGCCCGATCGGCGCGCATCGACCGCCGGAGGACACCGTGGATGGGACAGCATGGCGCAAGAGACTGGCCCCGCGTTGGGGATGTCCGTCGGGGCGACCACACTGGCGGCAGTCACCGCCGATCGTGCGATCACCCGTCGCCCAGTACTGACGCTGTTTCGGGATCGGCCGTCGCAGATCGGCATGCCGTCGGAGAACTCTGCGGTCAGTTCCGATCTGCATGAACGTGGGCTCGCGGTGAGCGATTTTGTGGACCGCGTTGGTGGCGGTGGTCCGGTGGTGGCCAGCGATGGGTCTACGCACCGCGCCGAGCAGCTGCTCGCCGATGGGTTGCACGCACTGGCCTACGCGGTCACCGAGGGCCGACCGATACCGCCCGCGGTAGCGGTCAGTTATCCCGCGCACTGGTCGCGCGACGCTGTCGGGGCGCTGCGTACGGCGCTCGGCCGCGTGTCGGAGTGGGCGCAGCATCCGGTGACGCTGCTCTCCGATACCCAAGCGGTTCTGACTGCACTGCAAGCTAATCCGGGTCTGCCCGATGACGGGGTCATCGCGGTGTGTGACTTCGGGGGCAGCGGAACCAACGTCACGCTCGTCGATGCCGCCCGTGGTTTCGAGCCGCTCGGTGCCACCCAACGCAGCACTGTCCTATCTGGTGACGTGATAGATCAGGCGTTGCTTGATCACGTGGTGGCCGATCTGGGAGGCAACAGCGACGGGCCTGCCACGGTGGGTTCGCTGACCAGATTGCGCAGTCAGTGCCGTGACGCCAAGGAGCAGCTGTCGTCAGAGACGGTGGCCGAACTCGCGGGCTTCCACGGCGGGGTATGGCTCACCCGGGTGGAACTCGACGAGGCCCTGCGGCAGCCCCTCGAAGGCTTTTTCACGTTCTTGCACCAGACCTTGGAGCGCAGCCAGCTGCGCCCCAATGGGCTGGCGGCGATCGTCTCGGTGGGCGGTGGGGCGAACATGCCGACGGTCACGACGGGGCTGTCGCAGCGCTTCGGGGTCCCCGTCATCAGCTCGCCGCGACCCCAGTTGACCGCCGCGATCGGTGCGGCACTGAGCGTTGCGGGCAACGTCGCGGCCGCTCCGAAGACGGCACCGCCACCTGAGACGGCGCCGCCACCTGCGGCACCCACATCGTTCCCGGAGCCGCTGTCGCCGCCAGAGCAGGCGCCGCCTGCGGCAGTCGAGTTCGCCCCCGACCCGGGGCTGCAGCCCGTGGTGACCCCACCGCCGTGGTCGGCGCCCGTCCCGCTGACGCAGCCGGCTCCGCCGGACCCGGAGCTGCTGGGCGAGCATGGCACCGCGGCCTGGTATCGACGGCCGGTGCCGGTGGTGCTGTTGGCCGCACTGATTGCGCTGTTGCTGGGCACGGTGGCAGTGCTGGTGTTGCGCCGGGCCGCTGACACCGGTCCGGACTCCAGCGTTCGCACCACGGTATCGATCACCACCACGATCGACCCGTCGCCGACCTTCGAGCCGCCACCCGCATTCACTCCCAGCCCCGAGCCAGTCGTGCCACCGGCCCCGGAGTTCCCGGAGAATCCGGCTCCAGAGCCCACCGAGGCACCGGCCGGCGAGATCCCGGTCAGCCCCTAGCGCTGCTTGGCCAGGACGACCAGCGCCAGCGGAATCTGCACCTGCTGCGGGCTGCTCGCCAGCCGGGCAGCTACGCCGGCCTCCAGGTGGCGCTGGAAATCGGTCGCGCGCGGGTCATCGGCCCCACCGGCCAGGGCGCCGGCCAGCGTCGGAAACACCGCGGTGCTGATGAAGGAGGCCCAGCGTGCGCCCAGCGCGCCCGCGTCTCCGTCGAGCAGGTAGCGATCCCAGAAGCGATCCTCGGCATCGAATACCTCGAGGTGTTCGATCGTCAGTGACTCGAACCGTCCCGCCGGTGCGAACGGAGCGCGAAGCTCCTTCTCGGTGCGTCCCAGTGCGGGGATCGTCATGCGCGCAACTTCGTCCCGGGTGAGCTGCCCATCGCGCACCTGCTCCTCGAGCACGGTGACGATGGCGTCGAGCAGCGGCTGGTAGCCCGACCGGCCCGCAGCGTCGACGGCCGCGGTCAATACCAGCAACTTCCCGCCGGGGCTCAGTTCCCGGCCGCGAAACGCGACGAAGTCATGCCAGTCCTGAGCGGCCCGGCGGGCGTAGGCGCGCCGCGCGGCATCATCGCCACTGTGCTCGACATGGACGTGGCCGGAGAACTCCGGCAGCCCGCCAGCGGGCCCGCGCAGCCACATCGTCGCCCAGGACGTCCAGCCCAGGGTGACGCTCTGCGAGGGCAGAATCTGATGGTAGAAAGAGCGGCCTATCGCCGATGGGAAGGCAGCCGGGTCCTTGCGGGTGTAGCTGTCGGGGTCCTCGGCCAGCGTGGTGAACAGCGCGGTGAAATCGTTGTCCGGCAAGTCGGTGTGGGCGACCAACACGGGATGGTCGGCCCGGGTCCGCCGGCGAAATGCTGCGATCGCGGCGCCGATCGCAAGCATCGAGTTATAGCCGGTGGCGGCGCCGTAGTCGGCGACGACGATCGGATGCGGCGCGGCGGGCAGCGGAACTGTGGCCGCCAGCTGCCCGAAGACTGCGGTGGCGTGGGCCAGCCCGGCCGCCTGCAACCGGTTCGAGGGAGTGCCGCCGGGCTCGGGTCGGACGACGATGCTTGACTCTGGCATGGGCACCTCCGACCGCGGCGAACCTTCATCGATATCACCACTGACGGTAGCGCCCCGGGTAATCCGTGGCACACTTCCGTAAGTGAGCGCGCGCCAGGCGATCCGACGCATTCCGGCTGCGGTGGCGGTCGGCCTGATGGCGATCGGGCTGATCGGCTTCGTGGTGGCGCTGATACTGAACGTCTTTGTGCTCGACCGCTACGACGCCTACGGCGAGGTGCCGATTCCGGGCTCTGGTACCGTGCATCTTCCCGCGGGTGAGGTCACGGTCAATCTGCACACCCGGGTCATCTCCAGTCCCTCCGGAGGTGGGCTGCCGGTACCGCCGATCAGCGTGTCGGTGACGCCGCCGGCCGGGGTGGCCGAACCGGAGTTCCAGGAGAGCATCGGGATGACCACCACCGTCAACAACGACACCCGGCGGCGGCTGTGGCGGGTACAGGTCGCCCAGGCGGGCGACTATCAGATCACCACCGACGGGGAGGTCGGCGCCTACATCGCGCCGCGACTGGCGTTCGGGAAGCCCTCCGGTCACTGGGCTTACGTCTGGGTGTTCCCGGTGGTCTTTGTTGTCGGCCTGCTGGATCTGTTCGCAGCGCGGTTGTTTCGGCCGCGCCGGAGCAACTCGATGGGCGCGGCGACCGGCCCGGAGACAGATGTCAGCCAAGGCCGATTCGTTCCCGAGGGGGAAGGAATCCGCATCGAGCAGCTCAAAACGATAACGGCCCTGCGTGATTCCGGGGCGCTGACCGAGAAGGAGTTCGCAGAGGAGAAGCGGCGAATCCTGCGCGGGCACTGAGGTTCAGCGGCAGGACTGCTCGCGGCGCGTCGTCAGTGGCGGTGCTGGTGGGCCACTTCCTTCGTGCCGCTCGTTCCTCGCGGCGCGTCGTCAGTGGCCGCGGGCCACCCACTCGTCGTAGTGAACCAGCTCGTCGCCGATCCTGGTGCTGTCGCCGTGCCCGGTGTACACCACGGTGTCGGGCGGCAACTGGCCGAGCCGTTCCGAGATCGAGGCCAAGATGGTCGGGAAGTCCGAGAAAGATCGGCCGGTAGCCCCCGGGCCGCCGCAGAACAGCGTGTCGCCGCTGAACACCGCCCCCAGATCGGGTGCATGCCAGCAGACCGATCCCGGCGAGTGGCCGGGGGTGTGCAGTGCCCGCAGTTCCAGGCCGCCGACGGTGATCGTGTCCCCGTCCGCCACCGCGCGAAAGTCACTGTCCGGGTGCGTCATCTGCCACAGCATGTCGTCGCCGGGGTGCAGCAGCACCGGCGCGTCGAGCCGGCGGCCCAGCTCCGGCGCCACGGTGATGTGGTCATTGTGGCCGTGGGTGCACACCACAGCCACCACATTGCGTCCACCGACGGCTTCGACGATCGCGCCCGCATCGTGCGCGGCGTCGAACACCACCACGTCGGATTCGTCACCGACCACCCAGATGTTGTTGTCGACTTCCCAGCTGCCGCCGTCGAGTTCGAACGTACCGTGGGTGACCACCCGTTGGATCGGACCGGCGGTCACAGCACCACAACCGACCGCAGCACTTCACCGTGATGCATCCGCTCGAAGGCCTTTTCGACGTCCGTCAGGCCGATGCGCTCTGAGACGAATCGCTCCAACGGCAGGCGGCCCTGCAGGTACAGGCTGATCAGGGTGGGGAAGTCGCGCTCGGGAAGGCAATCGCCGTACCAGGACGACTTCAGCGACCCGCCGCGGGAGAAGAAGTCGATCAGCGGCATGTCCAGACGCATATCGGGCGTCGGAACACCCACCAGCACAACAGTTCCGGCCAGGTCTCGCGCGTAGAACGCCTGCTTCCAGGTCTCCGGCCGGCCGACCGCGTCGATCACCACGTCGGCGCCGAAGCCGTCGGTGAGCTCCTGGATGGTCTCGACGGGGTCCTGGCTGCGGGCGTTGATCGTGTCGGTCGCGCCGAAGTCGCGGGCCCAGCTCAGCTTGGTGTCATCGGTGTCGACGGCGATGATCCGCTTGGCGCCCACCAGGGCCGCCCCCGCGATCGCCGCGTCGCCCACACCACCGCAGCCGATCACCGCGACGGTGTCGTCGCGGGTGACGCCGCCGGTGTTGATGGCGGCACCCAGGCCGGCCATCACGCCGCAGCCCAGTAGCCCCGCCACCGCCGGGTCGGCGCTGGGATCGACCTTGGTGCACTGGCCTTCGTGGACCAGTGTCTTGTCGGCGAACGCGCCAATGCCCAGGGCCGGGGTGAGCTCGGTCCCGTCGGTCAGGGTCATCGGAGCCGAGGCGTTGAACGTGTCGAAGCACAGGTGCGGACGGCCGCGCTTGCAGGCTCGGCACTGCCCGCACACCGCGCGCCAGTTCAAGACCACGAAGTCGCCGGGCGCCACCGCGGTGACCGCAGATCCCACCGACTCGACGGTGCCGGAGGCCTCGTGCCCCAGCAGGAACGGGTAGCTGTCGTTGATTCCACCGTCGCGATAGGTCAGGTCGGTGTGGCACACCCCGCAGGCGGTGATGGCGACGACGACGTCGTTGGCACCGGGGTCGGGAATCACGATGTCGGTCACCTCGACCGGCTTGCCCTTTTCGCGGGAGATCACTCCGCGCACTGTCTGACTCATGGGTTCAACCTTATGTTGCCGCTGTGGCGTCCGGTGCCGTGGCTTGTGCGGCCGCCACCCCGACCGCCGGCGTGCGGGTGTCGGCGCGCAGGAAACTTCCGGTGCGCTGCGCGCCGAGCAGGTTGGTGGGTTGACCGTCGAGCACCACCGCCCGGCCGGAGACGAACACCGCGGGCACCGCTTGGTCGTTGCGGTTGACCATGCGTGACAGTCCGCCATAGGCGGCGAAGGCCTCTTCGGCGTAGCCGTCCAAGGTGTCGTCGAGGTGGGCGGGGTCGACCACCACGATGTCGGCGCGGTCGCCCACACGCAGATGGCCGGCGTCCACCCGATACCAGTCGGCCAGCTCACCGGTGAGCCGGTGCACCGCCTGCTCGACGGACATGAATCCCCGCCCGGCCCGTTCGGCGTCGAGCACGTGGCGCAGCAACCGCAGGCCCATGTTGTAGAACGCCATGTTGCGCAGGTGCGCGCCCGCATCGGAGAAGCCCATCTGGATGCCGGGCTCGGCTGCGAGCTTCTTGAGCACCTCGGGGCGGTGGTTGGAGATCGTGGTGTGCCAGCGCAGTGCTGTCCCGTGCTCGACCACCAGATCGAGGAAGGCATCCACGGGGTGCACGCCGCCGCGCTCGATCCCCACCTGCCCGAAGGACTTTCCGATGACCGACGCATCGGGGCAGTCGACGATCTCGGCGTCGAAGAAGTCGCGATGCCATACCCGCGGGCCGTACTTGTTCTCGTAGTCCTTGCGGAATCGGCGCCGGTAGCCCTCGTCACGCATCAACGCGTCGCGTTCGACGGACTCCCGCAGGTGCAGTGCCTCGGCGCCCGAGCCGAACTCCTCGAAGATCACCAGATCGATTCCGTCGGCGTACACCTCGAACGGCACCGGGAGGTGCTGCCAGCGGAAATCGGCGCCCAGCCGGCTCAGCATGCGCGACGACTTGATGATGGTCGGAATCGCCAGTCGGTTGCTCTTGACGTCGGCGGCGGCCAGCAGCGTGGACTTGAGTGGTCGCCGGATGATGCCCAGGGCCTGCGCCAGTTGGGACACCACGTCAAACGGATTCTTGATGTCCGGACCGGCCTGCAGAATGCGTCCGCTGCGGCGCAACTTCGACTTGAGCCGGCGCAGTTCTTTGGGCTTGGCATACGTCGAGGGCAGTGTGCGCGAGCGGCAGACGTCGCCATCCATCTTGTCGAAAAGCAGTTGCTGGGAGGACATCCCGACGAATCCCGCCGCAAGGGCCTCATCGAGCATCTGCTCCATGCGGGCCTGCTCGGAGGCGGTGGGCCGATCATCGGAGCGGGTGGCGCGATCCAGGCCCATGGTCGCGGCCCGCATATCGGAGTGCCCGATGAACGCGGTCACATTCGGCCCCAGCGGCAGCTTCTCCAGGCTGGCGATGTATTCCTCGCACGTCGACCAGTTCTTCTTCGCGTCGATCGTGTCGACCACGTACCGGCGTGGGATGGCTTCCACCCGGCCGAACAGGTCGCCGGCGTCCTGACCGTCAACGTGAATGGTGGACAGCGAGCATGAGCCCACCAGCACCGTGGTGACGCCATGGCGCACCGACTCCGAGAGCCCCGGGGCGACGAGGATCTCGACGTCATAGTGGGTGTGGATGTCGAGCAGGCCGGGCATCACCCATTTGCCGCCAGCGTCGATCACCTGGTCGCAGCCCGTCACGTCGAGCGGCTCGGCGGAGATCGCGGCGACGTGCCCGTCGCGGATACCGATGTCGCGGATCAAAGAGGGCGCGCCGGTGCCGTCGAACCACCGGCCACCACGAATCACGGTGTCAAAACTCACGGACGTTCCTTTCCGCCGGATGCCGTTCCCAGCATGTCCCGCCGCGCCAGCGAAGTCTTGACATCTGCGGACATTTCTTTGATATTTGCGGACATGTCGGTCGTGCGCGGCACCGCGCTGTCCGGTTACCCCGATCTGGTGACCGAGCTCGGCGGCGACCCTGCGGCACTGCTGCGCGCAGCGGGGGTGCCTGAGCGGGCCGTCGGCACACACGATGTGTTCGTGCCGTACCTCGCCGTCATCCTGGCCGTCGAGGGCGCCGCGAGTGCTACGGGCACACCGGATTTCGGCCGCCGGCTGGCGTTGCGGCAAGACATCGGGAACTTCGGGCCCCTCGGGGTGGCCGCCCGTACCGCGGCCACCGTCGGCGGGGGATTTTCGATCGTGGAGCGATTCCTGTCCGCCTACAGCCCAGCGATCTCGGCACGCATCATTCCCGGCGCCGAATCGGGCGAATCGTTCTATGCCTTCGGGGTGCTCATCGAGCGATCCCCGCCGCACCCGCAGACCACCGAACTGTCCCTCGGGGTCTCACTGGGCATCATGCGCATGATGTTCGACGCCCCGTATGCGCCGCTGTCGGTGCACCTTCCGCACGAAGCGCTCACCCCGGTGCGCGACTACCTGGCCTACTTCGGCTGTCGCCCGTACTTTGCCCAACCCGTCGCCGGCTTCACCTTTCGCAGCATCGACCTGGACCGCCCGCTGCACCGAGACGACCAGGCGCACCAGGCCATGGTGCGTTACCTGCAGGGCATCACCGCCGAGACGCCGGGCATCTCAGGCTCGGTGCGCGCGATCGTCCGCCAGCTGCTGCCCACCGGGACCGTCAACTTGGAGCTGGTGGCCGGCCAGCTCGGGCTGCATCCCAAGGCGCTGCATCGGCGGCTGGCGGCCGAACAGACCACCTTTGCCGCCCTGGTCGACGGGGTGCGCCGCGATGCCGCGCACCGCTACCTTCGGGACACCGACATCAGCTTGGCGCACCTGACCCGTGAATTGGGCTACGCCGAACAAAGTGTGCTCAGCCGTTCCTGTCAGCGCTGGTTCGGCTGCAGTGCGAGCAGTCACCGCAGGGCGATCCGTGAGTCCCTGCGCGCGTAGCAGCCGGCCGGAGGGCAGGCCCGCTGCCGGTGACCCGCCTCGCCGTTAGGCTGGCTGCCGATGTGCGCCGCTGAAGCCCTGGCCCCCCTTGCCGCCCTCGACGATTGGCCGGTCGATCACGTGGCCGCCGCTGTCGTCGGCCCGCAGGGTGTGCTGGCCACCCATGGCGACGTCGGGCGGCCGTTCTACCTGGCTTCGGTGACCAAGCCCTTGGCGGCGCGGGCCGTGCAGGTCGCGGTGGAGGAGGGTGCCATCGAACTGGACACCCCAGCCGGGCCGCCGGGCGCTACCGTGCGCCATCTGCTCGCGCATGCCTCCGGGCTCTCGCCGGACTCCGACCGAATCCTGGCCAAGCCGGGAACCCGGCGGGTGTACTCCAACCACGGTTTCGCGGTGCTCGCCGAGGCGGTGGAGCGGGCAACCGAAATCGAGTTCGGCCGTTATCTGGCCGAGGCGGTGTTCGAGCCGCTGGGTATGACTGCGAGCCGGCTGGACGGGGGAGCGGCCCGGGCCGGTTTCGGGGGCACCTCGACCCTCACCGACCTGGTTGCCTTCGCCGGTGATCTGCTGGCGCCGGTCACCGTGTCTGCGCAGCTGCATGCCGAGGCGATCAGTGTGCAGTTCCCAGGTCTGGACGGCGTGCTGCCCGGGTACGGGCCGCAGCGCCCGAATGACTGGGGCCTGGGCTTTGAGATTCGGGACGGCAAAACGCCGCATTGGACAGGTGCGACGAACTCGGTGCGCACCTTCGGGCATTTCGGCCAATCAGGCACCCTGATCTGGGCCGATCCGGCCATCGGGCGGGCGCTGGTGGTGCTCACCGATCGCAACTTCGGGGACTGGGCGCTGGACCTGTGGCCGGCCCTGTCCGACGCGGTGGTGGCAGCCTACGGCCGGGACTAGCCAACAGGCGTCACACAAGGCACAATAGACACATACAACACTAAATACTCAGCAGCATCACTGTTCAATTCGGTACCGCCAGGTCGTTGGGGAAGACGTCCCTCGTGGAGCCGAAGGAGCAACTGATGCGCGCGACGAATCAATTCGCCGACGTGACCAGCGGCGTGGTGTACATCCACGCTTCGCCGGCGGCGGTATGCCCGCATGTCGAGTGGGCTCTGACCTCGGCTCTGGGTGCCCGCAACGGCCAGGCGAAGCTCAACTGGACCCCGCAGCCGGCCATGCCGGGGCAGCTGCGGGCCGTCGTCAACTGGGTCGGTCCGGTGGGAACCGGCGCCCAATTGGCCAGTGCGCTGCGCTCCTGGTCGGTGTTGCGGTTCGAGGTCACCGAAGACCCCAGCGCCGGAGTGGACGGCCAGCGATTCAGCCACACCCCACAGTTGGGACTGTGGAGCGGGACGATGAGTGCCAACGGCGACGTGATGGTCGGCGAGAACCGCCTGCGCACCTTGATGGCGGCCGGTGCCGATGCGTTGGCGGCCGAACTGGAGACGGTGTTGGGCACCGCATGGGACGACGCGCTGGAGGCCTACCGCGACGGCGGTGAAGGCGCTGAAGTGTCCTGGCTCAGCCGGGGCGTGGGATAACTCACAGGCTCGCAAAGCTGCTGATACCTGCTTCTTAGGGTAGGTTAACCCGAGCGCATCCCCCGGCGTTCGTTCCTTTCGAATTGTCTTGCGCTGTAATCATTGTCGCGTGTCTTGACGCGCGCTGCCCTCAGCGTCAAGGAGTGATCATGCATGCCCTGAGGTGGCCGGCTGCTGTCGTCACGGTGATGTCGGCGGCCTCTGGTCTGGTCGCCGTCAGCGCAGCGCCGCCCGAGGCAGCCCCCACCCGCGTCGCCGTTCAGTTGACCGCCGACGGTGACTTGGCCAACGTTCCGCTCAACCTGCTCTACACCCTCATCAACATCCCGGCCAATGCGCTCAAGGCCGTCGACGCGTTCTCCTACTCACAGTTCTTCAGCGGGCCATGGTTCGTCCCGAGTGAGACCAACATCTGGGGTATCGATCTGGGCGACCCGCCGCGAATCCAGGCATTGATCGACATGTTGATTCCGATTCCGGCGCTCTCGAAGCCGCTCGGTGAGCAAGTGATCGGTCTGCTGCAGGCTCAACTGCCCACCAACACCGCGTGCGACTCCATGTTCTGCAGTTTCGATGGCTGGGTCGCGCTGCTGCAGGGCTACGGCCAGGTGCCGATCTCGGAGCTGCGGAGTGGCTACACCTTCCCCACGGAGGGCCCCACCATCACTGACCCACACGGCGCGGTCGAGGGTGCGTTCGGAATCCCCGGTACCGTCATCGGTTCAGACGGCTCAGACGTCTACCCCTGGGCCGGCACCACGTTCACCTTGGATTTCGGCAAGCCATGGGCGGACTTGTGGGCCAGCTTGACGGCCGACCCCTCGGACAATCCGCTGGTACCGATGCCGCACCTCGTCCAGGTGCTGATCGACTTCGCGGCATCGTGGTACGTGATGCTGAACCCGTTCCTGCCCGGGGGCACTTACACCCCGATTTTCCCCTGGCTGGACACCGACGGACCGGAGCCTGCCGACTTCAGTGCCCCTGTCGAAGCGCTGGTGGATCAGCTCGGCGACCTGTGGACCTCGCTCATCTCCTGAGACCGGTCAGGGCGTGCGCAGGATCTGCAAGGCACCCGGCACCGCCGACACCGTCACCGGCAGCGGACCCACGTAGTCGCCGTCGGCATAGGCATTGATGCCGGGACACTCGACCCGGATCGACGTGGCCCGGCGGGTGCTCACCTCATCCAGCAGCACGTGCGTGCCCTTGAACACGGTGGGGAACAGCCGGATCAGCTTGGTGCGCGAGCCCGAGTGCACCATGGTGACATCCAACAGGCCGTCGGCATGGTCGGCGCCGGGGCAGATCAACATGCCCCCGCCGTAGCTGCGGGTGTTTCCGAACGCCGCCAGGGTCAGCTCGATGTCCAGCGGTTCGTCGTCGTCGAAGGTCAGCCGGAACGGCAGCAGCCGCAGCTTCGACATCTCCGCCACCATCGCCACGTTGTAGCGCATCCGGCCGTGCGGCCACCGCATCCGGTTGACCCGGTCGCTCACCAGCGAATCAAATCCTGCCGCCATCACGGTGCCGAACCAGGAGACGGTGCCGCCGTCATCGGTGATACGGCCCAGATCGATGGTCTCGGTCCAGCCGTCGGCGACCACATCCGCGGCAGCCGCCGGATCGCCGACGGGCAGCCGGTATTCGCGAGCGTGGTCGTTGCCGGTGCCGGCCGGGATGATCCCCAGGGGAACATCCCCGAGCGCCAGCGACTGCAGTGCCAGAGAGATCACACCGTCGCCACCGGCGATCACCACGGCATCGGTGCCGGCCGCCAGTGCCTCGTCGAGCAACCGCCGCGCATGGCGGGCGTCGGAGCCCACGATGTGGTTGACGTTGATGCCGCGTTGCTGAAAGCGCGCCAGTGCCTTCTCGGCGGCATGCCGGGCGTTACCGTGGCCGGCCGCCGGATTGGTCAGCAGCGTGATCCTGCTGATCTCTCGCTTGGTCATGGAATCAGTTTGCCGGGGTTGAGGATTCCAGCGGGGTCCAGCGTGGCCTTGACCGCGCGCAACACCTGCACACCCAGGTCACCGACCTCGGCGGCCATCCAGGGCCGATGATCGGCGCCCACGGCATGGTGATGGGTGATGGTGCCGCCGGCACGCATGATCGCGTCGCTGGCTGCGGCTTTCGCGGCGTGCCACTGCTCGACGGGGTTGCCGCGCTGGCCGGCGACCACGGTGAAATACAGCGATGCCCCGGTCGGGTAGACGTGCGAGATGTGGCACAGCACCAGGGCGGGCGTGCCGCTGTCGGCCAGCGCGGTGGTCAACGCCTCGGTGACCGCCGCCTTGAGTGCGGGGACCCCCGCCCAGTCGGTGGCGGTCTCCAGGGTCTCGCACAGGGCTCCGGCCGCCAGCAGCGAATCACGCAGGTAGGGCGCGGCGAATCGGCCGTGCTCCCAGGCGCGGGCCGGAGCTTCGCCCAGGGGCGTACCACCGTTTGCGGCCATGACCGCACGGGTCTCGGCGTGCCGGCTTTCGGTGTGCTCCGCGGTGCCTTCGAACACGGTGATCGCCAGGCAGCCCCCGGTGATCTGCTGCTCGCCGATCTGCTCGGTGGTGGCCAGGTTCACCCCCGTCTCGGCTTCGTCGGACAACCGGATGACGGTCGGGCCGGCGCCGGTCTGGGTGACTGCGCGCAGCGCCGCGGCGCCGGTGGCGAAGTCGGGAAAGGACCACGCCTCATAGCGGGTGGTCGCGGGGACCGGATGGACTCGTACCCGGACCCGGGTGATGATCCCGAATACGCCCTCTGAGCCCAGCACCAGCTGGCGCAGATCCGGGCCGGCCGCCGAGGCCGGAGCGCGGCCCAGATCCAGCACCCCGGCCGGGGTGATCATCCGCAGGCCGCGGACCATGTCGTCGAAACGGCCGTAGCCGGCCGAATCCTGACCCGATGACCGGGTCGCGGCGAATCCGCCCAGGGTGGCGAACTGAAAGCTTTGCGGGAAGTGGCCCAGCGAGAAGCCTCGCTCACCGAGCAGCCGTTCGGCTTCGGGGCCGGTGACCCCGGCGCCGAACTCTGCCTCGCCGGAGACTTCGTCGAGGTTCAGCAGTTGATCGAACCGGCGCAAGTCCAGCGAGACAACGGCGTTCAATGCCGCACCGCGGATCGGGTCGAGCCCGCCCACAACGCTGGTTCCGCCACCGAAGGGGACCACCGCTATCGCCTGCCGGCTGCAGTAGTCGAGGATGGCGGCCACCTGATCCTCGCCGTCGGGGCCGCCGGGCAGCAGCACCGCGTCAGGTGCGTCCTGCGTTTCCAAGCCATTGCGTCGCAGCAGATCCAAGGTCGACTTGCCGCCCGCGCGCAGGAGTCGCGCGGTGTGATCGGTGCGGCAGAAGCCCTCCCCGACGATTTCCGCCAAGGCGGAACGGTCCGCGTCGGTCAACGCCGACGGGGTCAGCGACACCTGGTCGGGATCGGGCTCTGGGGCGCTGGAGCCGTCCACTCCCAGCGCGGCCTTGAGGAGCTGGCGGATGCCGTCGCTGAGGGGCTTGGCCGCCGCGGGATCGCCCCAGGCGTTCCACTTCATCGGAGGGTTCAGGGCGTCCTGGGCATCGGCCTGCGTCATGCGTTACAGTATTACATATGCTGTCAACTAGTAATGACGAGCAGGTTGACGTGGGGGAGCGGATCCTCGATGCCGCCGCCAGTTGCCTGCTGGCCATGGGTATGGAGCGGGTGACCTTGTCGGCCATCGCGCGCCGCGCCGGGGTCAGTAGGCCGACGGTGTATCGCCGCTGGCCGGACAGTCGCTCGGTGATCGCCGCGCTGCTGACCGAACGGATCACCGCAGCCTGGACGGAGCTGTCCCGGCCCGGAACCGGACGTGAAGCCCTGGTCGAGCGGATCGTGGCGGTGGCCGCGCGGATCCGCCACGACGAGGTGGTGATGCAGGTGCTGCACCACGCTCCGGATCTGGCGATGGTCTACATCGCTCAGCGGATGGGCGCCAGCCAACGGCGGTTGGTCGACCTGGTGGCGGCCGAACTCGGTGGTGCGCAAGCCTCTGGGAGTGTGCGGGCGGGGGATCCGCGCCAACTCGCCGCGATGTGCCTGCTGATCACCCAATCGGCGATCCAGTCGGCGCAAGTCGTTGCGCCGATCCTTGATGAACAGTCCCTCTCCGCCGAACTGGCCTACACCCTGAACAGGTACCTCTCGTGATGCCCAATACCGCCGCACTCAACGCCGCCCGCCGTACCGCCGAATTGAGCGCCCTGGCCGAGGGTGGCCCCGTCGACGTCGTGGTGATCGGCGCCGGGATCACCGGGGCCGGAATCGCCCTGGACGCGGCCACCCGCGGACTGCGGGTGGTGTGCGTGGACAAGCACGACCTCGCCTTCGGGACCAGCCGCTGGAGCTCCAAGCTGGTTCACGGCGGCCTGCGCTACCTGGCGACCGGCAATGTGGGAATCGCCCGGCGCAGTGCCATCGAGCGCGGCATCCTGATGACCCGCACCGCACCTCATCTGGTGCGGGCCATGCCCCAACTGGTGCCCTTGTTGGGATCGATGCGCGGGTGGGATAGGGCACTGGTGCGAACCGGGTTTCTCGCCGGTGACGCGCTGCGCCGGCTGGCCGGCACGCCGGCGACGGTGTTGCCCCGCTCGCGGCGGGTGTCCCGGGAGACGGCCGTGGAGTTGGCGCCGACAGTGCGTCGAGAAGGCCTCGACGGTGGGCTGCTCGCCTACGACGGGCAACTGATTGACGACGCCCGTCTGGTGACGGCGGTGGCACGCACCGCGGCCCAGCACGGTGCGACGATCCTGACCTACGTGGCTGCTACGCACGCCGCCGGGGACGCGGTGCGTCTGACCGACCAGCTCTCCGGTGAATCGTTCGAGGTCCGCGCGCTGGCCGTGATCAATGCGACCGGGGTGTGGGCCGCCGATATCGACCCGGGACTGCGGCTGCGGCCCAGCCGGGGAACTCACCTGGTGTTCGACGCGGCCGCCTTCGGCAATCCGACTGCCGCCCTGACCGTTCCGATACCGGGCGAACTCAACCGGTTTGTGTTCGCCATGCCCGAACAGCTCGGCCGGGTATATCTGGGCCTGACCGATGAAGAGGCGCCCGGACCGGTTCCCGATGTGCCGCAACCCACTTCCGCAGAGATCTCCTTCCTGTTGGACACCGTCAACACCGCGCTGGGCACCGCTTTGAGTACGGCCGACGTCCGCGGCGCCTACGCCGGGCTGCGGCCCCTGATCGACACCGGCGAGGGTCGCACCGCAGACGTCTCGCGCAACCACGCCGTCGTCGAGTCGGAGTCCGGAGTGTTCAGCGTGATCGGGGGCAAGCTGACCGAGTACCGGCACATGGCGCAAGACGTGCTGGACCGGGCCGTGCGTCTGCGGGCCCTGAGCACTGCGGCCTGCCGCACCCGGGACCTGCCGTTGATCGGCGCGCCGACCAATCCGGGCCCGCAGGTGCCATCCGCGGCCGCACTGCCGGCCTCGCTGGTGCTGCGCTACGGCGCAGAGGCACCCAACGTGCTGGCCTCCGCGACCTGCGATCGGCCGGGGGAGACGGTGGCCGACGGAATCGACGTGACCCGTGCCGAATTCGAGTACGCGATCAGCCACGAGGGTGCCCTGACCGTTGAGGACATCGTGGAGCGCCGGACCCGGATCGGGCTGGTGGCCCACGACCGGGATCGGGTGCACGAGGTGGCCCGGGAGCTGCTCGACGCGGCTGAGTGAGGCCCGTCTCCGCGGCCTAAGGTCGCCGCCGCAGGATCAGATCCCTGACCGCCGAACTGGTGTGGGGCTGCCACAGTGCCTGTATCGGTACCAGGAGCGGCTCATCGAGGTCGACGATCATCACGGCGCCGTTGAGGGCCGGGCCGGCCGGTGCGGTGACGAAGGCAGCGGCGCTCTCGGTCAGCGCCGCCACCTCGGGCGGACAGCCCTGTACGCGGCTGACCCGGTAGTGCGGCTCGAACCCCGCACGCCGGCAGGCGTTGATGAGGAAATCGCTGTAATAGGACGCCCCGGGTGGTGCCCACAGCGCGATCACGTCGTCGGCGAGGTCGGCGATCCCGATAGGGGCGCGTGCCGCCAATCGGTGCTGGGCGGGCAACGCGACCCGCAGCGGCTCATAGCCGATCACCGCGCCGGCAAGGTGGTCCTGGGGCACCACCGCGCGACGCAGCCCCAGCTGCACGACGCCGTCGCGCACCCCGGCGGTAAGCCGTTCGGGAAACAGCTGCATGACGGTGAAAGACGTGTGGGGCGCGGCCGCTATCGCCGGTTCGATCAGCGCGTAGACATCGTGATTGCTGATCGCGGGCGAGTGGCCGACGACGAATACATCCGGCTGGGCGCTGGCCGCAGCCCGGGTGTGCGCCGTGAGGGTCGTGGCCGCCGCCAGCAGCGCCCGCCCCTCATCCATCAGGGTTTGCCCGGCGGGGGTCAGCATCACGTGGCGGCCCGAGCGAATCAGCAGCGCCGCGCCGATCTCTTTCTCCAGCTGTTGCACCGAATGCGACAGCGCCTGCTGCGACAGGTGCAGCTGCTTGGCGGCGCTGGTGAAGCCGGCGGATTCGGCGACTGCGATGAAGTGGGTGAGACGGCGCAGGTCCGGGGTCGGCGACATCGAACCATGCTAACCACAAGCAGTACTTGTTGATCACTCGCAAAATGCTGTTTCTCATTTGTGGAACGCGCGGATAGCTTCGTGTTCAGAGGCAGAAAGGACTCCGATGAACGATCTGACGGGGAAATCGGCGGTGGTCGCGGCTGGCGCCAAGAACCTGGGCGGGCTGATCAGCACCACCTTGGCGAATCGTGGCGTGAACGTCGCCGTGCACTACAACAGCGACGGATCCGAAGCCGAAGCGGACAAGACGGTGGCCGCGGTGCGGGCCGCTGGCGCCCATGCCATCAAGGTTCAGGGCGACCTGACCGTTGCGGCCAATGTCGCCGCCCTGTTCGATGCCGCGGTGGACGCCTTCGGTGGGGTGGATTACGCCGTCAACACCGTCGGCAAAGTCCTGCGCAAGCCCATGTTGGAAACTACTGAGGCCGAGTACGACTCGATGTTCGACATCAACGCCAAGGCGGCCTATTTCTTTTTGCAGCAGGCGGGCAAGCGCCTCAACGACAACGGTTCGGTGGTCACCATCGTGACCGCCCTGCTGGGCGCCTTCACCGACGGCTATTCCACGTACGCCGGTTCCAAGAGTCCGGTGGAGCACTTCACCCGCGCCGCGGCCAAAGAGTTCGGGAGCCGGGGAATCAACGTCAACAGTGTCGCGCCCGGGCCCATGGACACACCCTTCTTCTACCCCCAGGAGACCCCGGAGCGCGTCGAGTTCCACAAGTCGCAGGCCATGGGCAACCGGTTGACCCGGATCGAGGACATTGCACCGTTGGTGGCGTTCCTGCTCGACGGCGGGCATTGGATCACCGGGCAGACCGTCTTTGCCAACGGTGGCTACACCACCCGGTGAGCCCGGTCAGTCGCGGGCCAGTGCCGCGGCCGCCTCGCGCTGCAGATCGACGAAGGCCTCCTTGCTGACGTCGATGACCACGGCCTGGATGCTCCCGCCGGTGAAGGTGCCCGGGTTGCGGTACTGACCGGAAACGTTGTCGCCGCTGTCGTACCCGACGCACAGGCCGTCGCCGGCGAGGGTGAATTTTCCTGCCTGGGCGCGCATCGGTCCTGAGTCCACTGCTTTACCGTTAACGTAAAGCGTTGTCGTTCCCAGAGATTCCCCATACTTACCGGAATCCTTGCGAACGAACTCCATGCCGAGTGTGTGCTTGCCCGGAGTCAGTCGCTGCGAGACGAATTCCTGTTCGGGTTTGATGCCCAGGAAGTTGTACACATAGTGCAGCTTGCCGTCCTGGATGAACAACACATGCCCGCCGAATCGGGATCCGTGGGCAAACAGGACCCCCTGAGCTTCTGGGGTGAGCTCGACGTTCGCGACGATCTTGTACGACCGTCCGCGGATATTGGCCGCCACTCCTTCCGGTACGGGTGCGGTGTCGGGATAGTAGGTGTAGCGATCCCGAGGCGGTTCGAACTGCGGGCGGGGGATGTTGATCATCTCGGTGGCCGTGCGGTCATCCAAGGGCAGCACGTAGTTGTTCTTGGCCTCGATGTGCCACGCATCGATAAGCGCCTTGAGTTTGTCGGGGTGCTGGTCGGCGAGATTCGTCGATTCGGAACGGTCTTCGTCGACGTGGTAGAGCTCCCAGCGGTCCTGATCGAAATGGCCCTTGCCGCTGATCGGGGCGTGCAACGCCGACGCCTTCCAGCCGTCTTCCCAGATGCCGCGCGTGCCCAGCATGGCGTAGTACTGCCTTTTCTTGGCGGTGGGCGCATCGGGGGAGTCGAAGCTGTAGCGCATCGACACCCCGTTGAGCGGGTACTGCTTCACGCCGCGGTACTCCGCGGGCATCGAGATTCCGGCCGCGTCGAGGATGGTGGGCACGATGTCGGTGGCGTGGTGGTATTGATGGCGCACTTGGCCTTTGGCCTTGATGCCCGCCGGCCAGTGGATCACCATCGGGTCGCAGGTTCCACCGGAGAACTGCGAGTACCGCTTGAACATCTGAAACGGGGTGGAGAACGCAGCTGCCCAGCCGGTCGGATAGTGGTTGTAGGTCTCGGGCGTCCCCAGCGCGTCGAGATAGCGCATGTTCTCGGCCAGATCGTCGGGGTAGCCGTTGAAGAACTTGTTCTCATTGACCGAGCCGTTGGGCGAGCCCTCGCCCGAGGCGCCGTTGTCGGCGCAGTAGAAGATGAGCGTGTTGTCCAGCTGTCCGGTGTGCTCCAGGTAGTCGACGATTCTCCCCACTTGGGCGTCGGTGTATTCGGAGAACCCGGCGAAAACCTCGGCCATCCGCGAGAACAATCGGCGCTCATCGGCGTTGAGTGAACCCCAGGGCCGCACCGAATCCACCGGCGCGGCCACATCGCTGGGAAGGGGATTCAACGGGGTCAGCCGGGTGCCCTTGGGCATGATGCCCTTGTCGACCATCCGGGCCAGCACCCACTCCCGGTACGCCTCGTAGCCGTCGTCGAACCTGCCGCGGTATTTCTCGGCGTACTCGGTCGGGCTGTGGTGCGGAGCATGATTGGCCCCCGGGCAGAACCACATGTACCAGGGCTTGGACGGGTTGCTGGAGCGTTGATCGCGCAACATGCGAAGTGCGTTGTCGGCGAGGTCCTTCGACAGGTGGTAGCCGTCTTCTGGACTGTAGGGCTGTTCGATGAATCGGTTGTCCTCCACCAGATCCGGATACCACTGGTTGGTCTCACCGCCGAGAAAGCCGTAGAAGCGGTCAAAGCCCTTCTGCAGCGGCCACTCCGACTTGCTTCCTCCGCTGGAGACGTCCTCTTCGGGCACGTTGTGGTTCTTGCCCACCCAGAACGTGCTGTACCCGTTGCTGGAGAGCACCTGTCCGATCGTCGCGCATTGCGCGGGCAGGCGGGCCGCCGCGCCGGGGAATCCGTCGGAACCCTCGGTGATCGAGGCGAAGCGGTTCACGTGATGATTGCGTCCGGTCAGAATGCAGGACCGGGTCGGTGAACATAATGCCGTGGTGTGCCACTGGGAGTAGGTCAGCCCGTTGTCGGCGAGGCGCTGCATGACGGGCATGTCGATCGCCCCGCCGTAGGGTGACCACGCCGCCATCCCGGTGTCGTCATAGAGCACCACCAGCACATTGGGCGCGCCCTGGGGAGCGTGCTTGAGCTCGAAGGGTCCCCAGTCCGGCTCCGAGTCGCGCACGTCGAGTTCGATCTTTCCGTCGAACCCGTCGTTGATCCCGGTCCCATAGCTTGGGGCGCCCGCGGTCTGCGCGCCGCCACTCTTGGTTTCGCAACCGGTCGTCAGCGCCGCAACGCCGGCGCCACCCAACGCGGCCAGACCACCCAACACCTGGCGTCGCCGCAGCATGGCGCGCGGAGGACTGCAGTCGGTCTCGGATTCACCGGGTGCGCCCTGAGATGCCTCGTCGAATGACTCCATGGGAATGGAGTATTCGCCGTTGCCGCCACGAGCGTGCACAAACGCGCGCGCATTCTCGGCGTTTCGGCGTGCAGACACGCACGCTCGCGCGAAGTGGGCCGCGCGAGTGGGAACGTCGGGCAGGGGCTACAGCGGGATGTTCTTGTGGCGGCCGCGCCGTGCGGGCGCCTCAGCCAGCGCCTGGGTGATCTTGCCGCGGGTGTGCGACGGGTCGATCTTCTCGTCGACGACGCCGATATCGATGGCGCTGTCCACCCCGCCGGCGATCCGCTCGTGCTCGGCGGCCAGCTCCTCGTGCAGGGCCTCGCGCTCGTGGTCGGGCGCGGCGGCCAGCTTCTTCTTGTGCAGAATCCCGACCGCGGCCTTGGCGCCCATCACGGCGACTTCGGCGTCCGGCCAGGCGAACACCTTGGTGGCGCCCAGCGAACGGGAGTTCATCGCGATGTAGGCCCCGCCGTAGGTCTTGCGGGTCACCAGCGTGACACGGGGGACGGTGGCCTCACCGAACGCGTGCAGCAGCTTGGCGCCGCGGCGCACCACGCCACCCCATTCCTGGCCGACGCCCGGCAGGTATCCCGGAACGTCGACGATCACGATCAGCGGAATGCCAAACGCGTCGCACAGCCGCACGAAGCGGGCCGCCTTCTCGGCGCTTTCGGAGTTCAGGCAGCCACCCAGGCGCAGCGGGTTGTTGGCCAGCACCCCGACGGTGCGACCCGACAACCGGCCCAGCCCCACCACCATCGACGGCGCCCACTTGGCCTGGAACTCATCGAACGGGGTATCGGCGTCGAGCAGGGCGTGCACCAGCGGGTGCACGTCGTAGGCGCGTCGTGCCGACTCCGGCAGCAGCGCGTGCAGGTCTACCTCGCCCGCCTCGGCCTTGGTGCGGTCGAAGTGCCCCTGCTGGCAGAACAACCCGACCAGACGGCGGCCCCGCTCGTAGGCGTCGAGCTCGTCGTCGGCCACGATGTGGCACACCCCGGACTTCTTGTGGTGGGTGTCGGGACCGCCGAGAGCGGCCATGTCGACGTCCTCACCGGTGACGCTGCGCACCACGTCGGGACCGGTGACGAACACCCGGCCCTCCGGGGCCATCACGATGACGTCGGTGAGCGCGGGGCCGTACGCGGCGCCGCCGGCGGCGAAACCGACCACCACCGAGATCTGCGGGACGAACCCGGATGCCCGGATCATCGCCTCGAAGACCCGCCCCACCGCGTGCAGGGCTCGCACGCCCTCGGCCAACCGGGCGCCGCCCGAGTGCCACAGCCCCACGATCGGGCTCTGCTCGGCGATCGCGGTGTCGTAGGCGTTGACGATGTGATCGCAGCCCTCGATGCCCATCGCACCGCCCATAACGGTGCCGTCGGTGCAGAACGCGATGGTCCGCACTCCGTTGACGGTGCCGCCCGCGGCCAGCACGCCGGAGCGGTCACGCTCGTGCAGCAATTCCACGGTGCCGTCGTCGAAGAACGTCGACAGACGCAGCAGGGGGTCGCGCGGGTCGAGCGATTCGCCCACCGTTTCGGGAGCCATAGTCGTCATCGCGCCTCTCCTTGGTCTGAATTCTTGGTCGCGGGTCTCGCCTCTGGTGTTCAGTGCCGACCGAAGACGATGGCGACGTTGTGTCCGCCGAACCCGAATGAGTTGTTGATCGCGTACTGGTAGTTGCCCGGTCGTGGTTCGCCGGCCACCACATCCAGGTCAATCTCGGGGTCGAGATTCTTCAGGTTCCGGGTCGGCGGGATGAGCTGCTCGCGCAGCGCCATCACCGTGAGGATGGATTCGACCGCGCCCACCGCACCGACCGAGTGACCCAGCGCCGCTTTGGGCGCGTACACCGCGGCGTTGCCGCCGTGCGGCCCCAAAGCCAGATTGATGGCGTGGCCTTCTGCCACGTCGCCGACCGAGGTTCCGGTGGCATGGGCATTGACGTGGTCGATATCGCCAGGAGTCAGGCCGGCCATCTGAATGGCGCGTGTCATTGCCCGACCCGCGCTCTGCCCGTCGGGGTCCGGCGCGACGATGTGGAAGCCGTCAGAGGTGATGGACGCGCCCATGATCCGGGCGAGAATGTTGGCCCCGCGCGCCTTGGCGTGCTCCTCGGTCTCGATCACCATCAGTGCGCCGCCCTCGCCGAACACGAACCCGTTACGGTCGCGGTCGAAGGGGCGGCAGGCGCCCTCCGGGTCGTCGTTACTGGTGGACAGCACGATGCGCATCTGGGCGAATCCGGCGATGGGAACCGCTTCGATCCGGGTCTCCACTCCGCCGCAGATCGCCATGTCGGCCTCGCCGAGCACGATCTGCTGCCAGGCGTGGGCGATGGCCTCAGAGCCGGATGCACAGGCCGAGATCGGAGTGATGACCCCGGCTTTGGCCTGGCGGTCCAGCCCGACGGCCGCAGCTGCCCCGTTGGGCATGTATTTCTGCACGACCAACGGCGAGACCGCCTTGAGGCCGCGTTCACGCATACCGTCATAGGCCCAGACGAGTTCCTCGCTGGAGCCCATTCCGGTGCCGACCGACACCATCAGGCGCCGGGTATCGACTTCGGGTGAGCCGGCGTGCGCCCACGCACGCCGGCCCAGCACCAAAGCCATCTTCTGGAGATAGGAAAGCCGACGCAGCTCGGTCCGACTCAACCCTTCATCGAAACACTCCGGGGTCTCGACGAGGTGCCCGCCGATACGAACCGGCAGGTCATACTCCTCGACGAACGAGTCGGTGAGCGTGCGAATACCGCTCTGGCCGTCCAGCAGCTTCTTCCAGGTGTTCTCCCCGTCCGCGGCCAATGCCGTCGTCATGGTGTAGCCGGTGACGACGACGTTGGGGAGACCCTTTCCCGTTGCCAACGTTGACATGGCTGTTGCGAACTTCCCTCTCTCAAGAACCGGTGTCAGTACCGCCCAAAGGCGAGCGCGACGTTGTGCCCACCGAATCCGAATGAATTGTTGATGGCGTACTTGTAGTCGCCGTAGCGGGGTTCGCCCGCGACGACGTCCAAGTCGATCTCGGGATCCGGCGTCTCGTAGTTCAGCGTGGGCGGGATGACCCCGTCACGCAGCGAGAGCACCGTCAACACCGACTCCAGTGCACCGACCGCCCCGATGGAGTGGCCCAGCGCCGACTTCGGCGCGTACACCGCGGCGTGCTGGCAACCGGCTTCCCGGATCGCGTTCGCCTCGGCGGTGTCACCGATCGGAGTGGCTGTTCCGTGCGCGTTGATGTGGTCGACGTCCTTGGCGGACAGGCCCGCCAACTCCAGCGACCGCGTCATTGCACGGCCCGCCCGCTTGCCATCGGGTCCGGGAGCCACCATGTGGAAGGCGTCGGAGGTGATACCGGCGCCCATCAGCCGGGCCAGCGGCTTGGCGCCGCGGGCCTTGGCGTGCTCTTCGGTCTCGATGATCATCAGCGCGCCGGCCTCACCGAACACGAAGCCGTCCCGGTCCTTGTCGAACGGCCGAGAAGCGCCCTCGGGGTCGTCATTGCGGGTCGACATCGCGCGCATCATCGAGAACGTCGCGATCGGCAACGCCTCGATACCGCCTTCGACACCGCCGCAGACCGCGAAGTCCGCGTCGCCCATGACGATCTGACGCCACGCGTGGGCGATCGCCTCCGAACCCGACGAACACGCAGAGACCGGGGTGATAACCCCGGCGCGAGCGCCGAGCTGCAGGCCGACGACGGCGGCCGCACCGTTGGGCATGATCATCTGAACAGCCAGCGGCGAGACCTTGCGGGGGCCGCCTTCGTTCATCAGGTCATAGGTCTCGACGATCTTCTCGCCGCCGCCGAGCCCGGTACCGACGACGACCGTGAACCGGTCGGGGTCGACCTCGGGTGATCCGGCGTTCTCCCACAACCGCCCTGCGAGCAGTTTGGCCATGCGCTGGACGTACGACATCCGTCGCAGATCCAGCCGGCCCATGTGGTCGTCGACCGGGTCCTTGAGGTGCCCGCCGATCTTGACCGGCAGATCCCACTTGGAGACGAATTCGTCCTCCAGCACGTGGATGCCACTCTCACCTGCGAGCAGGCCCTTCCACGTGCTCTCGATGTCGGCGCCGATTGAAGTGGTGGCCTCAACGGCGGTTACCACGACATTCGGGTAACCGCCGTTGGCCGTAGAAGGCTGCGAGGACACGATTAGCTCTCGGAACCGAACTTCTCGCGCAGCGCGGCGGCGGCCTCGGGGTTCTCGGCCTCGAGCTTCTGGATGTAGCCGACCACGTCACCGACGGTGCGCAGACCAGCGAGGTCCTCGTCGGGGATCTTCACGCCGTACTTGTCTTCGGTCTGAACGGCGATCTCCACCATCGACAGCGAGTCGATGTCCAGGTCGTCGACGAAGGACTTCTCGACGGTGACCTCGCTCGGCTCGATACCGGTCACCTCTTCGATGATCTCGGCGAGACCGGCGATGATTTCATCCTGGCTGGCAGCCACTGTGTTTCCCTTCGGTTGGATCCGCACGGGGTGTGCGGCGTGATTACTGCTTATCTGGTTGTGCAGGTGTGGAAGCGGGCGTTAGAGCTCGGGCAGCCCGTCCAGATCTGCGGGGGACTTGACGGCGTGCGTCGGGGTCCCCCGAAGTTCGCGCTTGGCGATGCCGGCCAGGGTGCCGGCG
Organism: Mycolicibacter arupensis; assembly: GCF_002086515.1. Taxonomy (GTDB): domain Bacteria; phylum Actinomycetota; class Actinomycetes; order Mycobacteriales; family Mycobacteriaceae; genus Mycobacterium; species Mycobacterium arupense. The sequence goes on from NZ_MVHH01000021.1 coordinate 60,392, forward strand.
GGCGGGAATTCCACGATCGCCGTGACCTCGCGGGCGCGCATCGTCTCGGTGCACAGGTCCCAGCGCACCGGCCGGGTCAGCTGCGCGACCAGGTACTCCATCGCTTGGGCCGCCGAGGTCACCGGCTGGCCGTCGCGGTTGGACAGCAAGACGGCGGTGGGCTCGGCAGTGCTCACCTGGCCGGCCGCGGCGGCGTACGCCTCCAGCGCCGGTGCCATGTACTGGGTGTGGAACGCCCCGGCGGTGGCCAGCTTGCGGACCCGGGCCTTGGCGGGCGGATCTTCGGCGAGCTTGTCCAGCGCGGGCACCGGCCCGGCGGCCACGATCTGGCCGACGGCGTTGCGGTTGGCGGGGGTCAGATCGAGTTGTTCCAGGCGGGCCAGCACCTCGGCCTCGTCGCCACCGAGTACCGCGGCCATACCGGTGGGCTCCAGCGCACAGGCCTTCGCCATCTCGCGGCCGCGGGTGGCGGCCAGCATCACCGCGTCGTCGGGGGCGACGACACCGGCGATCGCGTAGGCGGCGATCTCACCGACGGAGTGGCCGGCGACGATCACGTCGCTCACCGGGCCATTGCGACGCTTGGTCAGCTCGGCATAGGCCAGCAGGGTGGCCGCCACCACCAGCGGCTGGGTGACCGCGGTGTCGGTGATCTCCTCGGCCGTCGCGGTGGTGCCCAGCGCGATCAGGTCGAGGCCGCTGACCTCCGACCAGGCGGCCAACTGCTCGCGCGCGGCATCGGCGCCGGGCGATTCCAGCCACGGCGACAACATGCCGGGGGTCTGCGATCCCTGTCCGGGAGCGAGCAAAGCAATCACGTCTTTAAGAGAACATTGTGAAGAGCGATTTGCAGGATGTCCTAGATTATGAACATTGTCTTATGTTTTTGTGGAGACCCTACAAACCTGCCGTTTCGTGCGACGTGTTCGATACCGAACCGCGACATCTGTCCGGCGCGGTGGCCCCCCGACGGACAGGCGAAGGCCCTGGTCTTCCCGTCAAGCGTCCGGGCTGAACTGGGGTTCAGCGGGTCCGGCACCGGTCACCAGCGGTGTCGCATAGGGCCGCTCGGTATTGCTGAAACTGGCGTGCTGCGCCTGATTGGCCAGCCGCCCGACCGTGGAGGCAACCCGCAGGACATAGGCATCGCGCGGCACCGCCGGGTCCCGCCCGGTGAAATCGGCGATCCGCTTGAGCCGGTAACGGACGGTGTTTGGATGAACGAACAACTTGCGGGCGCAGGCCTCGATCGCGCCGCCGCAGTCCAAATAGGCGTCCAGGGTCTCGGTGAGCGTCGGCCCGGCCTCGGCCAGCGGGCGCATCACGTCGGTGTGCAAGGCCGCGATCGCGGAGGTGTCCCCGATCAGGGCCCGCTCGGGCAACAGCTCACGGGCCAACACGGGCCGCGGCGCCCCGGTCCACCCCACCACGGCGTTCATCCCCGAGATCGCCTCGCTGGCACTGTGATACGCCGCCGTCAGGGACGGCGCGGTCGGCCCGATCACCACCGGACCGTCGGAGAAGGCGCCGAGCAGGTCCGCGAAGAACTTCTGGGTGGGCGCCAGTGGGCCCGAAACAATGGCCACCAGCCAGGTGCCGTGCACGTCGGTCAGTGCTGCGCGGCCGTGGCGTTCGGCGACGTCACGGACGTCTTGGCTGGCCTTCTGGCCGGCGAGGGCGTCTGGTCCCGGGGGTGCGGTGCCCACCACCACCGTCGCCGGTGCCGTGGTGTCCCAGTTCAAGGCGGCCGCGCGGCTCAACAACTCCGGGCCGGTGTCGCCTCGGACCACCGCGTCCACCACGCTGGCCTCCATCCGGGAATCCCAGGTGCCGCGGGCCTCGGCGGCGTCGGCGTACGCCGATGCCGCGGTGAACGCCAGATCGCGGCTGTACTTGAGAATGCCCACCGTCAGCGCCGTCACCTGCTCCTCGGAGCGCGCCAACAGCGGCACCACCTCTTCGAAGAACTCCATGGTGACGCGCACCATGTCCACGGTGTGCCGCAGCGCGATGTGGCGGGTCAGGTCCTGGGGAACCAACTCGAAGGCCTGCGCGGTGTGGCTGACGTTGCCGTGCGGATCGTGCATCCATTCGGCGAAGTTGACCACCGCGGTCTGCACCACCAGCGCCACACTGGCGCGCTGCGCCGCCTCCAGCTCGGCGAAGAACGGCAGCCGGTCGCCCATCATCGACACCGCTTCGGTTGCCAGCCGGCCCGAATAGTGCTTCAGGCGACGCAGCAGCGTGTCTGGGACGGTGCTCAGCAGGTCCAGCGTGGAGCGCGGCAGGACCGGACCCGCCGGACTGTTGTCGACCATGCCTAAAAGCTACGCCATTTTTCTGGTCACAATCGACAACACATCCGTTCGGCGTTGACGTCAGGCCACCCCGGGGTCCGAGGTCTGTTCGGGCGCGGCCATCACGTCGTCGATCTGGTAGCGCGAAGCCGCGGACACTGCGACAGAGGTGTCGATGGCCCCGTCGCGGGCCAGCGCGGCCAGCACGGCGACCACCACCGACTCGGCGTCGGTGTTGAAGTAGCGCCGCGCGGCAGGACGGGTGTCGGAGAACCCGAATCCGTCGGTGCCCAGGGTGACGTAGGTGCCGGGCACCCAGGGCCGGATCTGCTCGGGCACCGCCCGCATCCAGTCCGACACCGCGACGACCGGACCGGTCGCATCCGCCAAAGCCTGCGTCACGTAGGGGACCTGGGCGGGGACCTCGGGGTGCCGCAGCCGCTCGCGCTCGATCGCCACGCCGTCGCGGTTCAGCTCACCCCAGCTGGTCACCGACCAGACGTCGGCGGCCACGTCCCAGTCGGCGGCCAGCATGTCGGCGGCCCGCAGCGCCTCGGGCACCGCCACCCCCGAAGCCAGGATCTGCGCGGTGTTGGTGCGCGCCTCTCCGGCCTGGCGGAATCGGTAGATGCCGCGCAGCAGGCCCTCGGGGTCGAAGCCTTCGGGCTCGGCCGGCTGCACGTAGGGCTCGTTGTAGAGCGTGACGTAGAAGTACACGTTCTCCGGGTTGGGGCCGTACATCCGGGCCAGGCCGCTTTCGATGATGTGGGCGACCTCGTAGGCGAACGCGGGGTCATAAGACACCGCCGCGGGGTTGGTACTGGCCAACAACAGGGAATGCCCGTCGGCGTGCTGCAGGCCTTCACCGGTCAGCGTGGTGCGTCCCGCGGTAGCGCCCAGCACGAAGCCGCGGGCCATCTGGTCGGCAGCCGCCCACAGGCCGTCGCCGGTGCGCTGGAAGCCGAACATCGAATAGAAGATGTAGATGGGGACCATCGGTTCGTCGTGGGTGGCATAGGACGTACCCACCGCGGTGAACGAGGCTGTCGAGCCGGCTTCGTTGATGCCTTCATGCAGGATCTGGCCGATTTCACTTTCCTTGTAGGCCAGCATCAGGTCGGCATCCACGGAGGTGTAGAGCTGTCCGTTGCGGTTGTAGATCTTCAGCGACGGGAACCATGAGTCCATCCCGAACGTGCGGGCCTCGTCGGGAATGATCGGGACCAGCCGCGGGCCTAACTGCTTGTCCCGCAACAACTCTTTGAACACTCGGACGGTCGCCATGGTGGTGGCGACTTCCTGGGTTCCCGATCCCTTCTTGACCGCCGCGTACGGCGCGGAGCCGGGCAGCTCCAGCGCTTTGGCCTGGGTGCGGCGGTGCGGCACGAAACCGCCCAGGGCGCGCCGCCGGTCCAGCAGATAGCGGATCTCGGGTGCCTGCTCGCCCGGGTGGTAGTACGGCGGCAGGTAGGGGTTCTCTTCGAGTGCGGCGTCCGCGATCGGAATCCGCATCTCGTCGCGGAAGTCCTTGAGGTCCTGCAGCCGGAACTTCTTCATCTGGTGGGTGGCGTTACGGCCGGCGAAGTAGCTGCCCAGGCTGTAGCCCTTGATGGTCTTGGCCAGGATCACCGTGGGCTGGCCCTTGTGCTCGACGGCGGCGCGGTAGGCGGCGTGCACTTTGCGGTAGTCGTGTCCGCCGCGCTTGAGATGCCAGATGTCCTGGTCGGAAAGATTCTCGACCAGCGCCTTGGTGCGCGGGTCGCGGCCGAAGAAGTGTTCCCGCACGTAGCCGCCATCGTTGGCCTTGTAGGTCTGGTAGTCGCCGTCAGGGGTGACGTTCATGAGGTTGACCAGGGCGCCGTCGCGGTCGGCGTGCAGCAGGGCATCCCACTCGCGGCCCCACACCACCTTGATGACGTTCCAGCCCGCCCCGCGGAAGAACGATTCCAGCTCCTGGATGATCTTGCCGTTGCCGCGAACGGGGCCGTCCAGGCGCTGCAGGTTGCAGTTGACCACGAAGGTCAGGTTGTCCAGGCCCTCGAGCGCGCCGACGTGCAGCAGCCCGCGGCTCTCCGGCTCGTCCATCTCGCCGTCACCCAAAAAGCACCAGACGTGCTGATCGGAGGTGTCCTTGATGCCCCGATCGTGCAGGTAATGGTTGAACCGGGCCTGGTAGATGGCGTTCATCGGGCCCAGGCCCATGGACACCGTGGGGAACTCCCAGAAGTCGGGCATCAGCCGCGGGTGCGGGTAGGACGGCAGGCCGCCGCCCGGGTGGCTGTGCTCCTGCCGGAAACCGTCGAGCTCGTGGGTGCTCAGCCGGCCCTCCAGGAAGGCGCGCGCGTAGATGCCGGGGGAGGCGTGGCCCTGGATGAACACCTGATCGCCGCCGCCGGGGTGGTCCTTGCCGCGGAAGAAGTGATTGAAGCCGACCTCATACAGCGTCGAGGACGACGCGTAGGTCGAGATATGCCCGCCGACGCCCACGCCGGGCCGCTGCGCGCGGTGCACCATCACCGCGGCGTTCCAGCGGATCCAGCTGCGGTAGCGGCGCTCGGTTTCCTCGTCGCCGGGGAACCACGGCTCCAGTTCGGTCGGGATGGTGTTGACGTAGTCGGTGGAGGTCAGCGCTGGGATCGCGACGCGTTGTTCACCGGCGCGTTCGAGTAGCCGCAGCATCAGGTAGCGGGCGCGGGCCGGACCGGATCGGGCCAGCAGTTCGTCGAAGGACTCCAGCCACTCGGTTGTCTCGTCGGAGTCGATATCGGGGAGGTAGGACGCCACCCCTTCGCGGATCACCCGAACGCGGTCGGATTCTCCTGTGCTGCTTGGTCTTTTGGCCAGATCCTGGTTTGCGGCCTCAGTGGTCAAAGCATTGCTCCTTGGTTCGGAGGTCAAGACGTGCCTCCCGGCTTGTGGCCAGGACGACACCGGACCGATCGATTCGTCGGTCTGGTCTTTTCTATCCTGCCCCACCGGACACCCGACCGGCGGTGGGCGAGTGTCGGGTGGGGCAGGATAGAAAAGACCAGAC
>NZ_MVHH01000022.1 GCF_002086515.1 Mycolicibacter arupensis
GTCACGGGCAACAGGACTCTAAAACAGGATGGCCCCGTTCATTGGGGACATGCCAGACCCGTTTGCCCTCCTCACGGGCATGTTGCTCGACCAGCAAGTCTAGATACGATTGCAACTATGGGAAGTCAGGCGCTACGCGCTCTTGTCGGTGCTCGTGTCTCGGTAGTCCAAGGGCCTCAGAAGGTCTCGCACCTAGCCCAGTTGGAGACGGCCACGAAGTGGGCCGAGGCCAAGGGCTACGAGATTGTCGGGACGTTTGAGGATCTCGGTGTATCGGCCGAGAAGCGCCCGGAGGATCGGCCAGACCTTGGGCCGTGGCTGACGGACGAAGGCGCGGCGAAGTGGGACGTAATCGTTTGGTCCAAGATGGACCGCGCTTTCAGATCCACACGGCACTGCGTCGACTTCGCCCGGTGGGCTGAGGAGCGGCACAAGGTCGTCGCGTTCGCGGACGACGGGCTGACTCTCAACTACCGGCCTGGAGCGACCAAGGGCATAGACGCGATGATGGCCGAGCTGTTCGTCTACCTCGGTTCGTTCTTCGCCCAGTTGGAACTCAACCGGTTCAAGACCAGGGCGCAGGACGCCCACCGCGCGATCAGGCAGATGGACCGGTGGGCCTCCGGGGTTCCGCCGCTCGGGTTCAAGGTGGTTGACCATCCGAGCGGCAAGGGCAAGGGGCTCGCCACCGACGAGACCGGCAAGGGCCTGCTGCATTCGATGGGCCGCCGTTTGTTGGACGGCTGGAGCTTTATCCGCATAGCGGCGTGGCTCAACGAGCCGTACGCCGATCCTCGGTGTGGCCGCAAGCATGTTCATGGCTGCGAGTGCCGCGACGGTGCGGCCCTGACGAACATGGACCGCGCTCGGGTAGCGAGCGGTAAGCCCGCAAAGGCTCGACCGTGGACGGTCAACACCGTGATAGACGGGCTGACCTCTCCGAGGACGCAGGGCCTCAAGATGACCGGTCGCGGCAAGCACGCCATGGTCGTGCTCGACGCCGAGGGGGAGCCGATCCGGCTCGGGCCACCGACGTTCGACGCCGATACATGGAAGCAGATTCAGGAGGCCGCTCAGCTCCGCAAGATCGGCCGGCGGACGCCGAGCAAGACGGCTAACCCAGTGCTGGGCGTAGCCGTGTGCGGTTGCACCGGCTGCCCAGCGTGCGAGGCTAAACAAGCAAATGGCATCTGCGGGGCCTCGCTGGCCCAGCAGATCACCCGTAAGAAGCTCGCAAGCGGCGAGATGGGGGAGTGGCGTTCGTATCGTTGCGGTCGAACTCCTTTGAACTGCAACGGTGTCTCCGCACGGGCTGAGGACGTTGATTTTCAGTTCACCCATGAGTTCACCTACCACCGAGGTGGCGAGCCGATGACCCGAAGCGTGTTCGTGCCCGGTGAGGATCACAGCGCCGAGCTGGAGCAGGTCAATGCGACGATTGACCGGCTCCGCATGGAATCCGACGCCGGTCTGCTGACGACGCCGGAGGATGAAAGTCTGTGGCTCGAGCGGATGAAAGCTCAAGTTGCCAAGCGGGACCAACTCGCGGCGACGCCGAGCCGAGCGGCTGGCTGGGTGACCGAGGAGACCGGCCAGACGAAGCGGGAAGCGTGGCTAGCCGCCTCCGAGGAGGAGCGGCGGCAGCTCTACCTAGACGCTGGGATGTTGTACGTCCAGAGGCGTAAGGGGGAGCGCAGCTACTTCGACAGGGCATCGACACGGCCCAGGTGACCGGCGACAAGAAAAGACCCTGCCACCGATTCGTCGGTGCAGTTCCTCTGACTCGTGATGTCAGAATGGAGTGGTGGTTTCATCAGCGGAAAGGCGGCTAGAGCGGGTCCTCAGGCAGTACGTCGACGAGCCCATCGACGCGGACTACCTGGAGATGTATCTCACCCCTGGTGCCTGGACGCAGGACCCCTTGGAACGCGCATTCGCATCTATCCATGGGCGGCTCGACAAAGAGTTCGATTTCATGAACCAGAAAGGGCGCAGTAGTGGGCCGTATCCAGGGGGCGGACACTTCAACGCTGATAACAGTCGCAGGTTGCTTGGCCTCATCGATGAGGTGGAGGAGCTGCGGCTGGCGCTGGAAAAGGTCGGAAAGTCGATGACTGTGGCGCCGGAGTACCAGCGCGTTCTGGACGGTGCTAAGACGTGGCTGGTCGACAGCGGCGGTAGTCCGATCCCTGAAGGCTTTACGCCCGTGCGGGTCGAGAAGTACGACCCGGTATTCGGGTTGGCTGATGCCGCACTGGAATTGGCTGACCATTCGAAAGTCTCCCTCACCGTCGTGGGTGAGGGGTCCTACGCGATAGTCCATAAGTTCGTGGATCCAAACTACGAGATCAATGTCGCCCGGAAGAAGCTGAAGAACAACGTCGACGCGCGGGATGTCAAAAGGTTCCGCCGTGAGTACGAGATCATGAAGGGTCTCGACTTCCCGTACATCCTCAACGTCTATCGGTACGACGAAGTGGAGAACTCCTATACTATGGAGTTCTGCGAAAGCACGCTTGAGGACTATGTCAAGCGTCGAAACAACCAGCCGCAGTTTGACTTCAGCGTTCGACGCAGGATCGCGCTCCAGTTCCTATACGGACTGAACTATCTGCACAAGAAGGGCATCTGCCACAGGGACCTGAGCCTCAAGAACATCTTGCTTCGCGTGTTCTCGAACGGGGCCGTCACCGTCAAGCTCTCAGACTTCGGACTGGCGAAGCCGCGAGAGTCCGACTTCACGAAGACAGAGACCGAGATTCGGGGTACCTTCGTGGACCCTGCGCTGGACAGGTTTAAGGATTTCGAGCCGGTCAATGACATCTGGGTAGTCGGTTTCGTGCTCTCCTACCTTTTCAAGGGCGTCAATCGCCTCATAGCGGACTCGACTCCTCTTGGACAGATCATCCAGAAGTGTTCGCATGCCGATCCGGCGCAGCGATACCAGACGGTGCTGGAGGTCATTGCGGCAGTCGAGAACCTGGATACCGAACCGATCGGCGATCCGGCCTAACGGCAGTTGTCACGCCCGAACGATCGTGTAGTGACTGTGCCGTGTGCAGGCAGACCCGTTGTGGGATATGGGTTTACAGAAGATTGGCCACCTCTTGCCATACCATTCGATCTGTGATTGCAGGCCGAGGACTCGGGTCCAAGAGCGCGGGAACCGCAGCCGGTACACCTGCTCGGTGAGGAAACCGACCTCGTGCTGCTCAGCGCGTCGGGCGAGGTGCCCGACTGCGGCCGGGGGCTCTCATCAGTGCTACCTAGCATCGGCGGTTGCCTCGCCCGCTTGACTGCGGGTCATCTTGCCGCCGTCTGGGCGCGGTAGGCCAACCGCAGAGACTCCAGCAGTTGCACCCGCGGTGCAGCTAGCCCTTGCAGCGGGTGCCCCTACCACTGCTCTGGTGTTGCAGCGTGCAGCGTGCAGCGTCCGCCTCGCCCCCCTGCGTGGTGCCCACATTGCGCTGCGGCGCAAGCGGCACTGCGCCCTCCCGCTGCGCCTGCGGCCATGACTCGTCGGGCCGCGCTGCTCGCCCGACCCTGGCCCTGCTCTACGGCGTGTTCGTGCGGTTAGACGTAAGCAACTGCAAAGATCCAACGCATGGCAACGGCGGACGGACCAGCAGGCACCTACGCGGACCACGTAACCATCACTTTTAACCAGGTCTCGGACCGGTCCAGCGGATGCGTGCTCGACAGCTTCCAGATAGGCGTCAACCCGAATGGCACCATCGACCTCGAATGGCTGACCGACGAGATCAAAGGCGTATTCCTTCAGCCCCCGGATCCAGAGACCGGCATCCGTTACCCGCTCGACAACTACATCTTGGCTCAGCGACGAACCGAAATGTCCTGGGGCGCGAGCGCTTCAGTCTTCCAGTTCATCGTTGACACCGCATCCGGTATCGGCAAAGCCGGTGCCGGAGCAGTTGTGGGAGCGGCCATAAACGAGCTGGTTCAGAAGCTGAAAGCGCTTGGCTACCAAGTAATTACAGGAAAGCCCGGGGCTCTTTCCGATGACGAAGCGATTCGCCGGGGCCTGAACGCAATCGAAACTCATTACGAAACAACGCTATCGGACCTGTCTGCAAGGTCCGTGGAGAAGAATGAGTTTGGGCAACATGTTGTGGCTGCGAGTGACAGTGGTGGCTCAACCTACACGGTCACCTTCGTGGTACGGGGTGGCGTAACCGACGTTGTCTCGCGTAGCCACACGCTCCCAACTGGCAATTAGGCGCTCTGGCTCGTCTACCTCGGCTCGTTCTTCGCCCAGGTCGAACTCAGCCGGTTCAAGACCCGTGGCCTCGACATGAGACGACAGCGACCACCGTCAGCTCCTAGTAGACGCCGGCGTCCGGTTCGTCGTGGTCTCCGCTAGGTCGTTCCGAGGAGGCTTCTGGGTGCCATTTGGGCGGCGGCCATTGGGCAGGCCGACTGAGGAAGACCTCGTTGCGGTGCGAGAGGGGTAGTTGTAGTCCTCGTTGCCTGCCGCGAGGAGCGTAGAGCAGGCCCGACGATCATCGTTGCCGGCGTTGGGCTGGCCCTCGATATCACGATGCCAGGGTGAGCGTGGTTTTTAGCGGGAGGGCTGCGTATGACGTTTCAGCCCCTCGCAGCGACGATCGGAATCGTGATACAGGCAGTGAGTGTGACCATGACGGCTATGAGGCGGAACGTGGTGCCCCACTCGTTGATTGCGACCCGCACCGTCTTGATTGCGGCCCGCGCTGTCTTCCCGTTTCCCCGATTGAGGTGTAGTGCGCTGATCATCGACTCTTCCTTTGGTTCGGGGAATTTCGAAGGCGGAGGTTCAAAGGCTCCCGCGTGGCAATACGCGGCGCGATCACTTCGAATCGCCCGAAATCGTGTTGTCGGCTACGGAGGTGTTCCCTTGCGCGGCAGCTTTGGCCTGGCTTTGAAGGAGGGACCGATCGAAGGTGCTAAAAGGTGACGCGAGCGCCCGGTGGTAGACCTCTCTGCGGCCAGCGGGATGCCTTGCGTCCGGCACCTTCTGGATTTTGGTCAACAGGACGCCGACGTTCATCAACTCTCGATAGCCTCGTTCAGCTGTCCGTTCTGAGATCCCGTACCAAGCTTGAGCTCTGCTGACCGGCATGGCGAAGGTTCTTTTGGTGGGGCTCTGCGTCTCGGCCAGGATGATGAGCAGCATCGCTTTGCCTGGGAGCGTCAACCGGTCGGCGTAGCCCGAAGTCCAGTACGCGTGGGGCAACGTGAAATAGCCCGGTCCGCCTTCCTCATCGTCCTCGCCGGGCCGGGACCAGAGTCCTCCCGTGCCCTCGTGCAACGGGTGGACGGCCAGAGCGTTTCCGGTCTCCGTGCGGTGCACAAGCTGTAGCTCGGTCAGGGCGTCGAATGCTTTCGACGCCGCACCGGGACTGCAACGCGTCTTCGTCGACATCATTCGTGCCCAGGTACGCATCGAGATCGGGTCATCGCCGAGGATCGGCTCAAGTGCATGGAGGAGCAAGAGAGCGTCGAGCGGGCGGTGATGCCTACCGTGAACCAACTCGGCGAGCTTTGCTGCCCGCTCGGTCTCGTGGCGCTCCTTCTGGACGAAGACCTTCCTGAGCGGAACGTAACCCCGTTTCGCTGAAGCGAGCAGGCTGGCAACGGTCTCACCGGGCGACATCGGCGGCGCGTCTGGTTCGACCTCGTCGAAGGGGTCCTCCGGCGATGCGCTTTTGGTCTCGTTCATGTCGGGAACGATACCTGCCGGGCGGGCACCGCGAGATGGTCTACGTAGCTGAAAGTGCACCTCTCAGGTGCCAGTTTGTGAGAGACATGGTACGACTATGGAACGCTCTCTGGTAAGCCCATGGGACACCAGATGGAACTGGGGCCTCAGGCGGTCACAATCAGGCAGTTTCAGCATCTCTTGTGGAGTGGCCGATGAATTCCTTCGAGCTCTCTCGGGCGTCGTAACTGCTCCGCGTCTCCCCGTCCCGTTCCAAAACCCGTACAGAATGGCTCGGCCGCATAACCGACCGGTCGGGATGCACCCCTGGAGGGGTACCCCCTGGGGCCCCTGAACTGCGACGATGCCTGCGTCTCGTGTGCGAATTCCGATGTGCGTACCAGCGTGTCGCCTTGCGTCACTCAGCAACTCATGACCCTGCATGCCATATGTCAACCACCTGTAGTAACGCGAATGTCGGCTTGCTAACGAGCAAACACATGCGTGTGCATATCCCCTGATCGCACGCTCTGTAAACCAGGGCATGCACCGCATGCGAACTGAGCAGCAACTCGCACTGGTGATGGGACACTTCCAGATCCTGCCCCGCTGCCTTGTGAATGAATGCGACGGCCACCAAGCTGTCGATTGTGTTATGCCATAGCTGATGCACTCGGGCAGTACGGCTGCAGATTGTTCCAGCGCAGCGCGGGCATCCCGTTGAAAAGGGTCTGGACCGGTTGTCAGCCTCGAGGGTGAAGTCGCCGTCACTGATTACGCAAGTAACCAGGCGTCCGTTGGCGAATGAGTTGTCGCCGGCGATTGCGGATCGACTTGACCGAGCGGTGAAGCTCACTGGCGACGGCGCTGGTCGGCGCATCGTCGCAGCGCTTCAGGTGGCCGAGCTTGTCGAGAATGACGGCGTCCTCCTCGGGGGTGAATTGCTTCTTCCAACGCGGCGTTTGCCCGCCGGCATCGCGCCATGCCCGGCGATGGTCGGCCACTTGGGTGTTATGGATGAGGTGGCCCATTGGACCGGCTTGATACAGGCGATCCGTGGCATCCACTTCGATCCGCCGGGTCGGCACGGTCTTGACTGCACGAATGCTTGCGATGGTGACCCGGTTCCGAGAAGTGCCGTGCACTCGGCCAGCCTTTCGCGCAAAGGCGAAGGGCTGTATGCGCCAGGCGGTGAAGACCACCCTGTAGTACCCGCCGTCGAGGCTCCGTGCGTCCGTCACGAAAGTGATAGTTGGCAACTGCCCAAGACCGCGAAGGAGCTCGACGACATCCTCGGCCAGGTGCCTTCTACCTATGAACACGCATTGCTGACTAGTTGTGGCGCAACCGTCGGTGTCCATCAGCCCTCGGAGGAGCTCCAGCCGTTGCTCGGTCCCCGACCACATGTACTCAACTGGGATCTGCTTGCTGCGGAAGCATTCGATTTCTCGCAACCGGATTGCCGGGCTCGGGCGGTCAGCCGCTTGATATCCGGCGGCGCCGGAGAATGACAACCGGGCGGCATTTTGCCCAGATCTCAGTCGATGCGTGTGGATTCCCCGAGACGCGAGTTGACGCTCCAACTCCTCGACGTCCTCCCAGCCAGACGTGACGTTGCAGGCGCCCGTCGACCCGTCGCCGAGCCACACCCCCAACAGGTACGGGTCGACCGGAAGGTCAACGGTTGGGGTCTGCCTCGCTGCAGCGCGCGGAATCGCGAACTTGCGGCCATCCTCTGCCATCTCGCGGGTAGTCCTAACCCTCGACTGGGCGGCGGATGCCACCGCCTCGGTCAGCCACAGGTGGTCACCGCTCACAACGGTTGATGTCACGGCGCGGCCCGCCTGCTGCCCGCCGGCGAACATGACCTCGTAGCAGTCAAACCCAACCTCCGCTGGGGGTGCGTCTACCACCTGCACGGGCGACCCGTCGGAGCCGAAGATCAAGTCTCCGGATTGCAGCTGCCCCACTGTCGTCCATCCGGTCGGCGTGGGCATGGGTGTATCGACCGATATCCCCCCGGCATCGCTGACGGCCAAGTTGCTCTCGACGGCGTAACGGCGCGTCCGCTGCTGCGCGCTCACCCGCGCCCGATAGCCGGTGCTGTACTCGCGCTGCGCCGCGCTGCAGACCGCGCATCTGCACCGATGCCGCATGTACCCCGCCCTACCGTGCTCAAATTCGCAGGGCTCACCTGCCGTGCACCTCTTGCACGCACTCATGGGCGCATCCAAGCACGACCTGCCGACCCGCCGTTAGGCATCGGGAGGCCGATCCTCAGCGGGCCAAAGTTGTCGTCGCTGGTCAGCTGTTGGGCGGCGAGAGGAGGCCCAACGGGGTGCCGGATCAATGTTCCTGGCGCAGGCTCAAACCCAGACCCAGGCCCAGGCTCGATAGACACGATTTTCTCGATGCCTCTGACCTGCAGTTTTATAAGGAGTCGATTCGCTATTTGCCCCGTAGACGGCCGCTCCACGTGCCGTTGTGCCAAGGGTCGGAGACGGTTTCCCGAGGGCTCCTGAGGCCTCTCGCACGGCGGCGCCACGAGTTCCTGATCGGGTCGGGGAGCTCTAAGGCCGTCGACTGGCCCCCAACGCGCCCCTGGGGCGATGAATGCCCATCTGGGGTGCACCCGTGTTGGGCATTTTGGCCACCGCCTAGGACTGTCCAACTGAAGTGCGAATCGAATTATTTGACAGTATGTCGCTCAAGGTTTTAGAGTCTTGTTTGACAGTTCGTCGGTTGAATGGAGTCAGCAGTGGGTCAGCGCATCGGGTATCAGCGGGTCAGCACCGTCGACCAGAACACGGATCGCCAGCTCGATGGGGTCGAGCTGGACAAGGTGTTCACCGACAAGGCCAGTGGGAAGGATGTCAACCGTCCGGAGTTGGCTCGTGCGATCGACTATGTTCGCGAGGGGGACACGCTGGTGGTCCACTCGATGGACCGCCTGGCTCGCAACCTGGAAGACCTGCGCCGGATCGTTCGGGAACTCACCGGCCAGGGTGTCCGCGTGGAGTTCGTTAAAGAGTCCCTCGCCTTCACCGGCGAGGACTCGGCCATAAACACGCTCCTGCTCTCGATGCTCGGAGCAGTCGCAGAATTCGAACGATCGATGATCCTTGAACGCCAGCGCGAGGGCATAGCCCTGGCGAAGGCTGCTGGGAAGTACAAGGGCCGGAAAGCGGCCCTCACCGAGGGGCGGGCCGACGAGCTCCGTGCTCGTCTGGCCGGCGGGGAATCAGTGACCGCACTGGCCAAGGAGTTCGGGATCAGCCGGCAAACCGTCTACAACTACACCGCGGCCTGAACTGGCTTAGATTATTCCCAACTGGCGCATGAGCTCTTCGTCTTGCCAGCGTCGCCATTCTTCGTCGATGTCGTTCGCATCGACATCATCCGGTGCGGGGGTCGCGTCTCCTCGCGGCCTGGCGCGCTCTGCATCGATGCGGGCCGTCAACTTCGCTCGCTTCTCCTTGCCTCCACGCTCGGCTGCCAGCTTCTCAGCGACCTGGTCCACGTCAGCGGGCACGGAGTAGACCGTGCCCTGCTTGACCAACATCTCGGCCTCAACCAATGCCTTCAGCGCATCCCGCGCTGTGTCAACACCCATTCCGCCCGCCGTTGCGATCTGCTTCGCACGGCAGACGCCACCATCAACCAAATCGAACACATGCGAGTGCCGGCCAGTAAGGCCGTCACTCAGCCAAACATCACCAAGGGGATCTACGGAGAATCCCCTTATAGGGGATTCTCCCTTACTAATAACTGTGGTGGATTCCCCCAGTATCGGTGCGTATTCGGCAGCACCTTCGTCGTCGGTGCCCACGACGCACAGCCGACCGGAGACAGTCAACCGTCTTACCGCTGAACCGATGGTCTTCGGCTCCAGGCCGGTCAACAACGCCAGCGTCCGCAGACTCGCCGTTGCCGACATCAACCCAGTCGCCTCGCACAGCCGTACGACCGCGAGCTGCACCTTGCGGTCGGTGGTGCCCGTCTTGCCGTTCCACAGGCCGTACCGTGCCGACGAACTGAGCTGCTGCAGTACATCTACCAGGTACCGCGACCGCGCGATGGGGTTCGGCGCGTCAGCTCCGGAGTACTTCTGCAGCGCGCCCCTGAGCGCACTTTTGATCCACGACACGTCGTCACCGAGGTAGGCGTTCTCCAGCATCTGAGCACCTATCGCCCCCTTGAGGCGGATCACCGCTGGAGCAACCTGCAGAAACACGGCATTGCGTTCACCTGGTCCCGCATCGGCGAACTTATCGACCAACGACTGGACGACAGCGTCATCGTCATCGCTAGAGGCCGGTTCAGGAGCGATCCCTGAGTCCTGACCTTTGTCGATGGCTGCGATCAACCCCAGCGGAGCCGCCGCCGGCTCGACGTCGTTGACCAGCGCGTAAGTCCGGTTAACCCCGTCTTCGCAGCGGATGACACTGCCGGGAAGCATGACCGAATGCGGGATGTCGATCCCAGCGCCGAGCCCGCGATGGGTGATGCGGACATCGTTGGGGATCGTGAAGATCAAGTGGGTGCCAAAACCGTCAGGATGCGGGGTGACCGTCTGGACGGCCCTCGTATCGGGCAGGTCCGGGAACCGCCCGCGTAGTGCCTCCACAGAGCCGCCATTCTTCGGGTCCACATCCACCACCAGCAGTCCGCCGGTGCCGTTGACCACCTTCGCATTGCCCTTGAGCATGTCCAGGTTCCGCCGCGTATCGATCAGGTTCCAGCTAGCGCAGCCCTTCTTGATCTTCTTCGTCCTGCCGGAGCCAGGCAGGAGCACGCACTTCCGGTCCCAGTAGAACTGGAGGTACTTCATCGAGGGCATGTGGTCATTCCTGCTGTCTGATCGCCGCTGTAAGCGACGAATGAATCCAATCGGTAACTTTACCCAGATCGAGCGCTGCCAGCGCCTCCAGGGCGGCCAGAGCCGGCGCCAGGGGTAAGCGGCGCCGGACTCGCCCGGCGTCTCGTCAGATGCCGCTCGGTTGTTGACCAGAGTTGTAATACTGGCCGAAATTTCGGATCGAGAGAGCGGGTGGTGATGGCTCGTCCCAGGACGAAGGCGAAGACCGAGACCAAGACGTTGGAGCAGCGACTGTGGGACGCAGCCGACGCCCTCCGTGGCAACCAGGAGCCGTCGGAGTACAAGCACGTCGTCCTCGGTCTGGTGTTCCTGAAGTACATCTCCGATCGGTTCGAGGAACGCCGCACAGCCATCGAGGCTGCACTCTCTGACCCTGACTCTGAGGAGTACATCCCCAACGAGCAGCGGAGAGCGCAGTTCATCGAAGACCGCGATGAGTACGCCAGCCACAACGTGTTCTGGGTGCCGCCAGAGGCCCGCTGGCAGCACATCCAAGATCGCGCCAAGCTGCCCAGCATCGGCCAGGACATCGACGCCGCGATGGACCTGATCGAGAAGGAAAACCCCAGTCTGCGAGGCGTGCTGCCCCGCAACTACGCCCGCGAAGGGCTCGACAAGGGACGGCTCGGCAAGCTGGTTGACCTGATCGGCAGTATCGGATTTACGGAGACCGACGATCACGGTTCCGATGACGTGCTGGGGCGCGTCTACGAGTACTTCCTCGGCCAGTTCGCCGGCAAGGAGGCCGGCAAGGACGCTGGGGCCTTCTACACCCCTCGTTCGGTGGTGAAGACCCTCGTCGAGATGCTGGAGCCGTATAAGGGGAGGGTATTCGACCCGGCCTGCGGAACGGGCGGCATGTTCGTGCAGTCGGAGCGGTTTGTGAAGGCCCACGGTGGCAGGCGCACCGATATCAGCATCTACGGCCAAGAGTTCACTGAAGCAACGTGGAAGTTGGCCAAGATGAATCTTGCCCTACGTGGTATCGAGGCCGATCTCGGTGAACGTTCCGCCGACTCCTTCACTCAAGACCTCCACCAGGACCTACGCGCCGACTTCGTGATCGCCAACCCCAAGTTCAACGATTCAGGCTGGTGGGACGCGAAGCTAGCCGACGATCCTCGGTGGAAATACGGGACCCCGCCCGAAGGAAACGCCAACTTCGCCTGGGTTCAGCACTTCATCTACCACCTTTCGCCCAAGGGCACAGCTGGGTTTGTTCTGGCGAACGGATCACTGTCATCGAAGATGGGGGGCGAGGGCGAGATCCGCCAGAAGCTGGTCGAGGCAGACTTGGTGGACTGCATCGTCGCCATGCCCGACAAACTGTTCTTCAACACCGGCATCCCGGTCAGCTTGTGGTTCGTCTCCAAAGATCGGCACGGCAACGGGCACCGCAGGCGCACGGGTGAGGTGCTGTTCATCGACGCACGGAAACTCGGCACCAGGGTCACCCCTCGGCTACGCGAGCTGTCCGACGCTGACATCGCTAAGGTTGCCGACACCTACCATTCCTGGCGGAACCGCGATGGTGGCTATGAGGACGTGCCTGGCTTCGCCAAGGCTGCGAGCCAGGACGAGATCGAGCAACATGATTTCGTGTTGTCGCCGGGTTTCTACGTGGGAACTGAGGAAGTCGAGGCCGATGACGAGCCTCTCGATGAGAAGATTGCTCGACTCGCCGCGGAACTTTACTCTGAGTTCGACCGAGGTAGAGAACTTGATGACATAATTCGCTCGCAATTGGAGATGCTATGAATTTGGACGGATCAACGTTCCCGTCCGTCCGGCTTGTCGACCTCTGTAGAGGTGATCGATCGATCACTTATGGCATTGTGAAAGTCGGTCAGTTTGTCGACGGCGGAGTCCGAGTGATCCGAGGCGGTGATATTCGAAACAATAGAATTACTGTAGATGAGAGCAAGTGTGTGAGCGAGGAGGTAAGTCGGCAGTTTAAACGCACCATCTTGCGTGGCGGCGAGATTGTTTTAAATTTGATTGCTGAGCCTGGGCATAGCGCAATCGTTCCTGCTTCGCTGGTTGGCGCGAATGTCACCCGTGATGTGGCCGTAATACCGGTCTGTGGCACTGATGCTCGGTTCATAAATTATTATTTTCAGTCACCGCAGTGTATCGAATGGCTTCGCGCTCATCTCCAGGGAAGCGTAACGCTAAAGATCAACTTGGGAACATTGGCGGCGCTTCCTGTGCCGGTTCCTTCAGACGATGAGCAGCAGCGTGTCGTCGCAGTGCTTGGTGCTCTTGACGACAAGATCGAGTCGAATCGTCGCCTGACTGTGCTTATTCCGCGACTGATCCGCGCCATAATTACCAATGCCCTCGGCGAAGAGTCGACCGAGATCTCCGTCGCTGATCTAGCTCGTTTCGTCAACGGTGGAGCATTTACAAGAGGAGCGTCTGGAACTGGCCGTATCGTAATTCGGATTGCGGAACTCAACACCGGTCCTAGCGGCTCGACAGTCTATAGCGACATTGATGTGCCTGATGAGAAGACGGCCAGGCCGGGAGACGTCTTGATGTCCTGGTCGGGCACGCTAGGAGTATATCGGTGGGTCCTAGGGGAAGCGATCATCAACCAGCACATCTTCAAGGTTATTCCCGCAGAAGGGTTCCCCGCCTGGTTGGTGTTCGATCGACTCGATGCGATCATTCACGTGTTTCAACGTATCGCCAAGGACAAGGCGACAACCATGGGCCACATCCAACGTGGCCACCTCGCTTCGACGACAGTTGCAGTGCCTCGCGCTGATGTGATTCGGGAACTCCACGGCCGGCTCCAACCACTGTGGGAACGTCTTTTGGTTGCCGAGCAGGAGAACCTTCGACTTGCGAAATTGCGCGATGCGCTCCTCCCGGAGTTGCTTTCCGGGCGCCTCCGCGTACCCGAAGTAGCCGAGGCCGTGGCGTCGTGACGGCTGTCGATGAGTCGGTGATTGAGGACGCCGCACTGGAATGGTTCGCCCAGCTTGGCTACGAGCGGCAGCATGGCCCCGATTTGGCTCCAGGCGAGTCGAGGTCGGAGCGCGACTCCTTCGGGCAGGTTTATCTGTACGGGCGGCTCCGTGACGCCGCCACCCGGATCAATGCGGATCTCGATACCGACCTGATCGAGGCTGCGATCAAGCGGCTGGAGCGGGCGGAGTCGCAGAGCCCGGTCGACGAGAACTCTCGCGTCCACAAGCTGCTCACCGAAGGGGTTCCGGTCGAGCACCGGGCCGCCGATGGATCGGTGCGAACTACGAGTGTGTGGCTGATCGACTTCGGCGACCCGGCCAACAACGACTGGCTCGCGGTCAACCAGTACACGATCACCGAGAACGGCAAGAACCGTCGACCCGATGTGTTGGTGTTCGTCAATGGGTTGCCACTGGCGCTTCTGGAGTTGAAGAACCTGGCCGCTGAGGCTGCCACACTGAAGAAGGCGCACGCCAAGATCCAGAACTACCGCACCGACATTCCGTCGGTGTTCGCCACCAATGCGGTCACGGTCATCTCCGACGGCACCAGCGCGGCGATGAGCAGTTTCGCCGGCGGATTCGAGCACTACGCCCCGTGGAAGACCATAGAGGGCCGCGAGGTGATCACGAACCTGCCTGCCCTGGAGGTTCTGATCAAGGGGGTGTTCGACCAGAACCGGTTCCTGGACATCGTTCGCAACTTCGTCGTGTTCAGCAACGAGACCGTCACCGACCCGAAGACCGGGCAGAAGTCCAGCGCTCTGATCAAGCGGGTGGCGAAGTACCACCAGTATTGGGCGGTCAACGCGGCGGTGGAATCCACGGTCGTCGCTGCCTCACCTGATGGCGATCGCCGTGGCGGCGTCGTCTGGCACACCCAGGGCTCGGGGAAGAGCCTGGAGATGGTGTTCTACGCCGCCAAGGTCATGCGTGACCTCCGGATGAGCAACCCCACCTTGGTGTTCATCACCGACCGCAACGACCTCGACGACCAGCTGTTCGCCGAAGTGTTCGCTCCGGCCACGATCCTGCCCGAATCGCCCCAGCAGGCGAGCACCCGAACCGAACTACGAACCTTGCTGCGCCGCAACTCCGGGGGAATCTTGTTCACCACGTTGCAGAAGTTCGCCCCCGGCGAGGATGGGGACCGCAACCCGGTGCTGACCGACCGCCGCAACGTCGTGGTCGTCGCGGATGAGGCCCACCGCAGTCAGTACGGCTTCGGAGAGACCCTGGACAGCGAGGGCCGGTTGAAGGCCGGCCTGGCCAAGCATCTCCGGGACGCGTTGCCGGGAGCAAGCTACCTGGGCTTCACCGGCACACCGATCGAATCGACCGACAAGTTCACGCGGGCGGTGTTCGGTGATTACATCGACATCTACGACCTGACCCGTGCCGTCGAGGACGGGGCCACGGTCAAGATCTACTACGAATCACGCCTAGCCAAGGTCGAACTCAGCGCCGACGACTACGAGGCCCTCGATGCCGCTGCGGATGAGATCACCGAGAAGGTAGAGGAATCCGAGGCTGCCAAGGCGAAGTCACGGTGGTCACGCCTGGAGGCCATCGTCGGAGCCGAAGAACGACTGGACCTGATCGCCGCCGACATCGTGCAGCACTGGGAGAAGCGTCGATCCGCCTTGTTCGGCAAGGGCATGATCGTGGTCATGTCTCGACGCATCGCGGTGCGCCTCTACGAGAAGATCGTCGCCCTGCGACCGGACTGGCACTCCGCTGATCCCGCCGAAGGCAAGATCAAGGTCGTCATGACCGGCTCCACCGATGACCCGGAGAACTTCCAGCCGCACGTCTATACGAACGATGTTCGCAAGCAGCTCAAGGCTCGCGCCAAGAACCCCGACGACCCGTTGGAGTTGGTGATCGTCCGCGATATGTGGCTGACCGGGTTCGACGCCCCGTCGCTGCACACGATGTACATCGACAAGCCGATGCAGGGTGCCGGGCTCATGCAGGCCATCGCTCGGGTGAACCGCAAGTTCCGCGACAAACCTGGTGGGCTGATCGTCGATTACATCGGGTTGTTCGCCAATCTCCAGAAGGCGCTAGCCGAGTACTCGCCCAGTGACCGTGATCAAGCCGGCGTACCCATCGAGGACTTGGTCGCCGTCATGTTGGAGAAGCATGACATCGTCCGTGGCCTGCTGCACGGCTGCGAATACGACTCATCGCCGGACCTGTCTGCTGCTGAGCGGCTTACCCAGCACGCCAAGGTGATCGACTTCATCATGGCTGATCCCGACCGGACCGAACGGTTCGTTGACCAGGTGCTAGCACTGGCCAAGGTGTTCGCCCTGTGCGGGGCACGAGACGAGGCAGCAGAAATCGGCAACGATGTGCGACTGTTCATCGACGCCCGCTCGGCGATTCTCAAGATTCAGAATCCCGCTGCCACACCGGGCTCGGGGCGGGTCGAAATCGACACTGCCATCGCCCAACTGGTCAACGAGGCCGTCTCCGCCGACGAAGTGATAGATATTTACAAGTTGGCCGGCGTGGACACCCCCGAGCTGTCCCTGCTCTCGGATGAGTTCCTTGACACCCTGGCGGACAAGGAGAAGCCGAACCTGCAGATGGGCCTACTGCGTCGGCTCATCAACGACGAGATCAAGACCGTGCGGCGCACCAACATAGTGCAGGCTCGGAAGTTCTCCGAGCAGCTCGAAGAGGCCATCAACCGCTACACCAACAGGTCGTTGACCACCGCCGAGATCATCGCCCGCTTGGTCGAACTGGCCAAGGAGATGCGGGATGACAAGAAGCGTCACGAGGAACTGGGCCTGCATGCGGACGAGATCGCCTTCTACGATGCCATCGTCCAGAACGACGCCGCCGTGCTGCAGATGGGCGACGCGACCCTGAAGACAATCGCCCACAAGCTGGTCGAGGCGGTGCGATCCAGCGCCACCATCGACTGGAATCTCAAGGAGAGCGTCAAGGCCGAGATGCGAACCAAGGTCCGCCGGCTCCTAGCCCGTTTTGACTACCCTCCCGACCACGAGGACAGGGCCGTGGAGTTGGTCCTCCAGCAGGCCGAACTGTTCGCGGGGAATGGAGTCAGTGGTGACACGGCGTCAAGGTTGGATGTGGCATACCCGCCGTCGGCTGCAGCCTTGGCTCACGACGATCTGGCCGAGAGGCGTCGAAGCAATGCGCGACGTATTTAGTGTTAGCAGGCAAATTGTGTAGTCAGGTAATTGTCAGTCGCTATTTCTTCAATTTCGAATGTCGCAACAGGGTCTGGTGCAATACTTGCGAGGAAGACTTTGTAGAGAGAGGTCTCGCCATTGTCTTTCCCCCGAAATATTTTTTGTTCTCCTATGTTGGGGTAGGCGGAGCAGGATTTAAGGTCCGATGTGAATTGAATGACAACATAGGACTCATACCAGCTTGTGACGGCGATGCGTACGTCTCCTCCGAGCGCCGTAGATGAACTGCCTTTGTGGACTGAGACGGTCTCCCTTGGCCGTGTCGGCTCGGCGGATGTTGTAGGGGTTCGGGGGGTGGAAGTTGTTGTTTGGGTGGTCGTGGTACTCGTTCTGGCGGTCGGGGCGGGTCCTGCAGAGTCGTGACTGGGAAGTTTTTCGTCAGTCGGGTTTTCGCTGAAATAGATGACTGCGAGGGATGTGACGAGCAAACTGGCGGCGAAGATCCTGCAGGCATATCTTATCCAACGTCGGTGAAATCGACGCGCCACACCGATGGTAAATAGGGCCGCCGCTGAAAGAATCAAGACGAGCACCCTTGCGGGGCCCGTTGATGTCAACCCAGCCAGGGCTACGGCCAGTGCGCCGATCGCCAAGGCGATAGACTCCGCATTCCAATCTCGGGTTGGCCCCTGGGTGTGGCTATCGTTCACGCCGAAATCTTATGCGACATGCGAATTTTTTCCGTTACGGGGCTGGAGTCGGATCGATGCACGTTCGCAGTCTTCGTGGCGGGCTTAAATGCACGTTCGATCTGCGTAGGCGTCGTCCGTCGGGCTGTCGACCCCTCGCGGGTTGCTTATCCCTAAACTGGCGCCTGTGCCAACCCTGTATCTGAGTGGCGACCCTGTTGCGGACGCATTGCTGAGCGCCAGCCCCTTCGCTCTTCTCGTAGGCGCATTGCTCGACCAGCAGATACCAATGGAACATGCATTTGCTGGACCTAAGAAGATCGCCGACCGTCTAAATCGCAATTGTGTTGCCACTTCTCAGCAGATCCCCATGGAAGTCGCGTTCGCCGGCCCGAAGAAGATCGCCGACCGGATGGGCGGCCTGGACCCGCACGAGATCGCCGAGCGCAACGCAGAAGAGTTCGCGGCGCTGTTCGCCGAAAAGCCTGCGGTGCACCGGTTTCCGGGCTCCATGGCGGGCCGTGTCCAAGCCCTGGCCGCAGCGGTGGTCGAGCAGTACGGCGGCGACACGACCGCGTTGTGGACCGCCGGTGATCCCGATGGCGCTGAGGTGCTCAAACGCCTCAAGGCGCTGCCGGGCTTCGGCGAGCAGAAGGCCCGGATCTTTCTTGCGCTGCTCGGCAAGCAGTACGGCGTGACCCCGCCGGGATGGCGGCAGGCCGCCGGCGCCTACGGTGAGCCCGGAACACACTTGTCGATCGCCGACGTCGTCGATGAGGCGTCGCTGCAACAGGTGCGCTCCACCAAGAAGGCCCAGAAGTTGGCGGCGAAAGCCGACCGGGAGAACAAGGGAAAGGCGGCGACGTGAAAACTCACCTGAACTGTCCGTGTGGCGAGGCCATCGTCGGTAAGGACGAGGACGATCTGGTCGACCTGACTCAGAAGCACCTCGCGGATGTGCACCCCGGCATGAGCTACGACCGGGACGCCATCCTCTTCATGGCTTACTGACGACGCCGCCGGGTCCGCCGGCGGGCGACCACCAGCAGGCCTGCGAGCACCGCGATCACCGGCAGCCACGGCAGCAGGAATCCGGTGATCGAGATCAGGCCGTGCGTGAACGACAGCAGGGCGTGCCAACCGTGGCGCACCGATGCCACAAAGCCGGCCGAAGGCGCCTCGAACTCCGACGCCAGCGAAACGGTCAGGGTCGCATAGCTGGTCTGCTCGCCGAGCTGGGCGCGCTGTGCGCGCAGGCTGTCCAGGTCGGCCTGCCGCGACGTCAGCTCCTTCTCGGCCTCCAGCAGATCGGCCGTGGTGGCGGCCGACTTCATGAGGGTGGTCAATCGGTCCACCGACGCCTGGAGGGCCTTGACCCGGGCGTCGAGGTCGACGCGTTGGCTGGTGACGTCGTCGTGTCGCACCGTCAGTGAGGAAGCCTCGCCCAGGCGCTGCGCCCCGTCGAGGAACTCATCGACCTTTGCCGACGGAATGCGCACCGTCAGCGTGGCGGTGCGGGTATTGCCCGGTCCCGTGCTCTGCGTGCGGTCATCGACACGGCCGCCCAAGCTGGTGGCCAGCTCGATCAACTTGTCCGCCGATCCACCGACGTCGCTGACCGTCAGATCCAAGCTGCCGGTGGTGACGATGTCGCGGTCTTGCTGCGGACTCGGCGGGGCCTTGGGGCTCAGGGGCGCGGGCGCCGAAACCGCGTCACCGGCGGTCATCCGTTCCGTCGCCATCTGGTCCGACGGCGCCCGCTGGCCGGCGCAACCGGTGATCGTCAGCAGCAGCATCGCGGCCAGGCCGACCAGCAACGCCCACGGTGTCGACCTGCGGTTGACGGTCATGGGCACCACCCTAACGCTGCTCAGTCCGGGATTCAGGCCGCTGATTCAGCGGCTCAGGGCACCACCGTCGAGCCGATGGTGGGCATGAAGTTGCACTGGTGGGTCTTGGTGCTGACCTGGCCGAAGATGGTTGACATGATGCTGCCCGATCCGGTGTCGACGATCGCGGTGAGCGTGGTCGGACCCTCGGGGTTGATGTCGGTGCGCGGCTGCAGGGTGGCACTGCCGGACTTGCCGGTGGTCAGGTTCACCCACGTCACGTTCAGCGGGAGCTTCTGCATCTCGGCGGGGCCGGGGGTCCCCATCGCGGTGAACACGTAGGCGGTCTGGCCGGGTTTGGGGCCGGGGGTCGGAATCGTGGCGGGGCCGGCCACCGACAGCGCGGTGGCGATGACCGTGCCGCCGTCGTCCTGGCAGTTCTGGCCGATCGAGGGGTACATGAAGTCCTGGGTCGGCGGGGCGTCGGGACCGAAGCCCGCGTTGGCCGTCGGCATCGCGTCGGGTGCGGCAACGGCGGCGGCCGCGGCCTCGGCGAGCTCGGGCGATACCGCCACGGCGTCGGCCGGCGCGGGCAGGGCGTCGGGTGCGCTCACCGCGGCCTGGGGAACCGGCCCAACGGACTTGGCCGGGTCGACACCGCTGGGCAGGTGGGCGACCATCCCGGGTGCTGAACCCGCGGTGGGTACGTGCTCGGGCGGTGCCTGAACGAACTGTGCCACCGTGTCGGCCACCTGCCGGGAGCCTTCGGGGGCGTTGGAGTTTCCGGTAAACGCGGCGGCCGCAGCCATCAGCAGGGAGGTCGCCCCGGCGGGGTCGGCCGCGGCCTGCTGGATCACCGGGTTCAACTGCTCAAGGGCGGGCAGTCCGGGGAATCCCGCGGCGGGCAACGGCAGTGCCGGAATGGCCGGGTCAGCCATCGCTACTCCGCCGGCAGCCCCGAAGACCAGCACAGCCGACGAGCCGGCCGCGACGGCCGCCTTGGCGGCAGTGGCCCGCGTGGCGGTGAACAGCGTCTGGAGGCGCGACATGATTTCCCCAATCGTCGGCGGTGTCGTCTACGAAAACTGAAGCTACGTTGTTACTGATGAGGCTCAAGTGACACGTGTGTCATTTATAGAACCGTTACGGACCCGAACCGCGACAGTGATCTCCGGGGCAGTTCGCTACAGTCGTGCCGGTAGACACCACCCTCGACACCCCGGCCGCACGTTCCTGGGCGACCCGTCTCAGCGCGTGGGCGCCCCTGCTGCTGGTGGCGAGCATCGCGGCGCGACTCGCCTGGACGTATCTGACCCCGCGCGGCGCCAATTTCGTCGACCTCCACGTCTATATCGACGGCGCGGCCGCCCTGGCGCAACCCGGCGCGCTCTATGACTACGTCTACGCCGACCAGACGCCGGACTTCCCGCTGCCCTTCACCTACCCGCCGTTCGCGGCGGTGGTGTTCTATCCGCTGCACTTCCTGCCGTTCGGGCTGGTCGCGTTCCTGTGGCAGATCGGGACCATGGCCGCGCTCTATGGGGTGGTGCGCCTGAGCCAGCGGCTGCTCGGGGGAGCGGCCGCAGACGCCCGCGCCCAGGCCATGCTGTGGACAGCAGTCGGGATCTGGATCGAACCCCTGCGCAGCACCTTCGACTACGGCCAGATCAACGTGATCCTGGCCCTGGCCGTGCTGGCCGCGGTCTGCAGCCGGCGGTGGTGGGTGTCGGGCCTGCTGGTGGGGCTGGCGGCCGGAGTGAAGCTGACACCGGCGATCGCCGGTGTCTACCTGGCCGGGGCCCGACGCTGGGCCGCCGCGGTGTTCTCTGCGGTGGTCTTCGCGGGCACCATCGTGGTGTCGGCATGGGTCACCGGTGACCAGGCCCGCCGCTACTTCACCGAGCTGCTGGGCGATGCCCATCGGGTGGGCCCGATCGGAACGTCGTTCAACCAGTCCTGGCGAGGCGGGATCTCACGCATCGTGGGCCACGACGCCGGCTACAGCCTGCCGGTGCTGATCGCCATCGGCGTCACCGCGGTGCTGGCGGTGCTCGCCTGGCGGGCGCTGAACAGCACGTCCGCCGGGCCCGACCCCTTGGGATCGCTACTTGTGGTCGAGTTGTTCGGGCTGCTGGCCTCGCCAATCTCGTGGACCCACCACTGGGTGTGGCTGCTGCCGCTGATGATCTGGTTGTTGCACGGTCCCTACCGGGACCGGGTCGGCGCGCGGGTACTGGGCTGGGGCTGGCTGGCGCTCACCGTGATCGGCGTGCCCTGGCTGCTGAGCTTCTTCCAGCCGACCATCTGGCAGAACGGCCGCCCCTGGTACCTGGCGTGGGCCGGCCTGGTCTACATCATCGCCGCCCTGGCCACGCTGGCCTGGATGGCGACCACGAGGGTCAGGCCGCCAGCAGCCGATTGATGTCGCCGGCCATCGCCACGTCCTTGTCGGTGATCCCGCCGGCCGAATGCGTCACCAGGACAAACGTGACGGTGCGCCAGCGGATGTCGATATCGGGATGGTGATCGGCGGCCTCGGCGCGCTCGGCGACCCGCCGCACCGCCTCAATACCGGCCGGGAACGACTCAAACGTCACCGTTCGGCGCAGTACGCCGTCGGCGTGCTCCCAGCCGTCCAGGCCGGGCAGTGCCGCGCTCACCTGATCGTCAGTCAACAAAGCCATACCCGACCGTAGGACGGTATAGCCTCACACGCCATGTCCCCGCAGATCGTGGTCGCCGGAGCCGTCATCGCCGACTCGGCGGCCGGGCGCACGGTGCTGATCGCGCAGCGGCGCCGCCCGCCGGAGCTGGCCGGCCGGTGGGAGCTGCCCGGCGGCAAGGTCATGCCCGGGGAGCGCGAACCCGCCGCCGTGATCCGCGAGCTGGGGGAGGAGCTGGGCCTAGATCCCGACGCCATGACGGTGGGGCCGCGCCTGGGTGCCGATGTCGAGCTGAGCCCGGACATGACGTTGCGCGCCTACCTGGTGAGCCTGGCACGCGGCGAGCCCCGGCCCCACGACCACCAGGCGCTGCGCTGGGTGACCGCAGGGCAACTGGAAACGGTCGACTGGGTCCCCGCTGATCGCGCTTGGCTGCCGGAGCTGACACAAGCTCTCGGGTGAAAATGCTCTGTTAATTCTTGCCCCGGGCATCGGTCGCTAAGCGATATACGCCGCTACGCTGGTGCCTCGGGCTGACCGCTACGTCGCAAGGAGGAATCAGCCGATGGGTTCACGACCGCAACGGGGGCGCCGGTGAGGGGCCGTGCAGCGCTGCTGGCCGCGTTGGGGTGCCTGTGCATCGCAGCGCCCGCCCAGGCCGATCCCACCGACGCCGACGCCGCTTTCCTGGGGTCGTTGCGAGCGGCCGGCATCACCTACAACAACGCCGACCAGGCCATCGTCACCGCGAAACTGGTCTGTCAGCTGATCGCCGAGGGCAAGGCCAGCTCTGATGTGCTGGAGGGCCTGAAGTCGCGCAACCCGGGCCTGACGACCGAGCACGGCACGCAGTTCGTCGGGATCGCCGCCCAGTTGTACTGCCCCGACCAGCTGGTGCGCAACGGCTCCGCGGGCACGCCCTAACGAGTCGGAATACAGTGACAGGCGTGCCACTGCCTGACGACGTCTATGCCCGGCTGCTCACATTCCGGACGAAGCTGCGGCGCTTCGAGCGGTGGAGCGCCGACCAGGCGCAGGCGGCCGGACTCACCCCGGCGCAGCACCAATTGCTGCTGGCGATCCGCGGCCACAACGATCTGCGCGGGCCCACCGTCGGCGACATCGCCGAGTACCTGCTGCTGCGCCACCACAGTGCCGGGGAACTGATCCAGCGGGCCGAAGCCGCAGGCCTGGTGGTCCGTGTGCGTGACCGTTCCGACCAGCGGGTGATCCGTCTGCAGCTCACCGAAACGGCCGCCCAGTGCCTGCAATCGTTGACCGAACTGCACCTCAAAGAGCTCGAGAGGTTCTCCACGGAGTCTTCCCTCGGGCTGTGACGTGGCTTTCACGTTTTCGCGATTGACAGGGTGCGCTGGCAGACTCACCCGGTGAACTTTCGTAACGTTGCCATCGTCGCGCACGTCGACCACGGCAAGACGACTCTGGTCGACGCCATGCTCCGCCAGTCCGGCGCCCTCTCGCACCGCGGTGATGACGACAAAGAGCGCATCATGGACTCCGGCGACCTGGAGCGCGAAAAGGGCATCACGATCCTGGCCAAGAACACGGCCGTGCATCGCCACAACCCCGATGGATCCGTCACCGTCATCAATGTGATCGACACCCCGGGCCACGCCGACTTCGGTGGTGAGGTCGAACGCGGCTTGTCCATGGTCGACGGTGTGGTTCTGCTGGTCGATGCCTCCGAAGGCCCCCTGCCGCAGACCAGATTCGTGCTGCGCAAGGCGCTGCAGGCGCACCTACCGGTGATCCTGGTGGTCAACAAGACCGACCGGCCCGACGCGCGGATCGCCGAAGTGGTCGACGCCAGCCACGACCTGCTGCTTGACGTGGCCAGCGACCTCGACGACGAGGCACAGGCCGCAGCAGAGCACGCCCTGGGATTGCCGACGCTGTACGCATCCGGGCGGGCCGGGGTGGCCAGCACCAGCGCCCCCGCCGACGGCCAGATCCCCGACGGCGACAACCTCGACCCGCTGTTCGACGTGCTGCTCGAGCACGTTCCGGCGCCCTCGGGTGACCCGGAGGCGCCGTTGCAGGCGCTGGTCACCAACCTTGACGCTTCGCCGTTCCTGGGCCGGCTCGCCCTGATCCGGGTCTACAACGGCCGCATTCGCAAGGGCCAGCAGGTGGCCTGGATGCGTGAGGTCGACGGCGAACCGGTGACCACCACCGCGAAGATCACCGAGCTGCTGGTCACCGAGGGCGTCGAACGCACCCCGACCGAAGAGGCCAGCGCCGGTGACATCGTCGCCGTCGCCGGGATCAGCGACATCATGATCGGTGACACCCTGGCCGATCTGGCCGAACCGGTGGCGCTGCCGCGGATCACCGTCGACGAACCGGCGATCTCGGTGACCATCGGCACCAACTCCTCGCCGCTGGCGGGCAAGGTCTCCGGGCACAAGCTGACGGCACGGATGGTCAAGTCGCGCCTGGACACCGAGCTGATCGGCAATGTGTCGGTCCGGGTGGTCGACATCGGCCGCCCCGACGCCTGGGAGGTGCAGGGCCGTGGCGAGTTGGCGCTGGCGATCCTCGTCGAGCAGATGCGCCGCGAGGGCTTCGAGCTGACCGTCGGCAAGCCGCAGGTGGTGACCCGCAAGATCGACGGCAAGGTCCACGAGCCGTTCGAGCACCTCACCGTCGACTGCCCCGAGGAATACGTCGGCGCCATCACCCAGCTGGCGGCCGCCCGCAAGGGACGCATGACCGAGATGGCCAACCACACCACCGGCTGGGTCCGGATGGAGTTCATCATCCCCAGCCGCGGTCTGATCGGTTGGCGCACCGACTTCCTCACCGAGACCCGGGGGACCGGTATCGCCAACGCGGTGTTCGAGGGCTACCAGCCGTGGGCCGGTGAGATCCGCGCCCGGCACACCGGATCGCTGGTCTCCGACCGGTCCGGCACCATCACGCCGTTCGCGCTGATCCAGCTGGCCGATCGTGGGCAGTTCTTCGTCGAGCCGGGCCAGGACACCTATCAGGGCATGGTGGTGGGCATCAACCCGCGTGCCGAGGACCTCGACATCAACGTCACCAAGGAGAAGAAGCTCACCAACATGCGGTCGTCGACGGCCGACGTGATGGAGACGCTGGCCCGGCCGATCGAGCTGGACCTGGAGCAGGCCATGGAGTTCTGCGCCGCCGACGAGTGTGTCGAGGTGACCCCCGAGGTGGTGCGGGTCCGCAAGGTCGAGCTGGACTCGACGCTGCGGGCGCGCAGCCGCTCCCGGGCCAAGAACCTTTAGGCCGGGCGCGGCTTTGCGCGCGGCGCGGCGGTTTTCGCACCGCGATCGTCGCCCGGATACCCTGGTGGCCGTGCCAAGAACCGCCCGCCGTGCCCGTGTCACGGCGGGGGCGCTGGCTTCGGCGACGCTGATGCTGGTGTCGGCGTGCACGGTGAATCCGCCCCCGGCGCCGCAGAGCACCGAGACGCCGAAGAGCGTGGCGCCCCCGCCCCAGCGGATCAGCCAGATCATCATGGGCATCGACTCCATCGGTGCGGGCTTCAACCCCCACCTGCGCTCCGACCTGTCCGCGGTCACCGCGGCGATCAGTGCCCTGGTGCTGCCCAGCGCATTTCGGCCGATTCCGGACTCCAGCACCGCCACCGGGTCGCGGTGGGAGATGGACCCGACCCTGTTGGTGTCGGCCAAGGTGACCTCTGAGGCGCCGTTCACGGTGACCTACCGGATCCGCCCCGAGGCGTCCTGGACCGACAACGCGCCTATCGCCGCCGACGACTTCTGGTACCTGTGGCAGCAGATGGTCAGCCAGCCCGGCGTGGTCGATCCGGCCGGCTATGACCTGATCACCGGCGTGCACTCCGTCGAAGGCGGCAAGCAGGTGGTGGTCACCTTCGCCAAGCCCTACCCGGCCTGGCGGGAGCTGTTCAGCAACATCGTTCCGGCGCACATCGTCAAGGACGTGCCTGGCGGTTTCCCGGCCGGCCTGGCGCGGGCGCTGCCGGTCACCGGCGGCCAATTCCGGGTGGAGAACATCGACCCGCAGCGCGACGCGATCCTGCTCGCCCGCAATGACCGCTACTGGGGTCCGCCGGCCAAGCCGGACCTGGTGCTGTTCCGCCGTGCGGGGTCCGCGGCGGCGCTGGCCGACTCCATCCGCAACGGCGACACCCAAGTAGCCCAGGTGCATGGTGGCTCGGCGGCATTCGCCCAGCTGTCGGTGATCCCCAGCGTGCAGACCACCCGGGTGGTCACGCCCCGGGTGATGCAGCTGGCGCTGCGTGCCGCCGAACCCAAGCTGACCGATGTGCGGGTGCGCCGCGCGATCCTGGGCCTTCTCGACGTGGGACTGCTGGCCACGGTGGGGGCCGGCAGTGACAACACCGTCACGCTGGATCAGGCGCAGGTGCGTACCCCCAGTGACCCCGGCTATGTGCCGACCGCCCCGCCGGCGATGTCCGAGGGGGCGGCCCTGGGACTGCTGAAGGCCGCCGGCTACCGGGTTGAGAAGGACGCACCCCCGTCAGCGCTCGTGCCGCCGGCGGGCGGCGCCACCGGCGTGCCCCATCCGCCGGAGGTCACCCGTGGCCGGATCAGCAAGAACGGGGAGCAGCTGTCGCTGGTCATCGGGGTGGCGGCCAACGACCCGACCTCGCAGGCCGTGGCCAACACCGCAGCGGATCAGCTGCGCAATGTCGGCATCGCCGCCACCGTGCTGGCGCTGGACCCGGTGAAGCTCTATCGGGACGCGCTGGCCACCCATCAGGTGGACGCGATCGTCGGCTGGCAGCAGGCCGGCGGCGACCTGGCGACCCTGCTGGCCTCTCGCTACGGCTGCGGCGCGCTGACGCCCCTGGCCGTGCCCACCGCCGAAGGCCCGGTTCCGACGCCGGCGGCTCCGCAGGCCCCGCCAACCTCGGCGCCCGCACCGGCACCGACCACCACCTCGACGGTTCCTGCGCGGCCCGCTCCCGGGGCGCTGGTCCAAGCGCCGTCGAACATCACCGGGGTCTGCGACCACGCCATCCAGGCGGAGATCGATGCGGCCCTGGACGGCAGCAAACCCATCAGCGAAGTGATCGCCGCGGTGGAGCCGCGACTGTGGAACATGGCGACCGTCCTGCCGATTCTGCAGGACACCACGATCGTGGCCGTCGGTCCGAGCGTCACCAACGTCAGCCTGACCGGCGCGGTACCGGTCGGAATCGTGGGCGGGGCCGGAAACTGGGTGAAGTTGCCCTGATTTCTCAGCCGCGACGGACAGGGCCTGGACCTGCTGAGACGGTGGGACTGATGCGGCGTGAACCGGCTGAAAACGTCGAGAACCGGCATTCACTGAAGTCTTGCGCACAGACAATTCTTGGGTAAGATTAAGCAACCTGCGCGCTGATCGACGGAGGGGGCTTGCCCGTGGAGTACATCGCTCACCGCTTCGCCATTGTGGCCGCCGCAGCGCTGACTGTCGGCGGCCTCGTCGCAGCGCTCACGTCGATGGTCCCTTCCCCGCCTGATGTTCAGATCCGCGACTTCGACCTCGCGGCGGCGAACATCGACCTGAGTCCGACACTCGACATCGTCGAGAACCATGTGCGACCGGACTATGTGGGCAGTGGCAGCGCCGACGGTCCGCACATCGACCTGGGCGACCTACTCTTCGGCGGCGGTGACGACGCCCTCGGTGCCGGCTCGGCGTTCAACGCAGGCGACATCAGCGACGCGCTGCTGAATCAGTTGGCGGGAGGCAACTTCGGTCCCCAGGAGCTGCCGTCGGGGGTGCCCTCCATTCCCGGCCTGGGCGGTGTACAACTGCCCACCGGCAGCCTGTTCCCGGGCGGTACCGAACAGGCGATCAACGCCGCAGCCGCTGACGCGGTAACCAACTTCGGCCTTTTCCTGCAAGGGCTTCCCGACCCGCAGCAGATGCTCAGCACCGCCGTGATCACGGCACAGTTGGGCTTCAACACCGCGCTTGTGGCAGCACAGCAGGCCGCGGTCGATCGGCTCTTCGGCGACAGTCCCCAGATCAATGACGCCGTGAACTGGATCTTCAGCGTCAACAACACGGTGCTGGCGCAGAACGAGGAAGCGTTCAACAACCTGTTCGGCATCAGCTTCGACCCCAGGGAGAGCCTGCTGGGCCACTTCGACCCGCAGATCATCGAGGCCGACTGGGCCACCATGCTGGGGTTCAACACCGACGACTTCAACGAGATCGTCGAGGCCATCCAGTCCGACAACCTCGTGCTGTTGCTGGGCAGCATCGACTGGGAAGACCTGTTCAGCGGCCTGTTCTGACCGACCCGAGGGCCCCAGGTCACTTCGCCGGTGTGGCGGTAGGGTTCTGGCGTGTCCGCTCGGATTCCGCGACTGCTGTTCGTGCATGCCCACCCCGACGACGAAACCCTGACCACCGGGGCCACCATTGCCCACTACGCCGCCCGCGGCGCCGACGTGCACGTGGTGACCTGCACGTTGGGCGAAGAAGGCGAGGTCATCGGAGAACGGTGGGCGCACCTGACGGTGGATCAGGCCGACCAACTGGGGGGCTACCGCATCGGTGAGCTGACCGCGGCACTGCATGCGTTGGGGGCCCGTCCGCCGCGATTCCTCGGTGGGGCAGGGCGCTGGCGCGACTCCGGCATGACGGGCACCCCGGCGCGACGACAGCAGCGGTTCATCGACGCCGACGACGCCGAGACCGTCGCTGAGCTGGCGGCCGTGATCCGGCGGCTGCGCCCACACGTGGTGGTCAGCTACGACCCCAGTGGCGGCTACGGACACCCCGACCACGTGCACGCCCACCGGGTGACCACTGCGGCGGTGGACGCCGCAGCAGCCGATGCCGGCGGTACCGATGTCGGCTGGGCCACGCCCAAGTTCTATTGGACCGTCAGTTCCGGCAGTGCCCGGAAAGCCGCCCTGCGGGAACTGAAGGATGCCGACCTCCTGCCGCACTGGACGCTGCCGGCCGGTGGTCCCGACTCGGCAGCGATCGGGGACTTCCCCGATCACCAGATCGATGCGGTGATCGAGGCGGCCGGGTCACGTGCCGCCAAGACCGCGGCCATGGGCGCCCACGCCACCCAGATCACCGTCGGACCCACCGGACGGGCGTTCGCGCTGTCCAACAACGTCGCCCAGCCGGTCCTGGACAGCGAGCACTATGTGCTGGCAGGCGGCACGCCGGGACCGCGCGACGCCCGGGGCTGGGAAACCGATCTGCTGGCCGGACTTCAGCTCGGTGACGAGGGCCACAGGGTAGGCTCCTGACGGAGCACGATCCTCGATGTAGCAAGGGCTAGGTGGTTTAGGCATGGATCCCGATCTGGACCCGAACTTGGAGCACTGGCAGTGGTGGCTCGACAGCTTCCAGTGGATGGTCGGTTCGATGGTCAGCCAGCTGGAGAGCATCCCCACTTGAGCCCGGTCGCGTCGCTCACCGAGCCCGCGATGCCTACCGATACGCCGAGCCCGGCGTTCCACTTCGCCGTCCTGGCCCTGCTGGTCGTCGACGGCGTGCTGTGCGCCGTGGCCACCGCGTTGATGTTGCCCGCACACATCGGCGCGGTGCCCTTTCCCCTCAGCGCACTGATCGGGGGCCTGGTCAACGCCGGCCTGGTATGGGTGGCAGACCGCTGTACGACCTCGCTGCGGTTGGCCGCACTGCCGCTGTGGTCCTGGTTGTTGACCATCGCCGTGATGACCTTGGGCGGCCCGGGCGATGACCTGATCTTCGCCGACCGCGGTGTGATGGCCTACGGCGTGCTGCTGATGATCGTGCTCGGCAGTGCGCCACCCGGCTGGGTGCTGTGGCGACGTCGCGAAGAGCTGGCCGCACTGTCGGCGACCGGGAGACCCTGAGCGGCTTCGCCGCGCGGCGTGCGCTCGCGGGCGTGATCGGCGCGGCGGCTACTGTGGCGCTTATGGCATGCGCGAGATTCCGGGTGCGGGTGGCGCGCGGATGACGAACCCGTCGGCACTGCGCCGGGTATTGCGACGGGCCCGCGACGGCGTGCTCCTGAACCCCGACGAGACCGCCATCGCGATGACCGCGCGGGGCGACGACCTGGCAGATCTGTGCGCCAGCGCCGCCCGGGTCCGTGATGCCGGACTGGTGTCCGGTGGCCGGCGCGGGCCGGGCGGCCGGCTGCCGGTCAGCTACTCGCGCAAGGTGTTCATCCCGGTGACCCACCTGTGCCGCGACACCTGCCATTACTGCACCTTTGTCACCGTCCCCGGTGTGCTGCGCGCCCAGGGCAAACAGATGTACCTGGGGCCCGACGAGATTCTCGACATCGCGCGCCGCGGAGCCGAGTTGGGCTGCAAGGAGGCGCTGTTCACCCTGGGGGACCGGCCCGAGGAGCGCTGGCCGCAGGCGCGGCAGTGGCTCGATGAAAGCGGCTACGACAGCACGCTGGCCTACGTGCGCGCCATGGCCATCCGGGTGCTGGAGGAGACGGGCCTGCTGCCGCATCTGAACCCCGGGGTGATGAGCTGGTCGGAGATGTCTCGGCTCAAGCCGGTGGCGCCGTCGATGGGCATGATGCTCGAGACCACCTCGCGGCGGCTGTTCGAGACCAAAGGCCTGGCCCACTACGGAAGTCCCGACAAGGACCCAGTGGTGCGCCTGCGCACACTGGCCGACGCCGGCCGGCTCTCGATCCCGTTCACCACCGGCCTGTTGGTGGGCATCGGCGAAACGCTCGAGGAACGCTCCGACACCCTGCATGCGATTCGCAAGGTGCACAAGGAGTTCGGGCACATCCAAGAAGTCATCGTGCAGAACTTCCGGGCCAAGGAGCACACCGCGATGGCATCCGTGCCGGACACGGGGTTCGAGGACTTCCTGGCCACGGTGGCAGCCACCCGTCTGGTGTTGGGTCCCAAAATGCGGGTGCAGGCGCCACCCAACTTGGTGTCGGCCGACGAATGCCTGGCGCTGATCGGCGCCGGAGTGGACGACTGGGGCGGGGTGTCGCCGCTGACCCCCGATCACGTCAACCCCGAGCGGCCCTGGCCGGCGCTGGATGACCTGGCCGCCGTCACCGAGCAGGCCGGCTACGACCTGGTGCAGCGGCTGACCGCTCAGCCCGACTATGTGCAGGCCGGCGCTGCCTGGATCGATCCGCGGGTGCGCCCGCACGTGGAGGCCCTGGCCGACCCGGACACCGGCTGGGCGCGCGACATCAACCCCGTCGGCCTGGCCTGGCAAGAGCCCGACGAGGTGCAGTCGGCGGGGCGGATCGATCTGCACACCGCGATCGACGTCGACGGCCGGGCCACCGACACCCGCAGTGATCTGGGCAGCGCATTCGGGGACTGGGAGTCGATCCGCGAGCAGATCCACCAATTGGCGGCGCGCGCACCCGAACGCGTCGACACCGATGTGCTCGCGGCGCTGCGTTCCGCCGAGCGCGACCCGGGCGGCTGCACTGACGCCGAGTATCTGGCATTGGCCACCGCGGATGGCCCGGCCATGGATGCTGTTGCCGCACTGGCTGATTCACTGCGGCGCGACGCCGTCGGCGATGACGTCACCTACGTGGTCAACCGCAACATCAACTTCACCAACATCTGTTACGTCGGCTGCCGGTTCTGTGCGTTCGCGCAGCGCAAGGGCGACGCCGATGCGTTCTCGCTGTCGAATGCCGAAGTCGGCGAACGTGCCTACGAGGCACACCTGGCCGGTGCGACCGAGGTGTGCATGCAGGGCG
Organism: Mycolicibacter arupensis; assembly: GCF_002086515.1. GTDB lineage: Bacteria > Actinomycetota > Actinomycetes > Mycobacteriales > Mycobacteriaceae > Mycobacterium > Mycobacterium arupense. The sequence continues at coordinate 31,610 of NZ_MVHH01000022.1, forward strand.
GGATCGACCCGGAGCTGCCGGTCACCGGTTACGCCGACCTGGTCCGGGCGGTCAAGGCCCGGGTGCCGTCGATGCACGTGCATGCCTTCTCGCCGATGGAGATCACCAACGGGGTGTCCAAGAGCGGCTTGAGTGTTCGCGAGTGGCTGATCAGCCTGCGCGAGGCAGGTCTGGGTAGCATCCCAGGCACCGCCGCGGAGATCCTGGACGATGAGATCCGCTGGGTACTGACCAAGGGCAAACTGCCCACCTCCATGTGGGTCGAGGTGGTCAGCACCGCCCACGAGGTGGGCCTGAGGTCCAGTTCGACGATGATGTACGGCCACATCGACTCGCCCCGGCACTGGATCGGGCACATGCGGGTGCTGCGCGATATCCAGGACCGCACAGGCGGTTTCACCGAGTTCGTGCCGCTTCCGTTCGTGCACCAGAGTTCGCCGCTGTACCTGGCCGGGGGAGCGCGGCCGGGTCCGAGCCATCGGGATAACCGGGCCGTGCATGCGTTGGCGCGCATCATGCTGCATGGACGCATCCCCAACATCCAGACCAGCTGGGTCAAACTCGGCATCGAGCGCACCCAGGTGATGCTCAACGGGGGAGCCAACGACCTGGGCGGCACGCTGATGGAGGAGACCATCTCCCGGATGGCCGGCTCCGAGCACGGGTCGGCCAAGACCATCGCCGAGCTGACGACCATCGCCGAGGGCATCGGTCGCCCGGCCCGCCAGCGCAGCACCGACTACGCGCCGCTGCCGGTCTGACTTACTGCGCTTTCAGCGCGGCTTCTCCCGCTTAGCAGGAGAAGCCGCGCCGAAATGGCCGGAGATCAGGCGGCAGGCGGACCCGACCAGCCGTTAGAGCCGGCGGTACCGGTCGCGCCGTTGGCACCGTTGCGGCCCAATGCACCGACGCTGCCCTTATAGCCGCCCGAGGGTATATCACCCGCGGCGCCTCTGGCTCCGCCGTTTCCGCCGGCTCCGCCGGTTCCCCCTACGCCGCCCGTGCCGCCTTCACCGTGCGCGCCATCGTTGCCGGCGCCGAGGGCGATGCCGCCTGCACCGCCGGCGCCGCCTGCGCCGCCTGCGCCGCCGTCCCCACCGGTTCCGCCGTCCCCACCGTCCCCGCCGTTGCCGCTGATGGAGCAGCCGCAGATTCCCCTGCCGCTACCGCCGGTGCCGCCGTTGCCGCCGTTTCCGCCGCTGTCGCCGTTTCCACCTGCGGCGCCGTTTCCGCCGGCTCCGCCGGTGCCGCCGTCGCCGCGGATCACACCGCCGGCTCCACCGGTCCCTCCGGATCCGCCCGCCCCTCCAGCCGTTCCGGCGGCACCGTCTCCGCCCGCGCCGCCGTTTCCGCCGTAGCCGCCGGTGTTACCGATATTGCTGGTGGGATAACTCAGTGTCAGGGCGAACCCGCCCCTGCCGCCGTTGCCGCCGTTTCCGCCGGCACCGCCGTCACCGCCGTTGCCGCCGTCACCGCCGGTACCGAAATCGCTGCCCTGGTCACCACCGTTGCCTCCGGCGCCACCGTTGCCGCCCGCGCCACCGTTGCCGCCGTCTCCGCCATCCCCGCCGTGGGCAGTGCTGCCATAGTTAACGGTGTCGGCGAGGGCATCGCCGCCACGGCCACCGATGCCGCCGTTGGCGTGGTCGGCGCCGTTTCCGCCGTCACCGCCGTTGCCGCCATTGATGGTGCCAGGCCAGAACTGGGTCATTTCTCCGGCTCCGCCGTTGCCGCCGTCGCCGCCGCGTTGGCCGACGGTGCTGCCGTTGGCACCGCCTGTGCCGCTTGAGTCATCTCCACTACCGTCGGGCGCGCCGTTCAACTTGCCGTTGGTCCCTCGTGTGGCGGCGCCGGTCTGGTTGAAGGCGGGATTGACTCCGTCGGTGCCTGCTGAGCCGTTTCCGCCGGTGCCGCCGTTGCCTCCGTTGCCGATGTTGCCGCCGGCGCCGCCGTTGCCGGCGTTTCCGCCGGTGCCGCCGTTGCCGGTTTGGGCTGGGTTGAGGGTGGTGAGGTAGCCGTTGCCGCCTGCGCCGCCGTTTCCGCCGTTGCCGCTGAGGGCGTTGGCGGTTCCGCCGTAGAGGCCGGCTGCGCCGGTGGTGCCGGTGGTGGTGCCGTGGCCGCCTTGGCCGCCGATGCCGATGGCTCCGGCGTTGCCCCCGGTGCCGCCTGCGCCGCCGTTGCCGCCTTGGGTGGTTGCGTCGCCGGCGGCTCCTCCGTTGCCGGCGTTTCCGCCGGTGCCACTGTTTCCGCCGGCTCCGCCGTTGCCGCCGTTTCCGTCAGCGGCTGCGGGGCGTAGTCCGAGGATTCCGGTCCGCCCGCCGGCTCCGCCGTTGCCGCCGGCGCCGCCGTTTCCGCCGGCTCCGCCGATGCCGCCGTTACCGCCGATGCCCCCGTTTCCGCCGGTGGCGGTCACGGTGCTGTCGACGGTGGTGCCATCGGGGGTGGTTCCTGCGGCCAGGCCGCCTGCGCCACCGGTTCCGCCGTCACCGCCTGCGGTGCCTGCGCCGCCGGCACCTCCGGCGCCTCCGATGCCACCGATACCGGCGGAGCCGAAGATTCCGGAGCGGCCTCCGGCGCCACCGTCACCGCCGGCGCGACCGGCGAAGCCCGATAGGCCGTTGCCGCCGTTTCCGCCGTTGCCTCCGTCACCGCCGGTTGCGGTGCCGCCGCTGATGGCGGTGGCTGCCCCGCCTGCGGCGCCGTTGCCGCCGGCCGCCCCGGTTGCCCCGTTGCCACCGGATCCGCCGGCACCGCCGAGGGCAGCGGTGAGACCGTCGTTGCTGAGGCTGTCTTGGCCCAGGCCGCCGTGACCGCCGGCTTGGGCGCCGAGTTCGCTGAGCGCGCCGTCGGCGCCGTTGCCACCGGCCAGGCCCGCTGTGTTGAGGGCGGGCAGCAGTCCGCCGTCGGTGCCGTCGGCGGCCCGCCCGTCGAGGACGGGTGCGATGGCGTCGGCGCCCCGGCCCCCGGCGCCGCCGGCACCGCCGGTGCCGCCGGCACCGAACCAGAATCCGCTGGCCCCGCCGTCGCCGCCGGCACCTCCGGCCCCGCCGAGGCCATCGATACCGTCGAATCCGGCCCCGCCGGCCCCGCCGGTGCCGCCGTTGCCCAAAAGCCAGCCGCCTGCGCCGCCGTTGCCACCGATCCCGCCGGCTATCGCGGCATCAAGGCTGTCCAGGCCGGCCCCGCCGGCACCACCGTTGCCGATCCAGCCGGCGTCGCCGCCATCGGCGCCGGCTGCTCCCAGGCCGCCGTTGCCGAACAGGAAGCCGCCGTCACCGAGGTCGCCGAAGATCCCCGAGCTACCAAAGAGCGAGTCGTTGGTTCCGGTGAATTCGTCGATGCCGTTGCCGAGAAGTTCGCGGCCGAACAGGTACACGAATGGGTCATTGACCGCTGAGACGACTTGGGCGATAAATGGATTGGCCAGCGCGGCCTGGCCCGAGTTGATGACGGTCTCCACCAGCCACTGATCGATATCGGTGGTCAGAGCGCTGCCGGCGGCGATCCCCGCCAAGGGATCAGCCCAGTTCAGATCCAGGCTGTCCCAGCCCGCCGAATCCCACCAGGGTGTTGAGTCCCAGCTCGATGCCGACCACACGCTCGGATCGAACAGATCGGACAACCAATCGAATTCATCTGCTTGGGCTGGCGGGGCTACCGCCGACCCCAAAGCCAAAAACGCGCCCACCCCCACCGCAGCGGAACCGCGCCGGGCACTCCCACGCGCACCAACCCACCCAACGCTGGGACTACCCTTCACGCCCTGCCGACGCGCCATCACACCGCTCCTATCTGGATCTGCTGACTAAAACTTGAGTAAAAGGCCCTGCATGCCATGACATGCAGGGCCTTTCGGGTGCCCGCGGGATCAGCCTCCGGGCTGACCGTTGGAGCCTGAGGAACCGGCCGCGCCCTGGCTGCCGGCCGCGCCGGCAGTTCCGGCCGTGCCGAAAATGCCGCCCGTGACCACCGTTCCGGCCGCGCCCGCTGCACCGCCGGTGCCGCCGCTTCCGCCGGTGCCGCCGCTTCCGCCGGTGCCCGCGTCGCCGCCCGTGCCGTCATCGCCCGAACCGAGCGCTTTGCCGCCCGCTCCGCCGTTGCCGCCCGACCCACCGGTGCCACCTGAGCCGCCGGTGCCAGCGTTGCCGCCGTTGCCGCCGTTGCCGCTGGTACTGCCGGAAAGCTGGCCGGCCCCGCCGTTGCCGCCGTTGCCGCCATTGCCACCGACATCGCCGGTGCCGCCGGTGCCGCCAGTTCCACCCGCGCCGCCGAGTCCACCGTTGCCACTGATCGTGCCGCCGTTGCCGCCGGCGCCGCCGACCCCTCCGGAGCCGCCGCTCTGGCCGGCCGCGCCAGTGCCGCCGGTGCCGCCGGTGCCACCGTTACCGGCGACGCTGAAACCGGGGTTCTCGACGCTGTTCCCGATCGCGCCGCCGGCGCCGCCGTTTCCGCCCTTGGCCCCGGCGCCGCCGTCACCGCCATCGCCGCCGTCGCCACCGAAGCCGCGGTTGGCGATCGTCGACGTCGTGCCGACGCCGCCGCCGGTACCGCCGTTGCCGCCGGCGCCTCCGTCACCGCCATTGCCGCCTTGGCCCCCATCGCCGCCGTTGGCGGTGACGATTCCCGAGTTCCTTCCAGCGGCGACGCCGCCGTTGCCACCATTGCCACCGTTGGCGAGGTCGCCGCCGTTGCCGCCGTTGCCGCCGTTGCCGGCGTTGGTGCTGGTGAGGGTGCCGCCGGTGACGAAGGCGCCCTGGCCGTTGCCGCCGTTGCCGCCGCCCTGGCCCACGGTGCTGCCGTTGGTGGCGTTGCCACCATTGACGCCCGTGCCGCTGGAACTGCTGCTCGATTGGCTGGTTCCGTTCGCGGCAGTGCTGGTCTGGTTGGCGATCGGGTTGACGCCGTTAGCGCCGGTACCGCCGTTGCCGCCGAGGCCGCCGTTGCCGCCGTTGCCGATGATTCCCGCGTTACCCCCGGCCCCGCCAGCGCCGCCATCGGCGCCCGGTGCGGAGGCATCGGAGCCGTTGCCGCCATCACCGCCATTGCCACCGGTGGCCTGTGCACCGTCGGCGCCCGCGGTGCCGCCGGCGCCACCGGCGCCTCCGGTGCCTGCCGCCCCAGCGGTCCCGCCGATGCCTGCAGAGCCGCGGTCACCGCCGTTTCCGCCGCGGCCACCGTCGAGGTTGTTGGTGTCGCCGTCGGCGCCCGTACCGCCGTTGCCGGCATTGCCGGCATTGCCCGCGTCGGCGCCGTTCCCGCCGTTGCCGTTGGTGCCTTGGGCGCCGTGGGCCGCGATTCCGGCGTTGCCGCCGGCGCCGCCGGCGCCACCGTTTCCACCGGCACCGCCGTCGCCGCCATCGTGGCCGGCGCCGTCGTCGACCCCAGCCACGCCGGCCGCACCGGTGCGGCCGTGGCCACCGTTGCCGCCGGTAGCGCCGTTGCCGCCAGCGCCACCGCTGCCGGCATTTCCGGCCAGCGAGCCGCCGTTGCCGCCGTGGCCACCGGCACCGCCGTTGCCGCCGTTGCCGCCGTTAGTACCGGACTCACCGAAATCGACACCGTCGAGCCCGTTGGCTCCGGTCGCGGCGTTTCCGCCGGTGCCGCCGTTGCCTCCGTTGCCGATGTTGCCGCCGGCGCCGCCGTTGCCGGCGTTTCCGCCGGTGCCGCCGTTGCCGGTTTGGGCTGGGTTGAGGGTGGTGAGGTAGCCGTTGCCGCCTGCGCCGCCGTTTCCGCCGTTGCCGCTGAGGGCGTTGGCGGTTCCGCCGTAGAGGCCGGCTGCGCCGGTGGTGCCGGTGGTGGTGCCGTGGCCGCCTTGGCCGCCGATGCCGATGGCTCCGGCGTTGCCCCCGGTGCCGCCTGCGCCGCCGTTGCCGCCTTGGGTGGTTGCGTCGCCGGCGGCTCCTCCGTTGCCGGCGTTTCCGCCGGTGCCACTGTTTCCGCCGGCTCCGCCGTTGCCGCCGTTTCCGTCAGCGGCTGCGGGGCGTAGTCCGAGGATTCCGGTCCGCCCGCCGGCTCCGCCGTTGCCGCCGGCGCCGCCGTTTCCGCCGGCTCCGCCGATGCCGCCGTTACCGCCGATGCCCCCGTTTCCGCCGGTGGCGGTCACGGTGCTGTCGACGGTGGTGCCATCGGGGGTGGTTCCTGCGGCCAGGCCGCCTGCGCCACCGGTTCCGCCGTCACCGCCTGCGGTGCCTGCGCCGCCGGCACCTCCGGCGCCTCCGATGCCACCGATACCGGCGGAGCCGAAGATTCCGGAGCGGCCTCCGGCGCCACCGTCACCGCCGGCGCCACCGGCGAAGCCCGATAGGCCGTTGCCGCCGTTTCCGCCGTTGCCTCCGTCACCGCCGGTTGCGGTGCCGCCGCTGATGGCGGTGGCTGCCCCGCCTGCGGCGCCGTTGCCGCCGGCCGCCCCGGTTGCCCCGTTGCCACCGGATCCGCCGGCACCGCCGAGGGCAGCGGTGAGACCGTCGTTGCTGAGGCTGTCTTGGCCCAGGCCGCCGTGACCGCCGGCTTGGGCGCCGAGTTCGCTGAGCGCGCCGTCGGCGCCGTTGCCACCGGCCAGGCCCGCTGTGTTGAGGGCGGGCAGCAGTCCGCCGTCGGTGCCGTCGGCGGCCCGCCCGTCGAGGACGGGTGCGATGGCGTCGGCGCCCCGGCCCCCGGCGCCGCCGGCACCGCCGGTGCCGCCGGCACCGAACCAGAATCCGCTGGCCCCGCCGTCGCCGCCGGCACCTCCGGCCCCGCCGAGGCCATCGATACCGTCGAATCCGGCCCCGCCGGCCCCGCCGGTGCCGCCGTTGCCCAAAAGCCAGCCGCCTGCGCCGCCGTTGCCACCGATCCCGCCGGCTATCGCGGCATCAAGGCTGTCCAGGCCGGCCCCGCCGGCACCACCGTTGCCGATCCAGCCGGCGTCGCCGCCATCGGCGCCGGCTGCTCCCAGGCCGCCGTTGCCGAACAGGAAGCCGCCGTCACCGAGGTCGCCGAAGATCCCCGAGCTACCAAAGAGCGAGTCGTTGGTTCCGGTGAATTCGTCGATGCCGTTGCCGAGAAGTTCGCGGCCGAACAGGTACACGAATGGGTCATTGACCGCTGAGACGACTTGGGCGATAAATGGATTGGCCAGCGCGGCCTGGCCCGAGTTGATGACGGTCTCCACCAGCCACTGATCGATATCGGTGGTCAGAGCGCTGCCGGCGGCGATCCCCGCCAAGGGATCAGCCCAGTTCAGATCCAGGCTGTCCCAGCCCGCCGAATCCCACCAGGGTGTTGAGTCCCAGCTCGATGCCGACCACACGCTCGGATCGAACAGATCGGACAACCAATCGAATTCATCTGCTTGGGCTGGCGGGGCTACCGCCGACCCCAAAGCCAAAAACGCGCCCACCCCCACCGCAGCGGAACCGCGCCGGGCACTCCCACGCGCACCAACCCACCCAACGCTGGGACTACCCTTCACGCCCTGCCGACGCGCCATCACACCGCTCCCTCCGAGCTGCAAAACCGCAAACCAACCTGAGAACACCTCAAGTTGCGCTAAGGGAACCTGACGCCCAAATCCGTGTCCACCCAATGCATCACCATGAGCGAAATGCGCAGGACTCGGTCAGAGGGGAGTTTGTCGGGGCGGTGCGGCGTCAAATTGACCGGGTGTTCAGATCAGGCTGGCGAAAACTGATTCTGCTGGTGGGTAGCACAATTCAATTAATACGCATCAAGATATGAACTCCGCTTTGCGCTTAATCCGGCCTATTTCTTTGTCGCGCAAGGACATCTGCTATGGGGAGGCCGATGCGACTTACAGTGATGCTCGTTACAGTCGGGCGGCCAGTTCGGTGCCCTGCTTGATAGCGCGCTTGGCGTCCAGCTCCGAGGCCAGCGCCGCCCCGCCGATGATGTGCGGGCTCACGCCGTGCTGGCGCAGGCCGTCTTCGAGGTCGCGCACCGACTCCTGTCCGGCGCAGATCACCACATTGTCCACGGCCAGCACCTGCGGGCGAGACTTATTGGGGCCGTGGCTGATGTGCAGCCCGTCGTCGTCGATCAAGTCGTAGTTCACCCCGGAGAGCTGGTGGACGTTCTTGGCCTTCAGCGACGCCCGGTGCACCCAGCCGCTGGTCTTGCCCAGCTTGCGGCCCTGAGCTCCCGCGGTGCGGGCCAGCAGGTAGACCTCGCGGGCGGGCGGTGCCGGGTCTGGGGGCAGCAGCGCGCCCCTGGCCTCCCAGGGGTCGGCCGCACCCCATTCGACTTTCCACTCCTTCAGATGCAGGGCGGGGGAGGCCTCGGGTGCGTCCAGGACCAGGAACTCGCTGACGTCGAAGCCGATGCCGCCGGCTCCCACCACGGCCACCGAGGGGCCGACCGGACGGCCGGAGATGGCCTCGGCATAGGACATGACCATCGGATGGTCGATGCCCGGGATCTGGGGAATCCGCGGTCGCACGCCGGTGGCCAGCACCACCTCGTCGAACCCGATCAGCTCCTCGGCGCGGGCGCGGCTGCCCAGGCGCACCGTCACCGCGTATTTGTCGAGCATCGTGGTGAAGTAGCGGATCGTCTCGCCGAACTCCTCCTTGCCCGGAATACGGCGGGCGAGGTCGAACTGGCCCCCGATGAACTCGTTGGCCTCGAACAGCGTCACCTCATGACCGCGTTCGGCGGCCGACACCGCCGCCGCCAAACCGGCCGGTCCGGCGCCCACCACCGCGATGCGCCGGCGCTGCCGGACCGGGCCGAGCACCAACAGGGTCTCGTGGCCGGCGCGGGGATTGACCAGGCACGAGACCTTCTTGTGCACAAAGACGTGGTCCAGGCAGGCCTGGTTGCAGGAGATGCAGGTGTTGATCTGCTCGGCCCGGCCGTTGGCGGCTTTGCGCACCCACTCCGGGTCGGCCAACATGGGGCGTGCCATCGAGACCAGCCGCACCGACGTCTCGGCCAGCACCTGTTCGGCGGCCTGCGGCATGTTGATCCGGTTGGACGCCACCACCGGGATCGTGACGTGATCGGCGACGGCGTGCGAAATCCCGACGAACGCGCCGCTGGGCACCGAGGTCACGATGGTCGGCACGCGTGCTTCGTGCCAGCCGAACCCGGAGTTGATCAGGGTGGCCCCCGCTGCCTCGACTTCGGTTGCCAGCGAGAGGATCTCCTCCCAGCTCTGGCCGCCTTCGACGTAGTCGGCCATCGACAGCCGGTAACAGATGATGAAGTCGTCGCCGACGGCAGCGCGGGTGCGCGCCACGATCTGCACCGGGAAGCGCCGCCGGTTGGCGGCGGTGCCGCCGTAGGCATCGGTGCGCTTGTTGGTGCATGGCGCCAGAAACTGGTTCAGTAGGTAGCCCTCGCTGCCCATGATCTCCACGCCGTCGTAGCCGGCCTCGCGGGCCAACACCGCGGTGTGGGCGAAGTCGGCGATCGTCGACTCGACGCCGCGGGTGGACAGCGCCCGGGGCCGGAAGGGATTGATCGGCGCCTTGATGCTCGATGCGCTGACCGAAAAGGGATGGTAGGCATAGCGTCCCGCGTGCAGCACTTGGAGCGCGATCTTGCCGCCTGCCTCGTGCACGGCATCGGTGATGCGGCGGTGGCGTCGGGCGTCGGCTCGGGTGGTCATCGCTGCGGCGAACGGCAGCAGCCAGCCGGACCGGTTCGGCGCGTACCCGCCGGTGATGATCAAACCGACGCCGCCGCGAGCCCGGGCGGCGAAATACTCGGCCAGCCGGCCGGTGTCGCCGGCGCGGTCCTCCAGGCCGGTGTGCATGGACCCCATCACCACCCGGTTGGACAGGGTCGTGAAGCCCAGGTCCAGCGGGGCCAGCAATAGCGGGTATGGATTGGTGGATTCTGTTGTCACAGTGACCCCTTCACGTCAGTGCCGCTCCGGCGTCAGAGCCTCGTCAACTTCAAAGAGCCAGTCGATCGCGCTCTCCTCCGCGCGGATGCCGCCGCGCAGGACCAGGTACTGGTGCAGTGCGGCGCCGGACAATGCGGCGGGATCGGGAAATTGTTTCTTCTCCAGGGCGCGGTAGACGTCCAATCGCTCGCCACGCTCGGCGCGCAGGACGGCGGCCTGAGCGCGCACCGCGGCGCGCTCGCTGTGGCTGGCGCCGCGGATCTTGACCGCCAGTTCACGCAGCCGGTTGTCCAGCACCGCGCTTCCGCGACCGGCCAGCGGGGCTGCAATCCACCGAGCCAGCTCCACGCGGCCTGCCTCGGCCACGGTGTACACCTTCTTGTCCGGCCGGCCCTGCTGGGTCACCTCGGTGACCTGCACCCAGCCGTCGGCCTCCATGGTCCGCAGGGTCCGGTAGATCTGCTGGTGAGTGGCGCTCCAGAAGTAGCCGATCGAGCGGTCGAACCGGCGGGCGAGTTCGTAGCCCGAACCCGACTGCTCGTTGAGTGACACCAGGATCGCGTGCGGTAGGGCCACACAGGCAAGGGTGGCATCCGCAGGCGCAATATGCAACTAAGTGCACAGCAACTGAGTGCATAGGCGTGCGTTCGCCCTGATGGTGGATGCGCTCCGGGGGTGGCCTCTACTATCAGAAACCGATGAATCCACCGCGCCTCGCCGCAACCTCATGAGTCCTGTCCTCGGCGGCAGGTCGGCCGCGTTACCCACTTTTCCCTGGGACACCCTGTCCGAGGCGACTGCGCTGGCCAAGGCTCATCCCGACGGAATCGTCGACTTGTCCGTGGGCACCCCTGTCGACCCCGTCGCACCGCTGATCCGCGAGGCACTGGCCGCGGCGGCGTCCGCGCCGGGTTACCCCACCACCGCCGGCACCGCAGCGTTGCGCGCCGCAGCGGTCGGCGCGCTGGCGCGGCGGTACGGGATCACCGGCCTGACGGAGTCGGCGATTCTGCCCGCGATCGGCACCAAGGAGCTGATCGCCTGGTTGCCGACTCTGCTGGGCCTGGGCGACCAGGATGTGGTGGTGGTGCCCGAGCTGGCCTACCCGACCTATGAGGTCGGTGCCCGACTGGCCGGAGCCCAGTGGGTGCGCAGCGACGCCCCCCAGCTGCTCGACGGTCCGCCGCCGGCCCTGGTGTACCTGAATTCGCCGAGCAACCCGACCGGGGCGATCGCGACGACCGACGAGTTGCGCGCCGTGGTCGGCTGGGCCCGCGAACATGACGTGCTGGTGGTCTCCGACGAGTGCTACCTCGGGTTGGGCTGGGACGCTGAGCCGCGCTCGGTGCTGCACCCGGCGGTGTGCGACGGCGACCACCGGGGCCTGCTGGCGGTGCATTCGCTGTCCAAGACCTCGTCGCTGGCGGGGTATCGGGCAGGATTCGTGGCCGGGGACGCCGCGGTGGTGGCCGAGCTGTTGGCGGTACGCAAGCACGCCGGGATGATGGTGCCCACCCCGATCCAGGCAGCCATGGTCGCCGCGCTTGACGACGACGCACACGAACGCGAACAACGCGACCGCTACGCCCGCCGCCGCGCAACGCTGCTTCAGGCGATGCAGGGTGCCGGCTTCACCGTCGAGCTGTCACAGGGCGGGCTTTACCTGTGGGCCACACGCGGCGAGGCATGCCGCAGCACCGTCGACTGGCTGGCCCAGCGCGGCATCCTGGTGGCGCCCGGCGAGTTTTATGGACCCGCGGGGGCACAACATGTTCGGGTGGCATTGACGGCCACCGACGAGCGAATCGCCGCGGCGGCGGCCCGGCTGGCTTAGCCTGCGGGCACCTCGCAACCCTCGGTGAGAACCCGCTCGATCGCGTCGTGCTCGGCTTGGGTTACCCACAGGCCGTAACCGGACTTCACTCCGACGATCCGCGCGACGTAGGTGCAGCGGTAGGACTTGTTGGGCGGCAGCCAGCTTGCCGCGTCGCTGTCGCTCTTCTGCTCGTTGATCGGCCCAGTCGTGGCCTGCAGGTTGAGCGGATCGTTGGCGAAGTTGCGCCGGGTGAGCTCGTCCCACTGCTGGGCGCCCTTCTGCCAGGCATCCGACAACGCCACGACGTGATCGATCTGCACCTCTTGGGACGTGCCTGGGCCACGCGTGAAGGCGATGGCCGTATCGGTGTAGGGGTCATGCAAGACACCCGAGGCCACCACGCAGTCGTTGGTTCCCGGCTTGATCTGGGCGCCGACCAGGTCGCGGCGCAGGATGTCGTTGCGGGTGTCGCAGCCGTTGTGGCCCAAGGGAACCGTGACGTCATCGCTCCACGGCTGGCCAAACAGTGCGCGTGCGTAGCCGGTCTTGGGCGCGCGGCCCTTGATCGGCAGGGCGGCAAGCAGTTCCAGGGTGGCCGGTGCGGCTGGTGCACCCACCGGATCCGGCTCCGCGGGGGCCTCGGGTGCGAGCAGCAGCGCCGCCATCAGCCAGGCAATCCAGCAGGGCAGTCTGCTTCGCCCGACAGTCACGTGCATCTCCCTTTCCGTCAACGATGGCGGACGCTACCAGCCTGTTCTGACGCGATCGGCGCAGTGAGATCGTGGCGGATACTGGCGCAATAGGCTCAGGGGATGCGCATTCATCCCGAGGTCGCCGATGCGCTGGCCACCGGCCGCGCCGTCGTGGCGCTGGAGAGCACGATCATCAGTCACGGCCTGCCGCGTCCGGACAATCTGCGCATCGCCCGCGAGATCGAGGACGCCGTACGCGCCGCGGGTGCGGTACCGGCCACCATCGCGATCCTCGACGGCCAACCGCAGATCGGGCTGGACGACTACGCGTTGCACCGGATCGCCACCGGCGCAACGGCGGTCAAGGTCAGTGTTCGCGAGATCGCGATACTGGCCGCGGCGGGCGGGGATGGCGCGACAACGGTCGCGGCGACCGCTCATCTGGCGGCTGCCGCCGGCATCACGGTGTTCGCCACGGGGGGATTGGGAGGTGTGCATCGCGGCGCGGCGGACACCTACGACGAGTCCGCGGACCTGACCGCGCTCTCGCGCATCCCGGTGCTGGTGGTGTGTTCGGGAGTGAAATCGATTCTCGACATCGGCGCGACGCTGGAGCGGTTGGAGACGCTGTCAGTAGGGGTGATCGGCTACCGCACGCAGCGCTTCCCGGCCTTCTATCTCGCCGACTCCGGTCATCGGCTGGACTGGTCGATTCAGAATCCCGAACAGGCCGCCGCGGTCCTGCGGGCCCGCGCCCGGTTGGGTACCGACGGCTACGGGTTGGTGCTGGCCAATCCGATCCCCGCCGAGGCTGAGCTGGACCGCGCACTGCATGACCGGGTGCTGGCCGACGGTCTGGCTGCAGCGGAGGCTGCGGGCGTACGCGGCAAGGACGTGACCCCGTACCTGCTCGACCATTTCCACCGCGCCACCCAGGGCGCATCGGTGGCCGCCAATGTCGCGCTGGTGCTGGCCAATGCGCGGCTGGCCGCCGAGATCGCGGTGGCCTATGCCGGCGGGTGACACACCCGGGGGCCTGATACCCTGGGGGGTATGAGTCACTACCAGGAAGTCCTCAACGACCTCAATCCGCAGCACCGGGACCTGCGCCAGCAGATTCCCGGCGTCTACCAGGCCTTTGGGGAGATGAGCAAGGCGACCTTCGAGTCCGGTGCGCTGGACCGCAAGGTCAAAGAGCTGATGGCGATGGCGATGGGCGTGGTTCAGGGCTGCGACGGCTGCATCGCATCGCACGCACGTGCCGCGGCTCGGGCAGGAGCGACCAAGCAAGAAGCCGCCGAAGCCATTGGGGTCAGCATCCTCATGCACGGCGGTCCGGCCACCATCTACGGGGCGCGGGCCTACACGGCCTTCTGCGAATTCGCTGACGACGAGCAGTGACGGCCGCGTCGAACCGGCGGGGTTAGCGGCCGATCACCTTGGCGACGCACATCTCCGGCTCAACGAACGGCTCGAGCTCAGCGCTGCCGCCGGCCCCGTTCCGGGCGCTGAGTAGCCCGCGCAACACGCCCAGGTGCATGGCGCAGCTGACCTCTGGATGAGCCCGCGCCAGGTCATATACCGGGCAGGCGTGCAACAGGATGGTGCGCTGGTGGGCGTCTTCGCCCTCGGCGTCGCTCGGTGCCAGCGCGGCGAGTTCGGCATTGAAACCCATGCGCGCGAAGATTCCGGCGATCCGGCCGGCGCAGTCATCGATGCTGGTGTCGGGGGAGACCCCGGTGGCGGTGACCGGCCCCTCGGTGGCGGAGTCGCTGGCCGCCAGGATCCGGTCGGCCCAGCGCCGGCCGACCCGTTCGGCCCGCTCGGCGCGTTCGGCGACGGTATCGCCGAGCTCCATAGCCAGGATCTCGGCGAGGTTGCGGTAGTCCAGCCGGTCACGAACCGCCACGTAGCCCGTCCGGGGCCGGCCGACGCCGTTGCGTTTGATCCGGGTCCGCGCGACAGCCCCCGCCTCGCATAGGGCGTCGAGGTGAAACCGCACCGTGGTGACATGCAAGTGCATCCGCTCGGCGAGTTCGGCGGCATCGACCGCGCCATCGGCCGCGCCCACCAGCCGCAGCACCCGCTCCCGCTGCTGGTTGCGGGGCAACCGCTGCGGGCCGCGTCGCTGGCCGGGCTGGCTGTGCATCGAAGTGCCTCTTCCTTGAGGAGTCGCCCACAATTAGGGGAACTGATTCGTTGATACCACTAATGGCGGTCAGCCGCTGATCGGGCGGATCGCCGGGCCGGTGCCGACAAACGAGTAACGTCCCGGAGATGCTGCTGACCTCGCTGGCCTCCGACGGCTCGAACGCCCCGGACATCGCTGATGCGGTGCGTATCGACGACACCGCCCTGAGCCGGGCGCAGCTCAGTGCCGCGTCCGCGGGGGCGCTCGAGGATCTCGGCGGCGCGAGCAGCGTTGCGGTGCTGGCCACACCCACGGCGCAGACGGTGCTGGCGGTGACCGGCTGTCTGCTGGCCGGGGTGCCGGTGGTGCCGGTGCCCGCCGACGTGGGCGTCGCCGAGCGTCAGCACATGTTGCGCGATTCGGGCGCGCAGGCCTGGCTGGGGGAGCGGCCCGACGATCTCGCGGGGCTGCCGCATTTCGCGGCACGCTCGGGGTCGCAACAGCCGCGTGCAGCCGATGCCTGCGATGACGAGGACACCGCGCTGATCATCTACACTTCCGGAACCACCGGTCCCCCCAAAGGTGTTCAGTTGAGCCGGCGGGCGCTGGCAGCCGACCTCGATGCACTGGCGCAGGCCTGGCAGTGGAGCCCCGACGACGTGCTGGTGCACGGACTGCCGATGTATCACGTGCATGGCCTGGTCCTGGGACTGCTGGGGTCATTGCGGGTGGGCAACCGCTTCGTCCACACCGGCAAGCCGACTCCGGAGGCCTACGCCGCCGCTCACGGCACGCTGTATTTCGGGGTGCCGACCGTATGGTCCCGGGTGGTGGCCGACCCGGGTGCCGCCGCGGCGCTGCGATCGGCCCGGATGCTGGTGTCCGGTAGTGCCGCGTTGCCGGTCCCGGTGTTCGACGCACTCGTCGCGCAGACCGGACACGCACCCATCGAGCGGTACGGCAGCACCGAGTCGCTGATCACCTTGAGCACCCGGGCCGACGGTGAGCGCCGGCCGGGTTGGGTAGGGCTGCCGTTGGCGGGCGTGCAGACCAAGCTCGTCGCCGACGACGGCGGCCCGGTGCCCCACGACGGGGAGAGCATCGGGCGGCTGGCGGTGCGCGGACCGACGCTGTTCAACGGATATCTCAACCGGCCCGACGCGACAGCCGACGCGTTCGATGCCGACGGGTGGTACCGCACCGGCGATGTGGCCGTGATCGACGGTGCGGGCATGCATCGGATCGTCGGACGCGAATCGGTGGATCTGATCAAGACCGGCGGGTTCCGGGTAGGAGCTGGTGAGATCGAAACGGCGTTGCTCGGTCATCCTGCGGTGGCCGAGGTTGCTGTCGTCGGGCTTCCCGACGACGACTTGGGGCAGCGCATCGTTGCGTTCGTTGTTGCGTCGCCGGCCGGCCCGGCACGGCCAAACGAGCTGATCGACTATGTGGCCCAGCAGCTTTCGGTGCACAAGCGGCCCCGTGAGGTGCGCATAGTGGATGCCTTGCCGCGCAACGCGATGGGAAAGGTCCTCAAGAAGGCACTGCTGACGTAGGCTCCGCTTGCGTGACACCGACACCGAAAGGGTGGGCCCGTGAAGCCTTCGAAGCGAATCAGTCTTGGCGCGGTGACCGTGCTCGCCGGCACGGCGCTGCTGATCGGCGGATGCTCGGCGGTGGACAAGGTCATCAACAAGGGCGGCGACACAACCTGCGGAGAATTCAACGGTCACACCGACGAGAAGCAGCGCTCCGAGGTCGCCAAGATGCTCAAGGACGCCAAGGGTGGCGAGCCGTCGAACCTGGAGCTTTCCGGGACACAGCTGGCGGTCAGCGCCTTCTGCAAGACGATCGGGAAAGACAGCGACAAGATCAGCAGGGCGATGCTGTAGCGCTCAGCTCACCCGCGATTGCGGTCCGCGCAGGGACCGGCCGGTTCCCAGGTCTGCATCGCGCATTCGACGCCGTCGTCGTCGAGCGCGGCGACCGGCAGCGTCACGTGATCGCTGCGATAACGCATCCCGTCGAGAAGGATGGCGACGTAGCGGCGCCACAACTGCTCGTCGACATGGCCGGCGAACTCGCTCACCGTGCCCGCCAGTAGCCCCAGGATCGGCATGTCGGTCGAGGACATCTCAGGGCGTAGGTGACCGTCGGCTCGCGCCCGCTCGACGAGTTCCTTGATCACCGGGATCAGCCGATCCTGGGCGGCGATCACCCGTTCACCCCCGTAGCACTTACTGAAGGCGATCTCTCGCAGTCCGCGGTCGGTGGCCAGGATTTCGCACATCTGCTCGACGTACCAGGCGAGACCGTCCCAGGAATGTGGTTGGCGCAAAGCTGTTTCCGCGAAACCGATGAGTTGATTGAGGCCGTCTTCGAAGATCGCTTCGAGCAGCTCGTCTTTGCTGGAGAACCGCCGATAGACGGTCCCCACTCCCACGCCGGCATGGTGGGCGACGTCGTTGAGATTGGGCTCCAAGCCTCTGGTGGCGAACAGCTCGCGGGCCGACTCCACGATGCGCTGGCGATTACGCGCCGCGTCCTTGCGCAGCGGGCGGTTCGGTGTGTCGTCGGCGTTCACAACGGCCCAGTGTAATGCGAACAACAGAAAAACGGATTGACTCTATCCACTTACCTAGTTAGCTTGACTACCTGGAAAGGTGCGGGACTGATCCTGGGCCGAAATCGGGGAGAGCGACGATGAAGAGGCTGATTCAGCGGGTGTGGTTGCCGGCCCTGATCGTGGTGGCAGTAGCCGCGGGCGGCCTCACCGTGGCGCAGTTGCGGAAGGTGTTCGGGGCGCATCCCGTCGTGGTGACCGAACTGTCGTCGGACAACGCCGAAGACTTCAACCCCAAGTTCGTGACCTATGAGGTCTTCGGCTCGGGTGGCACCGCCGTCATCAACTACATGGACCTCGAAGGGCGGCCCCAGCGCGTCGCCGGCGCCACGCTGCCGTGGACGCTGACCTTGCAGACCACGCTTCCCTCGGTGATGCCCAACATCTTGGCCCAGGGGGACGGCGACACGATCAGCTGCCGCGTCACCGTCGACGACGAGGTCAAACAGGAACGCACGGCCAACGGCTTCAACGCCGAGACCTACTGCTTCGTGAAGGCAGCATGACCACGCCGACGGCCCAAGCGCCGACCCACGCCGCCTCCGAGACCGCCGGGCATCCGCGCATTCCGCGGTTCATCCGGGCGTTCGCCGTGCCGATCATCCTGGTGTGGATCGGCTTGATCGCCGCGCTGAACATCGTCGTACCGCAGCTCGAGGAAGTGGGCAAGCTGCGCGCGGTCTCGATGAGCCCCAACGACGCACCCTCGATGATCGCCACCAAGCGGGTGGGCAAGGTCTTCCAGGAGTACGACACGTCCAGCTCGGTGATGATCGTGCTCGAGGGCGAAGCGCCGCTGGGTGCCGAGGCCCACGATTTCTATGACCGCATGGTGAGCGCGCTGCGGGCAGACACCGCCCACGTGCAGCATGTCCAGGATTTCTGGGGCGACACGCTGACCGCCAAGGGAGCGCAGAGCGCCGACGGCAAGGCCGCCTACGTCCAGGTCTACATCTCCGGCGACCAGGGCGAGACCCTGGCCAACGACTCGGTGGACGCGGTGCGCCGCATCGCGACGCAGACGCCCGCGCCCGACGGGGTGAAGGCCTACGTCACCGGTCCAGCCGCCATGAGCACCGATCAGAACCACGTCGGCGACAAGAGCATGGAGACCATCGAAATGCTCACCTTCGCCGTGATCACGGTGATGCTGCTGGGCGTGTACCGGTCGGTGATCACCACACTGATCGTTTTGGCGATGGTGGTCCTGGAGTTGTCCGGTGCCCGTGGTCTGGTGGCATTCCTGGGATTTCACAACTTCTTCGGCCTGACCACCTTCGCCACCAACCTGCTGGTGACGTTGGCCATCGCCGCCTCCACCGACTACGCGATCTTCCTGATCGGTCGATATCAAGAGGCGCGCAGATCGGGCGAGAACCGAGAAGCGGCGTATTACACCATGTTCCATGGCACAGCACACGTGGTGCTGGCCTCCGGGCTGACCATCGCCGGCGCCACGTTCTGTCTGCATTTCACCCGGCTGCCCTACTTCCAGACCATGGGTATTCCGCTGTCGATCGGCATGGTGGTCGTGGTGGCGGCCGCCCTGACACTGGGGCCGGCGATCATCTCGGTGTGCTCCCGGTTCGGCCGTGTCCTAGAACCCAAGCGCATCACCACATCTCGCGGATGGCACCGGGTCGGCACCGCCACGGTGCGCTGGCCCGGCGCGATCCTGGTAGTCGCCGTCGCGGCGGCGTTGATCGGTCTGCTGGCGCTGCCTGGGTACCACACCACCTACAACGACCGCATCTACCTGCCCGACGACGTCCCCTCCAACGTGGGCTACTCGGCGGCATTCCGGCACTTCTCCGAAGCGAAGATGAACCCGGACCTGATGATGATCGAAACCGACCGGGATCTGCGCAACCCCGCGGACTTCCTGGTGATCGACAAGATCGCCAAGGCCCTCAAGGCCGTCCATGGAATCGCCCAGGTGCAGACCATCACCCGGCCCGACGGCGATCCGATCAAACACGCGACCATCCCGTACACCATCGGCCAGAGCGGCACCGCTCAACTGATGAACAACGACTACATGCAGTCCAATCTGGACAACCTGCTCAAACAGGCCGACGATCTGCAGGCCAGCATCGACTCGATGACCGAGATGATGCGGATTCAGACGGACCTGGCCGCGGTGTCGCAACGGATGGCCGACAAGATGGCCAAGACATCGGTCGACATCGGCGACATGCGTGACCACTTGGCGGACTTCGATGACTTCTTCCGGGTGTTCCGCAACTATTTCTACTGGGAACCGCACTGCTTCGACATCCCGATCTGCTGGGCCCTGCGCTCGGTCTTCGACACCATGGACGGCATCGACACCATGTCCGGAGACTTCGACGACATCGTTCCCGACATGCAGCGCATGGCCGAGCTGATGCCGCAGATGGTCGCCGTCATGCCGGCCCAGATCCAGTCCATGAAGAACCAGAAGCAGACCCTGCTCAACCAGTACCAGGTGCAGAAGGCCCAGCAGGATCAGAACATCGCGATGCAGGAGAACTCCACCGCGATGGGCCAGGCCTTCGACGCCGCCAAGAACGACGATTCGTTCTACCTTCCGCCGGAGGCGTTCGAGACGGCCGACTTCAAGCGGGGCATCAAACTGTTCCTGTCGCCGGATGGACATGCGGTGCGGTTCACGATCATTCACCAGGGTGATCCGTTGACGCCTGCGGGTATTTCCCGGATCGAAGCGCTCAAGGTGGCGGCTGCCGACGCGATCAAGGGGACGCCCTTCGAAGGCGCATCGATCTACCTGGGCGGGAGCGCGGCCACGTTCAAGGACATGCAGCAGGGTGCCGACTACGACCTGATGATCGTTGCCACGGCCGCACTGGTGCTGATCTTCATCATCATGATGGTGCTCACCCGGGCCGTGGTGGCGGCCACGGTGATCGTCGGCACGGTGGTGCTCAGTCTGGGGTCGGCGTTCGGGCTGTCCGTGCTGATCTGGCAGCACCTCGTCGGCATCCCGCTGAACTGGATGGTGTTGCCGATGTCGGTCATCGTGCTGCTGGCCGTCGGCGCGGACTACAACCTGCTGCTGGTCTCGCGTATCCGCGAGGAGATCCACGCCGGCCTGCACACCGGGCTGATCCGCGCCATGGTGGGCACCGGGGCCGTGGTGACCGCCGCGGGACTGGTCTTCGCCTTCACGATGGCATCCATGGCGGTCAGCGCCCTGATCGTGATCGGCCAGGTCGGCACCACGATCGGGCTGGGTCTGCTGTTCGACACTCTGGTGGTCCGCTCACTGATGACCCCGTCGATCGCCACCCTGCTTGGCCGCTGGTTCTGGTGGCCGCAACTGGTGCGCCCCCGCCCCGTTCCGCGGCCGTGGCCGCAGCCGATCCAGCCGGAGCGTGAGGAGGCGCTGGTCTGAGCCCAGCGGTTAGCGAGGTTCGACCGCGTCAACCCCGCGTCAGTTGGCGTGCAGGGCTTCGTTGAGCGCGATGCCCTGACCGTCACGGGCGACCACCTCAACGGCGCCGCTCTGGGAATTGCGGCGGAACAACAGGTTGTTGCCACCGGCCAGATCGCGGGCCTTGGTGGTGGTGCCGTCGGGCAGGCTGACCTTGGTGCCCGCGGTGACATACAGCCCGGCCTCGACCACACAGTCGTCACCGAGCGGGATGCCCAGCCCGGCGTTGGCTCCCAGTAGGCAGCGCTTGCCGATCGAAATCACTTGTGTCCCACCGCCGGAAAGCGTCCCCATGATGGAGGCGCCGCCGCCGACGTCGGAGCCGTCGCCCACCACCACGCCCGCCGAAATGCGGCCCTCGACCATGGAGGCGCCCAGCGTGCCGGCGTTGAAGTTGACGAATCCCTCATGCATCACCGTGGTACCCGAGGCCAGGTGGGCGCCCAGGCGTACCCGGTCGGCGTCGGCGATCCGCACGCCGGAGGGCAGCACGTAATCGACCATCCGGGGGAACTTGTCCACGCCGTAGACCGTCACCGGGCCGCGCCGGCGCAGCCGGGCCCGGGTGGTCTCGAAGCCTTCGACCGCACACGGCCCGAAGTTGGTCCACACCACATTGGTCAGCACGCCGAACAGCCCGCCGGCGTTGAGCCCGTGCGGGGCCACCAGACGGTGTGACAGCAGGTGCAGCCGCAGATAGGCGTCGTAGGCGTCGACCGCAGTGTCCTCCAGCGACCCGATCACCGTGCGCACCGCGACCGTTTCGGTGCCGCGGTCCTCATCGCGGCCCACCAGCCCGGCCAGATCGGCGGGCGCCTCATCGCCGGCGAGGCGCGTGGTTCCGGGTGCGCCCGAGCCGCCCAACTCCGGTGCGGGAAACCAGGTGTCGAGCACCGATCCGTCTGCGGCCAGCGTCGCGATACCGACGCCCGAAGCTCCAGTCACGCCGACCAGGTTACCTTTTCCGCGGGCAGACACAGAATCGGACGGTGAGGCGATAACCCGTGCGAATCCGTGTCTGATCGGCGGGAAACGCTCGCCCGCTAGTCTGGGTCCGTGCTGGACCTGCACTCCGATCCGATTGCCCTGACCGCGGCGCTGGTGGACATTCCCAGCGAGTCGCGACATGAAGCACTGATCGCCGACGAGGTCGAAGCCGCGCTGCGGGCCCAGACCACCGGATTCGAGATCATCCGCGACGGCGACGCGGTCCTGGCTCGCACCCGGTTGGGACGCCCCACCCGGGTGCTGCTGGCCGGGCATCTGGACACCGTCCCGGCCGCGGGCAACCTGCCCAGCCGGCGCACCGTTGACGCCGACGGCGACATCCTGCACGGCTGCGGCACCGTCGACATGAAATCCGGCGTCGCGGTGTTCCTGCATCTGGCCGCGACCGTCACCGAGCTCCGGCACGACCTGACGTGCGTCTTCTATGACTGCGAAGAGATCGAGGCGGCCGCCAACGGGCTGGGGCGCATCGAACGCAACCTGCCGGAGTGGCTGGTGGCAGACGTAGCCATCCTGGGTGAGCCCACCGGCGGCTATATCGAGGCCGGCTGTCAGGGCACCTTGCGGGTGGTGATCAGCGCTGCGGGCACCCGGGCGCATTCGGCGCGCTCCTGGCTGGGCGACAACGCCATCCACAAGCTCGGGGCGGTCCTGGACCGGCTCGCCGCCTACCAGCCGCGCAGTGTGGACATCGACGGCTGCGTCTACCGGGAGGGATTGTCGGCGGTGCGCATCGACGGCGGGGTGGCGGGCAACGTCATCCCCGACGCGGCCGCCGTCACGGTGAACTTCCGCTTCGCCCCCGACCGCACCCCCGAGCAGGCGCTGGCCCACGTCCGGGAGGTGTTCGACGGCCTGGACGTCGACATCCAGCAGACCGACGCCGCGGCCGGGGCGCTACCGGGGCTGACCGCGCCCGCGGCGGCCGCGCTGGTGAACGCCGCCGGCGGCCAGGTCCGGGCCAAGTACGGCTGGACCGACGTCTCCCGCTTCGCCGCCCGCGGTATTCCCGCGGTCAACTACGGCCCCGGCGACCCCAACCTGGCCCACACCGTCGAGGAAAGGGTGCCGGTCGAACAGATCGCCGCGGTGGCCGAGCTGCTGCGCGGCTACCTGTCGCAGTCCTGACGCCGGACGATTACCGAACATCTATCGCGGGGGCGTCAGATGATCGCCGTTTCGACCCTCAGCTCCTGGCCCGCTGCAGCGCGGCGCGGCCGAACGCGCAGTCGACCTCGCCGCACAGCTTTGCCAGCGGGTCCACCGCCCGGGCGTCGCCGAGCCGGGCGGCGGTGTCCCAGGCCTGCAGCGCCACCGCGGACTGCCCGGTGCGCTCGGCCATCCGGGCCGCCTCCCGGGCGGCGTTGATCGCGCCGTGCTGGTCGCGCATCCCGGCCCGCTGCCAGGCGCGCGCCACGCCCAGCTCCGGGGCGAACAGCGCTGACTTGGTGCCGTGGCGAGATTCCGCCCGGCTCAACGTCTTTGCCGCGCCGGCGATGTCGGACTGGCGGGCCAGCGCGGTCGCCAGCAGGGTCAGCGACAGCGGCCCCCACGAATAGCCGGTGCGCTCCAAGGTGGCGGCGGCCGGAGTCAGCAGCTCGGTTGCGGCGTCGAATTCCTCGGCGGCGATCAGCACCTGAGCCACCAGCACCTCACCGATCGCGCGGCCGGGCTGTGACACCTCGGCAAAATCGGTGAACTGCCCGGCCAGCTCGCGTGCCTCGTCCAGGTGCTGCGCCATCAGCAGGGTGGTGATCTCGGCCAGGCCGACGGTGAACCGCAGCACGCCGGGATGCTCGGCGTCCAGGGCACGCCGGGCCAGGGGGCCCACGTCGTCGAATCGGCCTGCGCGCGCGGCGCATAGCGCCGCGGCGCTGCCTGCCCACGCCACCGCCATGTCGTCGGCGGCCGGGTCGGCCAGGACTTCGGTGGCCGACTGCATCGCACGGCCGATGTTGCCGGCGTTCATCGCGAACGTGGCGGCGAGTGCGTCGAGGGTGATCCGCGAACCCGGCGCGGAAACCCGGCCACGCGTGGTGGTCAGGAACGCGGTGGCGCGTTCGGGCTCACCCAGCATGAAGAACTGATTGGCGGCCCGCGGCAACGCCCAGGCCATCAATTCCGGCTCACTGAGGCAGGCGGGGTCCACCGCCGCCAGCACCGCGTCGGCGTCGCGGCCCCGGCCCTGCCAGCCCAGTGCGTGTGCCAGCGCCAGAAGGGCGGGCAGGCCACCGCTGCGGTCCACCGCATGGCGGGCCAGCCGCTCACCCAGGTGCGGATCACCCAGTCGCAGCGCCTGCTGGGCCGCGGCCACCACGTCCGCGACGGGCTGGGGCGCGTCACTGTCGGCCGCCAATGCCGCCAGCCGCAACTGCTCGCCCACGTGCGCGCAGGGCCGGGCGGCCAGCGCCCCCACGGCTTCGGTGCGCCGCGCGCGGGCGCCGGCTTCGCCCATCGAATCGCGGGCCCGGTCGGCGAACAGCGGGTGGGCGGTGTAGACCACGGGGTCAGGCTCTCGACCGCCACGGGTGCGGGTCTCCACCACGCCCAGCTCCTCGGCCTGGCGAACGGCGTCGGCGCTGGTGAGACGGGTCAGGTCGATCAGCGCCAGCGGTTCGAAGACGGCCAGATAGTCCAGTACGGCGCGGGCATCGGCGGGCAGGCCCGCCACGAAGGCGTCGACATCGTGGCCCGCCTCGCCGGATTCTTCGGCTGCGTCGATGTCGATGCGGGTCAGTAGTGCGTCGCCCCATAGTGCGGTGATAGGGGCCGCCGGGGAGCCGTCGGCGCGGCCGGTGGCGATGATCCGGGCCGACCCGGTCAGGGCCAGCTGATAGACCAGCGTCGCCGACAAGGCGTCGAGCAGATGGGCGTCATCGACCACCAGCAGCAGTTCACCTGCCGCATCGACCAGCGAATCGCGGGCCGCGCGCAGCAGCGCGGCGGGCTTGCCGACGTCGGCCACCCGCACCAGGTGACTGAACGCGCCGAACGGCACCGTGCGTTCGGCGGGGGTGCCGATCACCCAGCGCAGCCGGGTGTTCGGGTGGCGGTCGACGTGGTGTTCGGCGGCCAGCCGGGCCAGCGTGGACTTGCCGCAGCCGTCCGGACCGAGCACCACGGCCCCCGCCTGTGTTCCGGCGAGCGCCGTACTGAGCCGATCCAGGGCCGCCGACTGCTCGGGAACGTTCCACCGGATCGGCACGGCCGCGAGTTTACGGTCTGAGCCAACCGCCCGTTAGCCTTTCGGATGTGCGGTCAAGTGAATGGGCGGTCTGTGTCTACTGTGCGTCCGGCCCCAGCGATCCGGCCCTGCTGGCGCTGGCCGCCAAGGTCGGTGCGGCGATCGCCGAACGGGGCTGGACGCTGGTGTGGGGAGGTGGCAACGTCTCGGCGATGGGCGTGCTGGCCGTGGCTGCCCGGGAACACGGCGGGCATACCGTCGGCGTGATCCCCAAGGCGTTGCTGCACCGCGAGGTGGCCGATGTGGATGCCGACGAGCTGATCGTCACCGACACCATGCGGGAGCGCAAGCAGGTGATGGACGACCGTGCCGACGCATTCCTGACGCTGCCCGGCGGCATCGGCACACTGGAAGAGCTGTTCGAAACATGGACGGCTGGGTATTTGGGCATGCATGACAAAGAGGTGGTGTTGCTCGATCCCGACGGCCACTATGAGGGGCTGTGGACGTGGCTGTCCGGGTTGATCGATACCGGCTTCGTGTCCCGGCGGGCGATGGACCGCCTTCTGGTGTTCGACGAGATGGAGGCGGCACTGGACGCGTGTTCACCCGGTACCGCCGGTACTGACTAAGCTCGCCTAGCCACCGATTGCAGCGAAATGAGGCGATAACGTGTCCGATCACGACCCCGGCACCGGCACCCGGGTGGGACCGGTCCATCTCCTGGCCCGCACACCGCGACTGTTGGCTGATGCGCCGACCATCGTGCGCGGGCTGTGGACCGGACTGCGAGCCCGCCCCACCTCCAAGGCCTCGATCGGCAAAGTCTTCCAGGACCGTGCCGCCCGGCTCGGGGACCGCGTCTTCATCCGATTCGGTGATGAGCAGCTGACCTATCGCGAAGCCAACGAGACCGTCAACCGCTACGCCGCCGTGCTGGCCGCGCGCGGTGTCGGACACCGTGACGTGGTCGCGATCATGCTGCGCAACTCCCCGGACGCGGTGTTGATGATGCTGGCCGTCGCCAAGTGCGGCGGAGTCGCCGGAATGCTCAACTATCACCAGCGTGGCGACGTGCTGGCCCACAGCCTGGGCGTGCTGAACGCCACGCTGCTGGTCGCCGAGGCTGACTTGGTCGAGGCCGTCACCGAATGCGGGGCCGCCACCCCGGTGACCATCGAGGAATTCCGCCGGCTGGCCGCCACCGCCCCGGACGGCAACCCCGCGTCGGTCAACGCGGTGCTGGCCAAGGACACCGCGTTCTACATCTTCACCTCGGGCACCACCGGCTACCCCAAGGCCAGTGTGATGACGCATTACCGCTGGTTGCGGGCGCTGGCGACGTTCGGGGGCATCGGGCTGCGCCTGCGCGGCAGCGACACCCTGTACTGCTGCCTGCCGCTGTATCACAACAACGCGCTGACGGTGGCGGTGTCCTCGGTGCTCAACGCGGGCGCGACGCTGGCGCTGGGCAAGTCGTTCTCGGCCTCACGGTTCTGGGACGAGGTGATCGCAGCCGACGCCACGGCGTTCGTCTACATCGGTGAGCTCTGCCGCTACCTGCTCAACCAGCCCCCCAAGCCCACCGACCGGGCACACAAGGTGCGGGTGATCGCCGGCAACGGGTTGCGCCCCGAGATCTGGGATGAATTCACCCACCGCTTCGGCATCAAGCGGGTCTGCGAGTTCTACGCGGCCAGCGAGAGCAACAGCGCCTTCCTCAACGTGTTCAACGTGCCGCGCAGCACCGGTGTCTATCCGGGGCCGCTGGCCTACGTGCGTTACGACCCCGACACCGGCCAGCCGCTGCGCGGCGAGGACGGCTGGGTGCAGCGGGTGCCCGCGGGCCAGCCCGGACTTCTGCTGAGCCCGGTGAACCGGTTCTCCCCATTCGACGGCTACACCGACCCGGAAGCCAACGAGAAGAAGTTGGTGCGCAACGCCTTCCGGGACGGCGACTGCTGGTTCAACACCGGTGACCTGATGCGCCCGCAGGGCATGGGGCACGCCGCCTTCGTGGATCGGCTGGGTGACACCTTCCGGTGGAAGGGCGAGAACGTCGCCACCACGCAGGTCGAGGCCGCACTCAGCGCCGACGAGTCGGTCGAGGAGTGCGCCGTCTACGGCGTGGAGGTGCCCGGAACCGGCGGCCGCGCCGGAATGGCCGCGGTCAAACTGCGCGACGGCGCGACCCTCGACGGGCCGGGACTGGCGGCCGTGGTCTCCAGCCAGCTGCCCTCCTACGCCGTGCCACTGTTCGTGCGGGTGGTGGCCACGATGGCCCACACCACCACGTTCAAGAGCCGCAAAGTGGAGCTGCGTGAGCAGGGCTACGGCGGCGGGGGCGCCGTGATCGAGGACCCGCTGTATGTGCTGTCCGGCCGGGCCGAGGGCTACGTGCCCTTCTACGCCGAGTACCCCGGCGAAGTGGCCGCCGGCAAGCGACCGCAGGGCTGACCGAGCAGGGGCGAAGCCCGACCGGGCACCATAGACGGGTGCAGTCCCACTTCTGCGGTCGTCCGGTGGCGGCTGATCGTGCGCTGATCATGGCGATCATCAACCGCACCCCGGACTCCTTCTACGACGCGGGCGCCACGTTCAGCGACGAGGCGGCCATGTCCGCCGTGCACCAGGCCGTGGCCGACGGGGCCGACGTCATCGATGTCGGCGGGGTCAAGGCCGGGCCGGGGGAGACCGTCGATGCCGACTCCGAGACCGCCCGGGTGGTTCCCTTCATCGAGTGGCTGCGCAGCGCCTATCCCGAGCAGCTCATCAGCGTGGACACCTGGCGCGCGGAGGTGGCCAAACGCGCGTGTGCGGCCGGCGCCGACCTGATCAACGACACCTGGGGCGGGATCGACCCGGAGCTACCGGCGGTGGCTGCGGAGTTCGGGGCCGGGCTGGTCTGCTCGCACACCGGGGGCGCGCAACCGCGCACACGTCCTTTCCGGGTGAGTTATGGCACCAGCGTCGACGGGGTGGTCGAAGCGGTGATCAGGGAGGTCACCGCGGCGGCGGAACGGGCGGTGGCGGCTGGGGTGGCGCGCGAGCGCGTGCTGATCGATCCCACCCATGATTTCGGCAAGAACACCTTCCACGGGCTAGCGTTGTTACGACACACGGAGGATTTGGTCGGTACCGGATGGCCGGTCCTGATGGCGCTCTCCAACAAAGACTTCATCGGGGAGACTCTTGGTGTGGGTCTGACCGAACGACTGGATGGAACATTGGCGGCCACCGCGTGGGCGGCGGCCGCTGGAGCCCGGATGTTTCGGGTTCACGAGGTCGGGCCGACCCGGCGCGTCTTGGAGATGGTGGCATCGATCCAGGGCGTGCGGGCTCCGACCCGCACAGTGAGGGGATTGGCATGACCGACCTGGTCTCGGCGCCGGGCGATACCCGGCTGTCCGAGCGCACCTGGATCCGCCCGGAATGGACGGTGGCCGAGCTGCTGGCGGCCAAGGCCAAGACCGGTCGCAGCATCTCGGTGGTGCTGCCTGCGCTGAACGAGCAGGCGACCATCGAGTCGGTTATCGACAGCATCACCCCGCTCGTGGACAACCTCGTCGACGAGCTGATCGTGCTGGACTCCGGCTCCACCGACGACACCGAGATCCGCTCGATCGCCGCAGGCGCCCGCGTCGTCAGCCGTGAGCAGGCGGTTCCGGAGGTTCCGCCGCAGCCCGGCAAGGGCGAGGCCCTGTGGCGGTCGCTGGCGGCCACCAGCGGCGACATCGTGGTCTTCGTGGACTCCGACCTGATCAATCCCGACCCTATGTTCGTACCCAAGCTGGTCGGCCCGCTGCTCACCGGTGACGGCGTCCACCTGGTCAAAGGGTTCTATCGCCGGCCGCTGAAGGTCAACGGCACCGAGGACGCCACCGGCGGCGGCCGGGTCACCGAACTGGTCGCGCGTCCACTGCTGACCGCGCTACGGCCCGATCTGGGTGCCGTGCTGCAGCCCTTGGGTGGTGAGTACGCAGGAAGTCGTGAGTTGCTGGCTTCGGTGCCGTTCGCGCCCGGCTACGGAGTGGAGATCGGGTTGTTGATCGACACCTACGACCGATTGGGCCTGGAAGCGATCGCTCAGGTCAACCTGGGGGTGCGGGCACACCGCAACCGCCCGCTGGCCGAGCTGGCAGTGATGAGCCGCCAGGTGGTCGCCACCTTGCTGTCGCGATGCGGAGTCCCCGACTCCGGGGTGGGGCTCACCCAGTTCTTCGCCGACGGCCCGGACGGTATGGACTACTTGCCGCGCACCACGCCGCTGTCGTTGGTGGACCGACCGCCGATGAACACCCTGCGCCAGCGTTGAGCCAGCGTTGATCTGATCGGCCCGCACCTTGTGTCGGTGGCATGAGGCACTATCGATGCCGTGACACTGGTGTTGCTGTACCTCGTTGTGCTCGTTCTCACCGCGCTGCTGCTCTTCGGGGTGGCCAGCACGCTGTTCGGTCGGGGTGAGCCGTTGCCACCACTGCCTCGGGCCACCACGGCCACCATGCTGCCGGCCTCCGGCATCACCGGCGCCGACGTGGACGCGGTCAAGTTCTCCCAGGTGTTGCGTGGCTACAACACCGGTGAGGTCGACTGGGTGCTGGAGCGGCTCGGAGCCGAGCTTGACCAACTCCGCGGCCAGCTCGCCGCGTCGCAGGCCTCCGCCGCCGCGAATGCGCAGGGGGCGCGGTGAGCGCCCCACCCGAGGACGACCGGGTCCGTTGCGGGTGGGTCCAGAGCGGCTCACCGCTGTATCTCGACTACCACGACTACGAGTGGGGACGTCCGGTCCGCGATCCGGCCGCGCTGTTCGAACGAGTCAGCCTGGAGGCCTTTCAGAGCGGGCTGTCGTGGCTGGTGATTCTGCGCAAACGGGAGAACTTCCGGCGGGCGTTCGCCGAATTCGACGTCGAGGCCGTCGCGCGTTTCACCGACAAGGACGTGGCGCGGCTGCTGGACGACCCAGGCATTGTGCGCAACCGGGCAAAGATCGAGGCGACCATCGCCAACGCCCGCGCGACCCTCGACTTGGACTCCACCGATCTGGCGGAGCTGCTGTGGTCGTTCGCTCCGCCGTCGCGCCCGCGCCCGGCAGACCTGTCGGCGGTTCCGGCCGTCACACCGGAATCCACCGCGATGGCGCGCGAACTGAAGCGACGGGGGTTCCGATTCGTGGGTCCCACCACGGCCTACGCGTTGATGCAGGCCACCGGCATGGTCGACGACCACGTCCAGGCCTGCTGGGTGCCGCCGGTGGCCGTTTAGATCCACTAAAATGCACCACGGAATCGGGTCTTGTGCACGCACCGCCGCCGATAGGGAAGAATGGCGGAGTGAATGTGCAGTTCGATGCCGGAAGCTGCGACCGCGGTAGACGCCCGGCGCAGATCATGGGCACGGCCTGCGGGCTGGTACCTGGAGGGAGCACTCGATGGCGGCGATGAAGCCCCGGACCGGCGACGGTCCGCTGGAAGCGACCAAAGAGGGGCGCGGCATCGTGATGCGTGTACCGCTCGAGGGTGGCGGACGGCTGGTCGTCGAGTTGACCCCCGACGAGGCGGCCGCGCTCGGCGACGAGCTCAAGGCCGTCACCAGCTGAACTCGGTTCGGCTCAGCCGCCGACGAGGCTATCGACTGGCCTGTCGATAGACGGCCAGAGTCTGCTCGGCTACCCGCGCCCAGGAGAAGATCTCTTCACAGCGTCGCCGCCCGGCGTCGCCGTATCGTTGTGCCCGCGCAGGGTCGGTGATCAACGCGTTGACAGCCTCGGCGAGGTCCGCGTGATACCCCTCCGAATCGTCGGCGTCGTAATGCACCAGAGTGCCGGTCACTCCGTCGGTCACTACCTCCGGAATGCCGCCGACGTCGGAAGCCACCACGGCCGTGCCGCAGGCCATCGCCTCCAGATTGACGATGCCCAACGGTTCGTAGACCGATGGACAGACAAACACGGTTGCAGCAGAGAGCAGTTCGCGGATCTGTCGGGCCGGTAGCGTCTCCTGGATCCAGAACACCCCGCTGCGGGTGGCGGCCAGGTCCGTGACGGCAGACTTGACCTCCGCGGCGATCTCCGGGGTGTCCGGTGCGCCTGCGCACAACACCAGCTGCACCTCGGGGTGGAAGCGGTGGGCGGCGGCCACCAGGTGGGCCACACCCTTCTGCCGGGTGATCCGCCCCACGAACGCCACCATCGGACGGTCGGGGTCGACACCGAGCTCGGCGGGCATGGAATCGGGCCCGCTGGGCTGCGGACACCATACGTCGGTGTCGATACCGCTGTAGATCACGTGCACACGGTCGGGCCGCAGGTCCGGGTAGACCCGCAGCAGATCCTCACGCATGGCCGAGCTGACCGCGATCACCGCGTCAGCGGTCGTCGTCGCCTCCTTCTCCACCCAGGACGACACGCGGTAGCCGCCGCCCAGCTGCTCGGCTTTCCAGGGGCGCAGTGGTTCCAAGGAATGCGCGGTCAGCACATGGGGAATGTCGTGCAGCAGCGCCGCCAGTCGGCCGGCCAGGGCGGTGTACCAGGTGTGCGAATGCGCCACGTCGGCAGCGCTGACGGCATCGACCATGGTCAGGTCGGCCGACAGCGTCCCCAGCGCCGGATTGGCGTCACGCAGGGCCGGGTCAGGCTGATGCGCCTGCGCTCCGGGCCGCAGGGCGCCCATGCAGTGCACGTCGACATGGCATAGCCGCCGCAGCGCTTCCACCAGGTTGGTGACATGAACGCCCGCACCGCCATAGATCTCCGGGGGGTATTCCCGAGTCAGCATCGCCACCCGCATAACCGGCACGGTAGCGGTCGCCGATCAGGGGCCGCGCAGCGGATCGGCCCACGAACTGTGAGCAACCTTTTGTAAAGAACCGTCGCGAATCGCGCGGCTGGCCTGGCAGCGTTCCGGTGTGGCCGATAGGTTTGTGGCCATGAGGGAAGTGCCGCATGTGCTGGGCATCGTCCTGGCCGGTGGTGAGGGTAAGCGGTTGCACCCCTTGACCGCTGACCGGGCGAAGCCGGCGGTCCCGTTCGGGGGCGCCTATCGGTTGATCGACTTCGTGCTGTCGAATCTGGTCAACGCACGCTACCTGCGGGTCTGTGTGCTGACTCAGTACAAGTCGCATTCGCTGGACCGGCACATCTCGCAGAACTGGCGCTTGAGCGGTCTGGCGGGCGAATACATCACCCCGGTGCCGGCCCAACAGCGGCTCGGGCCGCGCTGGTACACCGGCTCCGCCGACGCCATCTACCAGTCGCTGAACCTGATCTTCGACGAAGACCCGGACTACATCGTGGTTTTCGGCGCCGACCATGTGTATCGGATGGACCCCGAGCAGATGGTGCGCTATCACATCGACAGCGGCGCCGGCGCGACGGTGGCCGGGGTCCGGGTGCCGCGCGCCGAAGCGTCGTCGTTCGGCTGCATTGATGCCGATGAGTCCGGCCGGGTCCGTGGCTTCATGGAGAAGCCGGCCAATCCCCCCGGAACGCCGGGCGACCCGGACAGCACGTATGTGTCGATGGGCAACTACGTTTTCACCACCAAGGTTCTTATTGACGCGATCCGCGCCGACGCCGACGACGATCACTCCGACCACGACATGGGCGGCGACATCATGCCGCGTCTGGTGGCCGACGGCATGGCCGCCGTCTACGACTTTTCCGACAACGAAGTTCCCGGTGCCACCGAGCGTGACCGCGGCTACTGGCGCGACGTAGGAACCCTGGACGCGTTCTATGACGCGCACATGGACCTGGTCTCAGCCCACCCGATCTTCAACCTGTACAACAACCGCTGGCCGATTCACGGTGCGACCGAGAACCTGGCGCCGGCCAAGTTCGTCAACGGCGGCTCCGCGCAGGAGTCAGTGGTGGGCGCGGGCAGCGTGATCTCGGCCGGCTCGGTGCGCAACTCGGTCTTGTCGTCGAACGTGGTGATCGACGACGGCGCGATCGTGGAGGACAGCGTGATCATGCCCGGGGCCCGGGTGGGCCGCGGCGCTGTGGTGCGGCACGCGATCCTGGACAAGAACGTCGTGGTCGGCCCCGGCGAGATGATCGGTGTCGACCTGGCGAAGGACCGGGAACGGTTCTCCATCAGCGCCGGCGGCGTGGTTGCCGTCGGCAAAGGGATGTGGATCTAGCGGTC
This sequence comes from Mycolicibacter arupensis, assembly GCF_002086515.1. Classification (GTDB taxonomy): domain Bacteria; phylum Actinomycetota; class Actinomycetes; order Mycobacteriales; family Mycobacteriaceae; genus Mycobacterium; species Mycobacterium arupense. The sequence goes on from NZ_MVHH01000022.1 coordinate 64,488, forward strand.
ACCGCCCGTTAGGTGTGATGTCCAGGGAGGTTGTCCCGCACGGTATCGGTGAGCCTGTGTGACAGGGA
>NZ_MVHH01000023.1 GCF_002086515.1 Mycolicibacter arupensis
GCCTCACCTCCGGTGGGGGTGGCGGCGGAGGCGGCGGCGTCGGTAGCGCGGGCGGCACCGGCGGCGCGGGCGGCTCCGGCGGGGTTGGCGGACAAGGAGGTGGCCTCGACATCGCCGGACTGGTCACTGGCACGGGCGGTACCGGTGGGGCCGGCGGCGAAGGCGGGCGCGGCGTCGGCGCGGGCAGTACCGGCGGGGCCGGCGGACAAGGAGGTACCGGCGGCACCGGTACCGGAGTCGGTGGCATCGGCGGCGGCGGCCGCGGCGGAGACGGCGGGGCGGGCGGCATGGCCTTCGCCGGGGGCACCGGCGGCGATGGCGGCGCCGGCGGTAGAGGCGGTGACGGAACCGGAGGCAGCTCCGTCATCCTCGGACAGGGGGCACTCGGCGGTGGCGGCGGCACCGGTGGCGTCGGTGGCACCGCCGACGGTGCCGTCGACGAAGGCGCCGACGGCTACAACGACGTCACCGGTGGTGCCGGTGGTGTGGGCGGGGCCGGCGGCGATGCGACCACTTCCACCCAGGGCACAGCCATCGGCGGCTGGGGCGGGACCGGCGGAGCCGGCGGCGTGGCACACCCCGGCGCCAGTGGGGTCGGCGGGGTGGGCGGCGCTGGGGCCGATACCGTCGACGGCGCCGGCGCCGCTGGCGGTCCCGGCGGCCCGGGTGGCGCGGACGGCACGCCGGGCACCCCGGGCACGCCCGGCTGAGCGCGCGGAGGGGAAACCCCCGCTCAGTCCAGTCGGGCCATCCAGCCGTGGGTGTCGGCGAAGGTGCCGCGCTGGATTCCGGTCAGGGTGTCGCGCAGTGCCATGGTGACCTCGCCGGGCTGACCGTCGGCGATGGTGAACTCGCCTTCGGCGGACTTGACCACCGACACCGGGGTGATGACGGCGGCGGTACCGCAGGCGAAGACTTCCGTGATCTCACCGGAGGCGGCCTTCTTCTGCCATTCGCTGACGTCGAGCTTGCGCTCTTCGACGGCGAAACCGGCATCGGTGGCCAACTGCAGCAACGAATCCCGGGTGATGCCGGGAAGCAGTGAGCCGGACAGCTCTGGGGTGACCAGTCGTGCCGATCCCCCGGTGCCGAACACGAAGAACAGGTTCATGCCGCCCATCTCTTCGACGTAGCGCCGTTCGGCGGCATCGAGCCACACCACTTGGTCACAGCCGTTGTCGGCGGCCTGCGCCTGGGCGACCAGCGATGCGGCGTAATTGCCACCGAACTTCGCGGCGCCGGTGCCACCGGGGCACGCGCGGACATACTCGGTGGACAGCCACACGCTGACCGGCTTGATACCGCCCTTGAAGTACGCCCCGGCCGGCGAGCCCATCACCAGGCAGCGGTACTCGTTGGCCGGGCGCACCCCCAGCCCCGGCTCGGTCGCGAAGACGAACGGACGCAGGTACAGCGACTCCTCGCCGCCCGGCGCGGGAACCCATGACGCGTCCACCGCGATCAGCTGCCGCAGCGATTCGATGAACAGATCGTCGGGCAGCTCCGGGATGGCCAGCCGCCGCGACGAGGCGCGCATCCGCGCGGCATTGGCCTCCGGCCGGAACGAGACGATCGATCCGTCGGTCCAGCGGTAGGCCTTGAGGCCTTCGAACACCTCTTGCGCGTAGTGCAAGACGATGGCCGAGGGGTCCAGTTCGATGGGCCCGTAGGGAATGACCCGCGCGTTGTGCCAGCCCGCGTCCACGGTGTAGTCGATCGACACCATGTGGTCGGTGTGGTATTTACCGAAACCCGGTTCCGCCAAAATGGATTCGCGTACCTCGTCGGGCGTCGGGTTCGCGGTGACCGACACGTGAAACTCGAGGACGCTGCTTGTCATGCAGCGATTGTATAGCCGGTGCGCTAGCGGGTTTTTGCCGTCACGAACGGGGGCGTCACCACTTCGCATTCGACGGCGCGGCCTCGCACGTCGACGGCCAGTCGCGCGCCGTCTTCGATCCCGGCATCGGTGTCGATCAGCGCCAGCGCAATACCGGCCTTGAGGGTCGGTGAGAATGTCCCCGACGTGGTGACCCCGACGCGGCGGTCGCCGTCGAGCACGGCCAGATCGGCGCGTAGCACTCCCCTGCCGGTGGCCCGCAGCCCGCGCAGCAGACGGGCCGGACCTGCGGCCTTCTCTGCCAGCAGCGCGTCGCGGCCGAAGAACGAGTCCTTCGTCCAGCCGATCGCCCAGCCACACCGGGCCTGCAGCGGCGAGATCTCCGGTGACAGTTCGTGCCCGTGCAACGCGTAGCCCATCTCGGTCCGCAGGGTGTCGCGGGCGCCCAGGCCCGCCAACTCGCCCCCCAGCTGCTCGACCGCCGCCACCAGTGCGTCGAACACCACCGGCGCCACATCCCAGGCGGGCAGCAACTCGTAGCCGTGCTCGCCGGTGTAGCCGGAGCGGCAGACCCGGACCGGCACCCCGGCGTAGTCGGCGTCGGCGAACGCCATGTAGTCCATCTCGGTGGGCAGCCCGAGACCGGCCAGCACCTCCGTGGAGCGGGGTCCCTGCACGGCCAGCACCGCGCGTGACCGGTGCTCGTCGGTGATCGTCACGCCGGCGGGCGCCACGTCGCGCAGGGCGGTCACCACGGCGGCGGTGTTGGCGGCGTTGGGCACCAGAAAGATCTCGTCGTCGGCGACGTAGTAGGCGATCAGGTCATCGATGACGCCACCACGCTCGTTGCAGCACAGGGTGTACTGCGCCTGGCCGGGAGCGATCCTGGTCAGGTCGTTGGTGAGCGTCGCGTTGACGAAGGCCGCCGCTCCCGGTCCGCGAACGGTCGCCTTGCCCAGGTGGCTGACATCGAACAGCCCCACGGCGTCGCGGGTGGCGGTGTGCTCGGCGATGGTGCCGGCATAGGACACCGGCATGAGCCAGCCGCCGAACTCGGCGAAGCTGGCGCCCAAGGCGCGGTGACGGTCTTCCAGGGGTCCGTGTTGCAGTTCGCTCACGTCGAGCCACCCTAATCGGCACACTTGTCTAAATGGTGGACTGGGATGCGCTCGAAGCCGGCGGTATCGCTGACGCGAGGGACCGTGCGGGCCTGGTCCAATACCTCGACCACCTCGGTTTCACCACCGAGCAGATGATCGACGCCGAGCGCCGAGGTCGGCTGTTCGGCCTGGCCGGCGACACGGTGGGCCAATCCGGACCGCCGGACTACACGTTGCGCAGCGCCGCCGACGCGTTGGGCGTGTCGGTGGGCGATGTCGCCCAGGCGTGGCGGATGCTCGGGCTCAGCGTTCCCAGCCCCGACGCTCCCGCGCTGAGCCAGGCCGACGTGGACGGGCTGGCCACCTGGCTGCAGATGCGCTCCGTACTGGGGGAACCGGTCGACGGATTCCTGCGGGTTCTCGGCGCCACCATGGCACGGCTGGCCGAAGCCGAGTCGTCGATGATCCGGCTCACCCAGCCCGACATGTGGTTGGGGCACACCGGCGACGAGCTCACCACCGCCCGGGCCTGGCGCTCGGTCGCGGCCTACATCCCGCGTATCGGCGCCATGATCGACGCCGTCCACCGCCAACACCAGGTCAGCCATCGGACGTTCCTGGAAGGACTGGCCGGGGGGCCGTCGGCGAGCATCGTGTGCGGCGTGGGATTCGCCGACCTGACCGGTTTCACCGCGCTGACCCAGGTCCTGACGTCGGCGGAGCTGGCCACGCTGTTGACCGACTTCGCCGGCACCGTCGCTGACGTCGTGCACTGCGATGGCGGCAGGGTGGTCAAGTTCATCGGTGATGCGGTGATGTGGGTGAGCGCGACCGGCGAGCTGCTGGCCAAGGCGGCGGTGGATCTGGTCAACCACCCCAAGGCCCGTGCAGCCGGGCTGCGGGTGCGCGCCGGCGTGGCCTACGGCGAGATGATCGCCATCAACGGCGACTACTTCGGCAATCCGGTCAACCTGGCGGCGCGGCTGGTGGACGCGGCCGCGCCCAATCAGGTGTTGGCCTCGACCTGCGTCCGCGATCAGCTCCCCGGCTGGCCGGCCACTCTTCAGGAACCGTTGACGCTCAAAGGCTTCGACGAGCCGGTCCCGGCATACGAGCTACATTCGGCCGCCGATCGTTAGGGTGGGTGCCGTGAGCACCGATCCCGGATACCCTGTCCCCTCCGTCACCGTCGCCGAAGCGCTGCCCAGCGATGCCGACGCGGCCGTCCTGATCGTGGGTATCGTCGCCGCCGACGACGACTCCGAGGCCGAAGGTCCGGCGGTCGCCGCGACCGAGCCGGCGCTGCCTGCCGACGCGGTCGCTGAGATCGAGGCCGGGCTGCGCGCACTGGGCGCCAAGGGCGGCAGCGAGCAGGTCAACCGGCTGGTGGTGGCCTCGCTGCCGGTGGCCAGCGTGATCACCGTGGGGTTGGGCAAGCCACGCGAGTCCTGGCCTGCCGACACGGTGCGCCGGGCCGCCGGGAACGCGGCGCGTTCACTCAACGGCACCGCCGCGGCGATCAGCACGTTGAGCGGGCTGCCCGGTGAGGGGGTGCTCGCCGCCGGCGTCGAAGGACTGCTGTTGGGCGGCTATCGATTCACCGCATTCCGCAGCAGCAAGACCGCCCCGAAGGAACCGGGCCTGCAATCGGTGACCGTGCTGTCCACCGCGGACGATGCCCAGGCACAGGCCGCCCGCGGTGCCGACATCGCCGCCGCGGTGGCCACTGCCCGCGACTTCGTCAACACCCCGCCCAGTCACCTGTATCCGGCCGAGTTCGCCGATCGCGCCAAGGCGCTGGGCGAAGCCGCCGGCCTGGAAGTCGAGGTGCTTGACGAGCAGGCGCTCGCCGAGGCCGGCTACGGCGGGGTGATCGGGGTGGGCCAGGGCTCGGCGCGCCCGCCGCGTCTGGTGCGGTTGATCCACCGTGGCTCGCGCCTGAGCGACGACCCGAGCGGCGCAAAGAAGGTGGCGCTGGTGGGCAAGGGCATCACCTTCGACACCGGTGGCATCTCGATCAAGCCGGCCGCCTCGATGCACCACATGACTTCCGACATGGGCGGGGCGGCCGCGGTGATCGCCACTGTCGTGCTGGCTGCCCGCCGCGGTCTGCCGATCGACGTCACGGCCACGGTACCGATGGCCGAGAACATGCCGTCGTCGACGGCGCAGCGCCCCGGCGATGTCCTGACCCAGTACGGCGGCATCACGGTCGAGGTGCTCAACACCGACGCCGAGGGGCGGCTGATCCTGGCCGACGCCATTGTTCGCGCCTGCGAGGACGATCCGGACTACCTCATCGAGACCTCGACGCTGACCGGCGCGCAGACGGTGGCCCTGGGTGCCCGCATCCCGGGGGTGATGGGTTCCGACGAATTCCGCGACCGGGTGGCATCCCTGTCGCAGGCCGTCGGTGAGAACGGCTGGCCGATGCCGTTGCCCGACGAACTCAAGGAAGACCTGAAGTCGACGGTCGCCGACCTGGCCAATGTCAGCGGTCAGCGTTTCGCCGGCATGCTGGTGGCCGGCGTGTACCTGCGCGAGTTCGTGGCCGACGGAGTGGACTGGGTGCACATCGACGTGGCGGGTCCGGCGTACAACTCCGGCGGGCCCTGGGGCTACACCGGCAAGGGCGGGACCGGGGTGCCGACCCGCACCATGTTCGCGGTTCTGGAGGATATCGCCGCGAACGGCTAGGGCCGGCCCACGGGTCAGGCGTTCTCGGTGGCCGCGACCTTCGGCGCGGGCCGACACGGGCTCTCCACGCCCCGCTGAAACGACAGCGCCATGCTTTGAACCAGCATCAACGCCGCGAAGACGGCCACCCACAGCCAGGCTTCGGCCGAGCTGAGGTGTGAGGCCACATCGGTTTTCGGCAGCGCGGACATGGAGCGCATGATCGCGGCGATGATGACGACGGTGCTCAGGTACGGGAACACCGTTCTGATGCGCGCCGCCACGGGGCCGATCGAGATGTCGCTGCGCCGGCGGCGGCGGCCGCGCAACCACGCGAGGGCACAGATCACCGCGATGGCTCCGGTAATGGGCAGCGACAATCGGTTGGCGTCGTCCCACAGCGGCTGCAGTGGCCGGCGGCTCTGCGGGTCACCGAGCGCCAGGGCGAGGTCGGTCAGCGTCGCTTCGACGAAGAACACGGCGATCGGCGGGACCAACACGGCCACGATGAACACGCAGTGCCGAATGAGCGCGCCGTCGCCTCCGGAGACGAACTGCACGATGGCGTACAGCAAGACGTAGAGCGAGGCCACAAACGATATGCCGCCCAACAGTTCTGCCGAGGTGGCCCGGCCGCCGGTCACCGCGCAGCCCTGTTCCCCGGCCAACAGGCTGTATTGCACCGCCGTGAGGAACAACCCCAGGAATGCGTTCATCAGCGCGATGCCGGTGAGGGTCTCGTGCGCCACCTCACGGCGGTCCGGTGGACCGTCACTGCGGCGGCGGTAGGCACGATCGAGCACCAGATTGATGACCACGAAAGCGAAACCAGCCAGCAGACCAGCCAGTTGGGCATAGTTGCGGGCGACGATGGATATGTCGAAGCCGGTCCACATCTCACAGGCTCCGGCGATCAACTCAGCGGGCATCCGCGAGATATTAGTGAGGCCGCGCATGCGGCAACGGCGCTTTTGCCGACGAGCCTGCACCCTTTACCCCACCACCTCGGTGAAGGCCCGAGGGCCACCTCGATGTGTGTCGATAACGCAGCAATGACAGGATGGTTTTCGGCAGTCCACCTGGGCGCCGCCCTCGCCCCGCCACTGACGTGGTATCCAGGGGAAGACGTGCAGCGACCGATCGAGCGAGGAGTCAACAACGATGGCCTTCTCAGTCCAGATGCCCGCCCTCGGTGAGAGTGTCACCGAAGGAACGGTCACCCGCTGGCTCAAGCAGGAAGGCGACACCGTCGAGGTCGACGAGCCGCTCTTGGAGGTGTCCACCGACAAGGTCGACACCGAGATCCCCTCGCCGGTGGCCGGCGTGCTGACCAAGATCATCGCCGAGGAGGACACCACCGTCGAGGTCGGCGGCGAGCTGGCCTTGATCGGTGAGGCGGGCGAGAAGGCCGAGTCCTCCGCCCCGCCGGCGGCCGAACCCGAGCCCGAACCCGAACCCGCGCCCGCCGAACCGGCTCCCGCAGCGCAGGCGCCGGCTGCTGAGGCGCCGGCTGCCGCGGACTCCTCCGCCGGAGACGGCACACCGGTGCTGATGCCCGAGTTGGGCGAGTCGGTCACCGAAGGCACCGTGACGCGCTGGCTCAAGCAGATCGGTGACAGCGTCGAAGTCGACGAGCCGCTGGTGGAAGTCTCCACCGACAAGGTCGACACCGAGATCCCCTCGCCGGTGGCCGGCACCCTGCTCTCGATCACCGCCGGTGAGGACGCCACCGTCGAGGTCGGGGGCGAACTGGCCCGGATCGGAACGGGCTCCCCCGCCGCGGCCACCGAGTCGGCGCCCGCGCCTGCACCGGCTGCTGCGGCGCCCGCCGCCGAGCCGGCCCCTGAGCCCGCGGCTCCAGCTCCGCAGCCCGAGCCCGAGTCCAAGCCCGCGCCGGCACCTGCCGCTCCCCCGGCACCGGCACCGGCGCCGGCACCGGCCCAGCCCGCCGCAACCGAGGCAGCCGACGGCGACGGCGACGGCGCACGCTATGTGACCCCCCTGGTGCGCAAGCTCGCCGCCGACAACAACGTCGATCTGGCCCGGGTGACCGGCACCGGCGTCGGCGGGCGGATCCGCAAGCAGGACGTCCTGGCCTTCGCCGCGCAACAGGCCGAGCAGCAGAAGGCGCCGGCGGCCCCGGCGCCGGCTCAGCGTCCCGCGGCCGCGGCCCCCAGCCCCGCGCTGGCCCACCTGCGCGGCACCACCGCCAAGGCCAATCGGATCCGTCAGATCACCGCCAAGAAGACCCGCGAATCCCTGCAGGCCACGGCGCAGCTCACCCAGACCCACGAGGTCGACATGACCAAGATCGTGGCGTTGCGGGCCAGGGCGAAGGCTGCGTTCGCCGAGCGCGAAGGCGTCAACCTGACCTATCTGCCGTTCATCGCCCGCGCGGTGATCGACGCGCTGAAGGCACACCCCAACGTCAATGCCAGCTACAACGAGGACGCCGGGGAGATCACCTACTACGACGCCGAGCACCTCGGTTTCGCAGTAGACACCGAGCAGGGTCTGCTGTCGCCGGTGATCCACAATGCCGGGGATCTGTCCCTGGGCGGACTGGCCCGGGCCATCGCCGACATCGCGGCGCGGGCACGTTCGGGCAACCTCAAGCCGGACGAACTGTCCGGGGGCACCTTCACGATCACCAACATCGGCAGTCAGGGCGCGCTGTTCGACACGCCGATTCTGGTTCCGCCGCAGGCCGCCATGCTGGGCACCGGCGCGATCGTGAAGCGCCCGCGGGTGATCGTCGACGAGGCCGGCAATGAGTCGATCGGCGTGCGCTCGGTCAGCTACCTGCCGCTGACCTACGACCACCGTCTGATCGACGGCGCCGACGCCGGACGTTTCGTGACCACGATCAAGAACCGGCTCGAAGAAGGTGCGTTCGAGGCAGACCTGGGTCTCTGACGGCCCGGGGGGCTTGCGATGAGCTACAGGAGGATTCAGCGGTGAGCCAGCCGATCGTAGCGATCGCCGGTTCGTCCGGGCTGATCGGCACGGCGCTGGTCTCGGCGCTGCGCGCTGCGGGCTATCAGGTGTTGCGGATCGTGCGGCGGGCACCGGCGAGCGCCGGCGAGCTGCAATGGGACCCCGAGGCCGGTGACATCGACGTCGCGGCACTGGCCGGCGTCGACGCGGTGGTCAACCTGTGTGGCGTCGGGATCGGCGACCGGCGCTGGTCGGGGGCGTTCAAGCAGAGCCTGCGCGACAGCCGGATCACCCCGACCGAGGTGCTGTCCGCTGCCGTGGCCGACGCCGGCGTGCCGGTGCTGATCAATGCCAGCGGTGTGGGCTATTACGGCGATACCCGCGATCGCATCGTCGACGAGTCCGCCTCCGTGGGAACAGATTTCCTGGCGCAGCTCGCCCGGGACTGGGAAGGCGCCACCGCGTCCGCCCAGGACGCCGGCACCCGTGTCGTTCTGGCCCGCACCGGCCTTGTGCTGTCGGCCTCCGGCGGCGTCTTGGGCCGGCTGCGGCCACTGTTCTGGTTGGGTCTGGGAGCACGGATCGGCAATGGTCGGCAGTACATGTCGTGGATCAGCATGGAGGACGAGGTCCGCGCACTTGTGTTCGCCATCACGCAGGACACGTTGTCCGGACCGGTGAACCTGACCGGGCCGGCGCCGGTGACCAATGCGGAGTTCACCACTGCGCTGGGTCGCACCCTCAACCGCCCCACCCCGTTGCTGCTGCCGGGTTTCGCGGTGCGTGCCGGGCTTGGCGAGTTCGCCGACAGCCTCCTGGGCGGGCAGCGCGCGATCCCCGACGCCTTGGAGCGGGCCGGCTTCCAGTTTCGGCACAACACCATCGGAGAGGCGCTCGCCTACGCGACCGCGCGTCCGACCCCGGTCTAGGGCCGGCACACCGAGTAACCTGCGAGCATGGTGTCTATCCGATCCAGCAGTGCGCCGATCGATGTACGCCAACTGGGCACCGTCGACTATGAGGCCGCCTGGCAGCTCCAGCGTGAGCTGGCCGAGGCCAGATCGGCTGGTGGACCCGACACGCTGTTGCTGCTGGAACATCCCGCGGTCTACACCGCCGGGCGCCGCACCGAACCGCACGAGCGTCCTATGGACGGTACCCCGGTGGTCGACACCGACCGGGGCGGAAAGATCACCTGGCACGGCCCGGGTCAGCTCGTGGGTTATCCGGTGATCGGACTCGCCGAGCCTCTGGATGTAGTGAATTACGTTCGACGCCTTGAAGAATCACTGATTGAGGTGTGTAACACGCTGGGCCTCAACACTGTTCGGATCGACGGCAGGTCGGGCGTTTGGCTGCCGCCGGGCGCGGGCCGCCCGGCCCGCAAGATCGCCGCGATCGGTGTGCGGGTGGCCCGCGCGACCACGCTGCACGGATTCGCACTGAATTGTGATTGCGATCTCAGTGCGTACGGCTCGATTGTCCCGTGCGGGATCACCGACGCCGGTGTGACGTCGCTGTCCGCGGAGTTGGGCTTTGCGACCGGCGTCGACGACGTGCGGGAGGCGGTGGCCCGAGCCGTCGTTGACGCGCTCGACGGCGTGCTACCGGTGCGCGAGCACTCCGAGCCGCGCGTACCATCGACCCCGTGAGCGCCGTCGGAGAAGGCCGTAGATTGCGACGTGCCGAGGCACGCAACGCCGAGACGCCGATCGAACGCAAGCCGCCGTGGATCAAGACCCGCGCCCGCATGGGACCGAGCTACACCGAGCTCAAGGTCTTGGTGAAGAGCGAGAAGCTGCATACGGTCTGCGAAGAAGCGGGGTGCCCCAACATCTACGAGTGTTGGGAGGACCGGGAAGCCACCTTCCTGATCGGCGGCGAGGTCTGTACCCGCAATTGCTCGTTCTGCCTGATCAAGTCGGGCAAGCCGCCTGAGTTGGATCGCGACGAGCCGCGCCGGGTCGCCGAGAGCGTGCAGACGATGGGACTGCGGTATTCGACCGTGACCGGTGTGGCCCGCGACGACCTGCCCGACCAGGGCGCGTGGCTCTATGCCGAGACCGTGCGTGCCATCAAAGCCCTCAACCCCTCGACGGGCGTCGAGCTGTTGATCCCCGACTTCGGTGGACGCCCCGACCTGCTGGGCGAGGTATTCGACTCGCGCCCGGAAGTGCTGGCCCACAACGTCGAAACCGTGCCGCGCATCTTCAGGCTGATCCGGCCGGGGTTCACCTACGAGCGCAGCCTCGACGTGTTGACCCAGGCCCGCGATGCCGGGCTGGTGGCCAAGAGCAACCTCATCCTCGGCATGGGCGAGACCCCCGAGGAGATCCGGGCGGCGCTGGCGGACCTGTACAACGCGGGAGCCGAGCTGGTCACCATCACCCAGTACCTGCGCCCCACCGAGCGGCATCACCCGATCGACCGCTGGGTCAAGCCCGAGGAGTTCGTCGAGCACGCCCGCTACGCCGAGGAGTTGGGCTTTGCCGGGGTGATGTCCGGGCCGCTGGTGCGTTCGTCGTATCGGGCAGGGCGGCTCTACCAACAGGCTCTGGAGAACCGGGCACGTCGCGAACAGGCTCCCGCCTCAGCCCACAGCTGACGCCCCGGCTGCCGGTGAGTCCGGCTGCGTATCCTTGGTAGCTATGCCCAGACCGCGCAATACCGCCGAGAACAAGGCTGCCCGGGCCGAAGCGAAGGCCGCCCGCAAGACCGCCAGCAGGCAACGCCGTGCCCAGCTGTGGCAGGCCTTTCAACTGCAGCGCAAAGAGGACACGCGGCTGGTGCCGTACATGGCCGGCGCATTCGTGCTGGTCGCCGGGCTGACGACGGCGCTGGCACTCAACGGCGGCACGTTCGCCAAGGTCACGATGATCCCGCTGGGCCTGGTGCTGGGCGCACTGGTGGCGTTTGTGATCTTCGGACGCCGGGCGCAGCGTTCCGTGTACCGCAAGGCGGAGGGGCAGGCCGGGGCCGCGGCCTGGGCTCTGGACAACCTGCGCGGCAAGTGGCGGGTGACTCCGGGGGTGTCGGCCACCGGTCAGCTCGACGCCGTTCACCGGGTGATCGGCCGCCCGGGCATCATCTTCGTGGCCGAAGGTTCAGCCAGCCGGCTCAAGCCCTTGCTGGCCCAGGAGAAGAAGCGCACCGCCCGGCTGGTCGGTGACGTGCCGATCTACGACATCGTGGTGGGCACCGGTGAGGGCGAAGTGCCGCTGAGCAAGCTGGAGCGCTACTTGACCAAGCTGCCGGCCAATATCACCACCAAGCAGATGGACTCGCTGGAGTCGAAGCTGGCTGCGTTGACCTCGCGGACCGGGACCGCGGCCATGCCCAAGGGGCCGTTGCCCGGCGGCGCGAAGGTGCGCGGCGTCCAGCGCGCGGTGCGTCGCCGGTAGTCCGAGTCGACAGCGGGCGCAGCGGTGGCCCGCCGCCCGTAGATTCAGCGGCTGCGCACCACAGCGGTGGCGGTAGCCCGATCCTGCAGGCCGCGGCCGTCGGCGTCGGCGAACAATGCCGGTACCACCAGGGCGATCATCAGCCCGCGCACCGTGGCGCGGCCCAACCCGACTCCCAAGCCCGGACCGTCGACCGGGACCACGCGTAGCCCGCAGGCGTATTGGCCCGGCGTGAAGCCGAACAGTCGCACGGCGGCGACGCCGAGCACCAGCCAGACGCCCAGCACCACGGTTGCCAGGTATTCCGGGGTCACCAGACCCGCGGCCACGCCCAGACCGGCCAGCCCGTAGCCCACCATCCAGTCCAGGGCCAGGGCCACCATGCGACGACCCATCGGGGCCAGGGAACCGGGGCCGCTTTCCGGCAGGCCGAGTCGCTGCCCTGGTGCGCTGTCGGAGGGGCGTGGCCCGGCCGATTCCGGCCCGGACAGCCACGAGGAGAACGTGCGGCTCATGGCCCCTACGATAGGCGGGCGGCCAATTCGACCCGGCGTCAACCGGTCCGGGCGCCGTTGCGTAACGTCAGCGTCGGCCACCCCAGGGCCCACCGGGGCCACCGACTGAGGAGCGAATTTCTGTGACCGACAAGACTGCTGACGACATTCTCAAGCTCGTCGCGGATGAGAATGTGGAGTACGTCGACATCCGCTTCTGTGACTTGCCAGGTCAGATGCAGCACCTGTCGATTCCGGCGGCGGCGCTGGACGCGAGTGTGTTCGAGGATGGGCTGGCATTCGATGGCTCGTCGATCCGCGGATTCCAGTCGATCCACGAATCGGACATGATGCTGCTCCCCGACTTCGCCACGGCGCAGATCGATCCGTTCCGGGCGGCCAAGACGCTGAACCTGAACTTCTTCGTCCACGACCCCTTCACCCGTGAGCCCTACTCCCGCGATCCGCGCAACATCGCCCGCAAGGCCGAGAACTACCTCGCCAGCACCGGGATCGCCGACACCGCCTACTTCGGCGCCGAAGCCGAGTTCTACATCTTCGACTCCGTCAGCTTCGACTCCCAGGTCAACGGTGCCTTCCACAAGATTGATGCGGCGTCGGGCTGGTGGAACACCGGCCGCAGCACCGAGCCCGACGGCAGCCCCAACCTCGGCTACAAGGTCCGCCCGAAAGGCGGCTACTTCCCTGTTGCGCCCAACGACCAATACGTCGACCTGCGTGACGTCATGTCCACCAACCTGACCAACGCGGGCTTCACCGTCGAACGCGGTCACCACGAGGTCGGCACCGGCGGCCAAACCGAGATCAACTACAAATTCAACACGCTGCTGCACGCCGCCGACGACGTGATGTTGTTCAAGTACCTCATCAAGAACACCGCTTGGGCGCACGGCAAAACCGTCACCTTCATGCCCAAGCCACTGTTCGGCGACAACGGCTCGGGCATGCATGTGCATTTGTCCTTGTGGAAGGAGGGCGCGCCGCTGTTCTACGACGAGGCCGGCTACGCCGGACTGTCCGACATTGCGCGGTACTGCATCGGTGGCATCTTGCACCACGCCCCCTCACTACTGGCCTTCACCAACCCCACCATCAACTCCTACAAACGCCTGGTGCCCGGCTACGAAGCCCCCATCAACCTGGTCTACAGCCAGCGCAACCGCTCCGCCTGCGTGCGCATCCCCATCACCGGCACCAACCCCAAGGCCAAGCGCCTGGAATTCCGCTGCCCCGACTCCTCCGGCAACCCGTATCTGGCCTTCGCGGCCTTGTTGATGGCGTGTGTGGACGGCATCAAGAACAAGATCGAACCCGCCGCCCCGGTCGACAAGGACCTCTACGAACTGCCGCCCGACGAGGCCGCCCAGATCGCCCAGGCACCCACCTCACTGGCCCAGGTGATCGACAACCTCGAAGCCGACCACGAGTACCTCACCGAAGGCGGCGTGTTCACTCCCGACGTGATCGAGAATTGGATCCGTTTCAAGCGCGACAACGAAATCGCCCCGATCAACCTGCGCCCGCACCCCTACGAGTTCGCCCTCTACTACGACTGCTGAGGTCTGGACGCCCGGGACTCCGGGCCTGGCTATCCCCCGTTGCGGGTTGATCCACGCTGGAAGCGCAGGAGCGCATCAATCGTGTCCTGATGTACCGGATTTTCGGCGAGCTGGCTGACCCGCCGGACGGTTCTGGTTCGATCGCCGCGGTCCGGGCTGCGGTGTGGAAGCTGTTGCGGATCACCCCGCGCGAGATCACCCGCCGCTGGCGTCTGACCGCCCGGCCCAAGCCGACGGTCCCTGCCCCCGAAGAACTCCTGCGCGGCGACACCGATCCACCCTGAGCAGGCGCCTGATGCCCCCAATTGCCAGCCAGAATCTGCGCGTTTCCTATGAATTTGCCGCAGACGGCTAACAATTCCGGTTGCGTACCCAAGGAGGAATTCTCGGCACGCGCGAGGGCTCCGGAATTTCGGAAAGTCGACTGAAAACACATCTGCGACATCACTTTTGATGACCAGGCGGGAACGCAAAGTGGCCTGGTCAGCAAGCCGAGATGACGGTGCACGGTTCAGTTCGATGTTGGCGGCCGGATTCCGGATAGGCCCCGACGCCGCTCGACGGTAATGGCGGTTACCAAGGCACAAAACATGTTATTGACCTGAAAAAACAGTCGATGTATTTTATCGCCAGATCAGTGAAATCCCAGCCAATGCGGCGCTGGGGTCGCGTGAGAAAAGGACCGGCCATGACTGACCGCAGGTTGCTCCCCCTAGCTTGTGCGCCCTTGCTGATCGCCGGTACCGGACTCCCCGCAACCGTCGCGGCGCAGGCGCCTCAGTCGGTGTCGGCACAGGTGGTCCTGCTCGACACCGAGGGCTGGGGCATGGGCGGCAGCGGCACCCCGATCCCCTCACAGGCGCTCATCGACGCCATCAGCGAGCGGTACCTCATGCCGGCCTCACCTCTGTTTCCCGGCCAGCCGATCTTCCCGGTCGACTCGGTGCATCCCCTGTTCACCCCGGAGGGCCTCTACCCGCTGACCGGCGTCAAGTCGCTGGTCTTGGACCAGTCCCTGGCCCAGGGCGTCCAGATCCTGGACCACACCATCAAGGAGCGGCTCGCGCTCGGGCATGACCTGGTGGTGGTGGGCGGCTCCCAGAGCTCCACGATCGCATCCCTGGAAATGCGGAACCTGCTGGCACTCCCGCCCGACCAGATCCCCACATCCGATCAGCTGTCGTTCGTGCTGCTGGTCGACCCGAGCAACCCCAACGGCGGTCTGCTCTCGCGCTTCGGCGACCCAAGCCTGCCGGAACTGAGCATTCCGAGCATCGGGGTCACCTTCAGCGGCGCCACCCCGTCGGACACTCCGTGGGACACCGCCATCTACAACATGGAGTACGACGGATTCTCGGACTTCCCCCGCTACCCGCTCAACTTCCTGGCCGACCTCAACGCGGTCTTGGGTATCGCCTTTGTGCACGGCACCATCCCCTACCTCACCGACGAACAGATCGCCCAGTCCGTTCTGCTGCCGGTCTCAGACGGCTACGCCGGAAACACCGACTACTTCATGATTCCCACCGAGAACCTGCCACTGCTGGAGTTGCTGCGGGCCGTTCCCTTCCTCGGCGATCCACTGGCAGACCTGATGCAGCCGGCCTTGCGCGTGCTGATCAACCTGGGCTACGGCAGCATCGAGAACGGTTGGGATCCAGGACCGGCCGACCTGTCCACGCCGTTCGGGTTGTTCCCGACGAACATCGATCTGGGCGATGTCCTCACGGCGCTGGGCAACGGTGTCGAGCAGGGCTGGAACGACTTCATCCACGATCTGGGCTCGCTGCCCAGCCTGCCCGAGGCCCTGGCGAACAGCGCGTCGGTGCTGGACACCTTCGCCGGCGGCGTGAACGCCTTCTCCGCGGACCTGTCCACCCTCTACTCGACTCTGCTGCCGATCACTGACCTGGTCAACGCCATGCTCACCACTTTGCCGGCGTACAACATCAGCCTGTTCGCGCAGGAACTGGCCGCCGGCGACCCGCTCGACGCGCTCCTGATGCCGCTGGCCGCCGATACGGGGCTCGTCACCGCCGGGATCGGCATCGGCGCGCTGAGCGTGCTGTCAGCCCTGATGTCGCTGTAACGCCGCGGTCGCTGGTGGTCACTCCACCGCGTCGCGCGCCCACGACGGAGTGATGAACACCCCGTCGGCCTCTACGGTGACTCCCGAGGCGTCTGAGATATGACCGCGGACATACGTTTTGACACCTTCCTTGCGGTAGATCGTGGCCTCGGCACGCAACGGCCCCAAGGGCGTGCCGCGCAGATATTTCACCGTGATCGTGCCGGTGTAGAGCGGCTTGGTCAGGCCGTCGCTGGCCGCCTCACCGAGCACATGGTCCAGGACCAGCGCGCTGACGCCACCGTGTACCAGCGACGGTGGGCCCTCATACGCTGCGCCCAGGTGAAAATCGCTCCAGCAATGCCCGTTCTCCCCGTGCTGGATCACCAGCGGCGGGGCGACCGGATTGCGCAGCCCCACAACGGCATTTCCCCACGCCAGCGGCCTACCGTCGACAACGTAACGCAGGCCGGGCGAGTCACTGAGATTGCCGGCGCTGAGCCGGGCGGTCAACGCCTGTACCTGTTCGGTGACCTCCCGGGCCGTGTCGTCGTCGGCCTGGGTGCGGATGGTGGCATCGATCAGGTCGCGTACCGCCTGGGCCAGCGGCCCGTAACGCTGCACCAGCCGCCCGCTCTCGTCGACGCTGATCGTCGGCACGTCCGAGCGGTCCCTGAAATCCACCAACGCGTTCTCCTTCAGTCTCCGAATACCTTGCGTGTCACGATCTTCGCGCGTCGTGTCACACGCAAATAGTTGTCCAGGAACTCCCCGCCGTCCCCGCCGGGCCAGCCGGCCGCCACCGCCACCGCGTTGAGCGCGCGGCCCGGCCCGGGCAGCTGGTCGGTGGGTTTGCCCCGCACCAGGACCAGTGCGTTGCGGGCGCGGGTTGCCAGTAGCCACGCCTGCCTGAGCCGGTCCACGTCATCGTGCGCGAGAAGTCCGGCGGCGGCGATGGCGTCCAGGGTTTCCAGCGTTGAGGTGTTGTGCAGCTCGGGAACATGGTGGGCGTGGCGCAGCTGCAGCAGCTGCACGGTCCATTCGACGTCGGCCAGCCCGCCGCGTCCCAGCTTGGTGTGCGTATTGGGATCGGCGCCGCGGGGCAACCGCTCGGCATCGACGCGTGCCTTGATGCGGCGGATCTCGCGCACCGCCTCAGCGGACACCCCGCCGGGTGGATACCGGGTGGCGTCGACCATCCGCAGGAACCGTTGGCCCAAATCGGGGTCGCCGGCCACGCTGTGCGCCCGCAGCAATGCCTGAATCTCCCAGGGCTGCGCCCACTGGGCGTAGTAGGCCTCGTACGACGCCAGGGTGCGCACCGGCGGGCCGTTGCGGCCCTCGGGGCGCAGGTTGATGTCGACCTGCAAGGGCGGATCGTTGCTGGCGGTTCCCAGCAGCGCGCGGACCTGCTCGGCGATCGAGGTGGCCCAGCGCACCGCGTCGGATTCGGTCGCCCCGGCCGCCTTCTCGTTGACCTCGCACACGAACATGACGTCGGCGTCCGAGCCGTAGCCCAGTTCCCGTCCGCCGAGCCGGCCCATACCGATCACCGCGATCCGCGCCGGGGGTTCCTTCACCTCGTCGCCGGCCATGTTGACGCGAATGATCGCCTCCAGCGCAGCCTGCAGCACCGCCACCCATACCGCGGTCAGCGCGCGGCAGACATCGGTCACTCCAAGCATGCCCAGCAGGTCGGCCGAGGCGATGCGGGCCAGTTCGTGGCGACGCAGGCTGCGGGCGGATGCGATCGCACGCACGGGGTCGGGATGACGGCCCGCCGAGGCGATCAGCGCCCGCGACACCGCCTCCGGCCCGGTGTCGAGCAACTTGGGCCCGGAGGGGCCGTCGCCGTAGGCCTGGATCACATCGGGCGAGCGCATCAGCAGTTCCGGGATGTAGGCGGAGGTCCCCAGCACCCGCATCAGGCGCTTGGCCACCGCGCTGCTGTCACGCAGAGTGCTCAGGTACCAGCGGTTCTGGGCCATCGCCTCGCTCAGCCGCCGGTAGGCCAGCAGGCCCGCATCGGGGTTGGGCGTGCTTGACAGCCAGTACAGCAGCTTGGGCAGCAGTACCGCCTGCACCCGACCCCGGCGGCCACTTTGGTTGGTCAACGCGCCCAGATGCGTCAGGGCGTTGTGCGGCGCCTCATAACCCAGGGCCGCCAGCTGCCGCTCCGCGGCGCCCGGGGTGAGCCCGCCGGCCATCTCCAGCCCCGCCGGACCGACAGCTTCGAGCAGCGGCTGATAGAAGAGCTTGGCGTGCAGGCGCGACACCCGCCTGTTCTGCGCCTTGAGCTCTTCACGAAGTACGCCCAAGGCGTCGTGGCGGCCGTCGGGCCGCACGTGCGCGGCCCGGGCCAGCCAACGCAGCGCCTCGTCGTCGTAGGGGGGCGGCAGCATGTGGGTGCGCTTGAGCCGCTGCAGCTGCAGCCGGTGTTCCAACAGGCGCAGGAACTCGTAGGAGGCGGTCAGGTTGGCCGCATCGTCGCGGCCCACGTAGCCGCCGGCACCCAAGGCCGCCAGCGCATCGACCGTGGACGCCACGTGCAAGGTCTCGTCACCGCGGCCGTGCACCAGCTGAAGCAGCTGCACGGCGAACTCCACATCGCGCAAGCCGCCCGATCCGAGCTTGAGCTCGCGCGAGCGGATGTCGGCCGGCACCAGTTGCGCCACTCGTCGCCGCATCGCCTGCACGTCGACGACGAAATCCTCACGCTCGCAAGCGGTCCAGACCATCGGCAGCATGGCGTCGATGTAGGCCCGGCCCAGCTCGGCGTCACCGACTGCGGCGCGCGCCTTGAGCAGGGCCTGGAATTCCCAGGTCTTGGCCCACCGGTGGTAGTAGGCGATGTGTGATTCCAAGGACCGCACCAGCGCGCCGTGGCGGCCCTCGGGCCGCAACCCGGCATCGACTTCGAAGAACGCCTCGCCGGCCACCCGCATCAGCTCGCCGGCGACCCGGGTGCTCACCGCGTCGGCCTCTTCGGCCACGAAGATCACATCGACGTCGCTGACGTAGTTGAGTTCCCGCGCACCGCATTTGCCCATGGCGATCACGGCGATCCGCGGCGGGGTGACATCGCTGCCACACACCCGGATCTCGGCCACCCGCAGGGCGGCCGCAAGCGCGGCGTCCGCAAGGTCTGCCAGGTGCTCCCCGACCGCCACGAAAGGCAGCACCGGCAGATTCTCGACGGTCGGCGCCAGGTCGATCGACGCCAACACCAGTAGCCGATCGCGGTACAGCGACCGCAACCGCTCCACGTAGGCGCCGTCGGTGACGGCGGCGACGCCGTCGGCGAGCATCGCACGCAGTTCGGCCGCTGACGGCAGCGCGATCGTGTGGTTACCGGAATCCTCCGGACTGGCCAGCAGCTTCCAGGATTCCGGGTGGGCGATCAGGTGATCGCCCAGGGCCAGAGACGCTCCCAGTACCCCGAACAGGCGCCCCCGCAGGCCTTTGTCGGCCATGAGCGCCGCGCTCAGCTCAGGCCAATCGATGCCCGGGGTCTCGGAAAGCCGGACCAGCGTGCGCAATGCCGCGTCGGCGTCGGGTGCCCGCGACAGTGCCCAGAGCACATCGACGTGCGCTTGGGTGTAGGCGCTGTACCAGCCCAGCGCGGTCAAATCCGCTTCGGCGTACCGGTCGACCAGACCGAGGCGCCCTACGCTGGGCAGCTTTCGGCGCTGAGATCCGGGATACGACACGAATAGGGCTTACAGCGCCAAGTAGTTCTGCAGTTCGTAAGGGGTCACGTGGCTGCGGTAGTTCGCCCACTCCTGGCGCTTGTTGCGCAGGAAGAAGTCGAAGACCTCCTCCCCCAACGCTTCCGCCACCAGTTCGGAGTTCTCCATCTCGCTCAGCGCGCGCTCCAGGGTGCCGGGCAGTTCCTTGTAGCCCATCGCCCTGCGCTCCTCGGGAGTCAGCGCCCAGACGTTGTCCTCGGCCTCCGGGCCCAGTTCGTAGCCCTGCTCGATCCCGCGCAGCCCGGCCGCCAACAGCACCGCGAAGGCCAGGTAGGGATTGCACGCCGAGTCCGGGCTGCGCACCTCGATGCGCCGCGACGAGGTCTTGTGGGGGCTGTACATCGGCACCCGCACCAGTGCGGAGCGGTTGGAGGCACCCCACGAGGCAGCGGTGGGGGCTTCCCCACCGTGGATCAGACGCTTGTAGGAGTTCACCCACTGGTTGGTGACGGCGCTGATCTCGTTGGCGTGCTCGAGAATTCCGGCGATGAACGACTTGGCGGTGTCCGACAGCTGCAGCGGGTCATCCGGGCTGTGGAAGGCGTTGACCTCGCCCTCGAACAGGCTCAGGTGGGTGTGCATGGCAGAGCCGGCGTGCTCACGGAACGGCTTGGGCATGAACGACGCCCGGACGCCTTCTTTGAGGGCGATCTCTTTGATCAGGTAGCGGAACGTCATCACGTTGTCGGCCATCGACAGCGCGTCGGCGTAGCGCAGGTCGATCTCCTGCTGGCCCGGGGCGTTCTCGTGGTGGCTGTATTCCACCGAGATGCCCATGGACTCCAGCGCGTCGATCGCGTGCCGGCGGAAGTTGGCGGCCGAGCCGTGGATCGACTGGTCGAAGTAGCCCGCGTCGTCGGCGGGAACCGGGGTGCTGCCGTCGTAGGGACCGGGTTCGAGCAGGAAGAACTCGATCTCGGGGTGCACGTAGCAGGCGAAACCCATCTCCGCGGCCTTGCCCAGCTGCCGGCGCAACACGTGGCGCGAGGACGCCCATGCCGGTGATCCGTCCGGCATGGTGATGTCGCAGAACATCCGCGCGGAGTACTGCCGACCCGAGTCCGAGGTCCACGGCAGCAGCTGGAAGGTGGAGGGATCGGGATGGGCGACCATGTCGGATTCGAAGACCCGGGCAAAGCCCTCAATGGCCGAACCGTCGAAGCCGACGCCTTCATCGAAGGCGCCCTCGAGTTCGGCCGGGGCGATCGCCACCGACTTCAGATAACCGAGTACGTCGGTGAACCAGAGCCGGACGAAACGGATGTCGCGTTCCTCCAGCGTGCGGAGCACAAACTCCTTCTGACGGTCCATACCGCGAAGCGTATCAGCGCTCAGCACTTCGCAGCGGTTGGCGGCAGCGTGCCGTCGACCAGGTACCGCGTCGCGTAACGATCCACGCATTCGTTGCCCTGGAATACCACTGTGTGCTGGGTTCCGTTGAAGGTCAGCAACCCGCCGCCGAGCTGCTTGGCCAGGTCCACGCCGGCCTGATACGGGGTGGCCGGGTCGCGGGTGGTGGAGACCACCAGCGTCGGCGGCAGATCCGGCACCGAGATGGCGTGGGGTTCACTGGTCGGCGGTACCGGCCAGAAGGCGCAGGTGCCCAGCGGGGCGTCGCCGGTGAACTTGCCGTAGCTCATGAATGGCGCCACCTCGCGTGATCGCTTGTCTTCCTCGATCACCTTGGCGCGGTCGGTGATCGGCGGCTGATCGACGCAGTTGACGGCCACCCGAGCGTCGGTGGCGTTGGTGTAGTGGCCGCTGGAGTCACGGCGCATGTAGAGGTCGGCCAGGCTCAGCATGATGTCGCCCCGGCCGGCGGCCAGATCGGACAGCCCGTCGTTGAGGTGCGTCCAGAACGTCGGCGAGTACAGCGCCATGATGGTGCCGACGATCGCATCGCTGTAGCTCAGGCCCCGCGGATCCTTGGTCTTGGCGGGCTTGCCCACCAGCGGGTCGACCAGGCTGTGGTAGGTGTCGACGGCCTTGGCCGGATCGGTGCCCAGCGGGCAGTCGGCGTCTTTGGCGCAGTCCGCCGCGAAGTCGTCGAAGGCGCCCTGGAAGGCCTCCGCCTGCCGCAGGTCCTCCTCGATGGGGTCGGCATCGGGGTCCACGGCCCCGTCGAGGATCATCGCGCGCACGTTCTGCGGGTAGGCCTCGGCGTAGGCCGAGCCGATCCGGGTGCCGTAGGAGTAGCCGAGGTAGGTCAGCTTGTCGTCGCCGAGGCCTTCGCGGATCGCGTCGAGGTCGCGGGCCACGTTGACGGTGCCGACGTTGGCCAGAAATTCCTTGCCGGTCTTGTCCAGGCAGCGTTCGACGTATTCCTTGGTCTCGTTCTCGATGCGTTCCACGCCGGCGGGGCTGTAGTCGACCTGGTCCAGGGCCCGCAGCCGGTCGTTCTCCTCGTCGGAGTTGCACCACACCGCGGGCCGTGACGAGGCCACTCCGCGCGGGTCGAATCCCACCAGGTCGAACTGCTCGCGCACCTGTCGCGGCAGCGAGCTGACCAGACCCACCGCGGTTTCGATCCCGGACTCGCCGGGGCCGCCGGGGTTGATCACGAGCGAGCCGATCTTGGTCTTGGTGGCCGGGAAACGGATCATGGCCAGCCGGGCGACGGCGCCCTGAGGTTTGGCGTAGTCGACCGGTACGCCGATGAAGCCGCACTGCGCGTCGGCGGGCACCTTGATGTTGGTGTCGGCGGTGAAGCGGCACTTGTCCCATTGGACCGGCTGACCGAGCTGCGGCACGGCCATGATCGCCTGACCAGGGGTCATTCGGGTGCAGCTGCCGACAAAGAGCGCCACCATGGCGATCGCGAGGCAGGTCAGGGCGGTGCGCGCGGTCCGGTCGCGGCGGGTCGGCGAACTCATGACACCACATGCTGCCATGCACGCCGGAGCAAGCCCGGGCACCCGGTGCGCTCAGCGCGTTGGCGGTGTGAGGAAATCCACTCCACTAGCTGGTTCAGCTGCGCCGCGGCAAGTGGCAGACTGGTTCAGTCAGACGACCCGGGGACCCGGTTAAGGGCTTCGAGGATCGACCCGACCACATCGAGGGATAACGATGTCTGAGCACGTTTATGGCGCTTCTCCTGAGCCTGTCCGCATTGCACCGCAGACCCGCGTCCATCATCTGCAGCAGATGAAGAACGAGGGCCGTAAGTGGGGCATGTTGACGGCCTACGACTACTCCTCCGCACGCGTCTTCGACGACGCTGGCATCCCGGTGCTGTTGGTCGGGGACTCGGCGGCCAATGTGGTCTACGGCTATGACAGCACCGTTCCGATCACTATCGACGAGTTGATCCCGCTGGTGCGGGCGGTGGTACGCGGTGCCCCGCATGCGCTGGTGGTGGCCGACCTGCCGTTCGGCTCCTACGAGGGAGGGCCGGCCGCGGCACTGGCGACGGCGACCCGCTTCATGAAGGAGGGCGGCGCGCACGCGGTCAAGTTGGAGGGCGGCGAGCGGGTGGCCGACCAGATCGCCACACTCTCGGCGGCCGGCATCCCGGTGATGGCGCACATCGGGTTCACCCCGCAGAGCGTGAACACCCTGGGCGGCTTCCGGGTGCAGGGACGTGGGGATGCCGCCGAGCAGACCGTTCACGATGCGATCGCGGTGGCCGAGGCCGGTGCGTTCGCGGTGGTGATGGAGATGGTGCCCGCGGAGCTGGCGACCCAGATCACCGGCAAGCTGACCATCCCCACCGTCGGGATCGGCGCCGGGCCCAACTGCGACGCTCAAGTTCTGGTGTGGCAGGACATGGCCGGGATGACCACCGGCAAGACCGCCCGGTTCGTCAAGCGCTTCGGTGAAGTGGGTGCTGAATTGCGCCGCGCGGCAACACAGTACGCCGACGAGGTGGCGGCAGGCACCTTCCCGGCCGAGGAGCACTGCTTCTAGAAAGCCCTGTCCGGGCGATCAGGGTGTGACAGGCTGGAGAGCGTGTCCGCAGCCGACCCGAAAGCCTCGCGGTATCGCGAGGTGGAGCGCAAGTTCGACGTTGACGCCTCCGCCATGTCGCCGTCCTTCGACGGCATCGCCGGGGTTGCCCGAGTCGAACGGTTGCCCGCGCAGGATCTGGCGGCGGTCTACTTCGACACTGCCGGCCACGACCTGGCGGCCCGCAAGGTCACGCTGCGCCGGCGCACGGGCGGTCCCGATGCCGGCTGGCACCTTAAGCTGCCGGCCGGGCCGGACACCCGCACCGAGGTACGCGCTCCCCTGGGCCCCGATATTCCCGGCGAACTGCTCGACGTGGTCATGGCTATCGTGCGTGATAGGCCCCTGGCGCCCGTCGCACAGATCCGCACCGCCCGCGAGTTGGTGGTGCTGCGCGACGATCACGGCGAGGTGTTGGCCGAATTCTGCGACGATCAGGTCACCGCGTCGGCCGAGGGCCCCGACCCCGCGCCCGCCGAACAGCGCTGGCGGGAATGGGAATTGGAGCTGGGCTGCGGGGACCACAAGCTGCTGGACCGGCTGGGCAACCGGCTGGTGGACACCGGCGCCAAGCCGGCCGGCCACGGCTCCAAACTGGCCAAGGTGCTCGGCACTGCGCCTGTGACCGCGCACCCCACCGATCGCCTGCACCGTGCGCTGGCCGACCAGATCGAGCAGCTGCTGGTGTGGGATCGGGCGATGCGCGCCGATGCCGACGACGCGGTGCATCAGATGCGGGTCACCATCCGGCGGATCCGCAGCCTGCTGCACGGCGAAGAAGCCGCACACGCCCCCCTGCTGGGTGAGCTGAAGGAATTAGGTGCGGTGCTGGGTGTGGCGCGCGACGCCGAGGTCCTGGCCCAGCGTTATCAGCAGGCGCTCGATGAGCTGGCGCCCGAGCTGGTCCGCGGCCCGGTCCGCGAGCGGCTTGTCGAAGGTTCGCTGCGCCGCTATGACACCGGACGACGGCGCAGCCTGGCCGCGATGCACTCCCCGCGATACTTCCGCCTGCTCGACGGCCTCGATGAGCTGATCAGCGCGCCGGATGCCGAGCGGTCGGCGCCCGTGGGCAGTGCCTATCGGCGGCTGCGCAAGGCGGTGAAGGCCGCCAAAAAGGCCGCCGACCGCGACGCCGCGCTGCATCGGATCCGCAAGGCAGCCAAGCGGCTGCGCTACGCGGCGTCGGCGGCGAATAAGACGAAGATCGCCAAGCGGGCGAAGGCGATTCAGACCCTGCTGGGCGATCACCAGGACAGCGTGGTCAGCCGGGCGCATCTGCTGCGGCAGGCCGATGCCGCGACTGCCGCCGGGGAGGACACCTTCACCTACGGGCTGCTGTATGCGCGCGAGGCCGACCTTGCCGCGCAGTGTCGTGCCAAGTTGCGGCCCGCGCTACGCAAACTCGACCGGGCGGTTTAGCGAGGCTCGACGCAGGAGAGCCGAAGCTGGAACCGCCCCATGGTCCGGGCGGTTTAGCGAGGCTCGACGCAGGAGAGCCGAGACTCAGAACCGCCCCATGGGCCGGGGCTGTTCACTAAGGCTCGATGACGGCGCCGTACCGCGGGCGCTGGGCGGCGTGCTGCCGTTAGCCAGAGAAGGCGCCTTGTCCCCTGCGGATGTGCCCGCCAGTGCGTCCAGTACCCGATCGATGAACCGGTCGGCATTGCCGCGAAGGCTGTCGTTCGTGTGTTGGGTCGTGTCGACCACAATCGCATTCCCCGATGCGAAGCGCACCCGGGCGGCGCGCCGGTACGTTCGCTCTCCGAAAGCGTCCATCGATCCGCAGACACTGACATCGACCCCAGTGACCTGATTCAGCGGCCGGATCAGGCAATCGAGACTCTGCTCCTCCGCAGCGTCCGCAAGGTAATCCAGCTGTCCGATCACGTGTCTGTCGATCCAAACAAGACGGCACTGCCGATCGGGTAGCAACTCGCGAGCGAAACCTTCAACCGGCCAGCGCCTCACCAGCTCGCCGATCTGCTCGACCACGATCCTCGGCGGACGCGACCAATCCGGGAATACGTCCCGGGCGATCTGCCGGAGCTGTTCTTCGCTCGTCATGGACGACAAGTTAACCCGTAATCACCACCTCGCGCAGTCCTGGGTGGCAGTGTGAGGACTTGGTAACGGCCTGGGAACTCCGATGCCGTCGAGACAGCTCCGAAGGGGCACGCGCTGGTTAGCGTTGCGGGGCGGACGAGTTGGCCTGTAAGCCGGAGTATGACCCCTGCGCGTTTGCGTTCGCGAGCTGTGTTGGTTAATCCGGAAAAGGCAGCTCAGAGCGTTGGCTCCATTGGTCGTCGATGGCGAATGCTGGACCTACTGCGGACGGACTGCCGGTACGCCGCACGCCCGCCGCGCCGGCACTGCGAAGACGTCGCCCAGGCGCTCGACATCGCGGCGGTGCCGTGGCTCGACGTGGCGTGAACGGCCCGCGCCCCCTACCGCTGCCGCCAGCGCGGCCAGCCCGATCGCGTCGTACCTTGCAGCCGAGGCCGCGGAGGCCGGTCGCCATCGACCCTCGCAACCCGTCGAGGGCATCTGGTCTTCATGCTCGGATCGCGGAACCGCACGGTGCAAATGCTTGTCGGGCACTTCGTCGGTCGCGACAACGGAGCGGTACACCGAGGTCGACGACGCTGATATACGCGCCGTGGTGATGTCGGCGCTTACCGAATAGCTCAGGCGCCTATCTCATCGGGCCTCACATACTGCGAAGGCCACGGCGTTCGATATGCGGCTTCCTGAGATACCCGGTACTCGTCGATCGACGACACCCACACCACCGGCATATCTCTGCCGGGCACTTCGTCGCTCACCGAAATCATCGGCACCTGCTCACCGCTTGCGGTTGTGACCTGCACCCTCATACCTGCGTGAATGCCCATATCGATGATCTTGGCGCATGCCACTTCGTCGGTAAAGAAGTATCTACCGCGTCTTGGCTTGTGGCATGCACTTGTGGCATGTAAAGTGAGTGCCTGCCAGAGCGAATGAAGGAGAGGGAGAGCGACATGGCTGATGACGATCGCGGGGACTTCAAACCGCCGTACCTGCCGTTCGCCACGCTGTGGAACTTCGTCGGTGAGCTGGCGGCTCATCCCCTACCGCCGGCGATCGATCGGTCGCTTATGGGCACGAAATCGGGCTCTGATCAGGTCAACATCATGGCCACGCTGCGCACCTTCGGCATGATCGACGACGACCGCAAGGTCCAGCCCGCATTTGTCGATTTCGCTGTGGCTGACGAAACCGCCCGCAAGAAATACCTTCGCGTGCTGGTCGAGAAGTACTACGCCGATGCGCTCGCAGTGTCCTCGCAGAACGGCACAGAGCAGCAGCTCCATGAATGCTTCCGTGACACATACGGGATCGACGGCGCCGACACGCGCCGCAAAGCAGTGACGTTCTTTCTACATGCCGCACGGCGTGCCGACATTCCGCTGAGCCCTCACTTTCCGAGCACCCGACCGGGGTCCGGGTCGCCAGGTCAGAGGCGCAAGAGCCCGAAGAAACGGGCAAGCAACGGCGGCAACAGCGGCAGCAGCAGTGGTAACGCTGCCGAGCGCGGCGAGACGACGCTGCCCCCGAAGTCTGAGTACGAAACCAGCGTCCAGCTGCAAACGGGCGGCACCATGTCGTTGACGGTCAACGTCAACCCGCTCAACCTGCGCGGTGAGGATCGCAAGTTCTTCTACGAGGTCGTCGACATGCTCGCCGATTATGCGGAGAGGCACCAGATCAACCAGACGGATGGCGACACCGACAAAAACGGCCCTTCCGAAGAAGGGCCGTCGGGCCAACCGTCCGAAGACGGCGGCGGGGTTACGTGAATACTATAACTGATCTACAGGGTGAAG
Organism: Mycolicibacter arupensis; assembly: GCF_002086515.1. Taxonomy (GTDB): domain Bacteria; phylum Actinomycetota; class Actinomycetes; order Mycobacteriales; family Mycobacteriaceae; genus Mycobacterium; species Mycobacterium arupense. Next base: position 27,654 of record NZ_MVHH01000023.1, read on the forward strand.
TCATTCCCCATATGGCGCTCTGGCGTGTGGGCGGTGGCTGCCGTGGCTGAGACGCTGGCCGTCTACGTCGACGGCTTCAATCTGTATCACGGTCTGCACCAGGCGACTGCTCGGAAGCATCTTTGGCTGGACCTGGGCGCCCTCGCGCAAAGCCTCCGGCCGCAGAGCGTACTGACCAAGGTCATGTACTTCACCGCGCCGGTCCTCAACGATACTGCCGGGCTGTCGAACCAGCAGGACTACCTCGCCGCGTTGGTGGCGCAGAACCCTGGCTTGATCGAAGTAGTTCAGGGGCGCTACCAGTCGAAGACCAAGAACTGCGGGCGGTGCGGCAACTCGTGGACCGCTTACGAGGAGAAAGAGACTGACGTCAACATCGCTGTCAATCTCGTCGCCGACGCTGCCAACAAGCTGACTAACGCGGCGTTGATCATCTCAGCCGACAGCGACCTTGCCCCCGGTGTCCGGCTCGCGCGGCAGCTGAATCCCGCCCTCTTCGTCGCCGCTGCATTTCCACCACGGCGCGTCTCGAACGAACTCATGACGTTGATGCCTGCGTCATTCCATATCGGCATGAGGAAGATCCGTAGCAGCCAGCTTCCTGCGACTGTGGTCGATGCGGCCACAGGCAAGCAGTGGAGGCGACCCGCCAAGTGGCGCTAAGCCTACAGCCACCTGTGGCCCGACTCCGACGACCGGACGCGAGACGCGATCGACTCGGTGCTCGCATCACCTACTGCGGACGGTAGTGAACCCGACCCGCTGAACGTGCAGCTCACCATTGTGGGGCGGACGAGTTGGCCTGTAAGCCGGATTCTGTCCCGCACCACTGACGCGGTGCGGCGGCGACCATCCATCTGGGCACACCGTTGCCGGGTACCTCAAGCGGCCTACCCGCAGATTCGGGCGAGCAGCCCTCAAACACCTGCGCAGCCGCACCGGAATGCGGCCTTCTTGGCCTTGCTTCGGGTGGGGTTTACCAAGCCGTCCCGGTCACCCGGAACGCTGGTGCGCTCTTACCGCACCGTTTCACCCTTACCACCTTGCGGTGGCGGTCTGTTTTCTGTGGCACTGTCCCGCGAGTCACCTCGGATTGCTGTTAGCAATCACCCTGCTCTGTGAAGTCCGGACTTTCCTCGACCCGCTTGACAGCGAGCCGCGGCCGCCCGGCCAACTCGTCCGCGCTGATCACCGTACTACGCCTAACCCCGAGAAGCCGCACCGTAAACGGCGACCACCACCGAACGGTCCAGGCTGTTCTCCGACCACACCCCGATCGCGGTGTTGGCGCAGTCCGACATCACCGCCAGATCCCGCGGGTTGTAGTACCAGCGGTTAAGGATCTCGATGCCGCTGATAGCCACCGCCGGGTTGATCGCGACGGTTTGGGCGACGGGCCCCGGGAACCCGGCGGCCTGCGCCCGGGTCTGCGGAGTGGAGCCGTCCGAGCCCAGATCGCCGTCCAGATCTCGATTCGCGAGAACATCTTTGGCGTGCCACTCCGCGGCGAGCACCAGCCGCGGGTCTGCCATCACCTTTTCTGCGCAACCGGCCTGATGATGAATGGTGTAGACGTTGGTCACCACGCTGTCGTTGAGGCGCGAGTTGTCGGCGCCGGCCACCGGAACCGTCGCAGCACCGACCATCGCGATCAGCAGCACCGCCGCGTGGTGCACACCGAATCTCATCTGCGCTACACCGGGTCGAATTGCGAGACCAGCCACCGGCCACCGACCTTGTCCAGGCTCACCCGAACACTCGAGGCGGTATCGGTGGCCGGCCCTTTCCCCGATGTGGTCGCCTGGTCGACGAACAGCAGCACCACGGCGTGGCGGCTGTTCGCGCTCACCGATGCCGCCGCCGGCACCCTGACGACCGTCGAGATCTGTTGCTGTTTGGCGCCGGGGGCAACGACATCGGCGACCAGGTGGGTGTACTCGTCGCGAAAGGAGCCCGTCATGGCGTCGGCGGCCGCCGCCAACGCGGTGTCGACGTTGTCGGGGCGGTAGGTCAGCATCGCGATAGCGGCGTCGGTGGCGGCCTGCACGGACTCGGCGGCCGCCTGCTGGCTCACCTGCGCCGAGACGTCCTGCCAGCGCAGGTAACCGGCCGCCACCGCCAGGGCTGACGCCAGCGCCGACAGCAGGCCGACTACCAGCACGCGCCGCAACGCCGAAGGCGGGTTCGGCAGAGCCGCCGCCGTGTCTTCGGTGTCATCGGCGACGGCGTCTGCGACGTCGGGAGCATCAAGGGTGGGAGCTGTAGACATGGCCACCTCCGTTCACGGGATGAAGACGATGTTGGACACTTTGGGACCGTCGTCGGTGCGTTGCAGGCTGATCCGCATGCGCCAGCGGCGCGGCTCCGGCACGACGTTTCCGGCCATCGTGGTGCGCACCGCGACCGCCAGCAACACGTCGGCCCGGTCGCCGTCCACCGATTCGAGCCCGGCCTCGGTCACGGTGCCCTCAGACTCCGAATGCGCTTGCTGGACAACGTCGACGAACGGCCGAGACCGCTGGGTGAAGTCGTCGCGGAACTCCCCCGTTGTCGTGTCGATGATGCGCTGCACGTCGGCACCGGCCTGGGCGTAGCTGATCGTGGTCAGGTTGACCGCGGCTTGGCGCGCCACCTGGACGAACTGTTCGCGTTGCTCCTGGGCCTGCTGGTTCGCCTGGATCCGGTACCCCAACCAGCCCAGGGCACCGGTGAGCACCACCACCGCCAGGCCCACGACGACGACGGCGATCACCCGGCGCGTCGCCCCGGCGCGCCGGGCCGGTGCACCGGACGGCGCTACGGGCTCGGCGGTATCAACATCGTCTGCCATGTCTGCTCCTTCTGCTGCGGGACGAGATCGGCCTGGATGTGCCGTTGTCCATCCGGTCCGAGGTAGCTGCCGGTGGCCGGGTCATAGGGGACGAACGCGACCGGCGGATCCTGCGGCACGGCCTGACCCGACGCCGTGGCGTTGGGGTCGCCCTTCCAGTTGTAGCCGTCGTTGAGCGGCACATACCACTGGTCGCTCTCACACATCTCGACCGTGGGAGCGCGTTTGGCGGGATTGTTCTCACACGGAATGTTGCGGGCGCCACGCACATTGAGGTCAGAATCCTGCGGGACCCGGCAGTACAGCTCGCCGGCGGGCCGGTCGGGGTAGTCGACGGCGGCCGGGACACGCTGCTGGCGGGCCGGAAGAAATCCGGTGTTGCAGGGCGGCGGGTAGTTCATGTTGAGGTTGAAGTCCAGGTAGATGCCGCGATAGGGGGTGTTCAGCCCCGAATCGGCCAGCGTGATCGCCGACATCACCGCGGTGCCCTGCGGAAAGAGCACCAGCAGTTGCTCGATTCCCTGCCGGAATGTCACGGCGATCTGCCCCAGACTGACCATGTTCGCCAGCAACACCGGCAGGGCCGGGGCCACCCGGCCCAGCAGCGCGTCGGCCTCATTCAGTGCCGGGGCTCCCGCACTGAGCAGCCCGGCGAATGCACGGTCCTCGGCGGCCAGCTGGCCGGTGATCGACGCCAGTCGCTGCGCCCAGATCAGCACCGAATCCGCGGTTTGGACTTGCGAATTCAGTACGGGCGGGGTTTCGTCGATCAACTGTGCCAGCGGTTGCGCGGCCTGCCCGCCCTCGATGGCCAGCGATGTGGAGCCGGCGACGATCCGCGACAGTTCTGCCCCCAGACCGCCTACCGCCTTGTTCGCCTCGTCGATCACGGTACGCAGGTCGTCGTTCGGAATCGACCGCAGCGCAAGGTTGGTGGCGTCCAGCAGGTGGGCGATATCGGCGGGAATCCGCACCTGATCCACCCCGATCACATCGCCGGCGCGCAGCGTGCGGTGGTCGTCGGTCCCGGGGGCCGGGGTCAGTTCGAGGAACTGTTCGCCGATCGCCGAGCGGCTGTGCACCGCCGCTGTCACCGGTGCGGGCACCTTGATAGCCGAGTTCAGCTTGAGCACCGCACGCACCCCGTCGGCATCGACGTCGATGGACCTGACCCGGCCGATCTCGGTGCCGCGGTAGGTCACCACCGATGTCGGGTACAGACCTCCGGAGGCCGGCAGCTCGACGATCACCGTGTAGCGGCCGATGCCGAACAGCGCTGGCACCTTGACGAATCCGAACGCCATGACCCCACCGGCCACCAGGGTGACGGTGGCCAGGATCGCCAGCTGGTTCCAGACGGTGCGCGACAGCCGAAACACGTCAGTACCCCCCGAAGTGGTAGGGGGCCACCAGCGGATTGCCCGCGGTGTAGGGGCTGGGCATCTGTCCGACGGTTCTGCCCCACTGGAGTTCCAGCTCGGTCAGGTCGCCTTCCCAGCGTGTTCCGGTGAACAGGCCGCTGTCGATCCGGCTCAACGTCAGGTCGACGACCAGGCTGATGTTGGCGAAGTCGCCGCGGAACCAATTGGGGATGTTGCTCTTGACCCAGGGATAGGTCGACAGGAAGTCGAGGCCTTGCGTCAGCGCCGGGCCGGCGTCGGCCAACGAACGCAACACCGGGGCGATGTTGCGCAGGTTGGCCACCAGCGCCTCCCTGCTCTGCTCGACGGTGGAGACCGCGATGGCACTGAACTTGCCGAGTGCGTCGGCGGCGTCGGCGATCTGAGCGCGCTGCTCGGCCAGCACCGCCAGTGCCTGCGGAATCGTGGTCAGTGCCCGATCGACGGTCCGGTTCTGCTGGGCGAACTGGCCGACGAGGCCGTTCAACTTCTCGGTGGCCGAGATGATGTCATCGGTCTGATCGTTGAGCCCAGCAATGAACGTGTCCAATTGTGTGAGCAGGCTGCGCATGTCGTTCTCGCGCCCCGCCAGCGCTCGGGCGAAGCTCTGGTTGATCTCCTGCAGTTGCGCCAGACCGCCGCCGTTGAGCAGCAGCGACACCGAGGCCAGGGTCTGCTCGGTGCTTGGATAGGTGGCGGCCCTCGACAGCGGGATGACCGCGCCGTCTTCGAGTTCGCCGCGTGGCGGCTCGTCGGTCGGTGGCGCCAGTTCGATGTGCATCGAGCCGAGCAGGCTGGTCTGACCGACTGTGGCGGTGCTGTTTGCCGGCAGGTGCACGCCGTTGTCGATGCGCATGGTGACCAGGGCGTGCCAGTCCTGGACTTCGATCTTGGTCACGTTGCCCACGGTGACGTCGGCGACCCGAACCCGCGAGTTCTGCGCAATGACGACGACATCGGGCAACTCGGCGGAGATCGTGTAAGTGCCGCTGGCGCTTGCGGTACCGGGCAGGCTCAGTGAGTTCAGGCCGCGCCACTGACATCCGGTGGCCCCGCAGACCACCGCGATGCTCACCGCGACACCGATCGCGCGCTTCACGGGTTGTCCTCGGGGGGCGGCGCGGGCAACAGCAGACCGGGCAGACCAAGCTCGGGGTCGATGGGCTGTGGAGCGGGCTCGGGCGGTTGTTGCGCCGCGGCCGGCCTGAGCCGATCTTCGCTGTAGGTGATCTCGTTGGGCCGGGCTGCGGTGCCGACGAACGGATTGCCGCCGATCGGCAGGAAGTTGTACTGGCGGTTCTTGATGATCGGCGCCAGGTACTGCACGCACAGCTTCGATGCCTGAAGCGAATTCGCCCGCGCCAATGCCTCGATTCCGCCGCAGATGAATTGGACGGTGTTGGCGAAGTTCCCGAGGGCCATCACGCCGGTGATCGCGCTCTGGGCCGGCTGGTAGATGTTCACGAAGTTCTGGAACACCGACGGGGCGATGTGCAGCACCTGCTTGAGGTCACCGCGGCTCTCGTTGAGTGCGGTGGTGATCGCGGCCAGGTGATCGACGGTGACACCGAAGCCCTCGCGGTTCTCGCCGATGAAGCCGCGCAGGTCCGTGACCGCACTGTCGAGACTGGTCATCGCGTCGGCGAACTCCCGGGGCGAATTGCTCAGCACCGTGGTGATGTCGGCGAGGTTGACGTTGAACGCCGCCAGCAGATCGCTGCTGGAGGTCAACGCCGACACCAGCAGTTGCATGTTGCGGACCGTGCTGAAGATGTCGGTGCTGTGGTCACCGAGCGCCGACATGGCCTGGGACAGTTTGATCACCGTCTCGCGTGCCGTGTCACCTTGCCCCCGCAGGTTGGCCGCCGCGGTGGTGACGAATTCGCCGACCGCGCTGCGGCCGGTGGTGTCGGCCGGCTGCAGCGAGTCGGTGAGTTTCTCCAACTGCTCCCGGAAGTCGTCCCATTCGACCGGAACCGCGGTGCGCTCCAGTCCGATGCTGGCACCGTTGGCCAGTTCGGGGCCGCCGGAGTAGGCCGGGACCAGCTGGATTGCCCGCGCACTGACCAGTGAGGGCGACAGGATCGCCGCGCGGGCATCGGCGGGAATCCGGTACTCGGCGCCGACGGAGAAGGTGACCCTGGCGGCGTCGGGCAGCGGTTCGATGCGGTCGACGGTTCCCACGGCGACCCCCAGGATCCGGATCTCGTCGCCGGTGTAGAGGCCGTTGGTGTTGGTGAAGTAGGCCGTGTAGACGTGCTTGTGCAGCTGCGCCCAGGGCGGGCCGGCGACCAGGAACAGTGCGGCGGCGAGGGTCGACACCAGCACCGCTGCGGTGGCCAGGCGCAGCTGCCGCAACCGGTCGGCGGACAGGTTCCAGCCCGCGACAGAGTGGACGCCCATGTCAGTTCCCCCCGTCCGCTGCCGGGCCCAGCGCGGGTGGCCCCGGGGGCGGCCCGCCCGGAGGCGGCGCCGGCAGCGGCTCCCGGTAGGGATAGCGAGGGTCTCCGGGCTTCCCGGTGATGGCGTCGGGCAAGGTCAGGTTCGGCTCGCCGCCCTGACCGGTGCGGGGAAAGGGCATCGGCAGGGCCGGGGTGCCCGGCTGGCCGACCGCGGGGTCGTTCAGCTCCGACGGCAACAGCACGTTGGGGTCCAGGCCCAGATCGGAGAACGCCGCCTCGATGGCCGGTTGAGCCAGCTGGCCCGGAATCAGGTTCACCACTGAGGCCTTGAAGAACGGCCCAGAACCCAGCACCTCACCGAAAGACATGGCGTAGCGGCGAAACAGGTACAGGGTGCGTTGCAGCTCGGCGCGGCGGTTGTCCAGGATCTCCAGCACCCCGTTGAGCTTGTCCACCGCGGGCTTGAGTTGCCGGTGATTCTCCTCGACCAACGCCGAGATCTGTCGCGATACCGAGGTCAGATTGGTCATCAGCGCGTCGACGGAGTTGCGTTGCGACAAAAGCTCACTGAGCAAAGCGTTGCTGTTGGCCACCAGTCCGGCGATCTGCTCGCTGCGCTGGGCCAGCACCCCGGTCACGTTGTTGGCGTTGGACAGCAGCTGCCGCAGCGAGGCGTCTCGCTTGTCGAGGGTGTCCGAGAATCGGGCCACGCCCTGCAGCGCGGCCTTGAGGTCCGGCGGGGTGTCTTTGAACGTCTCCGCCAAAGTGGTCAGGGCAGCAGACAGTTGGGTGGTGTCCAGGCCGCTGACGACGGCGGTCAGGTCGCCCAGGGCGTCGGGCAGATCGTAGGGCGAGGTCGTCCGTTCAGCCGGTATCGGGCCGGTGAGGTGGCCATCGCCGCGCGGCGTGAGCTCCAGGAATTTGTTGCCCAGAACGGTTTCGGTTTTGATGGCCGCTTCGGTCCTGTCCCCCAGGGCGACTCCCCTGCGGACGGTGAACCTGACCAGTACTCGATTGCCCTCCAGGGCAAGGCCCGCCACCCGGCCGACATCGAGTCCCGAGACCCGCACGTCGGCATGGGGTTTGATGCCACCGGCCTCGGTGAAGTAGGCGGCGTAGTCGGAGGTGCCCTTGATAAACGGCAGCTTGTCGTAGCTGAACACCGCCACCACCAAGGCAATCAGCACGAGAATTCCGGTCAGGCCGACCGCGGGCCGGCTGCGCTCGGCCAGGGGTTTGACGGTGATCCGCGGTAGTTTCGGTCTCGTCATTTGGGGGCGCACCGTCCGGTCGTCTGGTTCATGATCTTGGAGTAGAGCGGTTGACCGCCTTTGCCGTTCACCTTGATCACCAGGTCACACATGTAGAAGCCGAAGTAGTCGCCATAGAGTCCGTTGCGGGCCAGCACCTGGTAGGCGTCGGGCAGGGTCTTGACCAGGTCGTCGACATAGTCACGGTCTGCCAGCACCTGACCGGAGAACCGATCCGTCTGCAGCACGGCCTCGCGGACGGGTTCGCGGGCGACGGTCAACAAGTCGGCGACCGAACCGGCCGCGGCATTGATGTAGGCCACTCCGGTGGTGAGGTCGGTTCGGCGATCTGCCAGCCCCTGAACCAGGTGGGCCAGCGAATCCAGCCCCCGGCCGAATTCGTGATCGCGTGAGCTGAACGTGCCCAGCACCGTGGTGAGATTGGTGATCACCTGACCGATCAGTTCATCACGCCCGGCCAGCGTGGTGGTCAATGCCGAGGTCTGCGACAGCACCGAGGCGATGGTGCCGCCCTGCCCCTGGAACACCCGGAGCAGTTCCCCGCTCAGCGCGTTGACCTGGTCGGGATCCAGGGCGCGGAACAGAGGACGAAAGCCGCCGATCAGGGCGTCGACGTCGAGGGCGGGTTCGGTTCGGGTCAGCGGAATGGTCTGACCGGCCTGCAGTGTGCGTACCGATCCGGGGCCCTGCTCCAACGACAGGTAGCGATCGCCGATGAGGTTCTCGTAGCGCACCGCTGCGCGGGTTCCCTCGGTGAGCGTAAGGCCGCGGTCGATGGAGAAGTCGACCGTGACCGTCCCGTCGGGGCGCAGGGACATGTTGGTGACCTTGCCGATCTCGACACCGGCGATCCGAACGAAGTTGCCGCCCTTGAGGCCTGACACGTTGGTGAATTCGGCGCGGTAGCCGACCCGGGAGTCGAACCGGAACTGGCCGAAGACGGTCACCAGGACGAAGATGAACACCAAGCACGTGACCGTGAACAGGACGACCCAGGTCAGGGTCTTGCCGATGTTGCCCGTCATGGTGCCGGTCCTGGCGCGGGTGGACCGGGATAGCGGATTCGGGGTGGCTCTGGTTCGGGCTTGGTCACCGGGAAGTAGTTGGCGAAGCCGGGGAAGCCGATGCCGGGGTTGGGCCGAACGTCCAGGCCGGTGCCGAATCCGGTGTCGGTGACCAGGTACTTCACCGGGAAGTTCTTGCTCACGTCGGGTAGTGAGCCACAACTGGGGTGCCCGCCCGGACCGCCTCGGGCGTTGACCAAAGGCAGGTTGTCCGGGTACCGGTACGGGTCGTCACCGGCGAGCATCGCGGCATCCATGATGACTGATCTACCGTTGCCTCCCATGGCATCTCGACCACCGTTCTCCAGGAACCATTGCGCACCCTGGAACAGGCAGGTGTAGGTGGGCGAATACTCCTGGAGCAGATCGGTGGTCGGGGCCATCAGGTTGAGCGCCTGAACCAGCGCGGGCTGGTTTCCACCGACGGTGTCCACCCCGGTCGCGGAGAACCCCACGGCGGCCAGCAGCAACGCGTTGAGTTCACCGGCCTGGGTCGTCACCGTCGTGCTGGTGGTGCTCGTTGCGTCGAGCACGTTCAGAATGTTCTGCGCTGCTGCCGAATACACAGCCGTGGTCTGCCCGAACAGCTGCCAGTCGCGCTGCACGGTCGGCATGCGTGGGTTCACCGCCGACAGCACGGTGTCGGCGCCGGTGATCGCCCGGCCCAGGACGTCTCCCCTGCCCCGTACCGATTCGGCTACCGCCGACAGCACGGCGTTGAGTTTGGCCGGGTCGATGGCGTGCACCACCGCCTGCAGGTTCTCGAAGACAGTGTTGACTTCCACCGTCACGTTGCGAGAGTGCAGTACCGCGCCCGCCTTGAGCCGCTGCTCACTGGGTCCGTTCTGGGGAATGACGAGATCGACGTACTTGGAACCGAAGGCCGTCGTGGACTTGATCTCGGCCTCGACGTTGCTCGGGAGGTACTGGAAGGGCCGGGGATACATGGTCAGGCTCAGGGTGGCCAGTCGAGTTTTGTCGGCGCCCTGCTGGGTGCCGATGGATCTGACCTCGCCGACCTGGATTCCGCGCAGCTTGACCTTGGCCCCGTTCTCCATCACCAGTCCGGCCCGATCAGAGACCACTGTGAGCGGGACGTAGCCCCGGAACGCTCCGGAGAAAAGCAGGGCCGTCATCGCCGAGAGTGCGGCAATCACGACTACCAGGACCGGTGACCACCAGATCGGATCGATCGCGGTGCGACGGGATGTGTCGCGGCGGGAGCTGTTCACTGCCATCACCCGGACAGGTGGAAGTTGCCGGACTGTCCGTACACCGACAGTGTGATGGTCAACAACACAAACACCGTCGCGGTGACCGACGTGCGCACCGCACGGCCCACCGCCTCGCCCACTCCGGCGGGGCCACCGGTGGCGGTGTACCCGTAATAGGTGTGCACCACCATCACCGCGGTGGCCATCGCCAACGCGGACAGAAACGACCACAACAGGTCGGTGGGCTCTAAGAACGTGGAGAAGTAGTGGTCGTAAACGCCGCGCGACTGCCCGTAGATCACGGTGGTGCCGAACCGGGTTGCCAAGAAGGCCATCAGCACGGCGACGGTGTACAGCGGGATCACCACCAAGACTCCGGCGACGATCCGGGTGGCGGCCAGATAGGTGATGGACCGGATGCCCATAACCTCTAGCGCGTCGATCTCCTCGCTGATCCGCATTGAGCCGATCTGCGCGGTCGCGCCGGCGCCAATAGTCCCGGCCAATGCCACCCCGGCGGTGGCCGGGGCGATGAACCGGACGTTCAGAAACGCCCCGAGAAAGCCGGTCAGTGCTTCGATCCCGACGTTGGACAAGGTGTTGTAGCCCTGCACGGCAATCAGGGCGCCGGTGGACAGAGTGAGGAATCCGACGATCACCACGGTGCCGCCGATGACGGCCAAGGCGCCGGCTCCCATGCCCATGACCGCGATCAGGCGCAGAACCTCACCGGGGTAACGCCGGATCGCGTCGCCGACGGCGATCAGCGCGTTGCCGTAGAAGGCGGTCTGTTCACCGAACCGCCGCGCGGTCTCCGCGGCGGTCACGGTGCCACCTTCACGCCGAAGGCGGTGGCCAGGATGTTGATCAGAAACAGCGCCATGAAGGCGAACACGACGGTCTCGTTGACCGCGTTGCCCACCGCGGTCGGGCCGCCACCCACCGACAGGCCTTTGTAGCAGGCGATCAGCCCGGCTGACAGCCCGAACAACAGCGCCTTGATCAGCGAGACCACCACCTGGGGCAGCCCGGTCAACAACGTCATCCCGGAGATGAAGGCTCCCGGCGTCACGTGCTGCACGAACACCACGAACGCGTAGCTTCCGGTCAGCCCCACGACCGCGACCACGGAGTACAGCATCACCGCGACGAAAGTCGCCGCGATCACGCGCGGAACCACCAGTGCTCGAATCGGGTTGACCCCGATCACCTTCATGGCATCGATCTCTTCTCGAATGGTGCGGGCGCCCAGATCGGCGCACATCGCGGTGGCGCCCGCCCCCGACACCACGATGGCGGTGACCACCGGCCCCACCTGGGTGACAGCGGCCAATGCGGCGCCGGCACCGGATAAGTCGGCGGCGCCGATCTCCAACAGCACGATGTTGAGCGTGAAGACGATCAGCACGGTGTAGGGAATCGACAGCATGATCGTCGGGACTATCGATACCCTTGCCACGAACCAGATCTGGTCGATCAGCTCACGCCAGGCCCATGGGGGTCGCGCCATCGCCGCGAAGGTCTCACCGGCAAGCACCACGAAGTCACCGACCGCGACGGCAGGCTTGGACCAGGAGGGCGCGCTCATCACTGCCTGCCTAGGACGTGCGCCAACGCCTCAGCCTGTTCGTGCACGTACGAGCCGTGCCGCCGAGGACGATTCCGCCACTTCGCCACCCGGTACGCATGTTCGTACTGATCTCCCGTGCACTCTCGCTCCCCTCCGCGTCGATTGGCCGAACAGTAGGAGTGCGCGAATTAGCTGTCAACGCGCCCAAAAGGCCTACTACCGCGCTGTTCACAGAAGACGCTGGTTGCCAGGCGCCGGCGTTTTGGCGCACGGCGATTTAATCGAACTGACCGCAACACGCGGCCCCGACGGTGCGCTTCACCCGTGTCAGCGCCCGGTAGCGCACACTCGATGAGACCCGATCGGAAGGGAACCCGGTATGGCGACGACGGTGACGCGCTGGCAACGGCGGGTGGACGCCGGCGATTGGAAAGCCGTCGCCACCGACCTCGACGAATATGGCGGCGCGCTGCTGCCCCGACTTCTGACCGACACCGAGGCCACGCGTCTGCGCCGCTGCTACGCCGACGACGCCCGCTTCCGCGCCACCGTCGATATGCAGCGGCACCGCTACGGCTCCGGCCAATACCGCTACTTCGCGGCGCCTGCACCCGATCCCGTCGATGACCTCAAGCAGGCGCTGTATCCGCGCCTATTGCCGATAGCCCGGGACTGGGCACAGCGGCTCGGCCGGGAATCGCCGTGGCCGGACGACTTCGAGGAATGGTTGGACCGCTGCCACCGGGCCGGTCAGTGCAAGCCGACCGCGCTGATGCTGCGTTACGGCCCCGGCGACTGGAATGCCTTGCATCGGGACCTGTACGGCGAGTTGGTGTTTCCGCTGCAGGTGGTGATCAATCTCAGCGACCCGGCCACCGACTACACCGGGGGTGAATTTCTGCTCGTCGAGCAGCGCCCGCGGGCCCAGTCACGCGGCACCGCAGTGCAGTTGCCCCAAGGCCACGGCTATGTGTTCACCACCCGAGACCGGCCGATCCGGTCCACGCGGGGCTGGTCGACGGCGCCGGTGCGCCATGGGGTCTCGCCGATCCGCTCCGGGGAGCGTTACACGCTGGGCTTGATCTTTCACGACGCCGCGTGAGGGCTGATGGCTCTGCGGCGCAGCAGAATAATGTTGTCGATCAAAACGCCCGGTTGCCCCTCGGGTCCGGTGGCAGCGCGTTCGGCAGCGTCGATGCGCAGCAGATCCCATTGGGCGTCGTCGATGCCCAGCCCGTCCAGAACCTCCTGGGCCGTGGCGAAGTGGTGATCGTGTGCGTGTTCGCCGGCCCACGGCGGCGCGGCACCGTGGTCCACGATCAGCAGTCGGCCATGCACGGCCACCGCCTGCGCGGCCCGGCGCAGCAGCGCCTCGCGATCCAACGGCACCGGTGAGTGCAGGAACTGCGCCGAGACCAGGTCGAAGTGTCCGGCGGGGAAGCTGGTGGACAGGTCGTGGCGCTCGAAGCGAATGCGCGGGGCAACCCCTGCCTGCTGCGCTGCGGCAGCCGCCCGCGCCAGCGCGTTACCCGAAATATCAACCGCCACCACCTGCCAGCCGTCCTGAGCCAGCCAGATGGCGTCGGCGCCTTCACCGCAGCCCAGATCGAGCGCCCGGCCCGGAGCCAGGTCGGCGGTGATCTCGGCCAGGTGCGTGTTCACGCGCCCACTCCACACCGAGTGGTCACCGCCGTAGAACTCGTCCCAGAATTCGTGCGCGTCGCGCAGGGCGTCCGTCATCGATCGGCCTTCCTTTCGGTCGTCGCGACACCGGGTGGCATCGCCAATCCGTAGTCGTCGGCGGCCAGGCTCTGCACCACCGCCGCCGCGGCGCGGGATCCCGCCGCGATTGCGCCGGCCACCTGCGGCATCTCTCCGGTCAGATCCCCCGCGGCAAATACCCCGGGGATGAAGGTGCGGCACATCTGATCGACCCCGACAGGGTCTTGGGCCACGGGTCCGGGGGGCGCGATCCCCACGCCCAGCCGCTCGGCCAGGCGATCGCGTTGCCGCAAGGCCGTCGCCACCAGAAGCCCGCGCCGCGGCAACCGCCGCCCGTCGGCGAAGACGACCGCCGACAACTCGCCCTCGTGTGCCTCCAGGGCGGTCACCGGCCGCTCGTCCACCCGGACGCCGGCACTGCTCAGTCGGGTGCGATCTTCCGCGTCAAGATCGGCCGGGCCTCCGGTGAGCACCACGATGTCCTCACTCCAACACCGCAGCAGCAGCGCCAGGTGCACGGCCCGGTCGCCATCGGCCAGCACCGCCAAGGGCAGATCCCGCACCTCCCAGCCGTGGCAGAACGGGCAGTGGAACACCGAGCGGCCCCACAATTCGGCCAGACCGGGAAGCTCCGGGGGCAGGTAGGTCATCCCGGTGGCCAGAAGCACACGGCGAGTTCCCACTTCATCACCATCGGCCAGCCGGACCAGGAAAGCTCCCTCCGCGGCAGCGATGTCGGAGACCTCACCGGTCTGGATCTGCACCCCGTAGGACGCCAGTTCCTCCCGGCCCAGGGCGTACAGCTCGGCAGGTGGGCGACCGTCGTGGCCCAGTAGCCCGCCGATGCCGTGCGCGCTGAGATTGCTTTGTTGCGCCGCGTCGATCAGCAACGTCCTGCGGCGCGCCCGGCCCAGGACCAGGCCGGCGCTGAGCCCGGCGGCGCCGCCGCCCACCACGATGCAGTCCCAGATTTCACTCATGCATCGAGCTTGACGCCCGGGAGGAAAAATGGCACGAACGTTTGCCAAAAAGGCAAATGCCCGGTGGGTCGCTCGCCCGCGCTCAGGCGCTGGCCACACCCCAGCCCAGCCCCCGGGAGGTCACCAGTACCAGCCCCAACGACACCGTGGCCACCACCACGAGACCTATGACAGCCACCAGCAGCGGCCGCCAACCCGCTCGGGCGATCTGCCGAAAGTCGGTGGACAGGCCGACACCGGCGAACGTCAAGAGGAATGCCCATCTCGACACGTTCCCCAGGCTGGTCAACTGCCCCTTGTCCAGCCATCCCAGCGTCGCCACCGTAGAGACCGCCAAGAACCCCAGCACGAATTTCGGGAACTGGCGCCAGATGAATGCCGCCTTAGCCCGGTAGCCTTCCGCCACCTGGTCTGCCTGTCCGCGTGCCGACCAGTAGAGCGCGAAACCCAACACCACGAAACCGATCAGGGCGTTGCGGACGGATTTCACCAGCACCGCGATCTTGCCGGCCTCATCAGAGAACAAGTACCCGGTGGCGGTCGTCTCCGCTGTGTTGTCCACCGACAGCCCCGCCCACAATCCGAATTCGTGGTCACTCAACCCGATCAGATGCCCCAGTGGCGGCAACACGAACAGGCCCACCGCCCCCAGAGCCAGGATGGCGGCGATCGCATAGCTGACATCAGAATTCTTTGCCCGGATCGCACCCTTGGAGGCGATGATCGCCGACACGCCGCAGATCGAGGTGCCGATGGCCAAGAGGGACCCGAGCTTTCCCGACAACCCGAAAAGATGTGCGGCACCAAGAATGATCGCCCCGGCAATCGTCATGTCGAGAAGAATCTGAATCAGGCTGATACCGCCCAGTTTGGCGATGTCGCCGAGGACGAATCGCGATCCGAGCGCGACGATGCCGACCTTGAGCCAGAACTCGTAGGTCAGCACACCGGGAAGAAATACCCGATGCAGTCCCACGGTGTTTCTGATGACGAGCCCGATGATGATGGCCCACAGCACATATTCGATGTCGGGGAACGTCGCGTGCAGATGGTGACCCAGTGCCAGCCACCACCGCTGCGCGTACTTGCCCAGCAGTCCCACGGCAAGCAGCAAGGAGATGCCGGGCAGATAGTCCAGCGGCCGTCGGCTGGTGAAGACCGCCTCGGTCTCGGCGTGGTCGGAATCGGACTGTGTCGTGGTCACATCATCACCACGGGATCTTCGGGAGCACATCGGCCAAGGCCAGCGCGAGCAGCACTCCGACCACGAGGTTCGCCCATCCGTCCACGCCCAATTTCATCCGCGGCCTCTCGTCGACTGGTTCGGCGCAACGGTATGACATCGGCGGATACCGACGACAGAGTTCAAATCACCGTCGGTCAAAGTACTCGCGCGCGGTTGCCCGTCCGCCTAGAGAGCTGGCAAGCTTGTTTGCCATGCAGGCAAACTCTGACGAGGGCGGCGTGGATCTGCGGGTGCGGCGCCGCCTACGTGAACTGCGCACCCAGCAGGGGCTGACGTTGGAGGATGTGGCGACCCGCGCCCGCATCGACGTGTCGACATTGAGCAGGTTGGAGTCGGGAAAACGCCGCCTGGCGCTGGATCACCTGCCTCGGCTGGCCGAGGCATTGTCGGTCAGCACCGACGAGCTGCTGCGCGCCCCGCAGCATCAGGATCCCCGGGTACGGGGCGCCTCACACAGCCACAACGGCATCACCTTCTGGCCGCTGACCCGCAATGGACCGGCCGGGGGCCTACACGCCTTCAAGATCCGGGTCGGCATGCGCCGTCGCCGCCCCGCCGAGCTACCGGTCCATGAAGGCCACGAGTGGATGTATGTGTTGTCCGGCCGACTCCAATTGGCACTGGGCGAGGACGATTTCGTGATCGAACCCGGTGAGGCCGTCGAGTTCTCCACCTGGACCCCGCACTGGTTCGGCGCCCTGGACGGTCCGGTTGAGGCGATCATGATCTTCGGCGCCCAGGGTGAACGCGTGCACCTGCACGGCTGACCCGTGGGCGCGCGGCTACAGGTATGCCGTCTGGTTCACCAAGCGCACCGCCGCCGGACCGTCACCGTAGAACTCAGCGATGCTCAACGACGCCAGGTCCAGGTGCAACCGGTACAAGATGGTCGGGCCGGCGTCCAGTGCCAGCCGCAGCATGGTCTTGATCGGCGTCACGTGCGAGACCACCAGCACCGTGCTGCCGCTGTGGTCGGCGACGATTCGGTCGCGTGCGCGGCACACCCGCTGCTGCACGGCATCGAAGCTCTCCCCGTCCGGCGGCTGGATCGATGTGTCTTTCAGCCAGCGCCGGTGCAGGTCAGGATCACGCTGCGCCGCTTCGGTGAAAGTCAGGCCCTCCCAGGCGCCGAAATCGGTTTCGGTCAGATCCTCATCGACGGCCACGTCCAAGCCCAGCAAGGTGGCCGCGGCCTGGGCGGTGTCGCGGCAACGCTGCAGTGGCGAACTGATGACCGCCGAGATACCGCCGTGCTGGGCCAGGTAGCGCGCCGCAGCATCGGCCTGGCGACGGCCGGTCTCGGTCAGCGGCGGGTTGCCGCGCCCGGAATAGCGCCGGTCCACCGCCAGCTCGGTCTGGCCGTGCCGCAGCAGCAGCATCCGAGTCGCTGATCCGGTCGCGCCGGTCCATCCGGGAGCCGAGGGAGCCGAGGCCTTCTCCACCCGCGTCGGCGCAGGCTCGTCGATGCCGGCGGCGGCGTCCATCGCCTGGTTGGCCAACCGGTCTGCGTGGGAGTTCTTCTCCCGCGGGATCCAGGTGTAGTGCACGTGGTCGAACTGCGACGCCAGCTCACGGGCCTGGCGGTGCAGGGGAATCAGGTCGGGATGCTTGACCTTCCACCGGCCCGCCATCTGTTCGACCACCAGTTTGGAATCCATGAAGACACTGACCTCGGCAGCGCCCAAGCGCACCGCCTCGGTCAACCCCGCGATCAGGCCGCGGTATTCGGCGACATTGTTGGTGGCGATTCCGATCGCCTCGTTCGCTTCGCCCAGCAAGGAGGTTCGGTCGGCAGACCACACCACCGCCCCGTAGCCGGCTGGGCCGGGGTTTCCCCGCGAGCCGCCGTCGGCTTCGACTACGACCTTCATCCGAAGTTCTTGACCCGCAGCAGGATCGTGTTGCATTCCGGGCACCGCAGTACCTCTTCGGGCTCCGCTGCCGAGATCTTCGCCAGCTGGCCGCGGTCGATCTCGATCCGGCAGGCGCCGCACTGGCCCCCGCGCAACAGCCCCGCGCCGACTCCCGCCGAGGCGCGCTGCCGCTCATAGAGCGCCAATAGCTCGGCGTCGATCTCTGCGGCCAGTCGTTCACGGCTGCCCGAACGCTGGCCGCGGGTGGTCTCGATCTCCTCCAATGCGGTGTCGATCGTTTCCTGCACTCGGGCGAGGTCGGCAGCCAGGCCCTGCAGCACATTGGCTTCGGCGCTGGCCTGGGTCTGCAGTTGCTCACGCTGCTCCAACAGCTCCAGCAGTGAATCCTCCAGACTCGCCTGGCGCTTCTGCAGGGTCTCCACCTCGTGCTGCAGATCGGTCACCTGCTTGGAATTGACCTGGCCGGAATCCAGCAACGCTCGGTCGCGGTCCTCACGCTGGCGCACGGCGTCGATCTCCGACTCCAAGCGCCCGGCTTGCGCGTCCAAGTCCTCCAGGGCCAGCTCCAGCGCGGCCAACCGGTCTGCGGCGGCGGTGTGCTCGGCCTGGATCCGCTCGCGCTCCTGCTGCTCGGGCAGATGCCCGACGCGGTGCGCCATCCGGGCCAGTTCGGCGTCGAGTTCCGACAGCTCCAGCAGCGAACGTTGTTGGGCTTCAGCAGCCTTCATCAGCGGCCTCCTTCGAGCGCGAGATTCCAGGGATCGGTGCACAGGGTGCTGACGCGCACCGGCAGAGTCGCACCGAAGTGCGAGGTGAGTATGTCGGCGGCTTGGGCGCACCAGGGGTGTTCACTGGCCCAGTGGGCCACGTCGACCAGCGCCATCGCGGAACGCCGGGAATGCTCGTCGGCGGGATGGTGACGCAAGTCGGCGGTGAGGTAGACCTGCGCCCCGCTGGCGGCAGCAGCGTCCAGCAGCGAGTCTCCGGCGCCACCACAGACCGCCACCCGCGAGACCTCCAGGTCGGGATCACCGCTGGCCCGCACCCCCCACGAGGTGGCCGGCAACCCCGCGGCGACGCGGGCGACGAACGCACTCAACGGCTCAGGGGCTGCCAAAGTCCCTACTCGTCCGATCCCCACTCCGGCCGGCAGCGGCTGCATCGCGACGATGTCGAATGCCGGCTCCTCGTAGGGGTGGGCGGCCAGCAGCGCCGCGTGCACGGCTCCGCGTGCCCGGGCCGGAGCCACCACTTCGACGCGATCTTCGGCAACATGCTCGACCGCACCCGACTGCCCGATAGCCGGCGTCGCACCGTCGCCCGGCAGGAACTGGCCGATCCCTCCGACGCTCCAGCTGCACTGGGTGTAGTCACCGATGTGGCCCGCGCCGGCCGCGAAAACGGCGGCGCGCACCGCCTCGGCGTACTCGGCCGGGGTATAGATCACCCACTTGTCGGTGTCCGCGGCGCGGGCGGCCGGCTCCAATACCGAATCCACGGTCAACCCCACGGCAGCCGCCAGCGCATCGGAGACTCCCGGCGCGGCGGAGTCGGCATTGGTGTGCGCGGTGAACAGGGCGCGCCCGGTCCGGACCAGTCGATGTATCAGCGAGCCCTTGGGGGTGCTGGCCGCCACGGTGTCCACCCCGCGCAGCAATAGCGGATGGTGGGCCAGCAGCAATCCGCCGCCGGGAACCTCGTCGACCACCGCCGCGGTGGCGTCGACCGCGACGGTCACCGAGCTGATCACCTCGGTCGGATCACCGCAGACCAGTCCGACCGAATCCCAGGAGTGGGCCAGCCCGGGTGGGTAGGCCGCATCCAGTACGTCGATGACGTCAGCAAGCCGGGCGGTCACGCGTGCAACAGTACCCACAGTGACTCTGCGCTCATGGCGCACTCTTCTCGAACTTCTCCGCCATAGGTGCAGAGTCAATGAGGGGCGGGTGCCACCGCCCAATCCCTGCGACCTCCCGCGCTGTCGGGGGCGACGTATATACAGTTCCGTTCAGCTTCAGGAGCGATCAGTTAGGTGCGCGTGTGATAACCGGTGAATTGAAGAGCAAGATCGACCGCGTCTGGGACGCGTTCTGGTCCGGCGGGATCTCCAACCCGCTGGAGGTGATCGAACAGATCACCTACCTGCTGTTCATCCGCCGACTTGATGACCTCAACACGCTGGCCGAGAACAGGGCTCGCCGCGGCGGCAGCGCCGAGGGCATCATCTTCGGCCCCGACCAGCAGCAGCTGCGCTGGTCGAGCCTCAAGGACACCGCGCCGGAGGTCATGCATCAAACCGTCGCTGAGGCGGTGTTCCCATTTCTGCGCACCCTGGGCGGCGACGGCTCGACGTATTCGGCGCACATGCGCGACGCGCGTTACACCATTCCCACGCCGGCTCTGCTGTCGCGGGTGGTGGATCTACTCGACGACATCCCGATGGCCGATCGCGACACCAACGGTGACCTGTACGAGTACCTGCTGTCCAAGATCGCCAGCGCCGGCGTCAACGGCCAATTCCGTACGCCGCGGCACATCATCGACTTGATGGTGGCCATGATGGCGCCAGGCCCCGCCGACGAGATCTGCGACCCGGCATGTGGCACCGCGGGCTTTCTGGTGGCAGCATCGGAATACATCCGCGAACAGCACCCGAGTGTGTTGACCAACGCCGAGCAACGCCGGCACTTTCACGCCAGCATGTTCCACGGCTACGACTTCGACGCCACCATGCTGCGCATCGGCTCGATGAACATGCTGCTGCACGGCATCGAATCCCCCGACATTCGCTACCGAGACTCATTATCCGAAGGTGCCAGCGAAGACACCGAGGAATACACGCTGATCCTGGCTAACCCGCCGTTCGCCGGGTCGCTGGACTATGAGTCCACCTCCAAAGATTTGCAGCGGACGGTGAAGACCAAGAAGACCGAACTACTCTTCCTGGCACTATTTCTGAAACTGCTCAAGCCCGGCGGGCGGGCCGCGGTGATCGTTCCCGACGGAGTGCTGTTCGGCTCATCCAAGGCACACAAGGAGTTACGTCGGGTGCTGGTCGAAGATCAGAAACTCGACGGTGTGGTGAAGCTGCCCTCGGGAGTCTTCAAGCCCTATGCCGGAGTGTCGACGGCGATCCTGCTGTTCACCAAGACCAATTCCGGCGGCACCGACCACGTGTGGTTCTACGACGTACAAGCCGATGGATTCTCGCTGGACGACAAGCGTAATCCGGTGGAAGCCAACGACCTGCCGGATGTGTTGGAGCGGTGGGCTTTGCGCGACGGCTCCGAGCTTGAGCGGCCCCGCACCGAGCAGTCATTCTGTGTTCCGGTGGCCGACATCGTCGCCCAAGGCTATGACCTGTCACTGAACCGCTACAAGGAGATCGTGCACGACGAAGTCGAGCACCGGCCGCCGCTGGAGATCATCGCCGAGATCGAGGTACTGGAGGGCGAGATCGCCAAGGGGCTGGCCGAGTTGAAGGCAATGCTGTCGTGAAGATGGTGCCGTTGGGCGAGGTGACCACACCTGTCGGCACTTGGAACCCCGCACGCGACGCCGACTCCGAATTCAGATACATCGACTTAAGCGCAGTCGATAACACCGCCAAGTGCATCACGGGCGCGACCGCCCTAGTCGCCCAGAATGCACCGAGTCGTGCCCGTCAACTTGTGACAGCAGGCGACGTTCTTGTTTCGACGGTTCGCCCGAATCTGAACGCCGTGGCCGCAGTTACCGACTGCTTCAACGGAGCTACGGCATCGACAGGATTCACCGTGTTAAGGCCGTCCGCCCAGCTGGATTCTCGCTACCTCTTTAACTGGGTACAGACCCAACGGTTCGTCTCAGATATGGTACGTAAAGCTACCGGAGCAAGTTATCCAGCTGTCTCCGACCGGGTCGTCAAAGACTCTGCAATTCCCCTACCACCCCTCGCCGAGCAACGTCGCATCGCCGCGATCCTCGACCACGCCGATGCGCTGCGCGCCAAGCGCCGCCAAGCGATCAGGCACCTCAAGGACCTGACCCAGTCAATCTTTCGCGATATGTTCGGCCGCGACCGATTCCCCACGGCACCACTCTCCGAAGTAGTTCAGCCTGGGACAATAGTTACGTATGGCATCGTTCAGGCGGGGCCCGAATACGAGGGAGGAATTCCTTACATTCGCACCGGAGATATTGATGATGGCGAGATCCAGATTGCCAAACTGCGCCATACAGATCCGGATATCGCAGCACGATTCGAGCGTTCAAAATTGTCCGCGGGCGACATCGTAATGAGTATTCGCGCCACCGTCGGGACGACTGCCTTGGTCTCGACTTCATTAGAAGGAGCCAACCTCACGCAAGGCACAGCCAGACTCAGTCCGAGCGATATCGCAACTGGGCCGTACCTACTCAACTTTCTTCGTTCAGATTTGGCACAACGTTGGATTCAATCGCAGGTCAAGGGCGTCACGTTCCGCGAGATCACCCTCGGCCGTCTACGTCAGCTTCCTGTCCCGCTGCCTCCCCTAGAAATACAAGAAGAGTTCGCCCGGCGGTCGGCGATTGCTAGCGCCAATCTTCAGACCGCGAACAAGGGCGAAAGGCTAGCTGACACCCTCTTCGCCTCCCTGCAATCCCGTGCCTTCCGCGGGGAGCTGTAAATGCCCTTCGCCGTCATCGATTTCGAGACCACCGGCTTGGTACCTGAGCGCACCGACCGCGTCGTCGAGGTGGGCATCGTGCTGGCCGACGATGCCTGGCGGATCGAAGATGAGTGGACCACGCTGGTCAACCCGCGCCGCGATCTCGGCCCGGTACACATTCACGGGATCAACGCGTGTGATCTGCTGGATGCCCCAGAGTTCGCTGACATCAGCGGCCACATCCTGGACCTGCTGCGCGGTCGAACCGTGGTCGCGCACAACGCCAGTTTCGACATGCGTTTCCTGCACGCCGAACTGCTGCGCGCCGACTACGCCATTCCCGATCGCCCGGCCGCACTGTGCTCTATGAAGTGGGCGGGTCGCGCCATCGGCACCGCCAAGCTCGCGCACTGTTGTGAAGCGTTCGACATCCCGCTCGCCGACGCGCACGCTGCACTGTGTGACGCACGTGCCACCGCACAGTTGATGCCGCACCTGATGACCATGTGCGGCAATACCTCTGAATGGTTCGAAGACCTACAACGGTGCGCCACATATGGGTGGCCTACGGCGCTGCGACCGGTGTCGCAGGTCGCACCGGCACTGCGTGGCCAGGCCACCTCTGACCCCCACGAATGGCTGCGCGCAGTTCTCCAAGCGACATGGATTCCCGGGAATCCGGAGGGCGAAGCCGGCTACCTGCTGGTGCTCGAGAACGCGCTGCTGGACCGATCGATCTCGCGCAGCGAAGGCCGGCAGTTGCTCGACGCCGCGAAAACCGCTGGACTGCGCTCCGAGACGGTGGACCGCCTGCACCAGCAGTACCTGCGCTCGGTAGCCATCGAAGCCCTGCACGACGGCGTCGTCACCGAAGCCGAACATCGCGACCTGGAGCTGGTGGCCGCCGCCCTGGGCTTCGAGTCAAAGGACGTCGACCACGCTCTGCAGTGGGTCGCAGCCCAGGCCAGCGAACTACGGCAGTCGAATGCGTTCACCCTGCATCCCGGTGATCGCGTGGTGTTCACCGGGGACATGGCACGCAGTCGCGAGCAGTGGATCGTCACCATCGTCGCTGCGGGCCTCACCACCGGCGGAGTCACCAAGTCGACCCGGTTGGTGGTGGCTGCCGACGCCGACTCGCTCAGCCGCAAGGCGGTCCAGGCCCGCCAGTACGGCATTCCTGTGGTCAGTGAGGTGGCATTTGAACGGATGTATGACGACTATCTGCGGTCGGTGAACCGCTGACTTCAACGACGCAGGTAACCGCACTCAGGCGTGACCCGGTCGGCGATCAACTCCCGATCGCCGAACGACAGGCGGGCGGTACGAAAAGTTGATAAGTTCAATTCGATCTCTGATTGAGTGATCAACTAGGAGGCGGCATGGCACGGGGCCGCCCGACACGTGCAACGGTCTACGCACGACTCGACGCAGCCATCCAAGAACTCGAAGAGCGCCTCGGTGGACTGCCCTCTCCGAAGGAATCCGAGTTCGTCTGGTCCGACATCTGGCACCTGGAAGCCCACCACTCCACTGCTCTCGAAGGCAACACGTTGGCCCTGCGGGAAGTCGAGGCACTGTTGGAGCGGGGCCGCGCGGTGGGCTCCAAACCTCTCAAGGAGTACATGGAAGTTCAGGGCTACGGGGTGGCCGCCCGATGGGTCTATTCACGTGCCCTAAGCGCAGACGAACGTCATGACGGCACCCTCATCTCCATCAGCGAGGTCAGCGAGATCCACCGCCTGGCGATGACACCGGTATGGGACATCGCACCGCATCCCGACGCCACTGAGCGTGAAGCTCCGGGCATGTTCCGTGAACACGAGATCGCCGCATTCGCCGGCGGCATGAAGCCGCCGTCTTGGCCGCTGGTACCCGCGCGGCTCCGCGACTGGATCGACCTCGTCGCATCACGCAGAGACGACCTCGGCCGGACCAGTTCGGCGGCCGTTCCTGTTCCTGAGCTCTTGGCCGAGATCCACAACGAGTTCGAATGCATCCACCCCTTCATCGACGGTAATGGCCGTACAGGTCGCCTCGCCCTCAACTTGATCCTGGTTCGACTCGGCTACCCGCCGGTCATCGTCCTCAAGACACAACGCTCCAATTACCTTGCCGCCATGCAGAAAGGCGATGAGGGTGACCACGGACCGTTGGGCGAGATACTGGCCCGAGCGATGTACGACAACCTCAATCGCTTCATCGTGCCCAGCCTGGCCGGCCCCGCTCGACTGGTACCGCTGGCGTCGCTGGCCGATGAACAATTCAGCGTCGCCGCGCTGCGACAGGCCGCCGTGCGCGGGCGACTCGACGCTGCACAGGGATCTGACGGAGTTTGGCGAAGCACCCGCCGCGCTGTAGAGGCGTACGCATCAATCAAGGGCCAACACCAGAGGGGCACCCGTTGAGTAACTTCGCCTTCATACAGGCTGTCGGCTGGACGGAATTGCACGCCGACTGCGCCCGCGCCGAAAGCTACGCCACCACCGACCCCCGCTCGGCCTGCTTCTACAGCCGCCGCGCCGTGGAGCAACTGGTCAATCACCTCTATGACGTGCTGGGACTGCCGATCCCCTACCGAGACGACCTATCGGCACGCATCAATGACGCTGCCTTTCGCGCCAAGGCGGGCATGGGTATCGCCCAGAAACTCAACCTGATTCGCAAACTGGGCAATACCGCAGTCCACGAACCGCGCCCCATCCCCCCACGGGCGGCGTTGGATGCGCTGCGCGAACTGCATCATGTGATGGTCTGGGCGGTCTTCCACTATTCGACGCACCCGCAGGCGGCCCCGCTCAAGATCGCGTTCGATCCGGCACGTGCCGCCAAGGCCGCACCGCTGAGCCGCGCGGAAGTCGCCAAGCTCGCCGAGCGGTTCCGAGCCCAAGACGAGGCGCACGCCAGAGCCCTGCAAGAGAAGGACGAGCTCGCCGCCGCCAAGGACGCCGAACTTGCCCGGCTGCGTCAGGAACTCAGGGAAGTCCAGGCCGCCAAGCAGCAAGTCGATGACCGCGATTACTCCGAAGCGCAAACCCGCGACCGGTTCATCGACGTGCTGCTGGCCGAGGCCGGGTGGCCGCTGGCCGAAGCGCGCGACCGCGAATACCCGGTCACCGGCATGCCGAATAACGATGGCATCGGCTACATCGACTACGTCTTGTGGGGCGCCGACGGGCTGCCACTGGCGGTAGTCGAAGCCAAGCGCACCACCACAAGCCCGGAGATCGGCCGGCAGCAGGCCAAGCTGTACGCCGACTGCCTGGAACAGATGACCGGTCGCCGGCCGGTCATCTTCTACACCAACGGATACGAGCATTGGTTGTGGGACGACGCCGGCGGCTACCCGCCCCGTGAAGTCCAGGGCTTCTTCACGCGCGATGAGTTGGAACTGTTGGTACACCGCCGTCACACGCGGAAACCCCTACACGAGGCTCCGATCAACAGCGCGATCGTCGAGCGGCATTACCAGCATCGCGCCATTCGGGCCATCGATGACGCGTTCACCACCAAACAGCGCGAAGCCTTGCTGGTGATGGCGACCGGCTCCGGCAAGACGCGAACCGTGATCGCGCTGGTCGATCAATTGATGAAAGCCGGCTGGGTCAAACGGGTGCTGTTCCTGGCGGATCGAACCGCGCTGGTTAATCAAGCCGTCAATGCCTTCAAGACCCACCTGCCGACGGTCACCACCGTCAATCTGGTTACTGAGAAGATCGCCGACGGCCGGGTCTACGCCTCGACGTATCCGACGATGATGAACCTGATCAACGACACCGATTCGGGGTTGAGGACCTTCGGTCCGGGATACTTCGACCTTGTCGTCATCGACGAGGCGCACCGCTCGGTGTACCAGAAGTACCGGGCGATCTTCGACTGGTTCGACTCACTGCTTGTAGGCCTCACCGCTACCCCGAAAGATGAGGTCGACCACAACACCTACCGGCTCTTCCACCTCGAAGACGGCGTGCCAACCGATGCCTACAGCCTCGATGAGGCTGTCGCCGAAGGCTTTCTCGTTCCACCGGTCGGGGTGTCTGTCGGCACCAAGTTCCTGGAGCGGGGCATCCGCTACGACGAGCTCAGCGAGGCCGAACGCGACGAGTGGGATGCCCTGGACTGGGGCGAGGACGAAGACCCACCCGACGGGGTTTCCGCAGAGGAGCTTAACCGGTTCCTGTTCAACGAGGACACCGTCGACAAGGTGCTGGCCACCCTGATGGACAAGGGCCACAAGGTCGCCGGCGGCGACAGGCTGGGCAAGACCATCATCTTCGCCAAGAGTCAGAAACACGCCGAGTTCATTGCGCGTCGCTTTGATGATCAATACCCAGAACACGCCGGACATTTTGCGCGCGTGATCACTCATTCGACGACCTACGCCCAGAGCCTGATCGATGACTTCTCGGTCGCCGAGAAGGCACCACACATCGCGATCTCGGTGGACATGCTCGACACCGGCATCGATGTGCCCGAGGTTGTGAACCTGGTGTTCTTCAAGCGGGTCCGTTCCAAGAGCAAGTTCTGGCAGATGATCGGCCGTGGCACCCGGCTGCGCAAAGACCTCTACGGGCCGGACCGGCACAAGGACAACTTCTACGTCTTCGACTTCTGCGGCAACCTCGAATTCTTCAACCAGGATCTGCCCGGTTCGGAAGGTTCAGCCCAGAAGTCTTTGCAGCAAAGTCTTTTTGAGACTCGACTGGGTCTGATCACCGCACTCGATGCCGTCAGTCCGGCTGGCGAGCCCGAGCCTGCCGAAGGAGCCGGCGATCAGACCGAACGCGGCCTGCGGGTCGACACCGCGTGGCTGCTCCATCGCGTCGTGGTCGGTATGAATCTGGAGAACTTCCTGGTCCGGCCGCACCGCAGATGGGTGGAGCAGTATGGGCAGTGGCCGGCGTGGGCCGAGTTGAACACCCAGGCCGCCGGAGATATCGCCGAACACCTCGCAGGGCTGCCCTCGACCATCAAAGACGACGACGAGGCCGCCAAACGTTTCGACCTGCTGGTATTGCGCCGCCAGCTCGCTCAACTGGAGGCCGACGCTGTTGGCGCCGAGCGTCTACGCGAGCAGATTCAAACCATCGCCGCCGGACTGCTCGCCAAGACCACCATCCCAGCGGTGGCCGTCCAGCAAGAGTTGCTCGACGACGTGGCCGGCGACTCGTGGTGGATCGACGTCACCCTGCCGATGCTCGAACACGCCCGACGCCGACTCCGCAGCCTGATCACTTTCCTCGACAAGACCGTGCAGAACACCGTCTACACCGACTTCGAAGACGAACTCGGCGAAGCCACCCTGATCGATCTGCCCAATATCACGCCGGGCACCAACCCGGAGCGATTCAAGGCCAAGGCCGCTGCCTACCTGCGGGCGCACCAAGACCACGTGGCCCTACAGCGACTGCGCCGCAACAAGCCGCTCACCACCGGCGATCTACAGGCGTTGGAACAGATGCTGATCGACAGCGGCGCCGGAGACCCCGCAGACATCGCCCTGGCCAGGGAGCATGCGCACGGTCTCGGGCTGTTCATCCGCTCGCTGGTGGGCCTGGACCGAACTGCAGCGGTCGAAGCCTTCGGAGAGTATCTCGACGGCACGGCGTTCACCGTCGACCAGGTCCGTTTCGTCACCCTGATCGTTGATGAGCTCACCCATAACGGGCTGATGGACCCGGCGCGCCTCTACGAGTCTCCGTTCACCGACCGCGCCCCCACCGGGCCGGAAGCCGTCTTCGACGAAGCCCACGTGGACGGCATCGTCGCCATCCTGCGCACCATAAAAGCCAACGCCGAGCCAAGCGACGTCGTGGCTTAGGGTGCGTTGTCGCGCAGAGGCGGGCATTTCACCGCATGGTCCAGATCCCGTGGCCCGGCCGTCAGGCAGCGATTCAAACGCCAAAACCCGATCAGCCACAATAGAAGCGTGACGCGTACGAACACCGCCGCCGCCGAATTGGTGATCTTCGACCTGGACGGCACCCTGACCGATTCCGCGGACGGGATTGTCGCCAGCTTCCGGCACGCGCTGGATCACATCGGTGCGCCGATTCCCGAGGGTGATCTGGCTGCACAGCTCGTCGGACCGCCGATGCATCACACGCTGGCAGCGATGGGCCTCGGCGAGCAGACCGATGCCGCGGTGGCCGCCTACCGAGCCGACTACACCAGCCGCGGGTGGCAGATGAACACGCCGTTCGACGGCGTCGCCGCACTACTGAGCGACCTGCACGCCGCCGGAGTTCGGCTGGCCGTGGCCACCTCCAAAGTCGAGCCGACGGCGCGCAAGATCCTCGCGCACTTCGGGCTCGACGGATTCTTCGAGGTGGTCGCCGGGGCCAGTGTCGACGGCGTTCGATCCGCCAAGTCCGACGTGGTCGCTCACGCACTGGGGCAGCTGGCACCGCTGCCGGCACGGGTGCTCATGGTGGGCGATCGCCGTCACGACGTGGACGGTGCCGCCGCCCACGGCATCGACACCGTGCTGGTCGGTTGGGGCTACGGCCAGGCCGACTATGACGACGCCACCGACGCCGGTGCTGACGCCCCCGGCGGTCCCCTCGCCCGGGTACAGACCATTGCCGAACTCCGGGAGGTGCTCGGTGTCTGAGCCCGCGCTGCATGTCACGTTCGTCTGCACCGGCAATATCTGCCGCTCACCGATGGCCGAGAAGATGTTCGCCCACCAGCTCGCGCAACGCGGGCTGGGCGAGGCCGTACGGGTGACCAGCGCCGGCACCGCCGGCTGGCACGTCGGCAAGGGCGCAGACGAACGCACCAACCGGGTGCTGGCCGACAACGGCTACCCGGTGGAACACTGCGCCGCCCAGGTCGGCCCCGACCATGAGGCGGCCGATCTGGTGATAGCGCTGGGACGCAATCACGTCGGGCTGCTGCAGGGTCTGGGCATTCCCGCCGAGCGGATCCGGATGCTGCGGTCCTTCGATCCGCGCTCGGGTGCGGCCGTTCCCGACGTCGACGATCCCTACTACGGCGACCACGACGACTTCGTGCGGGCGTTCACCGTCATAGCGGCCGCCCTGCCGGGCCTGCACGACTGGGTCGACGGGCAGCTGGCGGCGGGCGAGACCGGCTGATGCGACGCCTGGCCTTCCTGCTGCGCCCGAACTGGCTGGCTCTGGCGGCGGTGGTGCTGGGCTTCGCCTACCTGTGCTTCACCGTGCTGGCGCCGTGGCAACTGGGCAAGAACACCACCACGTCGCGGGCCAACAGCCAGCTCGAACATGCGCTGACCGCCGAGCCGGTACCGGTGACGACACTGCTGCCACATCAGGATTCGTCGGCTCCGGACGACCAGTGGCGGCCCGTGACCGCCACCGGGCACTACGTGGCCGAGGCGCAGGTGCTGGTCCGGCTTCGGGTGATTGACGGAGTTCCGGCCGTCGAGGTACTGACGCCGTTCGCGGTCAAAGGCGGGCCGACGGTGCTGGTGAATCGCGGGTACGTGCGCACCGACGACGGCGGCTCGCGGCTGCCGGAGATTCCCCCGCCGCCGAACTCCGAGGTGACCATCACCGCACGCCTGCGCGACTCCCAGCCGGCCATTGCGGGCAAGAACCCGTTCACCGAGAACGGTTTTCGGCAGGTCTATTCGATCAGCACCGACCAGGTCGCGCAGGTCACCGGGGTGCCGCTGGCCGGGTCCTATCTGCAGCTGGTGGACGACCAGCCCGGCGGCCTCGGTGTGATCGCGCTGCCGCGCCGTGACAACGGGCCGTTTCTGTCCTACGGGATTCAGTGGATCGCGTTCGGGATTCTGGCGCCAATAGGTTTGGGGTACTTCGCTTTTGCCGAGCTGCGTGCGCGCCGCACGGAGCGCTCTGAAGCCCAGGAGCACGACGGCGACGACGGCGCCGATGAACCCGCGCCGCCGAAGACCGTCGAGCAGAAGCTCGCCGACCGATACGGCCGCCGCAGATAAGCCATCGCGACCGCTATGCCATCCTGGGCTGATGGTGAACATCTCGGGTGTCGGTATCTGGAGTGCCCCGCTGCGCTACGGCGATCAGGGTGAGGCCGCCGACGCGGCCGCCGAACTGGAGGAACTGGGTTTCGGCGCGCTGTGGATCCCCGATGTCGGCGGCCCGGTGCTGGACTCGGTGGCCAACCTGCTCGCAGCCACCCGGCACGTGGTCATCGCCACCGGCATCCTGAACTTGTGGATGCACGCGCCGGCCGACGTCGCGGCGGCGCACGCCTCGCTCACCGCCACACACGGTGACCGTTTCCTGTTGGGTATCGGCGTCAGCCACGCCCCGCTGATCGACGCCGGCGACCCGGGTCGGTACCGGCGGCCGCTGCGGGCCATGACCGAGTTTCTCGACGGGCTCGACGCCGCCGAGACACCCGTGCCGGCCGACTCCCGGGTGCTGGCCGCGCTCGGCCCCAAGATGCTGAACCTGGCCGCCACCCGCAGCCGGGGTGCCCACCCCTACCTGAGCACCGTCGAGCACACCCGGTATGCCCGCGAACAACTCGGCGCGGGACCGCTGCTGGCGCCCGAGCTGACCGGAATCTTGTGCGCCAGCCGCGAGCAGGCACGCGAGCTCGGCACCAAGTGGCTGGGCTCCTATCTGGCCCTGCCCAATTACGCCAACAACCTACTGCGGTCGGGATTCTCCGAAGCCGACATCGCCGACGTCAGCGATCGGTTGTTCGACGCGCTCATCGCCTGGGGCACCCCCGAGGACGTGACCGCTCGGATCGCCGAGCACCGGGCCGCCGGCGCCGACCACGTCTGCGTCCAGCTGCTCGACACCGACCCGCGGGCGTTTCCGCGGGAGCAGTGGCGGCAGCTGGCCGCAGCGCTGCGCTGAACTCAGCCGACGGAACGTGCCTCGCCGGACCAGAACTGGGCCCGCACCGCCTTCTTGTCGGGCTTGCCCAGTGCGGTCACCGGCACTGACTCCACGACCACCACCTGCTTGGGTGACTGAACCGAGCCCTTGCGCTCCTTGACGGCGGACTGGATCTCGGCGGTCATCGCGGCCACCGCATCGTCATCGCTGGCCGCGCCCGGACGCAGCACCACCACCGCGGTCACGGCCTCGCCCCACTTCTCGTCGGGGGTGCCGATCACGCACACCTGGGCCACCGACGGGTGCTCGGCGATGACGTCCTCGACCTCGCGGGGGAACACATTGAAGCCGCCGGTGACGATCATGTCCTTGGTGCGGTCGACGATGAAGTAGAAGCCGTCCTCGTCTTCGCGGGCCAGGTCGCCGGTGTGCATCCAGCCGTCCTTGAACGTCTCGGCGGTGGCCTCCGGAAGCTTCCAGTAGCCGCCGGAAAGCAGGGGCCCGGACACGCAGATCTCGCCGACCTCGCCCTGCTGCACCGGCTCGCCGTCGTCGCCCAGCAGCGCCACCCGGGCGAACAGGGTCGGGCGCCCGCAGGAGGTCAGGCGCTTCTGGTCGTGGTCGCCCTTGGCCAGGTAGGTGATCACCATGGGGGCCTCGGACTGGCCGTAGTACTGGGCGAAGATCGGGCCGAAGCGGTCGATCGCCTCCTGGAGCCGCACCGGGTTCATGGCCGAGGCGCCGTAGTACACCGTTTCCAGCGACGACAGGTCGCGGGTGTGTGAGTCCGGGTGGTCCATCAGGGCGTAGATCATCGACGGCACCAGCATGGTGGCGGTGATCTTCTGCTCCTCGATCACCCGCAGCACCTCGGCCGGGTCGAACTTGGTGAGCACCACCAGCTCACCGCCCTTGATGATGGTCGGCACGAAGAACGCTGCGCCGGCGTGTGAGAGCGGGGTGCACATCAGGAACTTGGGGTGCTCGGGCCATTCCCACTCGGCGAGCTGCGTGGTGGTCATCGCGGTGATCGACGACACGGTGCCCATGACGCCCTTGGGCTTGCCGGTGGTGCCGCCGGTGTAGGTCAGACCGCCGATGTGGTCGGCGGGCAGGTCGGCGGGCACCAGCGGCTGCGGGGCGTACTTGGCCGCCTCGGCCGCCAGGTCAATGGCCTTGCCCTCGAGCTCGGCCGGAACGGGCCCGATGGTCAGCACCTGGCGCAACGACGGTACCTTCTCCAGCAGCCCCAGGGCGCGCTCCACGAACGCGGGTGTGGGATCGATGATCAGCGTGCTCACCTCGGCGTCGGCCAGCACGTAGGCGTGGTCGTCCAGCGAGCCCAGCGGATGCAGGGCCGTGCGCCGATAGCCCCGGATCTGCCCGGCGCCGATGATCATCAGCACCTCGGGGCGGTTGAGCGACAGCAGGCCGGTGGCATCGGCGCCGAGTGCGTCGAAGGCCTGGATGTATTGGCTGATGCGCTCTGCGAGCTGACCACCGGTGAGCGTGGTGTCGCCGAGGAACAGCACCGGCTTGTTCTTGTTGCGCTTGAGGGCGCCCACGGTCAGATGCCCGGAGTGAATGGGCTGGCGCAGTGACTGCGTCGACATCGAATTACCTCCGCTAGAGCGCTGAAAGCTTGCCCGCTGGACCTTACCGACCGCCCCATCGGCCTCTGGGAGGAGCCATGGGGTTGACACCGTCGACACCCCAAGACTTATTATTTGCGTATGCATGCAGATAATGGTCCGGCGGATCGGTTGCCGGAGGATCAGGTGGGCCTGATCGTCGAGGTGTTCCGCATGCTGGCCGATGCCACCCGGGTGCAGGTGCTGTGGGCACTGACCAGCAGAGAGATGTCGGTCAACGAACTCGCCGAGCACGTCGGCAAGCCGGCGCCGTCGGTGTCACAACACCTGGCGAAACTGCGGATGGCCCGCCTGGTGCGCACCCGCCGCGAGGGCACCACGATCTTCTACAGCATGGAGAACGAGCACGTCTGCCAGCTGGTGACCGACGCCGTCTTCAATGCCGAGCATGCCGGGCCGGGGGTGCCGCCGCATCACCGTGCCACCCACACACTCTCGGCCACCGCCGAAGAGGCGCTGCCCGAATTGCGGCAACGCGCCATCGAACAAGGGAGATGAGCCACCCATGTCGCACCATGTCCACGAGCACGATCACGCAACGCCACACGCGCACACCCATGACGAGCTGACGCACAACCACATCCATGACGCGCACGAGCACGCCCACGTCGAGCATTCACACGAGCACACCCATGACGACGGAACGGTGCACAGCCATCCTCATGTGCATCAGGTGGGTTTGGAGCATGCGGGCCACGCGCATTCGCACTGAGCGCAACACTGGTGGGCGCGGACGGTATCGAACCGCCGACCGCTGGTGTGTAAAACCAGAGCTCTACCACTGAGCTACGCGCCCCTGCCTCGGGCAGGTTACCCGGATCGGTACCGCAGACCCAAAACGGCCACGACACCCGCGGCGAGCGTGCACACAATGCCGCCAACGGCGGCGTGTCGACGTGCAGACACGCGCGCTCGCCAGTGGGGGGTCAGGACTTGAGGGCGTCCAGGGCGTCGAGCCACAGCTGCTGATCGCGCGCCTCACCGGGCTGCTTCATCTCGGCGAACCGGATGATGCCGGCCTTGTCGATGACGAACGTGCCACGGTTGGGAAAGCCGGTGTCGGAGTTGAACACCCCGTAGGCCTCACTGACGGCGCCGTGCGGCCAAAAGTCCGAGAGCACCGGGAACAGGAATCCGCTCTCGGTCGCCCAGATCTTGTGGGTGGGCGGCGGACCGACCGAGATCGCCAGCGCCACACTGTCGTCATTGACGTAGCTGGGCAGGTGATCGCGCAGCTGATCCAGCTCGCCCTGGCAGATGCCGGTGAAGGCCAGCGGAAAGAACACCAGCAGGACGTTTTTATCGCCCTGGAAACTGCTCAAGCTCACCGGCTGCTGATTTTGGTCCTTGAGGGTGAAATCAGGGGCCTGCGCGCCGACCTGCAGCATCAACGCTTCCCAGCGCGGGACTTGGGCTGCACCAGACGGCTGGCGCTCCAGTCCCCCAGGTTGACCGACGACGTCGGCATCAGACCCGCGGTCGGCGCCGCTTCGGCGATCTCGGCGGGCTGCACATGACCGGAGCGGCCGGTCTTGGGTGTCAACACCCAGATCACGCCGTCGTCGGCCAACGCGGTGATCGCGTCCATGAGGGTGTCCACCAGGTCACCATCGCCGTCGCGCCACCACAGCAGCACGACGTCCACCACCTCATCGGTGTCTTCGTCGAGCAGTTCGCTGCCGGCCGCCTCTTCGACGTCGACACGGATGTCGTCGTCGGCGTCCTCGTCCCAGCCGAACTCCTGGACCAACTGCTTGCTCTCGATGCCCAGTTTGCGGGCGAAGCTCGGGGCGTTATCCGCCGCGACCAACGTGCGACCTCCTTCGATCATCAGCGCTGAATGTGATGTGAATCATCGTTGCACAGCTCGCTGTGCTTGACAGGGCGAGCGGACTCAGAACGCCTTGCACAGCTGCATTCCCTTGTCCCGGGCCCTGTTGAGCTCGTCTTTGCGGGCGTTGTAGACCGACACCGGCGCCTTGGAGGAAATCGCGGTCGCCACACCGCGCGCGGCCTGCGCATAGGTGTTGAACGCGTCGGTCAGATCCGGCGAGAGCTTCTCGTTGATCGCCGCCACGACCTCGTCGGCACTGTGGTTGAGGGCCTCGACCGCAGGCCCGGCGGTTCCGGAGACGTCCCCACCGTGGTTGAACGCCTCCACGTACTTGTTCACCACGTCAACGGCGTCGCTGCTGCTGGAGGCGAACCGGCCACACGCGCCGCGCACCGCCTGAGTCGTCATCGACTGCTGGCGCTGAGTCTCCCGGATGCTTGAGGTGGCCTCCGAGGCCGATATCGACGCCGACACCGACGAGCGGTAGGCCGGAGCCTCGGAGGTGTCGGCCTCGGGGGTACCCCCGATGATGCTGGTGCAGCCGACCACACCCATGGCCAACGCCGCTGCCACACCGGCTACCGACGCCCCGACCCGGGCGTGTCGCCGCGTCTGGGCGCGCGAGGCGGTCCGCCATCGGGTCAGCACAAGGCCAAACGTTACCGCGTACCCGCCATCAGGCCGAGATCAGCCCACCCACCCC
>NZ_MVHH01000024.1 GCF_002086515.1 Mycolicibacter arupensis
TCGACTGGAATCCGCGGATCGACGAGCCATCGAATGCCAGCCCATCCTCGAACACGCTCTCGTCGAACGCTGCGGCCGGAATGGAGAAGTGCTGCATCACTCCGGGCAGATCGCAGAATCGAATGTCGACGTACTCAACCGACTCGTCGGCGATGAGCTTGAAAAGGTCGGCGGCCATCTTTGGTCTCCTTCGCGTTAAGACAGCCAAACGATAGGTAGGGCACATTTCCTGGACATCATCCGGTTATTGCGTCGGCGTAACACAACCCTCACTGCGGGCCCGCTGTCCAGCGAACTAGCACGCGAGGTAGGTAGGGGTATATCGTGGCGTTGCCTGTCGAGATTTTTCAGGCAAGAACGCCGTTCAACGTCGCACGGAACATCACCTTGACCGCTGGTCCATCGGGCCCGCGGGCAAAGACGTGCGAAGGGTCAGGTGCGATGGCGCCCAGTCGGGTGGGGCTCTACAACCCCGCGTTCGAGCATGACGCGTGTGGTGTGGCCATGGTGGTCGATATCCATGGCCGGCGCAGCCGCGACATCGTCGATAAGTCGATCACCGCGTTGATCAATCTGGATCATCGTGGCGCCGCGGGAGCCGAGCCGAACAGCGGCGACGGCGCCGGAATCCTGATCCAGATTCCCGATCTGTTCCTGCGCGCGGTGACCGATTTCGAGCTACCGCCCGAGGGCAGCTACGCCACCGGTATCGCCTTCCTGCCGCAGTCGGCCAAAGAATCAGCGGCCGCGTGCGTCGGTTTGGAGAAGATCGTGGAGGCCGAGGGCCTGCAGGTCCTCGGCTGGCGTGAGGTGCCGATCGACGACTCGTCACTGGGTGCGCTGGCGCGTGACGCCATGCCCACCTTCCGGCAGCTGTTCATCGGCGGCGCCTCCGGCATGGCTCTGGAGCGCCGCGCCTACGTGGTGCGCAAGCGCGCCGAGCACGAGCTGGGCAGCAAGGGCCCCGGCCAGGACGGTCCAGGCCGGGAATCGGTGTACTTCCCCAGCCTTTCCGGCCGGACCATGGTCTACAAGGGCATGTTGACCACCCCGCAGCTCAAAGCGTTCTACCCCGACCTGGCCGACGAGCGCATGCAGAGCGCGCTGGGCATCGTGCATTCCCGGTTCTCCACCAACACCTTCCCGTCGTGGCCGCTGGCTCACCCGTTCCGCCGGATCGCTCACAACGGCGAGATCAACACCGTCACCGGTAACGAGAACTGGATGCGGGCGCGCGAGGCGCTGATTCGCACCGACGTGTTCGGCGCGGCGGGCGGACCGCGCAGCGCCGACAAGCTGTTCCCGATCTGTACGCCCGGTGCCTCAGACACCGCACGGTTCGATGAGGTTCTTGAGCTGCTGCACCTGGGTGGCCGGAGCCTGCCGCACGCGGTGCTGATGATGATTCCCGAGGCCTGGGAACGCCACGAAAGCATGGACGCGTCCACCCGGGCCTTCTACGAGTACCACGACTCGCTGATGGAGCCCTGGGACGGCCCGGCCTCGATGACGTTCACCGACGGAACCGTGGTGGGCGCAGTGCTGGACCGCAACGGTCTGCGGCCGTCGCGTATCTGGGTCACCGAAGACGGCCTGGTCGTGATGGCATCCGAAGCCGGGGTCCTGGATCTGGACCCGGCCACGGTGGTGCACCGGCAGCGACTGCAGCCGGGCAAGATGTTCCTGGTCGACACCGCCGAGGGGCGGATCATCTCCGACCGCGAGGTCAAATCCACGCTGGCCGGCGAACGGCCGTACCAGCAGTGGATCGACGAGTGCCTGATCGGCATCGACGAACTGCCCCCCGGTGACGCCCCCCGGATGGAACACCACCGGGTGCTGCTGCGACAGCAGATTTTCGGCTACACCTATGAAGAGCTCAATCTAGTGCTGGGGCCGATGGCCCGCAGCGGTGCCGAGCCAATCGGATCGATGGGCACCGACACCCCGGTGGCGGCGCTCTCGGCGCGCCCGCGGCTGCTCTATGACTACTTCCAGCAGCTGTTCGCTCAGGTCACCAACCCGCCGTTGGACGCCATCCGCGAAGAGGTGGTCACCAGCCTGCAGGGCGCGCTGGGCCCCGAAGGCGACCTTCTCAACACCGATGAGCCCACCTGGCGGCAGGTCGTGCTGTCCCAGCCGATCCTGAGCAACGCCGAGCTTGCGAAGCTGGTGAAGCTGGACCCGGAGCAGCAGATCGGATCCCGCGGCCCGCACGGCCTCTCCACGGCAGTCATCAGTTGCCTGTACCCGCCTGCCGCCGGCGGCGCCGGGTTGCGTGCGGCACTGAAGCAGGTCTGCGCGCGGGCGTCGGAAGCGATAGCCGAGGGCGCCAGCTTCCTGGTGATCTCCGACCGCGAGTCCGACGAGACGATGGCTCCCATTCCCTCGCTGCTGGCCACCGCTGCGGTGCATCACCACCTGGTCGCGGAGCGGACCCGCACCAAGGTTGGCCTGGTCGTGGAGTCCGGAGACGCCCGCGAGGTCCACCACATGGCCGCGCTGATCGGGTTCGGCGCTGCCGCCATCAACCCTTACCTGGCGTTCGAGTCGGTCGAGGACATGCTCGACCGGGGTCTGCTCGATGGCTTGCAGGCGCCCCAAGACCGCGAGAAGGCGTTGTACAACTACGCCAAGGCCGCTTCCAAGGGCGTGCTCAAGATCATGTCCAAGATGGGGATCTCGACGCGCGCGTCCTACACCGGGGCCCAGCTGTTCCAGCCGATCGGGATCTCCCAGGATGTCCTCGACGAGTACTTCACCGGGCTGTACTGCCCGATCGGCGGAATCACGCTCGACGACATCGCCGCCGACGTGGCTGCCCGTCACGGGCTGGCCTATCTGGACCGCCCGGAAGAGCGGGCCTACCGCGAACTGCCGGTCGGCGGGGAGTACCAGTGGCGTCGTGAGGGCGAGATCCACCTGTTCAACCCCGAGACGGTGTTCAAACTGCAGCACTCGACCCGCACCGGTCAGTACGCGGTCTTCAAGGAGTACACCAAGCTCGTCGATGACCAGAGCGAACGGTTGGCCACGCTGCGCGGCCTGCTGCGGTTCAAGCTCGGGGAGCGCCCACCGGTGCCCATCGAAGAGGTGGAGCCGGCTACCGAGATCGTCAAGCGATTCGCCACCGGTGCCATGAGCTATGGATCGATCTCCGCAGAGGCACACGAAACGCTGGCGATCGCGATGAACCGCATCGGCGGCCGGTCCAACAGTGGTGAGGGCGGCGAGCACCACAGTCGCTTCCTCCCCGACGCCGATGGCTCGTGGCGGCGAAGCGCCATCAAGCAGGTCGCCTCGGGACGTTTCGGTGTGACCAGCGAGTATCTCGTCAACTGCACCGATCTGCAGATCAAGATCGCGCAGGGCGCCAAACCCGGCGAAGGCGGACAGCTTCCGGGCAACAAGGTCTACCCGTGGGTCGCCGAGGTGCGTCACGCCACCCCGGGTGTCGGGTTGATCTCACCGCCGCCGCACCACGACATCTATTCGATCGAGGATCTCAAGCAGCTGATCCACGATCTGAAGAACGCCAATCCCGAGGCCCGCATCCACGTGAAGCTGGTCGCTGAAAGTGGCGTCGGCACGGTCGCGGCAGGTGTGTCCAAGGCGCACGCCGACGTGGTGCTGATCTCCGGTCACGACGGGGGCACCGGCGCCGCGCCACTGACGTCGCTCAAGCACGCCGGAGCGCCCTGGGAGCTGGGACTGGCCGAGACGCAGCAGACCTTGCTGCTCAACGGACTGCGGGACCGGATCGTGGTGCAGGTCGACGGCCAGCTCAAGACCGGCCGCGACGTGGTGATCGCCGCGCTGCTGGGCGGTGAGGAGTTCGGTTTCGCCACCGCACCGTTGGTGGTCTCGGGCTGCATCATGATGCGGGTCTGCCACCTGGACACCTGCCCGGTGGGCGTGGCGACCCAGAACCCGAAGTTGCGTGAGCGCTTCAGTGGCCAGCCGGAGTTTGTCGAGAACTTCTTCTGGTTCATCGCCGAGGAAGTGCGCGAATACCTTGCCGCGCTGGGATTCCGCACCATCAACGAGGCGGTCGGCCAGGTCAACGCACTGGACACCACGTTGGCCCGGGCGCACTGGAAGGCCCACCGGCTCGACCTGACCCCGGTTCTGCACGAACCGGATTCGGCGTTCATGAACCAGGGGCTGTACTGCACCTCGAGCCAGGACCACGGTCTGGACAAGGCACTGGACCAGCAACTGATCGCGATGAGTCGCGAGGCTGTCGACTCGGGTGCTCCGGTCCGATTCAGCAGTGCGATATCCAACGTGAACCGGACCGTCGGAACCATGCTCGGCTACGAGGTCACCAAGGCCTACGGCGCCCAAGGGTTGCCCGACGGGACCATCGACATCACCTTCACCGGGTCGGCGGGTAACAGCTTCGGGGCCTTCGTCCCCTCCGGGATCACCCTGCGGGTCTTCGGCGACGCCAATGACTACGTCGGCAAGGGCCTGTCCGGTGGTCGGATCGTGGTGCGGCCCTCGCTGGACGCCCCCGAGGGCTACGCGGCCGAGGAGAACATCATCGGCGGCAACGTGATCCTGTTCGGCGCAACGTCCGGCGAGGCGTTCCTGCGCGGGGTGGTCGGTGAGCGGTTCGCGGTCCGCAACTCCGGCGCGGTGGCGGTGGTCGAGGGAGTCGGCGACCACGGCTGCGAGTACATGACCGGCGGGAAGGTTGTGGTTCTGGGACCCACCGGCCGTAACTTCGCCGCCGGGATGTCCGGTGGCGTGGCCTACGTCTACGACCCCGATCGGGCGTTGGGCGGCCGGCTCAACACCGAGATGGTGGACCTCGACACATTCGACGATTTCGATGCCGACGATGTGGCCTGGCTGCGTGACATTCTGGCGGCGCATATCGCTGCCACCGACTCGGTTCCCGCTCGCGAGATTCTGGCCGATTGGGCCAACCGCGGAAGGGATTTCGTCAAAGTGATGCCGCGCGACTACCGGCGAGTGCTCGCCGCGGTCGCCGAGGCGAAAGCCAGCGGCGCAGATCCTGAGGAGGCGATTATGGCGGCGGCTCATGGCTGACCCGAGAGGTTTTATCAACATCCCCCTGCGGGTCCTGCCGGTGCGCCGACCGGTCAGCGAGCGCTTGGGCGACTGGAATGAGGTCTACGAAGACTTCGCCGAGGAGTCCGTGCGCGAGCAGGCCGGTCGCTGCATGGACTGTGGTATTCCGTTCTGCCACAACGGCTGTCCGCTGGGGAACCTCATTCCGGAGTGGAATGACTTGGTGCGTACCGGCCGCTGGCGTGAGGCCTTCGATCGGCTGCACGCTACGAACAACTTCCCGGACTTCACCGGGAGGCTCTGCCCCGCACCGTGTGAGCCCGCCTGTGTGCTGGGCATCAACCAGCCGCCGGTGACCATCAAGCAGGTCGAATACGAGATCGTCGAACGTGGCTTCGCTGAGGGCTGGACGGACCCGATCCTGCCGTCGGTGCAGACCGGCAAGTTGGTCGCGGTGGTGGGCTCCGGGCCGGCCGGCCTGGCCGCCGCCCAGCAGCTCACCCGCGGCGGACATTCGGTGACGGTCTTCGAGCGCGACGACCGTATCGGCGGACTGCTGCGTTACGGCATCCCGGAATTCAAGATGGAAAAGCGCATCCTGGACCGGCGACTCGAGCAGATGATCGGTGAGGGAACGGTCTTCAAGACCGGTGTGAATGTCGGGGTCGACCTGACGGTCGAGCAATTACGCGAGGAGTTCGACGCCGTCGTACTGGCGGGCGGCGCCACCGCCTGGCGTGACCTGCCGATCCCCGGCCGTGAATTCGACGGGATCTATCAGGCGATGGAATTCCTGCCGTGGGCCAACCGGGTCCAGGCGGGCGACATGGCCGAGCCCCCGATCACCGCCCACGGCAAGAAGGTCATCATCATCGGCGGCGGTGACACCGGCGCCGACTGCCTGGGCACGGCGCACCGCCAGGGCGCGACGCATGTGCACCAGTTCGAGATCATGCCGCGTCCCCCGGAGACTCGGGACCCCTCGACACCGTGGCCTACTTACCCCCTGGTCATGCGGACCACGTCGGCGCACGAAGAGGGTGGTGACCGGGTGTTCTCGGTCAACACCGAGGAGTTCACCGGTAAAGACGGCCGTGTGACCGGGCTGCGTGCGCACGAGGTACGTCGCCAGGGCGGTGGTTTCGAGAAGGTGGAAGGCACCGACTTCGAGCTCGAAGCAGACCTGGTTCTGCTCGCGATGGGCTTCGTCGGACCCGAACGG
Organism: Mycolicibacter arupensis; assembly: GCF_002086515.1. Classification (GTDB taxonomy): domain Bacteria; phylum Actinomycetota; class Actinomycetes; order Mycobacteriales; family Mycobacteriaceae; genus Mycobacterium; species Mycobacterium arupense. The sequence continues at coordinate 6,263 of NZ_MVHH01000024.1, forward strand.
TCGCCGCTGCTGGCTGATCTGGGCGTCGAGTTCACCGACCGCGGCAACGTGGCACGTGATGCCGAGTACGCCACCGCGGTGCCGGGTGTCTTCGTCGCCGGGGACATGGGTCGAGGTCAGTCCCTGATCGTGTGGGCGATCGCCGAAGGGCGTTCCGCGGCAGCCAGCGTGGACCGTTACCTGATGGGCCGCACCGCGTTGCCGTCGCCGATCGTCTCGACGGCCGCTCCCATCCGGTAGCGGCCGCCGAGGCGGCGATCAGCTTTGCTGGATACGCCGCGGTGCGAGCAGGATTCGGGCGGCCAGATCCAGCAGATAGCCGAGCACACCGATGACGGCGATCACCGCGACCACAGAGGCGTAGTCGAGCTGATCCCGGGCGTTGAGGATCTGATACCCCAGACCCGAACGCACCCCCAGCATTTCGGCGGGAACCAGCACCACCCAGGCGATTCCGAGGGCCAGCCGCAGACCGTTCTGTACCTGAACGCGCACGGCCGGCAGCACCACTGCGGTCAGTTGCTCGATGCGGCTGGCATGCAGCGATCGTGCGACGTGCAGGAATCCGGGGTCGATCGCGTGGACACCGGCGACGGTTCCGAGTAGCACCGGCCAGACCGCTGCCACGGCGATCAGGAAGATCACCGGCTGGTTGCCGATTCCGAACAGTGCCACGGTGATCGGGGTCCACGACAGCGGTGAGATCATCCGCAGAAATGCCACCAACGGGCTGGCCGCTCGCTCGGCAGTGCGGCTCAGGCCAATGAGCAGGCCGGTCGGGATGCCGATCAGAGCGGCGATGAGCAGGCCGATCAGCAGCCGGTACAGGCTGACGGCGGTGTCGGTTGCCAACACCCCGCGACTGACCAGCTCGGCCAGCGCCGGCAGCACATGCTGCGGCGCGGTCTGTCGCAGCAGTGACTGCGGAGCGCAGAGCACAGTGGTGGCTGCCCACCACAGCGTCACGGCGACGCCGATGCTGGCAACCGGGGGCCATATCCGCGGCCACCACCGGGAGCCCGCGTTCGAGTCGCGGCCTGGAGCGGGTGGGTGACTGAGCTGCGCTGCGGTGGTGATCATAAGGCGTGCACCTGTTCTTCTCGTGTCAGTGAAGCGGCCAGACCGAATGCCGTCGGACCGCCGTGTTGGGCGAGCGCGGCCCGCACGAACTGATCGTCGACGAGGTCGTCGTGGACCCGAGCGGGATCCAGCCGCTCGAGGAATCGACGGTCGCCGTCGATGACCGTCTCGCCCATGGCTTCGACGAGGCGCCGGGTGAAGCTGGCGAAGGGAAACGGGGTGAAGCCGAGCCGCTGGGGATGCCAGTCCGGATGGTTCAGCCGATACGGGGGGTCGGGGTAGGTCAAGGCCAGCTGTACCGCGGGCACGGGTTGCGGCAGGTAGTGGCCGCCACCGAGGGCCTTGGCGGCGGCGATCCGATCGGCGTTCAGCAGTAGTTGCGCGCCGACTACGGCGTCGGTGACCTGTTGGATTGCGTTGGGCCGCTGCGCGATCACGTCGTCGCGGGTGATGAGCGCGCAGCAGGCGTGGTCTCGCCAGACGTCGCCGAGGAAGGTGTGGATGTGTCCGATCTTCTTGATCTGGGCGACCGCGTTGAACGGGTCCGCCACCACGTAGCCGCCGATGGAGCGATTGGCCAACGCCGGCACCATGTCCGACGGGCTCATCACGATCAACTCCACGGTCCGTGCGGCGCGAGAGGCGCTGCGGCGCACCACCGGTCGTAGTCCGTGTGCGCGCAGCAGCTGCTGCAGCACGATGTTGTGGATGGACCACCAGAAAGGAATGGCGACCTGGGTCCCGGCCAGGTCGGCCACGTCGGTGATCTGGGGCGCCACCGTCAGGGCCGAACCGTTGGTGTGATTCCAGCCCAGTACCCGAACACCGCCGCCCAGGGCGTAACGCAACTGCACGGCCATCGGCATCAGCAGATGCGCCACGTCCACCTTGCCGGTGACGAATGCTTCGCCCAGTGCAGCCCAACTGCGGAACATCACCGGTTTGGCCGTGCTGACCAGACCGGCCGGATACAACGCGGCGCTGTGCGCCATCAGCAAGGGCGCGGCGTCGGTGATGGGCAGGTAGCCGATGCGCAGTGGCCCGCCGATCTCGGCCCCGCGAGCGGCGGTGGCACTGCGGGCCAGATCGCCGAGTCCGAAGATGCCGCCGGCCGCGGCGGCCGCGGCAGTGCCCACCAGCAGGCTGCGCCGGCTGAGGGTGGTCACGACCGCACCCCACCGACGACGCTGGCGCGGTCGGCGTCGTACTGGGCCAGAATCTCCTGACGCAGATCCGCGTGGCCGACGGGCGCAGCGTCTGAGATCTCCCACTGGTTGCGCAGCCGCCCATCCGAGCCGAGCAGGATCACTCGCTCTGCCAGCCGTAGGGCTTCATCGACATCATGGGTGACCAGGACCACGGTCACCCGTAGTGCGGCCGCCAACTGTCCCAGCCAGCCCTGCAGGTCGGCGCGGGTGGTGGGGTCCAGTGCGCTGAAGGGCTCATCGAGCAGCAACAATCTCGGGTTGGTGGCCACCGCACGCAAGATGGCCACCCGCTGAGCCTGTCCTCCGGACAGCTGATCGGGATAGCGGTCGGCAAGCTGATCCACGCCGAATCGAGCCATCAACTCGGCGACGCGCTCCTGATCGAAGTCGGAGCGGTGGGCAGCGAAGCGCTTTGCGTAGGAGACATTCTCGGCGACGGTGAGCCACGGCATCAGTAGCGGGCGCTGAAACACCACCCCGGTGCGGGGCCGGTTGCCATCGGAGTTCCACGTGACGGTGCCGGTGTCCAGCGACTCCAGCCCGGCGAGCACCCGAAGCAGCGTCGACTTGCCGCTGCCGCTGCTTCCCAGGACCGCGACGAACTCGCCGTCACCCACGGACAGTTCGATGTCGCGGAGAACGGTGACCGCGCCGAACTGCTTGCCGCCCTGGGCTATGCGTACCGACTCAGTTCCCACCGCAGTTGTCCTTCCGAGGGCGATTGAATGGGGAGAAATGCTGCTTCCCGGAATCGGCGGTTGGCGCCGCTGCGGGTTGCATAACCGGCGCCGCCGGCCAGGGTGGATTCCAGGCGGGTTGCCGCCAGCGCGGTGGTGGCACCGTCGAGGCGTAGCCGAATGATGTCGGCGACACCTGCCGCGCGTGAGCGTGCGGCCAGTGCGAACAGCGACCCGCGCAGGCGGTGCAGGTCCGCGCCCAGCTCGGTGAGTTCGCCGCTGAACTGCTCGGCCAGCGTGCCGCCGGCCCTGCCGGCGCCCTCCAGTGCCGCGGCAGCCACCCCGACACAAAAGGCGGTCTGCAGCAGCAGAAAAGTCGGCCTGATCGTGCTGACGAACGAGGCCAGGTCGGTGGTGAGCACCTGCTCGGGCCGCACCCGAACGTCGTGAAGGTGCAGCGACGTCGATGCGGTTGCCCCCAGGGCCATCAGGTCCGGTGGCGGATTGACCGTGATGCCATCAGTATTCGCGTCAACCACCGCTACCAGCGTGGCGCCATCGCGGCGGCGGGCCGGCAGCACGATCAGTGAGTCCTCGAACACGTTGGAAGCCCAGTGAATCGGCCCGTTGATCCGCAGGCCGTCATCGGTGCTATCGGCGACCAGTGGAACCGGACCCAGCCCGGCGACCTGTTTGAGGCCGGCGGCCATCGCCGTCACACCTGCGCGGGCGCCGCTGCGCAGCGCATCCAGTCGGCCTTCGCGGGCTACCGCCGGCGCGTGCGCCAGGTAGGTCACCGCCATGGTGTGAGCCCACAGCGAGAAGCCGACCGCCAGGCTCGCCGCCGCTGCGTGTTCGATCATGGACGCCAACTCGGGAAGTCCGTCGTCACGCAGGGCGGGCTCGAAGAAGTCGGCCGCGCCGAAGCGCGCCAGGTCGTCGCGGACATCCAGGGTGCCGGCGTCGAGTGCTTCGGCCCGGTCTGCGACTACCGCGGTGAGGTCCGAGAGTGCGGTGTGCACCAGGCGCACCGGTGCGCTCACCGCTGCTCGCCTTCCAAGCGATGCAGTCGGTCGATGGGCGTGGTGACGGCCTCGCGAGCCCGGCGCACCGCGGTCTCGTCGGGGGCGTCGTAGAAGCACAGGCACTTGTCCATGTCCTCGCGCACGTAGGTACGCAGGAACGTGACTTCGGGGACATCGGCGTACTTCGGCGACTTGGCCTTCTTACGAGCAAGGTAGGTGTCCATGTCCAAGTCGGCGGGCAGGTCCCATTCGACGAGGTAGCCCGCCTCGGGGCGCGCGGCCTTGAGTTCGGCCAGCTCGGCACCCACGAGTCGCACCGGGTGGGGGCCACTGGCTTCGGCCACCGACAGCGCGGTCGCGTCGACCGAAGGCGCTTGGCAGGCGCCGAATTCCGCGATCACAAAGGTTCGGTGCTCGCCACCGGTCACTTGCGCCTCGATGAGTTCACCGCCCTGCTGGTGGATCAGGGCGTCGAGCTCTTTGATCGCCCGGTCGGCGTCGGAGCGGTCGAGGCGCAGCGGGGCGATCTCGTAGAGGTAGAGGGTCATGGGGTGTCCTTTCGCCGTCGGATGGCTACGACCGTGCCAGCAATAGACAACCCTGTCTATTGAGCGGACTGGGCTAATCTGCTGCCATGACGCGCACCACCGGAGTGGGCCAAGGCCAGGCCCCGCACGGCAGGAGCGGCGTGCCGCCGGCTCAGCGGCTTCTTGATACCGCGACGGAACTCTTTGCAGCACAAGATATTCGGGAAGTGGGAATCGACCGGATCCTGGCCGAGGCGGGGGTCGCAAAGGCGAGCCTCTATAGCCTCTATGGGTCCAAGGATGCCCTCGTGCTGGCCTATCTGAATGCTTTGGATCAGGCTGATCGCAAGCGCTATCACGGGGCTGCGGCTGCCCTGAGCGATCCCGTTGAGCAGATTCTGCTGTTCTTCGACCTGGCGGCGTCTGCGGCCAAGAAGCGTCGCTATCGCGGGTGCCTGTACGTCAACGCCGCCGGGGCTTACGCGGGCACCGAGCTGGAGCCGGTGGTAGCGCATCGCCGCTGGATGCATACGACGTTGGCGGGGCTGCTGGAGCGGGCGGGGGCCATTGATGCGCAGGACTGTGCGGGCGATCTGCAATTGCTTTACGACGGCGCGCTGGTGGGCTCCAAAGTCGAGCGGTCCGTCGCGCCGATCACCAGGGCCCGCCGGCTGGCCGCTGAGCACATCATGACAAGAACCCCACCAGCAACTTAAGTAACTTTTGTCACATCGGTCGGCGAGTCGGGCTTTGTTTGCCCTGCGGCGGGTGTCTAATGGTCAGCTATGTGATCCGCGTTAACGACGTGTTAACATGGTCCGCATTATTCCAATCTGGTCCGAGCCGGGGCGGGGGTCAGCGCCGTGTACATCAACTCGATATACCGATACCGGATGGGCCGTATGGCCTGGTCGCTGTTGCGCCATCCGCGCAGAAGTCGGGGTTTCCCCGCCAAACACGAACGCTTGATCACCGCCGACGAACTCTTGCGCTTCGCTACCTAGGCGCCCTCGGGCTGCGCGGGAGCGGGCCCTTGGCTCGCGGAAGATAGTTTGCTGACCTCTATCTGCGTGGAGTCTGGGCCAACAGCCCGGAGTCGCGGATCGCCTCCGCCAGCGGTTCGAGCACCGCAGGATCATGCGGTGTAGGCAGGTACGCGATCGCCAGATCCAGGCCCTCGGCCCCCAGTGCCGCGGCGTCGTCGATCACCCGCCGATAGTCCAGCTCGGGCTGAAGCCGCAGATGTGCCGACAGGGTGATCTGCTTCGGGTCACGCCCGATGTCGGCGCAGTGGCCGGCCAGCACGTCGCGCTTCCGGGCGAACTCGGCGGGGGTGCCGCCGACGAAGTTCCAGTGTTGGGCGTACTTCGCGGTGATTTTCAGCGTGCGCTTCTCACCGCTGCCGCCGATGCAGATCGGCGGATGGGGTCGTTGTGGGCCCTTGGGTTCGTTGCGGGCATCGGTGAGTTGGTAGTAGGTCCCGGAGAAAGTGGTGGTTTCGGAACTCAACAGCCCGATCAGGACCTGGCAGGCCTCCTCAAAGCGGTCGAAGCGCTCGCGGATGCTGCCCAACTGAATTCCGTAGGCCCCCGATTCCTCTTCGTTCCACCCCGCGCCGATTCCCAGTTCGAGCCGGCCGCCGGAGATGATGTCGAGGGCGGCAGCCATGTTCGCCAAGACGGCGGGGTGGCGGTAATGGATCCCGGTCACCAAGGTGCCCAGCCGCAGTCGGGTGGTGGCCTGGGCCAGCGCGGTCAGGGTGGTCCAGCCCTCCAGGCATGGCCCGGCCGGGTCGGCGAAGATCGGGTAGAAGTGGTCGAAAGTCCAGCCGGACTCGTAGACGTCGATGGCGTCTGCTGCTCGCCAGACGGCGAGCATGTCGTCCCAGGTGGTGTTTTGGGGTGAGGTTTTGAATGCGAATCGCATCCAGCCGAGCTTAGCGGCGACCGCAAGGACGGCGGAGCCGGCCGTGGCGGGTCGTCGCCGTGGCGGCCGCGGCGACCGCAAGGACGGCGGAGCCGGCCGTGGCGGCAGTAGGCTCACCCGGTGGTCGTGAATCTGGACATCGACACCAAGGTGACGTTGCTGTCGGCTGGCCTGATCTTTGTGTTCGCGCTTGTCCTGGGGGTGTGGAAGCACCACCAGGTCGCCGCCTCCGGCCAGGCGCATGTCTATGTCGATATCGCCTACCGGGCGGCACTGCTGTACTCGTTCGCGACCTTGCTGGTCGCGGTGTTCGTTGAGCTCAGTGCGTGGCCTACGTGGGTAAACATGACCGCGGCCATGGTCATCGTGTTCTTCTTCGTCATCGCGATCGGCAGCTACATGGTGCACGGCGCCTTGCGCGGCACCGACAAGCAATTCGAGCGCCTTGGTTGGCGCCTGCACGTCGCCATGGTGATCCTGGTGATCGGGGAGGTCGGCGGATTTGCGGTACTGCTGGCCGGGTTCGGTGTCGGCGGGTTCTGAGATCGCCTGATCGTGGCAGGCGTCAGGAGGCTTCGCCGTAGATGCTGCTGACCCAGATGTGGGTGAGGGTGTCGACCACCCGTTCGTGGGGAACCGACGGTTCCTCGGCGACCAGTGCGGCCATCATCGTGCGCTCGTTCATCTGATTCAGCGAGGTCGCGAGGTCCAGGGCGGGGATGGTGTTCGGCGCCGCGCCGCGGGTGCGTTCGGCGGCGATCATCGCGGCGGTCTGTTCGATCCACCTCTGCATGAATCCGTTCCACATCGCGCGGAATTCCGGACTGGTGGCCAGTGCCTCGGTGCCGGCCCGGGCGATCGCGCGATGCGAGCTGAACGCGACGAAGAACGCCTTGATGCCGCTGCGCCATACCCGACGTGGATCGGTGGGCAACCGCTGCACTGCCCCGACAAACTCGGAATCGGCCGACGCGATCATGGGCTCCAGCAGGGAAAGCAGCACCGCGTCCTTGGATTTGAAATAGAAGTAGAACGTCGGCCTCGAGATGCCGGCGCCCTTGGCCAGATCATCCACGGAGATCTCACTGAGCGGACGCTGCGAGAGCAGCCGTTCGGCGGTGCTGAGAATCGCCAGTTCCCGATCGTCGCCGGACGGCCGGGTCGGTCGGCGTCCGTGACGGGTTGAATTCGGGCTGGCCACGACGGTTACTTTACACGACGTCGATTTACTCAACAGGGTGTTGACCATCTCGACACACCGTTGATAATCTGACGCCATGACTGAACACCTCGACGTTGTGATCGTCGGCGCTGGCATCTCGGGCATCAGCGCGGCCTGGCATCTGCAGAATCGCTGCCCCAACAAGAGCTACGCCATCCTGGAGAGCCGGGAGAACCTCGGCGGCACCTGGGACCTGTTCAAATACCCGGGGATTCGCTCCGACTCCGACATGTTCACCCTCGGATTCCGCTTCAAGCCGTGGCGCTCGGCCCATTCGATCGCCGAGGGGCCGGACATCTGGAACTACATCAACGAGGCGGCTGTCGAAAACGGCATCGACAAGCACATCCGTTACCGGCACCGGGTGGTCGCGGCTGACTGGTCCGACGCCGACAATCAGTGGACGGTCACCGTCGACAACAACGGCACCCAAGAGCAGATCACCGCATCGTTCGTCTTCGCGTGCAGTGGCTACTACAACTACGAGCAGGGCTACACGCCGGAGTTCCCCGGATCCGACGACTTCACCGGAACCATCGTCCACCCGCAGCACTGGCCGGAGGACCTGGACTACACCGGCAAGAAGATCGTGGTGATCGGCAGTGGCGCCACGGCGGTCACCCTGATTCCCGCACTGGCCAACTCCGGGGCCGGGCATGTCACCATGCTCCAGCGTTCGCCGACGTACATCGGCGCATTGCCGCTGGTCGACCCCGTCGCGGTACAGGCCAACCGATTCCTGCCGGACAAGGCCGCCCACTTCGTCAACCGCTGGAAGGCCATCGGTTTCAGCACTTTTCAGTACCAACTGGCGCGCGCCTTCCCGAAGTACATGCGCAAGACGCTGATGACCATGGCCAAGCACCGGTTGCCCGAGGGCTATGACGTCCAGAAGCACTTCGGCCCGCGGTACAACCCGTGGGACGAGCGGTTGTGCCTGGCCCCCAATGGTGACCTGTTCAAGACCATCCGCGATGGCAAGGCCGATGTCGTCACCGACACCATCAAGACCTTCACCAAGAACGGCATCCTGCTGGACTCCGGGCAGGAACTGGAGGCCGACGTCATCATCACCGCCACCGGGCTGAACATGCAGCTGCTGGGCGGCGCGACGCTGCTGCGCAACGGTGAGCCGATCGACCTGCCCAAGGCGATGACCTATAAGGGCCTGATGTTCTCCGGCGTGCCCAACGCTGCGGTCACCTTCGGCTACACCAACGCCTCGTGGACGCTCAAGGCCGACTTGGTCTCGGAATTCGTCTGCCGCGTGCTCAATTACATGGACGCACACGGCTACGACCGCGTCGAACCGCAGCACCCTGGATCTGCGGTGAAAGAGGAGCCGTTCATGGACTTCAGCCCCGGCTACTTCCGCCGGGCGATGGACGAGCTGCCCCGCTCGGGATCCGAGGCACCGTGGCGGCTCAAGCAGAACTATCTGCTCGACCTCCGGCTGATCCGGCACGGCAAGGTCGACGAGGAGTCACTGAAGTTCAGCAAACACCGTGCGCCGGTGAACGCCTAACCGCGTTCCGGCCAGTAGTGGGAGTCGGGGTAGGGTCGGGCGCCGAACAGGGCGGTCCCGATCCGCACCTCGGTGGCCCCCTCCGCGATAGCCAGCCCGAAGTCGCCACTCATCCCCATCGACAAGCGCGGCAGGTCGTGCCCATGTGTGGTGGCGGTATCACGTAACTGCCGCAATCGGCGGAAACAGCCTCGAACTGTTGCAGGGTCGTCGGTGTTGATGGCCAGCGTCATCAAGCCGCGTACGCGCAGGGTGGGGTAGTCGGCCAGTTCGTCGAGGAAGGGCAGCAGCTGGGCGGGTTCCAGGCCGTACTTGCTGGGCTCATCGGAGGTCTTGACCTGCACCAGCACATCGATGACGCGGTTCTCTGCGCGCAGGTGCCGATCCAGTGTGACAGCCAGCCGGGAGCGGTCCAGCGACTGCACCTCGGCCGCCAGCCGGGCGACCACACCGGCCTTGTTGGTCTGCAGGTGCCCGATCATCACCCAGTCGATCCCCGCACCGGCCAACGCCTCGGCCTTGTCCTTGATCTCTTGGACCTTGTTCTCACCGAAGCGGTGCAATCCCAGTTCGACCGCTTCCCGGATCAATTCGGGAGCGAAAGTCTTACTGACCGGCAGCACGTCGACTTCATCCGGCGACCGCCCCGCGGCCGCGCACGCCTCATCGACGCGCTCACGCAGCAGTTCCCACCGCTGCCGCAAGGTCTCGGGCATGTGAGGTGGACCTAGACGACGACGATGCCGTCGTCGTCGCTGTGGGCGACCGCCCCGGGCACGAACGTGACACCACCGAAGTCGAGCACGACGTCGCGTTCACCTGCGCCGGTCTTGGTGCTCTTGCGGGGATTGGTACCCAGCGCCTTGATGCCGAGGTCAAGGGTGCGCAGGGTGGCGGCGTCACGCACCGCGCCGTGCACGATCAGGCCCGCCCAGCCATTGCCGCGGGCCAGCTCGGCGATGACGTCGCCGACCAGCGCGGTATGCAGCGAACCGCCGCCATCGATGACCAGCACCCCGCCGTCACCGGGTTCGGAGAGAACGGATTTCAGCAGGGCGTTGTCCTGGAAGCAGCGCACCGTGGTGATCCGGCCGGCGAACTCCGTGCGGCCGCCGAGCTGGCGGAACTGAACGTCACAGCTCAGTGCGTCGGGGCCGATCTCGTCGACCAGGTCGGCGGTGGGCCGGAAACGTACGGTCACCGCGGTCAGCCCCGGCGGGCGCGCCGCAACCGGCGAAGCAGCAGCAGCCCAAACACCCCGAGGATGCCGGCGGCCAGTAGCGGCCCGGGCGAACGCCGTGCCGGCGAACTCGGCGGCCGCAGCGGGTTGCGGGCGGTGTCCACGCTGGACTTCGCCTGGGCGGCGGTCTCCTTGGCGCGCTCAGCGAGTTGGCCCGCGCCGTTGGTGGCTACAGCAGGGGCAGGCACGGCGGCGGGCGCCGCGGGAGCAGCGGGCGCACTCTTGACGGGCGCCTTCTTGGCAGGCGCCTTCTTGACCGCCTTGGCGGGTGCCTTCTTGACGGCGGCCTTCTTCGCCGGAGCTTTCTTGGCGGGGGCCTTCTTCGCGGGAGGCTTCGGTGGGGCCGGTGCAGCGGGATCGGCCGGCAATTCGGCGCCGGCCGGGGCGATCGGTTCGGGCGAAGCGGCGGATTCGTGGTCGGGCTGGCCTTGCGGTTCGGTCATACGACAGCTCCTCTGCGAGTTTTCGTCGTGGGCACCGGCAACGTTCCCATCATGCCAGCATCCGCAGGCGGTGATCGCCGGCCAGGAATCAGGAACGCCGCCGGGTGAACCACAGACCGGCTCCAACGAGCGCCACGGCCCCGGCCACGAAGGGCCAAATCGGCAGGTCACCTTCGGGGTCGGCGTAGCGGCGCGGGAGCGCGGGGGTCGCGTCAGGGCGGTCGGTGACCGGGGGACCGGGCTCGCCGGTGCCGGCCACCGTCAGCTCGAAGGGCCACGAGCCCGACACCACATGCCCGTCGGCGGAGGTCACCCGGTAGTGGACGGTGTAGGTCCCGGTCGGACCCAGGGGCCGGACCGCGACGTCTGCGGTGGCGCCGTCGACCCGCGTCTCTCCGATGGACCACAGGCGCGCGTCAGGCCCGACCACCGTCATGGCGGCGAAATCGGCCTGCAGTTGCTCATTGAAGGTGGCGCTGACTCGTTCGGGACCGCGGGCCAGCTTTGCGTCACGGGCCGGGTCGGTCGACACCAGCACGGCATGCGCCGCGGCAACCGCCGGTAGCGCCACCTGCGTCACCATCGCAGCCAGCAACATTGCCGCCACCACGCTGCCGCGCAGCGCCCGTATCACGCCCGCCGCCTACCCAGGGCGATCACGGCGGCCAACGCAGCGACCAGCAGGGCGCCGCCGGCGAGCAGCCGGGCCGCGTTGTCGGCATGGTGTTCGCCGGGTCCGGCCACGGTCTCCGGGCCGGGGCCGGCGGAGACGGCCGGCTCCTGGTGGTGGGAGTGGTGGTGTTCGGATGGCGCGGCCGGGCCGGTCCCCAATTGCAGGCTCGGAACGGGGTGCTCTGCTTCGCCGCCGCCTGGTGGGGGTGCCTGGTCCCAGCGGACCTCGGTGCCATCGGCATAGCGCTGCGCCGAGGGAAAGTTCACCGTTTCGGCGTCGGGCAGACGCATCGCGATCCGGAAAAGTCCGAACTGATCGGCCCCGATCCCACTGCCGGGCGTGGCGGTCCAGGTCACCGAGTGCACCACGCCAGACTTTGTGTCGCGGTCCAGCCGCGCGGTCCATCCGGGTTTGGTCTCGGTGCGGGCCGAGGCGACATCGGGCAGTGTCACTGTGAGTTCCGTTGTGGCAGAACCGGTCGGCGACTCGTTGGGGACCTCGAATGTCACCATCGCGACTCCGCCGCGCACGGCGCCGGGACTGCTGGCGTGTACATGTGCCCACACCGGCGCTGCACCGGCCAAGGACCCTGCGGCCAGTGCCACCGACAGCGCGACGGCGCGGATACGGTTGCTCATGACGGCAGCCCCAACCGGGCCATCAGGTCGGCGTCTATTCCGTCGAGCTGGTCGCTGATCGAGGCGGCGGCCACCCTGCGCCGATCTCCCGGCATGGTCTCGATGGCCGTGACGGCTGTCGCGAGGTCTGAAAGGCGGTCGGTGATCGCTGCAACGAACTGTTTGGTCTCGGAATCCTTGGGCTTGCGGTCGGCCACCAGGCGCACGGTCTTCTCCGCCCCGGCGATCCGGGCTGAAAGCCGGGCGCCATTTCCGGAGAACTCGCCGATCTGCGCCAGCGGCACGCCCAGGTGCGCTGCCCGCTGTTCGTCGATCAGCCCGCGGACCGCCATCGCGACCCGGTACACCACGGGCACGACGATCGGGGCCAGCATTCTGGTGACGACCAAGGTTCGGCGGACGCGGGCCGGCGAGAGGATGCGGCCGTCGCGAGCGGCTTTGAGTTGGCTTTCGGCTGCCTTGCGGGCAGTGCGGTCGCGATTTCGCTCGGAGCGGACCTGAGCCTTCAATGCGCGGGCGTCGGCGCGCTGGGTGGCCTTGAAACGTTTCGCCTCACCCTTGGCGGCGAGCCGAGCTTCAAGCTTGGCGCCGGCTTTCAGCGCACGCGCTTCGGCGCGCCGGGTGGCGCGACTCTTGCGTTTTCTGAACAGGCCCATCGCGGCCGCCTCCCGGTGTTCGCTGGAACCGATCACGCCACCCTAATCGCGGTGCGAGCACCTCAGGCGCTGAGGTGCTCCTTGCGGCGGAGCTCATCGATGTGGGCCAGGACCTCTTCCTGGGCTTCCGGGGAGAGGCCGATGGCCTGGGTGGCGATGCGGCGCACCCCGGGGTCACGCACGCTGTCCAGCCACGCCAACTCGGCGTCGAGTTTGGTGTAGTAGGCGTCGTCGGTGAAGAAGTCGGGTTTGATTCGGAAGAAATTGGCCAGCGCGGCCATGGTGGCGGTGGACGGGTTCGTCCGGTTGCCGGAACGAAGCTGGGAGAGATAGGGGGCCGACATCGTGACGCCCTCTGCTTTGAGTGCCGCGATCACCTCGGCGGACGTGTGAGGTCCTCGGCCGGGCGGATAGACCACATCGAAAAGGCGGTTCAAGCGGACAGCGAACGTCGCGCTCATCGATAGGACCTCCAAGGGGTGGGTAGGCGGCCGTCAGCGCGCTGCCACGGAAAGCAGTAGCGCCTGGTGATTTGCTGATCATCGTAGCCATAGTTACCGACACAACCAAGGGTGCGGCTTGACTCACGAAAAGTGCCCGCGAAACGCCCTCGGTGCCTCACGTAAGAATGCCCGCGAAATGGTGATCGTCGTGGAGCATGGGAAGTGGGTTGTCGATGGCGTCTCGTGCCGAGGTCACCGCCAGGTACGCCAAGGCGTATGTGAGGGCTTCGAAGAAGGACCGGGGCCGGATTCTGGATCAGGTGGTCGAGGTGACCGGCTGGTCGCGTGATAACGCCCGCCGGCGGCTCACGGTAGCGGCCAGGCGCCCGCCGGGTGCGGGCCGCAGTGTCGCAAAACGGCCGCGCAAACCGCGCTCGCCGAAGTACAGCTATGACACCCGTAAGGTGCTGCAGAAGGTCTGGGCCGCCTCGGGTGGGCAGTGCGGCAAGTACCTGGCTGCTTCGATGGCCCTGCAGCTCGACGGGTTGGAGCGCCACGGCGAGTTGGTCTTTGGCCGTGACCGTTACAGCCCGACGGTGCGCGAGGAGCTGTTGGCGATGAGCGCGGCGTCAATCGACCGCTATCTGGCGCCGGTGAAAGCCAAAGACCAGATCAAGGGCAAGTCCACCACCAAGCCCTCGCCGCTGTTGCGCTCGTCGGTCAAGATTCGCAAGGCCACCGACGAAATCGAAGCTGCGCCAGGCTTTTTCGAAGGAGACACCGTCGCGCACTGCGGGCCGACGTTGAAGGGCGAGTTCGCCCGCACCCTCAACCTCACCGATGTGCACACCGGCTGGACTTTCACGCGGACCGTGCGCAACAACGCCCACACCCACATCCTGGCCGCCCTGAAAGCAGGTGTGCATGAAATACCGTATGAGGTAACTGGTTTGGACTTCGACAACGGCACCGAGTTCCTCAACAAAGCCGTCATCAAATGGGCCGGGCAGATGGAGATCTTCTTCACCCGCTCCCGGCCGTACAAGAAGAACGACCAGGCCACCATCGAGTCCAAGAACAACCATCTCGTCCGCAAGTACGGGTTCTACTACCGCTACGACACCGACGAGGAACGTGCGGTGCTCAACCGGCTCTGGCCTCTGGTCAACGACCGGCTCAACTACCTGACCCCCACCATCAAACCCATCGGCTACGCCAGCAGCGGTGACGGCCGGCGCCGCCGTCTCTACGACCAGCCCAAGACCCCACTGGACCGGCTACTGGCGGCCGGCGTCCTCTCACCAGCCCAAGAATCGGAGCTCCTGACCTACCGCGACAGCCTGAACCCGGCCGCGATGGGACGCCAGATCGCCGACCTGCAGAACCGACTTCTCCAGCTGGCCAAGGAGAAAACCGAACAGCTCTACCTCGCCAGCATCCCCACCGCCCTACCCGACACCCGCAAAGGCATCCGGATCAAGGCCTCCTGACCCAACGCCGTTTCGCGGGCATTCTTACCTGAGGCATGGATCAGATTTCGCGGGCATCTTGATCTGAGGCATCACGGGGTGCTTGGGTTGCAAATCCGATCTTGTGGCACGAGATCGGTTTTGCCGCAGTCTATTCGGCGTTTCGTAAAAATCGCTGTGCCCGGAATTTCTTGCAGCGCCTCGCATAATGGGGACCGAAGTCAACGAACCAAAAGTTCCACCATCGTCGGACATTTGGTCCCTATCGCTGGAAGGTGCTCCGGCGAAGTGAAGTTTGCCCCGCTTAACCAGCGGCCGGAGGGATTTGCTGCTGTGCGGTGGAATCGTCTCCGGCGGTCAGCCCGGAGCGGCGCAGCGAAGCGCGCCACAGTGTCGTGCCCAGCGTCATCGCCACCACGCCGACGACCGAGGCGATCGCCACCGGCCGCCAGTCGAGCGCCTCGTCGAACAGGATCCACAGGCCGCATGACAGGAACAGCAGGCCGGCGGCGGTGTGCAGCAGGTGTTCGGGCAACCGGCGGTGCAGCACGTTTCCGGCCGCGATCGCGACCCCGTCGGCCAGCACCATCCCTGCCGTAGCTCCCAGCCATACGCCCAGCCAGTTGCGGTCACTGGCCAATGCGACCGTCGCCAACATCGTCTTATCGCCGAGCTCGGCCAGCAGCACCGAAGACACCACTGCGAACAGCACGAAGCGTGGTTCACGGACCGGGGTCGCGCCCGGAGTGGCGGTGGTTCGCTCTCGCCAGGTCCACGCCGCAAAACCAATGAACGCCACGCCGGCGACGGCGGAGATCGGCCGCGCCGGCAACGTCAGCCCCAGGAAGTGGCCAACCGTCACCGAGATGCCGTGGATGGCGAAGGCCGCGATGGACACTCCGCCCAGCACCACCCACCAACGGTGGCGCAGCGCATAGGTCATGGTGATCAGCTGCGACTTGTCGCCAAGTTCGGCAAGGAACACCACGCCCAGGCTGATCAGCATGGCGGCAAACATGCAGGACGCCCTTTCCTCAGGCCCGAGGCTAGTGACTCACCGGCATGGCCGCCACCGAGCTGAGAAGTTCGACGGCCCGAAACCGAGAGTTCGCGACCGACGGTGCGCGAATGGCGTTATGCGGCAAGCAACATCGCCAGGATCGCGGTGTCGGGATGGCAGACCGGGTCAACACTGACCCGGCTCACCATGGACGTGACCGTGCCGTCCGACTCCGCTTCGACCCAGGCCGCTCGGTGCTGCAGGCCCAGGTAGGGCAGGCCCGGAAGCAAGACGCATCCGGAAGCGGCGCCGCGGCACTCCGGCAGTGAGGGAACGGTCTCCGAAGGTGGGTGCAGCATCAGCAGTGCCGAGGGCTGACGGCCGGCGAAGTATCCCGGCGCTATCGCCGACCGACCCGACACAGTCCCTTCGGCCACCAGCAATCCCACTGTGCCGGGTCCAGGATTGTCGGGCAGTTCCTCGCGCGTACCGAAAACCGTTGTGGTGGAAAGCAATCCGGGCGTGGATGCCACGCGAACCGCGATGCTCAGCAGCTGGGCCCATTCCTTGGTCGAATCCGGCCAGCGGCCGAAGACCACGAATCCGTGGAGTTCCCCACGGGAGTGAAACGGGGCGACCTCGATCGCCCGACCGGACCCTGTCGTCTCCATCGCGCGCACCCTCCGCGACATTGTGGATTGGTGGCTGACTCGCCTGCCCGTATTTCAGCGGCGGGGTTATCTGGCAGCATGCGACAACCACACACGTGATTCAAGGTGACACGGCGAGGGCGCCGATAACGAAACGGTGAAGAATCCTGGCGTAAACCACGATGGGGCGCCGCGCCAACGGCGCAACGCCCCACCGATACCGACAGTGCGGTTAGAAGATCAGGCCCGAGGTCTTCGAGGTGGCCGCCGCGAAACGCGCCTGCACGTCGGCCCAGTTGACCACGTTCCAGAACGCCTTGACGTAGTCCGCCTTCACGTTCTTGTACTGCAGGTAGAAAGCGTGCTCCCACATGTCGACCTGCAGCAGCGGGATGATGCCCAGCGGCACGTTGGCCTGCTGGTCGTAGAGCTGGAAGGTCAGCAGCTTGCCGCCCAGGGTGTCGTAGCCCAGCACCGCCCAGCCTGAACCCTGAAGGCCGTTGGCGGCCGCGGTGAACTGCGCACGGAACTTGTCGAACGAGCCGAACGCGTCGTCCAGAGCCGCTGCCAACTCTCCGGTCGGCTTGTCGCCGCCGTTCGGCGACAGGTTCTTCCACCAGATTGAGTGGTTGACGTGCCCGCCGAGGTGGAAGGCGAGGTTCTTCTCGTTCAAGAAGATCGCGGCGTGGTCGTCGTTGGCACGAGCCTCTTCGAGCTTGGCTACTGCGCTGTTCACTCCGGCGACGTAGGCGGCGTGGTGCTTGCTGTGGTGCAGTTCGTTGATCTGGCCCGAGATGTGCGGCTCAAGGGCTCCGTAATCCCAGTCCAAGTCCGGCAAGGTGTAGTCGGCCACGGGGTTCCTTCCTTCGATAGGTACTGATCCGGTGTCGATCACCGATGATCATTGTCGACAGGTGTTGACGATCTAGCGGCACCCCACTCCCGCCGGCGATCGCGGCGCGATGGGACACCCTTCGACCACACTGCTCCAACACCGAGAGGACCGCAACAATGGGTCAGGCCGGCGCCGGGCCGCGGCCGATCACAGCGCCTGTGTGGGGATTCAGGTCAGGACGAGTGCAAGCAGGAATGACAGCAGTACCAGTGCGATCAATCCGGCGCGCAGCGACGCGAGCAGATAAGCGCGCTTGTACGTCGACGATCCCGCGTGCCAGTGCGCCGCCGCGGCGACGGATCCGGGTCCGACCGGGCTTGCCGTCATTCTCCTGCCCCCAACCTCGCTGTGCGCCCACCCCCGTGAGGCGCATCACATCTGTTCTGTGACGGTGATCATAGCGGTTTACGCGCTCAGTGGAAAAATTCGACGGGATAACCCGGCTTACCTGCGGCGATGTGATCTTGAGGCGTCGATCCGCGGAATGGGGAGTCACCGGCAGCTGGTTAGCGGATCAATCGATTTCGCTCGATGCTGTTAGTCGGTTTGCGCCGAGCTCGGCGCGTTATCCACAGCCGGGGTGACGCTGGCCCTACATCAGCACATCACCGTGCCCGCAGCCTCCGCCGCGCTTGTGGATAAGGCTGTGGAAACTGTGGATAGCCCGTGGTAGCTGGCCGCTTACGCGGTGGGGCACCGCAGGCGCCGGCGACGCGTCCTCGCCAGTGCCGCGGCGGTCTGCTGTGCCGACTTGGCAGTCGTCGCGGGGTGGTAAGCGGTGACCCGCCGCGGTCTGCTTCGCCGACCTTGCGGTCGCCGCTAGGCTGGTGCGGTGATCCAGGTGTGTTCCCGCTGCAACACGCGGTGGAACGTGCGTGAGCAGCAGCGGGGCTGGTGCCCACGCTGCAACGGTGCGCTGTGGGCGCCTCTGACACCCGAACAAGAGGCCCAGCTGCAGTGGACCCAGCCGGGCCCGCAGGCAGCGCCCGCAACATCCGGGGGTGCGCCGCCGCGTCAGGGGCCGGGATACCGCTGGATCGCCGTCCGGCCCGGTCCGCCGCCGCCGCAGGGCCCGCAGCGGCGGCCGCTGGGGCCCACGCCTCGCTACTCGGTGATGCCGCGCTGGACCCTGATGGGTGCGCCGGTTCGTGCTGTGGCCCAACCGAAGTCGGCAGAGCGGACGGCGCCCACAGTGCGCTCGCTGGAGCGGGCGCTCGGGGGTGCGATCGCCGCGCTGGGCATCGCCGCGGTGATCCACGCCCTGATCTACGTCTTGATGATCGTCAATCGCACCAAGCTGCTCAACCCGCTGCTCGCCGGCGGTGCGGTGTGGCTGGGCCGGCTCGCCGGGCTCGCCGCGATCATGGCCGTGGTCAACTGCGCGGTGATGCTGACCAGGTGGCTGATTGCCCGCCGAGCGGCGGCGTTCGCCCGGGCGCACGTGCCTGAGTCGCGTCCGGCCTGGGCCCTGTGGGCCGGGTGCCTGGTCCCGGTGGTCAATCTGGCGTGGGCGCCGGTCTTTGTCATGGAATTGGCCAAGCGGGAGAACCGGCTGGCACCGCTGCGTAAAGCCATCGTGATCTGGTGGGCGGTGTGGGCGGCCAGCACCGCGGCCGCGGTCTTCGCCACCGCCACCAGCTGGGCCGACGGCGCGCAGGCGATCGGCAACAACATGGTGGCCACGGTGTTGGCTTACCTGCTCGGGCTGGCGGCCGTGGTGACCGCGGCCCGGGTCGTGGAGGGATTTGAGCGGCGGTCGATGGGGCGGCCCGCCCAGCACTGGGTCGTGGTCCCTGACGGGCGCGACCCCGCCCCTGCTGTGCCGCGCCCGATTTCAACCGGGACGCCGAAGCCGGAAGAGGCCACGACTCCGGCCCCGGCTCTTGAGTCCGACGGGCGTGAACCGGCAGCATAGGCCCATGACACCGGCTGGCGATGTCGTCTCGGAGCACCCGTTTGTGGTCGCACACCGCGGTGCCTCGATCGACCGCCCGGAACACACCCTGGCCGCTTACGACTTGGCCCTGCAGGAGGGGGCGGACGGTGTCGAGTGCGATGTCCGGCTGACCAGCGACGGCCATCTGGTCTGTGTCCACGATCGGCGGGTGGACCGGACCTCCAGCGGGGCCGGGCTGGTCAGCGAGATGACGCTCTCGGAGCTGCAGCGTCTCGATTACGGCGCCTGGCACCCGGGAGGACAGCCAGGCTCCCTGGGCGGTTTCGGCGACACCGGCCTGCTCACCCTCGATGCGCTGGTTGCGCTGGTGCTGGACTGGCGTCGTCCGGTCAAGATTTTCATCGAGACCAAGCACCCGGTGCGTTTCGGTTCCATGGTCGAGCGTGAGGTGCTCGCGCTGTTGCACCGATTCGGCCTTGCCGCGCCGGCGTCGGCCTCACGGTCGCGGGCGGTGGTCATGTCGTTCTCCGCGGCGGCAGTCTGGCGCATCCGCCGAGCCGCGCCGCTGCTGCCGACCGTGCTGCTCGGTACGGGCGCTCGCTACCTCGGTGGCGGAACAGCGACCACGGTGGGCGCCACCGCGATCGGCCCGTCGATCGAGACGCTGCGTGAGCATCCGGAATTGGTGGACCAGGCCGCCGCACGCGGCCGCGCCCTGTACTGCTGGACCGTTGATCGCAGCGAGGACGTCGATTTCTGTCGGGATATCGGTGTCGCGTGGATCGCGACGAATCAGCCCGCCCGAACCAAGGCGCGGTTGCGGGCGGGCTGATCGGCGGGCGAGGGGTTACCCGCCGGCGATTCGCGGTGCGCCGGCTTCTTGGCCCACCGTGATCTCGCGTGCGATGAAGTTCTCCAGCTCGAACAAGTTGTGCCCGGCACGGTCGGCGACCCTCAGCAGACGGGTCATCAGGGCCACCTCCTCGACCTGTTCGCGCAGGAACCACTGCATGAACTGTTCGCCGAGGTGGTCACCCTCGTCGCGCGCAACGCTGACCAGCCTGCTGATCTGCTCGGTGACGGAGCGTTCCTGCTCGAGGGTGAGCGCCAGAGCCTCGCGAGGCGCGTCGAAGTTATTACGCACCGCGTCAACGCCGGGGATCTCGACCCGGACGTCTCGGTCAAGCAGGTACTGCACCAGCATCATGGCATGATTGCGCTCCTCGACGGCCTGGGCGTAAAAGAATTTCGCCAATTGCGGCAAATCATCCCCGTCGAAATAAACGGCAACTGCGATGTATTGCTGGGCTGCGGTGAATTCGTGGTAAATCTGCTCTTGAAGCAGTGCATGGAATTTAGTCTTGTGGTTGTCGATGTCGCTCATGCCTGCCGATGCTACCCCTGGTCAGAGTAGGTTTGCATCCAAGGTGATGCTTACTCAGGTCAGCGTTGCCTAAGTAAAGATAGGGTTGGCTGAATTTGCGCCGGGTCAATAGTGAACGACGCGTGTCTTAATTGCCCAGGCCTAATGGAGGCGGGGCATCGCGACGCAATGCATCGAATACCTCTTCGGCCGCGCCCTGGTCCCACACCACGACATCGCCCACCTCGGACGCCACGAACTCACCGATCGGCACCGTCAGGTCGGTGGTCGGGCCGCGCAGCGCCCAGCCCAGCGCCGTCAGACCCAGCACGCCGGATCCGTTGTCCACGGTCACCGCCCGGGCTGCGGCGTGGGGCACCTGGTACCAGCGCAACGGGTTGAGCCACACGGACGGATCGGCGACGCGGGCCAGCAGCGCCGACAAGAACTGTCGCTGGTGTGCCATCCGGTCCAGATCGGCGCGCGGTGTCGCGCGACTGCGCACGTAGCCCAGGGCGGCTGCGCCGGTCAGGTGCTGACAGCCCGCAGGCAGCTCCAGCCCGGCAAGCGGGTCGTCGATCGGCGCGTCCGGGCACAGTCGGACGCCGCCGAGAGCGTCGACGAGAGACGCAAAGCCGCCGAACCCGATCTCCAGGTAGTGGTCCACCCGCAGTCCGGTCGCCTGCTCGACCGTTCGGGTCAGCAGGGGTGCACCGCCCACGGCGAACGCCGCATTGATCTTGTCGTCGCCGTAGCCGGGGATGGTGACGTAGGAGTCGCGCGGCAGTGAGACCACCGTGGTCGGTGAGCCCGATCCCGGTTCGGGCAGGTGAACCAGAAGGATGGTGTCGGTCCGTCCGTCGCCGGTCTCGCCGCCGGTACTCAGCTGTTGCTGCTCCCCGGGCGTCAGCTCGCCGCGACTGTCCGAGCCGACCAGCAGCCACGTCGTCCCGCGGCCCGGTGCCGGGCGATCCGGGTATCCGGTGAATGCCGCGGTCCGTTGCAGCGCGGTGTCGAGCCATGCCGCGCTGCCCAGGAGTCCGGCGACCGCGAGCAGTGCCGCCAACGACGCCAGTAGCGCGACTCTTCGCGGCCAGGAGCGTCGGCGGGGTGCGGGTGGCCGCCGTGTGGGCAGCGGTGGTCGGACCGCCGGATGCGGAGGCGGTGCCATGGGACGCCGGACGGGGCCGGCCGCCGGCCTGGGAACCGCCCGCGGTGGTGGCGGTCCCGGCGGCACGGGCCGACCCCTTGGATCGCGGTAGAGCAGTGGCGGCGGCTCACGGCCCGGTGGCGGGTGGTGCCAGGGCCGGCCCGGGCCGCGATCGCCGTTCACCCGCCCAATCTACGTACCGCTCGGCGAAGGGGCGCTCACCGAACGGAACCCAGGCGGTCGCCGGACGGGCGCACCGCGAGCCCACCAACGCCGATCCGCCGATATCTCAGGTTTTATTAGTAATCTTCCGAGCAAATCGTTATCTTGATCCCCCGTCACTCGCCGCCGGCGAGCATGGAGAGAGGTCTACCGCGGATGATTCGTCAGCTCAGCAATCAGCGGACACGTCGCGTTGCCGGGCTGGGAACAGCTGTCGGGGCGTTCCTGGCGTTCGGGCTGACGCCACTGGCACCGGCGCCGACCGCGGCTGCTGACGGCTTTGATGACGTTTTCGAGCTGGCCCTGGCGCCGTTTGTCGAGGGGTCCACCGGTGCGCTCGACTGGAATGCGGTGTTCAGCCCCGAGGCGTGGAACACGTTCTTCGACCCGGCGCACTGGGACACCGGGTTGGCCGACCCGGCGTTGGCGTTGTCGAACCTTGTCCTGCCGGACGCGACGACGTTGATGAACAACTGGGTGTACTCCCCGCTGTACACCGGGATCGACTGGCTGGTCAGCAGCTCGTGGATGGCGCCGATCATCGACGGGGCCAACCAGCTCAGCGGGGCGCTGGGACTGGGCATCATGATCGGAGACGGCGCGGCAGGCACGGCCGAGAACGCCGCCGGCGGTGTCGGTGGCTGGCTGTTCGGAGATGGTGGAGCCGGCTGGGACAACACCGAGGTCAACGGTGTCGGCGGCGCCGGGGGCGCGGCCGGATTCTTCGGCAACGGCGGCGCCGGCGGTGACGGCGGTGAAGGTGGTGCCGGCGGAACCGGCGGAACCGGTGGCTGGTACATGGGTGTCGGGGGCGCCGGGGGTGACGGCGGCGACGGGCTCAACGGTGGTATCGGCGGCGCGGGTGGTGACGGTATCGGCTGGATGCTCGGCATCGGCGGACACGGTGGCGACGGAGGTGACGGTAGCCACCTCGGCGGTAACGGTGGTGACGGCGGAAACGGCTCGATGTGGTTCGGCAGTGGCGGCGACGGCGGTGATGCCGGCAACGGCGTCTATCAAGGCCCGGGTGACCTTCCCGCCTTGGGCGGGGCCGGCGGGCTGGCCGGCTCGATGGGCACGCACGGCGCGGTCGGTCACTTCGGCGCGCTGGACGGTGCGCCGGTCAAGGCTTCGGCAGAACTGGGCACCGCCGGCCAGTGGATCGTCGACATCGACGGCCGTGTGGTGATCCTGCAGGGCGTCAATCAGGTGTACAAGTCGCCTCCGCTCACCCCCGGCGGCGACGGTTTCGGCGCCGACGACGCGGCATTCCTGGCCGCCAACGGCTTCACCGCGGTACGGCTGGGTGTGTACTGGTCGGAGATCGAGCCGCAGCCCGGCGTCTATGACTTCGGCTACCTGGCCTCGGTCAAGGAGACCATCGAGACGCTCAAGGCATACGGCATCGTCAGCGTCATCGACATGCACCAGGACCTGTACAACGAGCAGATCGGTGGCCACGGCGCGCCGGACTGGGCCACGATCTTCAACCCTGCTGACAACGACAACACTCAGCCCTTCCCGTTCGCCTACGCCCTCAACCCTGCGCAGAACCAGGCGTGGGATGCGTTCTGGACCAACACGAAGGTCGACGACATCGGGCTGCAGAACTCCTACGCCCGGATGTGGCAGGTCACCGCCGACTACCTGGGTGGCACCCCGGGCGTGGCCGGCTACGAGATCATGAACGAGCCGTGGCCCGGTTCCCCGTGGCTGACCAGCTTCCTCGGCTTCCCGGCCTTTGACCAGCAGACGCTGACCCCGTTCTACAACCAGGTGACCTCGGCGATCCGTTCGGTCGACTCGACCACCACGGTGTACTACGAACCGAACGTGCTGTTCGGCAACGCGACCGCGGGTACCAACCTGGGTGCGGTCGACGACGACAACACCGTGTTCGCCTTCCACGACTACTGCATCTTCGACGCCCTGGGAGGTGGCACCGCTACGGGCTGCTCGCTGTGGGACGGAATGATGATGGAAGGCGCCCAGCGCTACATCGACCGCTACGACGTGCCGGCGGTGGTCACCGAATTCGGTGCCACCCACAACATTCCCACCATCGCCAGCCAGCTGAACTCGATCAACCCGCGCATGTTCGGTTGGCTGTACTGGGGTTACACCAACGAGGCGGGGTCGTTGGTGCACGACACCAACCTGCCGCCGACCGGGGACAATGTCGATGAGCCGATCGTGGCGGCACTGGCCCAGCCGTACCCGCAGGTGATCGCTGGAATCCCGAACGCATGGTCGTTCTCCGGCGGCGTCTTCTCGTTCAGTTACTCCACGGCCATGGCCGATGGCTCGGGTAGCTTCGGCGCGGGATCGGAGACCAAGATCTCCCTGCCGGACATTCAGTTCCCCAACGGCTATCAGGTCAGCATCACCGGCGGTCAGGTGGTCTCTGCGCCCAATGCTTCGGTGCTGGTCATCGAGTCCAACGCGGGGGCGGGAAGTGTCAGCGTCACGGTCAACCCCGTACCGAGTTAGGCCGGGCGGCTAGCGCAGCCAGCCCAGTTTGGGGGCGAACAGCGCGTAGCCCACGAACGCGATGGCGTCGATCAGGGCGTGGGCGAGGATCAACGGCCACAGCCGTCCGGTGCGCTGCCAGGCATAACCGAATACCAGGCCCATGGCGATGTTGCCGAGCCCCGCCCCGAAGCCCTGGTAGAGGTGGTAGGCGCCGCGCAGCAAAGCGGAGCAGATCAGCGCCACTCGCGGTGAGATCCGCAGCTGCGACAGCCGTGTCAGCAGGTAACCGACGACGATCACTTCCTCGGCCAGCGCGTTGGCGAAGGCGATGAGTACCAGCATCGGGGCGCGCCACCAGGTGTCATTGAGGGCTGCGGGAATCACGTCGGCGTTGAGGCCCAGAGCCCGTGCCAGCAGGTACAGCCCCAACCCGGGCAGCCCGATCAGCGCCGCCAGGCCGAGACCGCCGGCCACATCGCGACGGCTTGGCCACCCTCCCAGCCCGATGCGGGCAGGTCCCCACCCGCTGCGCCACAGCAGGTAGAGAGCCAGAGCCCCCCAGGCGATCAGTTGGAACGCCCATGCGGCGTTGAGGCCGAAGTCGATCAGGCCGAAATAGGAGCGCCGCGGATTGAGCGGGATGCGTTGGGCACTGAGGCCGCGCAGCACGGCGTCAGCGAGCTGCAGTACCGCGGTGACGGCGCTCAGCCCGTAGGTGACCGCCAGCACCAGGAAGATTTCCAGGCGCAGTGCGCGTCGCTGGTCCTGCGGCTCGGTCACCTCGCAACGGTAGCGGCTGCGCCGCGCGCTAGCGCTCCTGGCGGCGGGCCTGCAGTCCGTTGAGGAAGGGGCAGCCCATCAGCGCGCGTACCGCCCGATTCAGGCTCAGCACGTCCTCCACGGGCTGCGGGAAGCTCAGCCGCACATCGCGATCGCCGTCGGGTGCCTCCACCCTCAGCCACATGCCATAGCGATCGACGGCCAATGGGCGAGCCTGTCCGCGCCGCAGCTGCGGCGGCAGCTTGGCGGCGGCCAGTCGGGCGACCATCTCGGGGTGCGCGGAGTCCAGATGCTGCAGCCAATGCGCCTCGATCGCGCAGAACGGGTCGGGACGCGCCGACAGCAGCTCCCGGACGTCGACGGCCTCGGCGCCGGTCGCGTCGGCCAGCACCGCCGAGTCCGGAGTGAGCCGCATCAAGAGGTAGTCGACGTCGGAATCGTTGTCGTCCCGGGCGCCGATGTCGCGATGGCGGCCCGCTGACCGCGGTGAGACGACCTGCAGCAGTGCCGGGTTGGGGTCGACTTCCGCGATGCGGTCGAGCAGCACGGTGACCTCGTCGTTGGGAACCGGGTGCAGCATTCCCGTGATCCATGCCAGCGCACGGACGCGTTCGCGCAGCCTCAGCGGCGCGTGATCGGTCAGCTCGAGCATGGCTTGCACACCGGTGTCGGCGGCCGCCTGGGCGACCGGGTCGGCGGCGGGAATAGCGACCGCGACAGATCCGTCCCGCAGCAGGTGACAGATCGGTGCGCTGACCGGCGCGGCGTCGGCCGAGTCGGCGATCGCCAAGAGGGCTTGCCCCCGGATGCAGGCGCTGCGAATCCGCTCTGCGGACGACGGGACCGTTGCTGCTGTGGTGGTTGCCATCGATCACCTTTCGAAGTGAGGTAAGGCTAACTTAATTAAATGCCGCGGCGCGCGCAACAGGAAGGGTTCCGTCGGGGGCTGTCGGTGAACCCGCCGGCGGCCCGCGGCCGATAGGGTTGTCCGGTGACCCGCATCAGCTATCTCGGCCCGGCGGGGACCTTCACCGAAGCGGCGCTGCTCGCGTTGACCAGCGCCGGGCGGGTTCCCGGTGCCGAGCATCACCCGGTGCCGGTCGAGAGCACCCCAGCCGCTCTCGACGCAGTGCGCAACGGTGCCGCCGACTACGCCTGCGTGCCGATCGAGAACTCGATCGAGGGCGGTGTGACACCCACCCTGGACGGGCTCGCGGCCGGATCGCCGCTGCAGATTTTCGCCGAGACCACACTGGACGTCCTGTTCTCCATCGTCGTTGCGCCGGGCCGTGGTCAGGCCGACATTCGCACCGTGGCCGCCCACCCGGTGGCGGGCGCGCAGGTTCGGCACTGGCTGGCTGAACACCTGCCCGGGGCGCAGACGGTGCCGGCCAACTCCAATGCCGCTGCCGCCCAGCAGGTCTGCGACGGTGAGGTGGACGCCGGGGTGAGCACCGCGCTGGCCGCCGAACAGCGTGGGTTGGTTCCGCTGGCTACGGGCGTCATCGACGAACCCAACGCCCGCACGCGTTTCGTGCTGGTGGGCGCTCCGGCGCCGCCTCCGGTGCGCACCGGCGCCGACCGGACTTCGATGGTGTTGCGCCTGGACAACGCGCCCGGGGCTCTGGCGGCGGCGCTGACGGAATTCGGGAGTCGCGGTATCGATCTGACTCGCATCGAGTCTCGTCCGACGCGCACCGAGCTGGGCACATACCTGTTCTTCCTGGACTGCGTCGGACATATCGACGACGAAGGGGTCGCGCAGGCTCTGCAGGCACTGCGCCGCAGCTGCGCCGACGTTCGCTACCTGGGCTCCTGGCCCATCGAGTCGCCGGGCGGATCCGGGGTGATGGCATGAGCGGGCGGCTGGTGCTGCTGCGGCACGGGCAGTCCTACGGCAACGTCGACCGTCGACTCGACACCCGCCCACCCGGGTCGGAACTGACACCACTGGGACGCGACCAGGCCAGGGCCTTCGCGGAGCGGGGAACGCACCGACCGATGCTGGTCGCTCACTCGGTGGCCACCCGCGCGGTTCAGACCGCCGCCGAGATCGGCGCTCGGCTCGGGGTGACCACTCGGGCGCTTGAAGGCATTCACGAGGTTCAGGCCGGTTCGCTGGAGAACCGCAGTGACGACGACGCGATCGCCGAGTTCAATGCGATCTATCAGCGTTGGCACTCAGGCGAGCCAACCGTGGCGTTGCCGGGCGGCGAGTCGGCCGCGCAGGTGCTCGATCGCTATCTGCCGGTCGTCACGGACCTGCGGCTGCGCTACCTCGACGATGACGACTGGACCGGCGACATCGTCGTGGTCAGCCATGGTGCGGCGATCCGCCTGGCGGCGGCGACGTTGGCGGGCGTGGACGGCAGCTTCGTGCTGGACAACCACCTGGAGAACGCCACCGCCGTGGTGCTGGCTCCGATCACCGATGGCCGATGGAGCTGTGTGCAGTGGGGCTCGTTGACCCCGCCGTTCTACCCCGAACCCGATGCGGATCCGGTCGGCGACGCGCTACGGTCCGACGCCGACCCGATGGGCTAGACAGCGAGCGCGAAGAGCAGCGCGCAGCGGCAGCCGACCGTCTCGCAATCCACGGCGAACGAGTGCGGTAGCACCTCGCCGGGGCAGCCGTCCTCAGTGCACTCGGTGGCCTGGTACGCGTGGTGGATGAGTGAGCCGTGGCAGTGATCCAACCCCGCCCGGCAGTCTCGGCAGTGGTCATCCATGCCTTGTTCTTAGCACTGCGCGCCGACAGGTCCGATCCGGCGCGCCGCGCCGGGTGCCGTCAGCTCCAGCCCAGCTCGTGCAGCCGCTCGTCATCGATGCCGAAGTGGTGGGCGATCTCGTGGATCACCGTGATCCGGACTTCGTCGACGACCTCCTCGTCGGACCTACACATCTCCAGCAGTGCGTCCCGGTAGATCGTGATGGTGTCGGGCAGTGACCCGGCGTAACTCGAATCGCGTTCGGTCAGGGCCACGCCGTCGTAGAGCCCCAGCAGATCGGGTTCCTCGGCGTTGCGGCCCTCCACCAGGATCACCACATTGTCGAAAGCCGCGGCCAGCTCGGCCGGGATCAGATCCAAAGCATCGGAGACCAACTCGTCGAACCGCTTCGGGTCCATCGCGACACTCACCGTGGCTGGCTCCCGGCGGGCAGCTGGTTCAGCCGTTCGGCGGGGATCGACGGCGGCGGGATCGGGGGCTGACCGTTGATCAGCAGCGGTCCGCGGGCACTGTTGATCAACGCGGCCCAGCCACCGTTGCCCAGCGTGGCGCCCA
This sequence comes from Mycolicibacter arupensis, assembly GCF_002086515.1. Lineage (GTDB taxonomy): Bacteria > Actinomycetota > Actinomycetes > Mycobacteriales > Mycobacteriaceae > Mycobacterium > Mycobacterium arupense. The sequence goes on from NZ_MVHH01000024.1 coordinate 34,728, forward strand.
GGCTGCAGGCCACTTCGCGGCTGCCCGCAGACCAACTGGGCAGCGACACGGTGGCATAGGTCAACGTCAGCGTCGTGTCCCGTAACTGCACCGGGTCCAGGTAGGCGTCGGTGAGCCGGGTGCAGGAGTCCTTGATGAACGCATCCTGTTCGGCCTCGGGCGGTAAGGCATCAGGGAAGCGTTCGGCCAGGTTCACGGTGCCGGTGACCTCTTTGGTGTGCGGTGCAGCGCAGTCGACCGGAACGTCGTTGGGCTGGTTGGTGCCCGGGTCGATTCCCAGGCACGTGCCCGGCGGCCACACCTTGGATTGGTCGATATCGGCGACCTTGCCCACGAATGCCGTCTGCTGCCCACCCACGCCGGGGAGCTGCAGGCCACACAGCATCCGACGCTCACCATGCTGGCGCCACGCTCGTTCGCCGGCCCACAACATGCTGGCGACGAACTTGCTGTGCGGGTCGAACTTGGCGCCCAGGTAGCGGCGCACCGCCGACTCGCACTGCTCCTGGGTGATCTGCTCGATGCGGGCCATCGACGGTGGTGGCGCGTCGGGGCCGTACTCGGCGCCCGGGAACATCTTCATGTCGACCGGCCCGGCCACCTCGAACTTGTGCTCCTCGGCGCAGTTGACGATCGTCGCGCCGTCCAGGTCGTTGTTCGGCCAGTTCAGGCAGTCACCCGCCACTGCGTGGTCGATCGCGTCGTTGCCTTTGACCGTGCCCAGTCCCAGTCCCGGACCAGCGCCTTTGCCCCCGCCGGCCGCCGCCGGCTCGGCGTTGAGCCGGCCCAGCAAGCCTCCGGGGCCGTCGCCGACGACCGGGACCACGGTGATCAGTCCGGCGATCAACAGCCCGCCCAGTGCGGTCAGCACCAGGGCGCCCCGGGTCGGGGCGGCGTGCAGCGTGCGCCGCCACAACACCCGCCGGGCGGGTGGATTCTGCTGGTCGGCTGCCTGTGACATCGGGTCCATTCTGACAGGCAGCCGCGGGCGCGTGACAAATGATGCGAAAGTGATGCCGGCTGCCAGGTTGTAGGGTTTTGCCGTGATCGACCTGAAGCTGCTGCGTGAAGATCCCGACCGTGTCCGGCGCTCCCAGGTGGCTCGTGGCGAGGATCCCGCCTTGGTGGATGCCCTGCTGGCCGCCGACAGTGCGCGGCGCACGGCAATCGCGGCGGGCGACACGCTGCGGGCCGAGCAGAAAGCGGCCAGCCGCTCGGTGGGCGCGGCGTCGCCCGAGGAGCGGCCCGCGCTACTGGCCCGGGCCAAGGAGCTGGCCGAGCAGGTCAAGGCCGCCGAGGCCGCCCAGTCCGAGGCGGAGGCGGCCTTCACCGGCGCGCACATGGGAATCGCCAACGTCGTGATCGACGGGGTTCCCTCGGGCGGCGAGGACGACTTTGCTGTGCTGGACGTGGTCGGTGAGCCGCCGGCGATCACGAACCCGCGCGACCACCTCGAGCTCGGCGAGGCGCTGGGGCTGATCGACATGGGGCGCGGCGCCAAGGTATCGGGTTCGCGGTTCTACTTCCTGACCGGTCGAGGCGCGCTGCTGCAGTTGGGGCTGCTGCAGTTGGCGGTACGGCTGGCGGTGGAGAACGGGTTCACCCCGATGATCACCCCGTCGCTGGTGCGGCCCGAAGTCATGTCCGGCACCGGGTTTCTCGGGGCGCACGCCGACGAGATCTACCGGCTCGAGGCCGACGACCTCTATCTGGTGGGGACCTCCGAAGTGCCGTTGGCGGGTTACCACTCCGACGAGATCCTGGATCTGTCGGGCGGTCCGCTGCGTTACGCCGGATGGTCGTCGTGCTTTCGCCGGGAGGCGGGCAGTTACGGCAAGGACACCCGCGGGATCATTCGTGTGCACCAGTTCGACAAGGTCGAGGGATTCGTCTACTGCCGGCCCGAAGACGCCGAGGCCGAACATGGTCGGCTGCTCGGCTGGCAGCGCGAGATGCTGGCCCGTATCGAGGTGCCGTACCGAGTGATCGACGTCGCCGCCGGAGATCTTGGTTCCTCGGCCGCTCGCAAGTTCGACTGTGAGGCCTGGGTGCCCTCCCAGGGCACCTACCGCGAACTCACGTCGACATCGAACTGCACCACCTTCCAGGCCCGCCGGCTCTCGACCCGCTACCGCGACGAGAACGGTAAGCCGCAGACGGCGGCCACGCTCAACGGCACGCTGGCCACCACGCGTTGGCTGGTGGCCATCCTGGAGAACCACCAGCAGGCCGACGGCAGTGTCCGGGTACCGCAGGCGCTGGTGCCCTATGTCGGTGTGGACGTCTTGGAGCCGGCCACTTCCTGATCCTCGTGGTTCTGGGCGCCGAAGAGCCGGCGCGAGCAGTCCAGCAGCATGCGGTGCAGTTTCTCGTTGGGGATGTCTGACACGGTGGGATCGGCTGCCGCGCCCAGGATCCCGGGGACCAGAACCGCGATGGCGATGAGGGTGGCGGCGTCAGGCTCCGGTCCCGCCAGGATCGTCTGCAGGCGCCGGGAGGCATCTCGGAAGTCTCCGACGGCCTCGACGATCCCCACCACCGCGGGGTCGGTGTGCACCAGGGCGGTGGTACGGCGGTGCCGGACCGCCAGTTCGATGATCCCGCTGATGGTGGCCTCGCGCTGCACCTCGCGCGATCCGATGGCCTCGGCGATGGCGACCACCCGGGCGATGTCGTCGAATACGGGGCGGAACACCGCGACGACGATGGCGTCCTTGCAAGGGAATTGGTAGTACACGGCGGACTTTCTGACGCCCAGTCGATCCGCGATCATCTGCAGCGATGTCCCACTGACCCCGTGTTCGGCGAAGAGGCCCTGGGCGGCCTCCAATACGCGCTCCCGCGCGAAACCTCGCGGCGTCGTCTTCGCCACTCCCGTGCCTCTCTCCTCCGGTAGACCGCTCGCGGGTGTGAGCCACGCCGCACAGTTCCGCTGACCGATCGCTTGATTCTACTTTACTGTTCATATAACTTGGCCTTTCGTCAAACTCAAGCGCAGATCTGGGCAGAGAGGGCCTTCCGATGCTGAATTCGCAGGTGCACAGGCTGTCTGGACCTGAATCGGCCACCCCCGGCGCAGCCCGGGTGACCCAGGGCGTTACGGCCTATGTGGTCGACGCGCCGGAGATGGTGGCCGGTGATCATCCGTTGTTCCAGGCGATCGTCGAACTGGGCGTCGCGGCCAAGCGATACGCGGCCGACACCGAGGTCCTGGTGGTGGTCCGCAAAGCCACCGCCAAGGCCGGGACGGCTCGATGAAGGCGTTGCGGCGGGCGTGGATGCCGCTGCTCATCGTGGTGGTGGTGGCGCTCGGGACGCTGACGGTGCTGCGGGTGCGTACCTACTTCGGCGGCGAGAACTCCAACCTCATCAGCGCCAAGGTCGACGACACCAAGCCCTACAACCCGAAGGTCGTCACCTATGAGGTCTTCGGTGAACCCGGCGCGACCGCCGACATCAGCTACCTCGACCTCGACAGCAGGCCGCAGCGGGTCGACGCCGCAGCGCTGCCCTGGTCGGTGACCCTGAGCACCACGTTGTCGGCGGTCTCGCCCAACCTCTACGCGCAGGGCAAGGGCTCCGTGCTGGGCTGCCGCATCAGCATCGACGACGAGCTCAAGGACGAACGAACCACCACCGGCGCCAGCGCCCTGACCTTCTGCTTGGTGAAATCCGCATGAGCAACCGAACCGACAATTCCCCCCACGGTGCCCAGCGCGGCCGGATCGCCACCTGGATCCGGCGCCTGGCTGTCCCGATCATGCTGGCCTGGATCGGCATCATCGTGCTGGCGAATGTGACCGTCCCCCAACTGGAGAAGGTCGCCGAGATGGCGGCGGTGCAGATGACGCCGGAAGAGGCGCCGTCGATGATCGCGGTCAAACGCCAGGGCGAGGTGTTCAAGGAATTCACCTCCAACAGCTCGGTCATGCTGGTCCTTGAAGGCGAGGAGCCGCTGGGCGCTGAGGCCCACCACTACTACGACCAGATCGTCGCCAAACTCAAGGCCGACACCACTCACGTCGAACACGTCCAGGACTTCTGGGGTGATCGCCTGACCGCCGCCGGAGCCCAGAGCCCAGACGGCAAAGCCGCGTACGTGCAGATATATACCGCGGGCAACCAGGGTGAGGCCCTGGCCAATGAATCGGTCAGGGCGGTCAACGAGGCGGTCGACAGTGTCACCGCACCGCCGGGGGTGAAGGCGTATGTGACCGGCGGGGCGGCGCTGGCGGCCGATCAGGACAAGGCCGGCACCCGCAGCATGCGCGTGATCGAGTCGCTGACCTTCGTGGTCATCATCACCATGATGCTGACGGTCTACCGTTCGATCACCACCGTGCTGCTGGCGCTGGCGATGGTGGTGACCGGACTGGCGTCGGCTCGGGGGATCGTGGCGTTCCTGGGCTATCACGGTCTGATCGGGCTCTCGCCCTTCGCCACCAACCTGCTGGTGACCCTGGCAATCGCGGCGGCCACCGACTACGCGATCTTCCTGATCGGCCGGTACCAGGAGGCGCGCAGCGCCGGTGAAGACCGGGAACAGGCGTACTACACCATGTTTGCCAGCACGGCGCATGTGGTGCTGGGCTCGGGCATGACCATCGCGGGCGCCACGCTGTGCCTGCATTTCACCCGGTTGCCCTACTTCCAATCCTTGGGGATACCGCTGGGGATCGGCATGACCATCGTCGTCATCACCTCTTTGACGATGGGGTCGGCGGTGATCGCGGTGGCCAGCCGATTCGGCACGCTGCTCGAACCCAAGCGGGCCAACCGCGGCCGCGGCTGGCGGAAAATCGGTGCGGCGGTGAGCCGTTGGCCGGGACCGATCCTGATCGCTGCGACAGCCGCAGCGCTGGTCGGGATTCTGGCCCTGCCCGGATACCGGCCGGGCTACAACGACCGCGAGTACATGCCCGCCGATCTGCCCGCCAACCAGGGGTTCCTGGCCTCGGACCGGCACTTCCCCTCCGCGCGGATGAACCCCGAGATGCTCATGATCGAGACGGACCACGACATCCGAAATTCTGCGGACTTTCTGGTCATCGAGCGAATCGCCAAACGAGTCACGGGCGTGCAAGGCGTCTCTCGGGTCATGTCCATCACCCGGCCGCAGGGCATTCCGATGGAGCACTCCACCTTTGGCTACATGCTCGGGATGCAGGCCGTCAGCCAGGACATGACCCGAAAGTTCAACGACGACCGCACCGCGGAGATGCTGGCGCAGGCCGAGGACATGCAGGTCAACATCGACGCGATGACCAAGATGATCGAACTGATGGAGCAGATGAACGCCACCATGGGGCGCATGGTGGGCAAGATGCACCTGATGGTCGACGACATCGAAGAGCTGCGGGACGACATCGCCAACTTCGATGACTTCTTCCGGCCGATGCGCAGCTACTTCTATTGGGAACCGCACTGTTTCGACATCCCGGTCTGCCACGCGCTGCGGTCGGTCTTCGACGCCATGGACGGTGTCGACACCATGACCGACAACTTCAAGCAGATCGTTCCGGACATGGATGCGATGGCGGCGCAGCTTCCGCAGATGCTCACGCTGATGCCGCCGATGATCCAGATGATGAAGAACACCAAGGCCATGATGCTGACCATGTATGCCACCCAGAGTGGACTGGCCAAGCAGGCGCAAGAAGCCCAGGGTGACCCGGCTGCCATGGGGGAGGCCTTCGACAAGGCTCGTAATGACGACTCGTTCTATCTGCCGCCGGAGATCTTCGACAACGCCGAGTTTCAGCGCGGCATGAAGAGTTTCGTGTCGCCGGATGGGCGCGCGGTGCGGTTCATCGTCAATCACGAGGGCGATCCACTCAGTGCGGAAGGTATCGAGCACATCGATGCGATCAAGCTTGCCGCCAAGGAGGCCATGAAGACGACGCCGTGGGAGGGCTCGAAGATCTACGTCGGCGGCACCGCTGCGATGTTCAAGGACATGCAGGAGGGCTCCAACTACGACCTCATGATCGCCGGGATTGCAGCACTGTGCCTGATCTTCATCATCATGCTGGTGATCACCCGAGCCGTGGTGGCCGCCCTGGTGATCGTGGGCACCGTGGTGGTTTCGCTGGGCAGTGCGTTCGGACTGTCGGTGTTGTTGTGGCAGAACATCATCGGACTGCAGGTTCACTGGATGGTGATGGCCATGGCGGTGATCATCCTGTTGGCGGTGGGCGCCGACTACAACCTGCTGCTGGTCTCGCGCCTGCGCGAGGAGATTCACGCCGGGTTGCACACCGGCATGATCCGCGCGATGGGTGGCAGCGGTTCGGTGGTCACCGCGGCGGGACTGGTGTTCGCCTTCACGATGATGACCATGGCGATCAGTGAACTGCGCGTGATAGGCCAGGTCGGTACCACGATCGGACTGGGTCTGCTGCTCGACACATTGATCATCCGTTCATTCATGACGCCGTCGATCGCGACGCTGCTGGGGAAGTGGTTCTGGTGGCCGCAGGTCCCGCGACAGCGGCCTAAGCCTTCGCCGTGGCCGGTGCCGTTGCAGCGCGACCCGAGCGACCAGCTCGTTGAGTCTGGCGGCGGAGCGCATCGGAGCGGTTGGTGATGAGGCCCGCACGTTGCGTATTCGCAGCTGCCGTGGTGGCAACGGTGTTCGCGGCGCCCAGCCACGCCGATGTCGACACCGATTTCGCCGAGAGGTTGCACGGTTATGGCATCTACGGTGCACGCGACTACAACGCCTGGCTTGGCAAGCTCGTCTGCAAGCGGCTGGTCAACGGCGTCGACCACAACGCCTTCGACTCGGTGGCGTTCGTGGGTAACAACCTCCATGGCAGCGACACCGAGCAGGCCTGGCAATTCGTGGGTACCGCGCTGAGCACCTACTGCCCCGACAAGACGATCGTTCTGGAGCAGGCCGGAGGTATCCGATGAACCGCAGGAGCTGGGCTCTGGCCCTGTTGCTGGCCGGCATGGCCGCCGCGGGACCTGCGGCAGCGGATGCGACCGAGAACTTTCCGATTCCCAACCGGATGTTGCACACCGGCTGCACGGCCGAACAGATCATGGCGGCCGCCCGCGACGTCACCCCCATCTACTACGAGCGCTACATGATCGACTACAACAACAAATCTCCACAGCTGCATCAGGCTGTACAGGACCGGATCCACTGGTTCTACGCGATGGATTACTCCGGCCGGCGCGCCTACTCGGAGAACGTGGCCACCGACATCTACTACGAGAAGTTGGCCTTTGCATGGCCGAACTGGTCCAAGCTGTTCTTCAACAATCATGGGGTCGCGGCCCGGACCACCGACGTCTGCGAGCAGTACCCCGCACAGGACACGGGCGTGTGGAGCTGGACCTGACCGATCAGGACAGCGGTTGCACCACCCGCCGGGCGATGGTCAGCAGGATCTCGTGCAGTTCCTCGTCGGCGATGTCGGCGAGCTCTGGATCGGCTGCCGCGGTGAAGGTTCCCGCCATCAGCGCGGTCGTGATCACGCGGGCTGTCGCATCCGGTTCGGGGCCGCGGACGATTGCCGCCGCGTCATCGCTGACGGCCATGAAGTCTTCGCGGGAGCGCACCGCATGCTCCACGGCGCGGTCATAGAACAGGAACGTCAAGCGGCGATAGCGCACCGCGAGTTCGACGACGCCGCTCACCGTCACGTCTCGCTTACCCTGCGGGGTGGGCATGGCCTGGGCGATCTTGATGACCCGGACGATGTCGTCGAACATCGGCTCCACCAGTGCGACGACGATGTCGTCGCGGGACCGGAATTGGTAGTACACGGCCGGCTTACTGACGCCCAGCCGGTCGGCGATCATCTGCATGGACGTACCGCCCACGCTGTGCTCGATGAACAGGTCCAGCGCAGCCTGCAGCACCCGCTCGCGCGCGGATCCGCGCGGCGCCACCGGCTTGGCCACGACCGTCCTCCTCCTTGTCGCGGCCAGCCTAGCGGCGCGCGGCCTCCAGCGGCACGGCGGAGCTAGGACGCGTCCTTGGCGTGCCGGTGCTGGCGTTCGATGGTCGCGAAGTAGAAGGCGTAGGCGAATGCGCAACTGGTGAACAGGCTCGACACGAAGTACAGCCACGGGCGTCGCAGGCCTCGCCGATAGCCGTCGACAATGGTGAACAGCGGCAGCAGGACGACGTTGATGATGGTGTAATCCTGGCTCGCCGAACCGGCCGCCGGATTGGTGTACATCAGCTGGATGTAGTGCGTCCAACTGCCCGGTCCCCAGATCGGATTGTGGTTGGGTCCGTGCGCGTACTCGTTGACGAATCGGATGTTGAAGTACCAGCCCAACGCGATCGAGGCGATGCCGACCACGTAGAACGCCACTTCCAGCGGTGAGAACGCCTTGCCACCTTCTGGTTTCGCAAAGACCGGGCGGTTGGATGTCACGATCCACCAGACTGTCGCCAGGCCAAGCACCGCATGCACGATGAGCGAGATCATGTGGCCAGTGTCACCATGCGCCGCAAGTTTTGTCAATATTGACGTCCATGGCGCAGCGGCGGCGCGGTATCTTTACCTCCATGCCTCGAGCGCCGCAGACCGCGCGCAGTGAACGCACCCGCGAAGCGTTGCGGCGGGCCGCGTTGGTCCGGTTTCTGGCGCAGGGTGTGGAGGACACCTCCGCCGAGCAGATCGCCGCGGATGCCGGGGTGTCGCTGCGGACCTTCTACCGGCATTTCACGTCCAAACACGACCTGCTGTTCGCCGACTACGACGCCGGACTGCAGTGGTTCCGCAGTGCGCTGTCCGGGCGCCCGCCGGCCGAGCCGGTGATCGAATCCGTGCAGGCAGCGATCTTTGCCTTCCCTTACGACGTGGAGGCGGTGACGCGGATCGCCGCGTTGCGCGCCGAGGAACTCGACCCGGAGCGCATTGTGCGCCACATCCGGCAGGTCGAGGCCGACTTCGCCGACGCGGTGGCCGAGCGGCTGCGCGCCGCAGCCCCCTCGTCGGCGGCCGACCCGCTACGGGTTGCGGTGACAGCGCGCTGCATTGCTGCCGCCGTGTTCGCCGCGATGGAGGTCTGGATGCTGGGCGCAGATCGCTCGCTGGCCGAGCTGGCCCGGATGTGCCGGACCGCGCTGGACTCGCTGAGGACCCTTTAGTTACGTCAATATTGACAAAACTGTCACTGCGTGCCAGCGTTCCCCGAAAGCGGAAGGGCGGACAGATGACGGATTACGACGCGATCGTCATTGGCGCCGGACACAACGGCCTGGCCGCGGCGCTCATCTTGCAGCGGGCCGGGTTACGCACGTTGTGCCTGGAAGCCGGACTCTATGCCGGGGGGATGGCCTCCACGGTGGAACTGTTTGACGGCTACCGGTTCGAGATCGCCGGCTCGGTGCAGTTCCCGACGTCGGCGGTGGTCAGCGCGGAGCTGGGACTGGACGGGTTGGAGAGCCTCGACCTCGAGGTGATGTCGGTGGCGATGCGCGGCGTGGGGGATGACCCGCTGATCCAGTACACCGATCCGATGAAGCTGTTCACCCACCTCAGTGAGGTACACGGCGCCGAGGCCGTCAACGGCATGGCCGGACTGTTGGCGTGGAGTCAGGCCCCGACCCGGGCGTTGGGCCGGTTCGAAGCGGGTCGCCCGCCCAAGACGCTGGACGAGATGTATGCCTGTGCCGAAAGTGAATTCGAGCGATCGGCTATCGACGACATGCTGTTCGGCTCGGTCACCGACGTACTGGATCGCTATCTGCCGGACCGCGAGAAGCACGCTGCGCTGCGCGGATCTTTCACCGTGCTGGCCGTCAACACCCTCTACCGCGGCCCCGCCACGCCGGGCAGCGCCGCGGCCTTGGCATTCGGCCTGGGCGTACCCGACGAGAACACCGTGCTGATGAAGAAGCTGCGCGGCGGGATCGGTGCGCTCACCGGGCACCTGCACAAGACCTTCACCGGGCTGGGTGGCCAGCTGCGACTCCGTGCCGCGGTAGCGGAGATCCTGGTCGCCGACGGCCGGGTCACCGGAGTGCGCACCGAGTCCGGAGAGACCGTGAGCGCACCGGTGGTGGTGTCGGCCATTGCGCCCGACCTCACCGTCACCGGGCTGCTCGACGCCGCCGCCGTCCCCGAAGACGTCCGTGCGCGCTACGCCAGAACCGATCACCGGGGCAGCTACCTGCAGATGCATTTCGCGTTGGAGCAGGCGCCGGAGTTCGTCGCTCCGTACGAGGCCCTCAACGACCCCGCGATGCAGGCGTCCCTGGGAATCTTCTGCACGCCCGAGGAGGTGCAGCAGCAGTGGGAGGACGCGCGACGCGGCATCGTCCCGGCCGATCCGACTGTGGTCCTGCAGATTCCGTCGCTGCACGACCCGGATCTGGCCCCGCCGGGCAAGCACGCCGCTTCGGCCTTCGCGCTGTGGTTCCCCATCGAGGGCGACGGCAACTACGGCGAGATGAAGGTCGAGATGGGTCAGCGGGTGATCGACAAGATCACCAGACTGGCCCCCAACTTCGAAGGCAGCATCACCCGGCACACCACATTCACCCCGCGGCATATGGGCACCATGTTCGGCGCGCCCGGCGGCGACTACTGCCATGGCCTGCTCAACCCCGATCAGATCGGCCCCAACCGGCCCGGGCCGCGGGGCTTTCTCGGGCAGCCGTTACCGGTGGAGGGGTTGTATCTGGGTAGCGCGGGCTGTCATGGGGGCCCGGGGATCACCTTCATTCCGGGCTACAACGCCGCTCAGCAGGTGCTGGCCGACCGCTGATCGCGGCGCCGGGCCGCGCTTACCGGCCCGAGAGCAGCTCGTCGAGCAACGTCGTGAAGGTCTGCGGGTCGGCCGGAGTGAACGCCGGCTGCGGCCACGAGTCACCGTCGAGCTCCAGGGTGATCAGGGTTGATCGCATCGGGCGTCCGATGTCCAGTGGCAGCCAGCGCCGGAGGTCCGAGCTGCCCCAGATGCGGAATCGGTGGGTCAGCATGCCCAAGGGCTCGGCGCGGTAGCCGCGCACCGCCGACAGTGGGATCACCTTGGAGGTGCCGGAGGGGAAGTGGTAGCGACGCAACGTGATCGCCCGGCGATCCAGGGCTACCAGGCCATCGTCGTAGGAGTCGCCGGTCATACCTTCTCGCAACGCAGCTCGTGGCCCTTGGTGGTCAGGCAGCGGCCGGTTTCCAGATCCCATTCCCAGCCGTGCTGATTGCAGGTCAGGGTTTTGCCCTCGACCACCCCGACCTTCGACAGGTCGGCCTTCATGTGCGGACAGCGGCGCTGAATCTGCCAGTCGCCCAGCGTGATCGTCGCCGAGTCGTCGTGGCTCTCGCCGAACCACCCTTCGGCGTAGACGATCCGGTCCTCGGTGAGGCACTTGAAGAACGTGTAGAGGTATTCGTTGTAGCCACCGACCCGCCACGCCCGGAACCTGGTGGACAAGAAGATGGTGTTGACCCAGTCCGGTTCGTCATCGCGCAACACAGTTCGCACCAACTCGGGTGGAATGCCGAAGCCGTAACGGAACTTCTCGCCCGGAATCGGCTCGCGAACCATCCGTTTGGGGAAGTCCAGCACCACCGTCTCGGTGTGGCCCGCACCGTCGAGTACCAGCTCGACGGGATAGCCGATGCCGTCGCAGATCTCATTGCTGCGGGCCATGATCGGCTCGAACAGCGCCCGCAGGGGTTCGAGCATCGCCGGCCCCGCTGCCGGCGCCCACGCGGCCTTCTCGGCAGCCAGAACCGGTGCCATTCGCTCGGCGTAGGCGGCGATGTAGTCGGCCTTACCGGTGGTGAAGATGGCCTCGACAGCCTCGACGGGCAGCGGGTGGTTCAGCGAATCCAAGTGCGCGCCAGTGAAACTCGCTGTGCTGCCGGGAATCATCAGCAACCCGCCGTCGTGACCGTTGCGGCGCATCTGATCCAGGAACACCATCTCGTCGGGGAAGATATTGGCGGGATCGTCATGGTCGTCGTTGAGGTGGCGCAGCTCGGGGTCCAGGAAACACGGCGGCCCGGCAGAGGGAACCACCCAGGTCGCGTCGACGTGGGCGATGTACTGGCGGGCCCGGTCCATCTGGCGCTGGCGCTTCTGCGTGCCGAACGCCTCTTTGGCGCGAGCGGGCATGTCGTAGACCATCGGGTACCAGATGGCGCCCGAGTACTGGAGCAGGTGCACGTCGATGCCCCCGAAGGCGCCCAGCACGTCTAAGTCGATCGGGCGGGAGTCGTTCATGTTGAACACGGTGGTCACCCCGTCGGAGACCACCAGGCCCGAGTCGCCGATCGGGCCGTCGGCGGGAGCCCGCAAGGCGATGATCATGACGTCCAGGTCGCCCTTGGGCCCGTGCACCGTGTGACGCACCGAGTCGGTGGTCTCGTAGAACCGATGAAAGCCCAGTTCTTCCAGGGCCCGGCGCAGATCCGGCACCGGGTAATCGGGCAGCAGAACCACCGCGTCCTTGTTGACGTGCGCCGCCAGGTGCCGGGGGTCGTAGTGATCGTGGTGCAGGTGCGAAATGTAGAGGTAGTCGCAGTCGCCGAGGGCATCCCAATCCAGTGCCGAATTGTCCGGGAACGGGAACCACGAGGCGAAGTAAGCCGGATTCACCCACGGGTCGCACAGGATGCTGCCCGCGGCGGTCTCGATCCGGAAGCCGGCGTGCCCGACGCTGGTGACCTGCACGTGTACCTTCTCCCGACGCTGAAAGAGCCTCCCTGGGGAGTTTACCGGCGGCGGACCCAGCCCCATCGCCTAGGCTTTGGTGCTGTGGAGCCTTGGTACGGGACTGTCGCCTTCTTGGCGCACACGCTGTGGCGTTATGAGGGCTTGAAGATCACGGTGACCGGCCGGGAGCACCTGCCTGCCACCGGCGGCGCGGTGATCGCCATCAACCACACCGGCTACCTGGACTTCCTGTTTGCCGGGGTGGCCTCCTATGACGCGAAGCCGCGGCGGCGCGTGCGCTTCATGGCCAAAAAGGACACGTTCGAGCACCGGTTCAGCGGCCCGATCATGCGCGGTTGCCGGCACATCGCCGTGGATCGCAGCCAGGGCGCGGAGTCCTATGCCACCGCCGTGTCCTATCTCAAGGCGGGCGAGCTGGTCGGGGTGTACCCCGAGGCCACCATCAGCCGCAGCTTTGAGCTCAAGGAGTTCAAGAGCGGCGCGGCCCGGATGGCTCTCGAGGCTCAGGTGCCGATCATCCCGCATATCGTCTGGGGCGCCCAGCGGATCTGGACCAAGGATCATCCCAAGAAGCTGGGACGCACCAAGGTGCCCATCACGGTGGCGATCGGCGAACCGATACAGCCGACGTTGCCGGTCGACGAGCTGCGGGCCCTGCTGCAGACCCGGATGCAGGAGCTGTTGGAGCAGGTGCAGGACGCCTATCCCGAGCATCCTGCCGGCGCGTTCTGGGTGCCTCAGCGTTTGGGGGGCAGCGCCCCCACCCCCGCCGAGGCCCTGGAACTCGACGCCGCCGAAGCTGCGCGCAAAGCCGAACAGCGTGCTCTGCGCCAGCAGCAGCCGCCGAGCCCGACGGGCGCCGCGGAATAGAGCTGGCATGCAGCCGGTCTTTCGCGCGATGGAGCTCACGGCGCGCACCGCGGTGCGGCTGACCGGGGCGCGGATCGACTATCTCGGGCTGGAGCACATTCCAGCCGAGGGTGGTGCCGTGATCGCGATCAATCACACCGGCTATGTGGATTTCCTGCCTGCCGGGCTGGCCGCCTACTACCGGGGCCGCCGGATGCGGTTCATGATCAAAGCCGAGATGCAGCAGGTGCCGGTAGTGAACTACCTGATCAAACACACCGGCACCATCCCGGTGGACCGTGCGGCCGGGGCCGGTGCCTACCAGCACGCGGTGGCGGCGCTGCGTTGCGGCGAAGTGGTGGGCGTCTACCCCGAGGCCACCATCAGTCGCAGCTTCGAGCTCAAGGAATTCAAGTCTGGGGCGGCCAGGATGGCCCTGGACGCGCGGGTGCCGATCGTGCCCCTGATCGTCTGGGGCGCCCACCGGCTGTGGACCAAGGGCCACCCGAGGGCGCGAATGCTCCGCAGCGGAATTCCCGTCACCGTGCTGGCGGGAGAGCCGTTGGCGCCCGCCGGCGACGCCGCCACGCTCAGCGCCCGACTGCGCGAGCGGATGGCGCCGATGTTGGCCCAGGTGCAACAGGAGTACCCGCACCCCGCCGGTCAGTTCTGGGTGCCGCGGCGTCTTGGCGGCGGCGCGCCGACCCCGGACGAGGCCAGGGTCGTTGAAGAGCAGGAGCTGGCGGAGCGCAGGCGCAAAAGCTCCGGCACCAGCCAGACCGACCCGTCGGGCACGGAGCTGTAAAGACATGGCCGAACCCTTCTTCCGGACGCTGGAGCTCGTGATTCCGCGGCTTGCCGCCGCGAACGGGCCGCATGTGACGATCGAAGGCCTGGACAACATTCCCGAGCAGGGCGGTGCAGTGGTCGCGGTCAATCACACCAGTTACCTGGACTGGTATCCGGCTTCGGTGGCTGCCCTGCGGCGCCGGCGCCGGTTGCGGTACATGATCAAGGCCGAGATGACCGAGGTGCCGGTGGTCGACTACGTGATCAGGCACGCCAAACTGATCCCGGTCGACCGGTCCGCAGGGGCGGGAGCCTACGACGAGGCGGTGCGGAGGCTGGCCGACGGAGAGCTGGTCGGACTGAATCCCGAAGCCACCATCAGTCGCAGCTTCGAGCTGCAGGAGTTCAAGACGGGAGCCGCCCGGATGGCCCATGCCGCTGACGTGCCGCTGATCCCGGTCATCGTCTGGGGCATCCACCGGGTCTGGACGAAAGATCACCCAAAGAATTTGTGGCGCAATCACATTCCTGTACTGACCAAGATCGGCCGGCCGATGGCGGCATCGGCGGACACGACGGCGAGCACCGCCGCGCTGCGGAACACCATGGCGGCCATGCTCGAGGAGGCGCAAATGGAGTACCCACACCCCGCAGGGGCGCATTGGGTGCCGCGCAGGCTGGGCGGCGGTGCGCCGACTATGGACGAAGCCCTGCAGCTGCGCGCAGCCGAGCTGGCCGAACGTGATCGCCGACGGAGCGCGCACTGATGCAGCCCCACAGTGATCGACTGGCGCTGATCGCCAGCGATGTCGACGGCACCCTGCTCGACGACACCGAGAACGTCACCCCGCGAACCCGGGCAGCGGTGCGCGCGGCCGTGGACGCCGGCACACACTTCGTGCTGGCGACGGGACGCCCGCCGCGGTGGATCGCGCCGGTGGTCGATGCGCTCGGATTCGCCCCGATGGCGGTGTGCGCCAACGGTGCGGTGATCTACGACCCGGCCACCGATCGGGTGGTGTCGGCGCGGACGCTCTCGGTCGACAGCCTGGTCAAGCTGGCCGAAGTCGTGGGCCACGCGCTGCCGGGAGCGGGTCTGGCGGTGGAGCGG
Organism: Mycolicibacter arupensis; assembly: GCF_002086515.1. Taxonomy (GTDB): domain Bacteria; phylum Actinomycetota; class Actinomycetes; order Mycobacteriales; family Mycobacteriaceae; genus Mycobacterium; species Mycobacterium arupense. The sequence goes on from NZ_MVHH01000024.1 coordinate 50,128, forward strand.
ATCGGTCTGAGCGCGCACGATGCGGCCACCCCGCAGTTCGTCAGCTCGCCGGGCTACGAACACGCCTGGCTCAACCCGGACAACACCGAGGTGTCGCTGGAGGATCTGCTGTCCCAGCCGGCGATCAAGCTGTTGATCCGCATGGCAGGGACTTCCAGCGCCGAGATGGCGGCGCAGCTGCAGCCGCATATCGGGACGGCCGCCGAGATGACCTACTCCACCAACAACGGCCTGATCGAGGTGGTGCCCCCGGGCATCACCAAGGCCAGCGGTCTCGAAGAGCTGATCGCGCCGATGGGCCTCGGGGTCGAGCAGGTGGTGGCCTTCGGCGATATGCCCAACGACGTTCCGATGCTGGTACGCGCAGGCCACGGTGTGGCGATGGGCAACGCCCACCCCGAGGTGCTGGCGGCGGCCGCGGAGATCACCGCACCCAACACCGACGATGGCCTGGCCCGGGTCCTGGAGCGGATCTTCCTGCGTTGACTCTGCGCTGACGGCCGCAGAGTCGACGGGCTATCCGAGGGAGAAGGGATCGATCACCCGCGAGAAGCGCTCCAGCTGCACCGGCGGGCCCTCCGGAGGTGGCGGGGGCAGCTCTTCGGCATTGCCGTCGACGACCCGGATGATCGTTGCGTTGGCCCGGTTGTAGTTCAGCGTGCCGTGCTGGAAGTTCTGGCCCACCCACTCGGGTTCGGCCAGTTCGGCGCTGGTCGGCAGTCCCAGGACGCCACGCTCGTAGCCCAGCGAGGCCCACGCGTCGTAGATGGCCCCGGTGACGGGTTGCGCACCGGTCTCCGGCGACCAGTAGATGGCGCCGTGCTCGAAGGTCGCGTACTTGGTGGAACCCTCGCCGATCGCCTCCGGGGAGGTGGGCGCGCCGAGCATGCCCTCCATGCCGCCCAGTTCCAGCCAGCGGGTGTGAATGGCGCCGCCCTCCATGACCCGGGCCAGGTCTTCGGGCCCTGGCGGGTCATTGAAGCGGGCGGCGATCTCGCGAATCTCGTTGAGCGCGACGTAGCCCTGGTCGCCGGGGCACTCGGTGGCGTCGAGGTCGCGGTGGCCGATGATCGAGGGCAAAGTCAGCGATGCCCCGCGGGGAAAGTTCGTGAACGACCCCCCGCCCGAGGTCAGCTCGGCCATGCCGCGCGGGTCGGTGCGATCCAGCCCGAGCCGCCAGCCCAACAGCCTGCCGACCGTTTCGAGCTGGATCGGTGGGGGAGGCGCGTCGTCGAAGGTGCCGATCATCGACACCCCCCAGGTGTTGCGGTTGAAGCCGCCGGCATGGCTGCCCATGATGCCGCGGGCGAGGCCGCCGGCCCTGCCCTCGAATACCTGGCCGAATTTGTCCACCAACGCGTTGTAGCCGATGTCGCACCAGCCCAGGGTGCGGGTGTGATAGGCGTAGATCGCCCGGATGATCTCCGCGGAGTCTTCGGGGGAGTAGTCGTTGGAGCCCGCCGTGTGGTGCACCACGGCCGCATGAACCGGTCCGCTCTCGACGGCCTTGCCGCAGCGGCCGTAGGCGCCCGCGCCCCAGTGGCTGCGCGGGATGATGTTGGGCGGCTGTCCTGGGGCCAGTACCGCCATCGGCGGGGTCCATTGCGCGTCGACGGGGGCCTTGGGCGGCGTGATCAGCACCGCCGAGACGCCCTGCGCAAGCGGTTGTGCCGCGGTGGCCGGCACGTACCCGAGATCGGGTCCCGGCGCCGGCTTCTTGGGGGCAGGTTGCGCTTTGGCTGGGCCCTTCGTCGTGGCCGGGCCCTTGGTCTTGGGTGCGCCGCCGGATGGACTCGGGTCGGTGCGGGTCACCGCGATCTGTACGGCGGTGGTGCGGCCGACGAATACCGGCTCGGTTCCGTCGGGGCCTGAAGCGGGTGCATCGGCAGCGCGGGGGCCCGGTGTCTCCTGTTTGGTCTCGTGCGCGGTCGAATACCACGGGCCCCATGACCCGTCGGCGCGTTTGGCCCGGATCCGTGCCGACGTCCCGCTCAGGTCGGCGCCGGTGAGCGCCACCATAGTGAACGGCTCGTCCTGGGTGATCTCACGAACGGTGACGCCCGGTTCCAGGTCGGGCAGCGGTTGCTGGTTGAGCTTGGTTGCCGCGGCGCTCGGGGGTGACCCGTCCTGATTGGCTGTCCTGTGGGCCGCCCCGGAGTTCAGTGCCCACGGCAGGATCAGCACTGTCGCGACAGTCGCGGTCAGCTTGATCGTCGGCAGGGGACGACGACGGGTTGGCACGTGCTGATGTTACGTATGAGTCATGTGTTGTTGGTGATGCGACACGCGCCTACCCGTGCAGGCCGCTCCGCCGAGGGATAACGGCACCGCAGAGTCGTTCTGGCGCCCGCCGGATGCGGGCTGACTCTGCGGTGCCGTTGGGCGGAACAGCTCCGCTGTATGCCTGTGTCAGGGCAGCGCCGGCGGGGGCGGGGCGGCGATTGCCGGCCCAGCGCCCTGCGCGGCCTGTGCGATGGACGGGATCACCACACCTTTGAGCAGGTCGATGGCCTGTCCGGCGCCCAGCTGGTTGGCGGCGCTCATCAGGTCGCTGACGAGTCCGCCGCTGCTGCTGCTCTCCGGCATCCCCAGCGAGGGGTCGCCGAGGATCGGGTAGGTGCCGTCGAGGCCCGGGTCCAGGCCCAGCGGGGAGGTGAGCGGCAGGCCGTCAGACCCCAGCAGCCCGGTGTCCGGGCTGGTCAGGCCGGGACTGGTCAGGCCCGGGCTGGTGAGGGGACTGGTCAGGCCGGGGCTGGTCAGCGGGCTGGTCAACCCGGGACTGGTCAATCCCGGGCTGGTCAGCGACGAGTCCAGCGGCGGGGTGGTCAGTCCGGGGGTGGTCAGGCCGGGCGTGCCCAGTCCGGACGTGGTCGACACGCCGGGTGTGCCCAGGGGCGGCGTCGACAGCGACGGCGCGGTCAGCGAGGGGTCGGTGAGCCCGGGGGTGGTCAGGCCGGGCGAGGTGAGGCCCGGGGTCAGCAGCGACGGGTCGGTGAGCCCGGGGGGTGCCCAGACCCGGCGAGGTCAGGCCCGGGTACATGCCCGTCGAGGCGCTGCTGTTGTTGAAGCCGGGGACCGGCGGGAGGTTGACCCCGAACTGGGACAGTCCCTGGCTCAGCGCGGAGATCAGCTCACCGGGCAGGTCGGCCACCGATGAGGCGGCAACAAAGTCGTGGTGCTGCGGTGCGCTGTTGTGGGCAACCAGCTCGGACACTGCGACAACTGCGAACGGACTCGCGACCGCCAAGGCGGCGACTGCGCTCATGGTTGTCGAGAGCCTGCGTCGACGTCGGTTCGGCACGGAAGTCTCCTCAATATGTTTTGCCGTCGGGTCCGGTTCTGTTCGGGCCGTCGTGGCGCTTACTGCACTTGCATCTGACCTACGTGACCGACGGTACGCGTGTGACTCGTGTGAAAAGAGTGACGAGATCGAATCGTGAGGAAACTGCTACCAACCCTTCCCCGGCGCGAGGTGACCGCGGGGCGCCGACGATGCGTGCGGCCGCTGGTCGGCTACCCTTGGCGCCGATGACCGCTCGTTTTGACCTCTTTGTCGTGGGTTCCGGATTCTTCGGCCTGACCATCGCCGAGCGCGTAGCGACGCAGCTCGGCAAGCGTGTTCTCGTCGTCGAGAAACGCCCCCACATCGGCGGTAACGCCTATTCGGAGGCGGAACCGCAGACCGGCATCGAGGTCCACAAGTACGGTGCCCACCTGTTCCATACCTCTAATAAGAGGGTCTGGGACTACGTGCGCCAGTTCACCGAATTCACCGGCTACCAGCACCGGGTGTTCGCCATGCACGGTGGGCAGGCCTACCAGTTCCCGATGGGTCTGGGGCTGGTGTCGCAGTTCTTCGGCCGCTACTTCACCCCCGACGAGGCCCGAGCGCTGATCGCCGAGCAGGCCGCCGAGATCGACACCGCAGACGCGCAGAACCTCGAAGAGAAGGCGATCAGCCTGATCGGGCGTCCGCTGTATGAGGCATTCGTCAAGGACTACACGGCCAAGCAGTGGCAGACCGATCCCAAGGAACTCCCGGCGGCCAACATCGCCCGGCTGCCGGTGCGCTACACCTTCGACAACCGCTACTTCAACGACACCTACGAGGGTCTGCCGGTTGACGGCTACACCGCGTGGCTGGAGAACATGGCGGCCGACGAGCGCATCGACGTGCGGCTGGACACCGACTGGTTCGACGTCCGCGACGAACTCCGTGCTGCGAACCCGGACGCTCCGGTCGTCTACACCGGACCGCTGGACCGCTACTTCGACTACGCCGAGGGCAAGCTCGGCTGGCGGACCCTGGACTTCGAACTCGAGGTGCTCGACACCGGCGATTATCAGGGCACGCCGGTGATGAACTACAACGACGGCGACGTGCCGTTCACCCGTATTCACGAGTTCCGGCATTTCCACCCCGAGCGCGACTACCCGACCGACAAAACGGTGATCATGCGGGAGTACTCGCGTTTCGCCGATGACACCGACGAGCCCTACTACCCGATCAACACCGAGGCCGATCGGGCGGTCCTGGCGTCGTACCGGGCGCGCGCCAAAGCCGAACTGGACTCGGCCAAGGTGCTCTTCGGCGGCCGGCTGGGCACCTACCAATATCTGGACATGCACATGGCCATCGCCAGTGCGTTGAACATGTACGACAACGTCCTGGCGCCGCACCTGTCCGACGGTGTGCCGCTGGGGGAGGGCAGTAAGGCATGACCGACAGTTCGCGCGCGGTGAGCCGGCTTTCGCGGATCATCCTGCCCCGCCAGGGTGAGCCGCTGGATGTGCGCAAGCTCTACATCGAGGAATCCGAGACCAACAATCGGCGGGCGCACCCGCTGACCCGCACCAGCCTGGAGATCGGCGAGGAGTCCGAAGTCTCGTTCGCGACGTACTTCAATGCCTTCCCGGCGTCGTACTGGCGGCGCTGGTCGACGCTCGAGTCGGTGGTGCTGCGTCTGGAGCTGACCGGATCCGGGCGCGTCGATGTCTACCGCTCCAAGGCGACCGGCGCGCGCATCGCGGTGGACGGCAAGCCCTTCGGGTCGGTCGCGAACAGCGACACCCCGACGGTGGTCGAATTCGAGGTGGGCCTGCAGCCGTTCGAGGACGGCGGCTGGATCTGGTTCGACATCACCACCGACACCGCGGTCAACCTGGAACGCGGTGGGTGGTACGCCCCGGTCGAGGCCCCCGGAAGGGCTGACATCGCCGTCGGCATCCCGACCTTCAATCGGCCCGACGACTGCGTCAACGCGCTGCTGGCGCTGACCTCCGATCCGGATGTCGACGAGGTGATCAGCGCGGTGATCGTGCCCGACCAGGGCACCCGCAAGGTGCGAGACCACCCCGGCTTCGAGGCGGCGGCAGCAGCACTGGGAGACCGGCTGTCGATTCACGACCAGCCCAACCTCGGCGGTTCCGGCGGCTACAGCCGGGTCATGTACGAGGCGCTGAAGAACACCGGCTGCGAACAGATCCTGTTCATGGACGACGACATCCGCATCGAGCCGGACTCGATCCTGCGCGCGCTGGCGCTGAACCGTTTCGCCAAGAAGCCCACCCTGATCGGCGGGCACATGCTCAACCTGCAGGAGCCCTCACACCTGCACATCATGGGCGAGGTCGTCGATTCGGGCGTCTTCATGTGGACCAATGCCCCGCACACCGAATACGACCACAACTTCGCCACCGACCCGCTGGCCGAATCGCCAGATCTGCACCGGCGGATCGACGTCGACTTCAACGGCTGGTGGATGTGCATGATCCCCCGCTCGGTAGCCGAGGAGATCGGCCAGCCCATCCCCTCGTTCATCAAGTGGGATGACGCCGAATACGGGATCCGCGCCGGCGAGCACGGCTACCCGACCGTCACGCTGCCAGGCGCGGCGATCTGGCACATGGCCTGGAGCGACAAAGACGACGCGATCGACTGGCAGGCCTACTTCCACCTGCGCAACCGGTTGATGGTGGCGGCCCTGCACTGGGACGGCAACATCACCGGACTGATCCGCAGCCACCTCAAGGCGACTCTGAAGCACCTCGCCTGCCTTGAGTATTCGACGGTGGCGGTGCAGAACAAGGCGCTGGACGACTTCATGGCCGGCCCCGAGCACATCTTCTCGATCCTGGAGTCGGCGCTGCCGGACATCCACGCCCTGCGCAAGACCTACCCCGATGCGGTGGTGCTGCCGGCGGCCAGTGAGCTGCCGACTCCGTCGCGGCGCAGCAGGGCGATGCGCCCACCGGTGCAGCCGCTGTCCATCGGCTACCGCCTGGCCCGCGGCATCCTGCACAACCTGAAGGCCACCGAGCCGGAGCACCATCGACGTCCGCAGCTCAATGTGCCCACCCAGGACGCCCGCTGGTTCCTGCTGTGCACCCAGGACGGTGTCACCGTCACCACCGCGGACGGTCGCGGTGTGGTCTACCGGCAACGCGATCGGGAGAAGATGTTCTCGCTGCTGCGCGAATCGCTGCGTCGCCAATACGAATTGGCCCGCCGTTTCGACGCCCTGCGCCGGACCTACCGTGCGGCCCTGCCCACACTGTCGAGCAAGCAGCAGTGGGAGACCGTGCTGCTTCCCGAAGGTGCCACCTCGGCATGACCGAACTCGCCCGTGACCCCGATGCGGTCCCCCCGCACGGCGAAGACGCCGTGCTGGTCGCCGTGCAGTCCGCGCTGACCGGCCGGCCCGGCGTGCTGCCGACGGCCCGGGCGATGTCGCACTTCGGTGAGCACAGCCTGGGCTGGCTGGCGCTGGCGGCGTTGGGCGCCGTGATCCAGCCGCAGCACCGCCGCAGCTGGCTACGGGCCGGCGCCGGGACGCTGGCCGCCCACGCAGCCGCGGTGATCATCAAGCGCATCGTGCGCCGCAAGCGCCCGAACCACCCGGCGATCGCGGTCAACGTCGCCACCCCGAGTGCACTGAGTTTCCCCTCGGCGCACGCCACCTCCACCGCGGCGGCGGCCATCCTGTTGGGCCAGGCGGCCGGGCTGCGGCGCGGGGTCCTGCCCGCACTGCTGATCCCGCCGATGGCGCTGTCGCGGATGGTGCTCGGCGTGCACTATCCCAGCGACGTGCTCACCGGTGCCGCTGTGGGCGCCGCCGTCGCGGCCGTGACAAACCGGGTGATCCGCCTGGACGACTCAGGAGAGCCCCGATGAGCTCAGACACGCACGATCGAACCTCGGAGCTCGGTCCGCCGAGCAACCTGCTCTCCGGAGTCATCAAGGCCATCCGGCCCCGCCAATGGGTCAAGAACGTGCTGGTGGTCGCCGCACCGCTGGCCGCACTCGGAGGCGGCGTCCACTACGACTACGCCGATCTGGCCCGCAAATCGCTGATCGCCTTCGTGGTGTTCTCGCTGGCGGCATCGGCCATCTATCTGGTCAACGACTCCCGCGACGTGGAGGCCGACCGGGCACACCCCACCAAGCGGTTCCGGCCGATCGCGGCCGGGGTGGTGCCGGTCGGGTTGGCCTACGCCCTGGCGGCGGTGCTGGGGGTGGCGTCGCTGGCCATCTCCTGGTGGCTGACCCCGAACCTGGCGCTGGTGATCGGCATCTATTTGGCCATGCAGCTGGCGTACTGCTTCGGGCTCAAGCACCAGGCGGTGCTGGACATCTGCGTCGTCTCGTCGGCATATCTGCTGCGGGCGATCGCCGGCGGCGTGGCCGCCAGCATCCCGTTGTCCCAGTGGTTCCTGCTGGTGATGGCGTTCGGGTCGCTGTTCATGGTGGCCGGCAAGCGCTACGCCGAAAAGCAGCTCGCCGAGCAGACCGGGGCCAAGATCCGCAAGTCACTGGAGAGCTACACCGGCACCTACCTGCGGTTCGTCTGGACGATGTCGGCTACCGCGATGCTGGTCTGCTACAGCCTGTTCGCCTTCGAGCGCGACAACGGTTCGGGATCGTGGTACGCGGTGTCGATCGTTCCGATCGTCATCGCGATCCTGCGCTACGCGGTGGACGTCGACGGCGGTATGGCCGGGGAAGCAGAGGACATTCTGCGCCGTGACCGGGTGCTGCAGCTGATGGCGCTGGCTTGGATCGGAACAATCGGTGCCGCCGTCGCCTTCGGCTAGCTCCGCCCGGGGGGCCGTGAGCGGCAGAGCGCCGGACCCCGGGGTCCGGCCGCTGGGCTGGCCCGCTGTTCGTTACAGCCCGTCCGTTCGGCTGAGTTCGTGGGCCGGGGTGGCGGTGGTGGTGCTGCTGTTCGGGATCGGCGCGTGGCGGCGACGCTGGATCTCCGATGACGGACTGATCGTGCTGCGCACCGTGCGCAACCTGCTGGCAGGCAACGGCCCGGTGTTCAACGTCGGGGAACGAGTGGAGGCCAACACCTCCACGGCCTGGACGTACCTGATGTATCTGGGCAGCTGGCTGGGTGGGCCGGTCCGCATGGAATACGTGGCGCTGGCGCTGGCGCTGGCGTTGAGCCTGGCCGGTGTCGCGATGCTGATGCTCGGCGCCGCCCGGCTTTACGCGCCCGGACTGCAGGGCCGCCGCGCGTTGCTGCTGCCGGCCGGGGCGCTGGTCTACATCGCGCTGCCGCCCGCGCGCGACTTCGCCACCTCCGGCCTGGAGGCCGGTCTGGTGCTGGCCTACTTGGGCCTGCTGTGGTGGATGCTGGTCTGCTGGTCGCAAGCGCTGCGGATGCCGCGTTCGCGAGCGCGCGGTGCCTGGTTCACCGGCTGCCTGGCCTTCGTGGCGGGTTGCAGCGTGCTGGTCCGCCCCGAGTTGGCGCTGATCGGCGGTGGGGCACTGATCATGATGCTGGTCGCCGCCCGGGATTGGCGGTCTCGCACGCTGATCCTGGTGGCCGGTGGGGCGCTTCCGGTGGCTTACCAGATCTTCCGGATGGGCTACTACGGCCTGCTGGTGCCGGGCACGGCGCTGGCCAAGGACGCCGCCGGCGACAAGTGGTCGCAGGGCATGATCTACCTGGCCAACTTCAACGCCCCCTACGCACTGTGGGTGCCCGCCGTGTTGCTGGCGGCGCTGGGTGCCGCGCTGTGGGTGGGCTCCGCGGTCCGCTATCGGCCGCGCCGTCCGGTACCGCCCGGCGTCGGACGGTGGGCCCGGCTGGTGCGCAGCCCCGGCGCGGTGGTGTGTTTCTTCGTGTTCAGTGGACTGCTGCAGGCCGCCTACTGGGTGCGCCAGGGCGGCGACTTCATGCACGGCCGGGTGCTGCTGGCTCCGCTGTTCTGCATGCTGGCTCCGGTGGCCGTCATTCCCGTGCTGCTGCCCGACGGTGCGCGCTTCCGGCGCGAAGCCGGCCTCCCGCTCAGCGGTGCCGTCGGCCTGCTGTGGCTGGCTGTCGCCGGCTGGGCGCTGTGGGCGGCCAATTCGCACGGCATGGGCGATGACGCCACCCGCGTCACCTACTCCGGGATCGTCGACGAGCGGCGGTTCTACTCACAGGCAACCGGCAACGCCCACCCGCTGACGGCCGCGGACTACCTGGGTTATCCGCGAATGCGTGCGGTGTTGACCACGATCGCCGCCACCCCCGACGGCGCGCTGCTGTTGCCGTCGGGCAACTACGACCAATGGGATGTGGTGCCGGTGATCCTGCCGGTGCCGCCGGGGATCGGCGTCCCGGCCGAGCCTGACCCGGACGGATCCGGACCACACACTGTCTTCTTCACCAACATGGGCATGCTGGGCATGAACACCGGTCTGGACGTCCGGGTGCTGGACCAGATCGGGCTCATCAATCCGATCGCGGCGCACACCGAGAGGCTGGAGCACGGCCGGATCGGCCACGACAAGGATCTGTTCCGGGACTGGGTGGTGGCCGACGGTCCCTGGGTCAAGTGGTATCCGCTGATTCCGGGCTACCTCGACCAGGATTGGATCGCTCAGGCGGAAGCCGCCCTGCGTTGCCCCGACACCGCCGCGGTGCTGGGTTCGGTGCGTGCGCCCATGGGTCCGCGCCGGTTCCTGTCCAACGTGCTGCATTCGCCGAGCTTCACCCGGTACCGGATCGAGCGCGTCCCACGTGACGAACTGCTGCGCTGCGGCCTGGCTATTCCGGAGCCGACCAAACCGGTGTACACGGGGATGCCCCCCGAGCTGCCCTGAATGTCCGTCCCGAGAAAATGTGACGGACGTCATGGGGCCTCGGGCGTGTCCGCCCACCGAGCGGGTCCTCACCGGCTCGTATGGGTGTAAACGGTCCCGGGCGTCATTGTCACAAAACCAGGCATTTGGCGAGTGGGTGAGCCCAATGGGTGAACCCCGAGTCTTGGATTTCCGCCATTTTGTGGTTGACTACCTCAGCACTGTTGCGTTCGCACGCACAGATCGGGTCCGAGTCGGACCACGCTATGAGCAAAGTACGGCAACGAATGAATGAGGATGCCAAGGATGAAGTTGCTTGACAGGTTGATGGTCGTCGCTGGTGGCGCGGCCCTGCTGGCGGGACTGGTCGGCGTCGTCGGCGGTACCCCCGAAGCGAGCGCGTTCTCCCGGCCCGGTCTGCCGGTCGAGTACCTGCAGGTGCCCTCGGCGGGTATGGGCCGTGACATCAAGGTCCAGTTCCAGAGCGGTGGCTCGGACTCCCCGGGCCTGTACCTGCTCGACGGCATGCGCGCCCAGGACGACTTCAACGGCTGGGACATCAACACCCCGGCGTTCGAGTGGTACCTGAACTCGGGTATCTCGGTGATCATGCCCGTCGGTGGCCAGTCCAGCTTCTACAGCGACTGGTACAAGCCGGCCTGTGGCAAGGCGGGCTGCTCCACCTACAAGTGGGAGACCTTCCTGACCAGCGAGCTGCCGGCCTACCTGGCCTCGGAGTACGGCGTGAGCCAGAGCCGCAACGCCGCGGTCGGCCTGTCGATGGCGGGTTCGTCGGCGCTGACGCTGGCGATCTACCACCCCAACCAGTTCACCTACGCGGGTTCGCTGTCGGGTTACCTCAACCCGTCCACCGGTAAGGGCTGGATCGGCCTGTCGATGGGTGACGCCGGCGGCTACAAGAAGAACGACATGTGGGGCGACGACAGTGACCCGGCGTGGTTGCGCAACGACCCGACGGTCAACGTGGAGAAGCTGGTTGCCAACAACACCCGCCTGTGGGTCTTCTGCGGTAACGGCAAGGCCAACGAGCTGGGTGGCGACAACATCCCCGCCGTGTTCCTCGAGCAGAACTTCATGATCGGTGCGAACAAGAAGTTCCAGGAGCTCTACACCGCGGCCGGCGGCCACAATGCGGTCTTCAACTTCCCGGAGTACGGCACCCACAGCTGGGAGTACTGGGGCCAGCAGCTGCAGGCCATGAAGCCGGACCTGCAGAGCCACCTGGGCGCCACGCCCGGGGGCGGCGCGAGCAGCAGCTCGGGCGAGTAGTCCGAACACAGATGTACCGCTGACGGCGGCGACCTGCGGGTCGTCGCCGTCAGTCATTTCCTGCCCTGTCCGCGAGCACCGTGTGATTGACTACCCCCCGGGGTCAGGGCGTGTGACCAGCGGGTGGAACCATCGGAGAAGCTGTGCCGACGAGCGAGGTGGATATGAGCGGACTGTCGAAGTTGCTACGGGCGCTGTGCGTCGGGGTGCTGATGCTGGGGTTGTGGGGCGGTGGCGCCATCGTGAGCCCGGGTGCGCAGGCCGCGCAGTTCGAGAACCTCATGGTCCCGTCGCCGTCGATGGGCCGTGACATCCCGGTGGCGTTCCTGAATCAGGGGCCGCACGCGGTGTACCTGCTCGACGCGTTCGACGCGCACCCCGAGCTGAGCAATTGGGTGACCGCGGGCAACGCGATGAACACCCTGGCCGGCAAGGGCGTCTCGGTGGTCGCACCGGCCGGTGGGGCCTACAGCATGTACACTAACTGGGAGCGTGACGGCAGCAAGCAGTGGGACACCTTCCTGTCCAGTGAGTTGCCGGACTGGCTGGCGGCCAATCGCGGCCTGGCGCCGGGTGGGCACGCGGTGGTCGGCGCGGCCCAGGGTGGCTACGGGGCGCTGGCACTGGCCACCTTCCACCCCGACCGGTTCGGCTTCGCCGGTTCGATGTCGGGCTTCCTGGGGCCGGCCAACACCACCGAGAGCGGCGTGATCAGCGCCGGCCTGCAGAACTTCGGGGGCGTCGACCCCTATGGCATGTGGGGTGCCCCGCAGCTGGGACGCTGGAAGTGGCACGACCCGACCGTGCACGCCACGCTGCTGGCGCAGAACAACACCCGGGTCTGGGTCTATGCCCCGCTGGGCGGCGCCTCCAACCCGGCCGCAATGATCGGTGACCCGTCGCAGGCGGCGGGCAGCGGCCGCTACTTCAACTCGCAGTACCGCCAGGTGCGTGGCAAGAACGGCCACTTCGACTTCTCGGCCGGTGACAACGGCTGGGGTTCGTGGTCGTCGCAGCTGGGCGCGATGGCCGGCGACATCGTCGGCGCGATCCGCTAGGGCGGCGCGCTCATTCCCATGCGTTGACTCTGCTCAGTGTGATTCTGGGGAGGTCTGACGCGGTGTGTCTTCGTGA
>NZ_MVHH01000025.1 GCF_002086515.1 Mycolicibacter arupensis
GATCAAGGCCTAACTGAGGCCTCCCCGCCCCGGGGGCGGGGAGGCCTCAGTTAGGCCTTGATCCGGATCTGGCCCGGTGACCACCAGCCGGATCGGGTGGCGGTGCCCAGGTCCAACTCCGCGGGCGTCGCGGGCGTGATCACGTCGAACTGACGCAGCGAACCCCAGTCGCGGCCCCAGTCGTAGTTCAGGTACGTGGCCATCACGTGCGCCCGCAGCAGCATGTCCGAGATACCCAGCAATCCGCCGTTGACCCCGTCCTGCCAGGTGTCGGTGTCCTGCTTCTTGGCGTTGTAGTCCGGGGTGATCCGATACTGCGGCACCTCGGTGACCCCGTTCGCGTGCAGCATCGGGTGCTGGCACGGGAACGCCAGGCCCACCGCCCAGTCCAGCAGCACCGGCTTGTCGGAACCGATGTACTCCTGGATGGTCTTCACCTCTGGCAGTCGCGGCGGAGTGAACGCGATCCAGTCGCGCGGGTTCAACGACTTGTCCACGGCGACAATGCGAACCGCAGTGGCCTGCTCGGGAATCTGCGCCCGCGGGTAGCGCAGGTTGCGCCACATCCGCGGCCACTCGCCGAACAGGTCGTACGGCACCAGCCGGCCCGCGGCCACCGGGACGCCGTCGGGCCCGGGCACACCGTACTCGAGCTGCACATCCTGGCCGGTGGTGTAACCCTTCAGGACGCTGTTGCCGGCGATCGTGCCGGCCGCGGTCACCGCCACCAGTGGGTGGCCGGCATCGGCGGGCGGCAGTGTGTACCAGGCCGACGTCAGTCGACTCTCCTGTTGGCCGTCGGTGCTGTAGCTGCCCGCCAACGGAATCCGGGCCGGGTCCAGCCCGTAGGGCAGCGGGACCCTCGAGCCGTTGATGCCAGCCGCCGGCAATTTCTTCGGTGCATCCCAGTCGTAGTCGGTACCGGGCTGGGTGATCGGCATCCGCAGCGACTCGGCCACCACCTTCTCCGGCACGCCGCTGGCGGTGAAACCGACCGGGTCCACACCGCCCAGGGGTCCCAGGTCGCCGTATTCGCCCGGCAGCGGCGTCAGGGCACCGTCGTTGGGGTCCGGTTCCACCAGCACGTTGTCGGCCAGCCCGCAGCCACCGACGAACGCCCGCACGTTGGCCAGGCCATTGGAGTACGTCGGGTACTCGCGAACGATCCCGGCCACCATCGAGGCCACAAATACGCAGACCATGAAGCCGGCCGCCACCGGGATGGGTGCGGCGGTCAGGGCGCGGGCCAGCCGGCCCTCACCGCGGTCGCGCGGTGCGAAGTGCAGCCAGGCCGCCCATCCGGCAGTGACGGCGAACATGGCGAACAGAATTGTGCTGACGGTGATCCCACCGATCCGCGGCATGTCGGCGTTGAACGGAACCCCGTAGCTGGAGACGTACCACCAGCCGTTGGTGGTGGCGAAACACAACGCCAGGATGAACAGCACCGCCGCGGCGAACGCCATGCGGTTTCTCGACCAGCGCACCACTTGTCGCGAGACCAGGACCGTGGTCAGTGCCGCCATGGCTCCGGCCACCGCGGCGAACAGCCCGAAGTGATGCACCCACTTGGTGGGCGCGAACATCAGCGAGAACATGGTCGCCAAGATGACGCCCATCAGCCGCCACACCGGGCCGCTGGCGACACCGGCAACGCGCTTGCGGCGCAACATGATGAACATCGCGGTGAACAGGCACAGCGCGCAGATCAGGAAACCGAACCGCCGCGACAATGAGCCGTCGACAGTCGGCAGAATCAGGTAGTAGTAGCGCAGGTTCTCGGTGTACCAGGCCTGGCTGGGGCCGATCGCGGTGCGCACCCGGGTGGCTTCCAGCACGGTACGGATGGTCTGGTCGGAGAAGACCACGGTCAGGATCACCGCGCCGGCGGCCAGCAGCGGGGCCACCAGCGGCCACGTGCCGTGAATCTGGTGGCGACGCACCAGGATCCGCAGCAGTGGCCGGCCACCGGCCAGCAGTGCGGCCACCGCGATCAGGCCGGTGGGTTGAATGCCCAGGGTGAAAGCCGCGCAGATGATCGCCAACGCCGCCGGTGTGAGGCGGCTTGAGATGATCGCCCGTTCCACCAGCACCCAGGTGATCAGCGCGCCGACCGCGATGATCCCTTCGGGGCGCAGGCCGTTGTTGAACGGCATCCATGCCGCCAGCAGCACCAGGCCTGCGGCCCACAGTGCGGGCTTGCTGGCCGCCACCGCCGGACCGAACCGGGGCAGTACCTCGCGGCTCAGCAGCAGCCAGCAGACCAGCCCGGCGACCAGATCCGGGAGCCGGATCCAGATGCTGGCGTCGGAGACGTGCGTCATCAATGCCAGCAGGTTGTAGTACCAGCCGAACGGATCTTCCGGGCTGCCGAACCAGCGGAAATAGTTGCTCATGTAGCCGGCATGGTCGGCGACACGCGCCATCCCGAGGACGTAGCCGTCGTCGGAGGAGTTCGCACCGATCACGTACCAGAGCACGAATCCGAACACCACCACCACATCGGCGAGGGAGAAGAACCGCCAGCGGCTCGGGATCAGCCGGTGCATCCGGTGGCCGTCGAGCCGGTCCAGACGCCACAGCGCCAGTACCGCGATCACCGTGGCCAGAATGGCCGCAAAGATCGCGGCCCGCTTGAGCGCCGTCGGCTTGGTGGAGAACCGGGTGTCGATGTCGGCGGTCAATGCCAGACCGGCCGGTGCGGGACCGGCCAGATCGGTGAACACGCCGACGATCTGCGGGCGCAGGTTCGGGTCGGGCCAGCCGTAGCGCTGCGTGATCCCGCCGATGGTGGCGAACGTCCCGTCGTGCGACGACGTGACCTCGATGTCGGTGCAGTCGGGGCCCTCCACCTTGGCGCGGGGGGCGGTGGCCAGCACCACGTTGCGGTCGGTGACGTCCACCCGCTTCTCGGTGACGGTGATGAACAGCCCGTTGAGCGCGGCATCCTTGCCCTTGGCCGGAGCCGTTGACACCAGCGTGCCGCCCTCGGCGGGCAACTGGCGCACCAGCGCACACGGCGCCTTCACCGTCATGGAGATCGGGGTCTGCGAGATCAGCGGTGCCGTCACGCTGCTCAGCTCGCCGTGCTGCGGCCAGTTCAGCGTGGCGGTGGTCTGCACCACCGGCAGCAGCGGCGTGGCCACCGACAGCAGGAAGCCCACCAGGCCGGCGATGACCGCCACCCAGCGAGTCACTTTCAGGTCGCGCGTCATGGCAGTGCTCGAATCGGTCCGGGCCGGCTCCAGCCGGCAACAGTGACGGTGCCCTGCTCGATCACGGCGTCAGGTGCCTCCGCGGCGGGGATCAATCGGTGATACGCCTCGACCGCGCCCCAATCGCGATACCAGTCGTTGCGCAGGTAGGTCGGAACGGTGGTGGTCCACAGCATGGCCTGAGTGATCATGAACGGGCCACCGTCTTCGGCGGACTGCCACAGGTTCGACGACGCCGCGGTCTGTTTGTGGTCGGGCATGATCCGGTACTCGGGCAGTTCGGCGACGCCCAGGTGCTCGGCGAAGGGTCGCTGGCACGGGAAGTTGGCCGCGACAGCGATGTCCATCAACACCGGGGTCTGTGAGCCCATCAACTCGCTGATCGTCTTGACCACCGGTACCCGCGGCGGGGTGAAGGCGATCCACTGCTCGGTGGACAGGTTGGGGTCGTTGGCCACGATGCGTACCGCGTTGGTGCCCGGCGGCGCCCATGCCAGCGGGAAGCGCAGGTTGCGCCAGGAATTCTGCGGCCCGATGTCGATCGGCTCCACCTCGCCGAGCGCCGTGAACGTCCCGTCGGGATTGCTGGTGCCCCACTCCAGTTTCAGCGGCTGCCCGTAGTCCAGTTTGCCGTCCTCGCCGTGCGACCAGATGGCGCCGGCGGCGGATACCACCACGATCGGTGCACGGTCCTTCGACTGCTCCGGCAGCCGGTACCAGACCGACGTGGCGTGCGCGGCCACCTGCTCTTTGTACGAGCCGAGCACCGGGGTAAGGGCCGGGTCCAGCCCGAACGGCAGTGCCACCCGCGAACCGTTGACCCCGTCGGGGGCGTCGTCGGGGATCTTGCCGCCGGCGGTGCCCGCGGCGTCACTCTGGTTGGCGCTCGGCTTGTTGGGCGAGGCATCGGCGTTAGGCACGCCGGGCTTGGCGATCACGGCCAGCGAGGTCAGGTCCTCGTCGACGGAGTTCGGGTCGAAACCGTACGGGTCGGCACCGCCGAGCGGGCCCAGCTCGGTGTACTTCTGGCCCGGGATCGGCTGCAGCAGACCGGCATTGGTGTCGGGTTCAGCCAAGACGTCGTCGGCCATGGAGCAGCTGGCGGAGCCCCGAACCCCCGACAACACGGCCTCGGCGTTGGCTTTGGCAGTGGTGTAGGCCGGGTAGCGTCCCGCGGCCGCCTTGGCCATCGAGCCGACCATCAGCAGCACCATCAGGCTCGCGACGATCAACAGGGGGGTAGAGGCCAGGATCCGGTTGCGCCGGTTCGGTGTCACCTGGGTGTGCCCGCTGTAGTCCAACCGGAAGTGCTGCCAGCCGGCCAGTAGGCCGGTGGCGATCGAGGCCGCCAGGAACATCGACGTCACCGGCTTGCTGGCGATCACCGGCGGAATGTCGAACCACGGCACTCCGTAGCCGCCGACATAGAACCAGCCGTTGACCCCCGAGGTCGAGACGGCCACCAGGAACAGCAGCGCGGTGACATACAGGGTCATGTTGCGTCGGCTGTGCAGCCCGACGCGGGCAAAAGTGAAGGCGGTGAGCGCTCCCAGCGCCCCGGCCAACCCGGCGAAACCGCCGAACTGTACCGCCCACTTGGTCGGGGTGAACGTCAACAGCAGCAGGCCCACCGCGCAGGTGCCGATCAGGCGCCAGGCCGGGCCGCTGGCCACACCGCTGATGCGTCCGCGGCGCAGCAGCACGACCAGCATGGCGAACATGCAGAACAACAGCACCAACACGGCGAACCGGCGGGTCAGCGAGGCGTCGACGTTCTCTTCGACGGTCAAGAAGTAGTACCGCAGGAACTCCTGATACCAGGCGATGGTCGGACCGACCACGTACTTGATCCGAGCCGATTCGGCGACCGCGGCCAGGCTCTGTGACCGGCACACCACGACGGCGAGAACCGACGCGGCCGCAGCCAGCACCGCCAGCGGCGCGGCCAGCCCATCGACGGCCCGCCGTCGGCGGATCACGGTCTCGATGGCCCGCGAGCCGGTCAGCAGCGGGGCCAGCGCGATCAGGCCGTGCGGGGCCAGCGTGACGGTGAAGACCGCTACCAGGATCGCCAGGGCGGTGGGAACCAGCCGGCGGGTGGCGATGGTGCGCTCCACCAGCACCCAGACCACCAGGGTGCCCAGCGCGATCAGCGGCTCGGGCCGCAGCCCGTTGTTGAACGGAAGCCAGGCCGCGGCGAACATGGCCGCAGCGGTGAACACCGCCACCCGGTTGCCCGACAGCCGGCCCAGGCGAGGCAGGATTCGGCGGCTGATGATCAACCAGCAGGCCATGCCGGCCAGCGTGGCGGGCAGGCGCATCCACACCCCGGCAGTGCTGATGGTGCTCAACTGGCCCAGCAGCGCCGGATACCAGTCGAACGGGGCCTCGCTGGCGCCGAAGAATCGGTAATAGTTGGCCACATAACCGGCGTGCCCGACATTGCGCGCCATCGTCAGGTTGTAGCCGTCATCGCTGGAGATGGCGCCGATGACGTGCCACAACGCCAGAGTGCCGAGGACGCCCACGTCGGCGAGTCGGGTCACCGGGTGAACTGTGGATCTGGAGCGCCGGCGCCGCGGCCCGTCGAGGACCGCCAGAGCCACGATCGATGCCAGCACCGCCAGCACGCCGAGCGCCATCACGGCGGTCTTGAGTGGGGTTGGCCCGCTGATGAAGCGGGTGTCGATGTCGATACGAGCGTTCAGTCCCGGCTGCGGGCCGACCTGCAGCTCGGTGAAGACGCCGCCGATCTGCGGCTTGTTCTCCGGAGGCAACGTGCCGGCGGCGCCGGGGATACCGACGAAATCTGCGCCGACCCCACCGGCCCCGGCCCACAGGTGCAATTCGCTGCAGTCGGCGAGCTTGCTGCGCGGCGCGGCCGCGGCCACCTGGTCGCGGTAGGCCGCGAACACGGTGGTCTTGTTGGCCCGCACGAACAGGCCGTGCGCCGTGGCGTCGACGCCACCGGCCGGCACCGTGGACAGCACCAGGCCGCCCTTTTCTCCCAGGGTGGCCATCGCCGAGCAGGGGATGGTGATGTCCAGGCTTTGGGGCGCTCCGGAGACCAGGGGCGCGGTGACGTCGGCGACGTGGCCATCAGCGTCGACGCCCTGTGGCCAGGCGATGGTGGCGGTGGTCTGGTTGACCGGGAGCAGCGGGGTGATGCCGCACAGCAGCACGCCGGTGACGCCGGCCACCACCGCGATCAGCCGTGCGAATCGATGACGCTGCCTGGGCTGGTCGTAGGTGGAGGACACGAGCCCTGATGTTAGGCGACCCGATCGGTCACGCGGGGAAGCCGTCCCGCCCGTCCCGAGACCGGGACATATGTGGTCGTTGCCCGCCTCTGAGCGACAGCAGGCATTATGTCAGGTTGGGGACGGGGGCTGGGAATCGCTGGGCGCAAAGCCCTCGGCCTCGGCGCGCAGTGCCATCACTCGTTGGTGAATCCGGTACTCGGTGCTGCGCGGCAGCAGGTGCGCCGGCCCGTAGCGGCCCCGGCCTCGCCGGAACACCCGGCCGTGTTCGCCTTCCCAGCGCAGGGCATCCGAGATCGCCTTCGACGGGCGCCCCCGCACCGTGAAACCGCGGGAGTCCAGCTCCGCGGCCAGCTCGCCGATACTGCAGATTCCGTGATGCTGCAGGTAGTGGGTCAGTACATAGCGGAGTTCGATGCCACGCAGCGGCTTCCGGTTCGTCATGCGGCGACCCTGACACCACGGTCCGACAGACGGGACGTTGTCGCTCAGAGGCGGGCAACTCTCACATGCCCCGGATCCGGTGACGGGTGGGGCGAGCCAGGCGCGTGTCGGAGGAGTGAGCGTGGATCAGTGCCGCAGTGGCGCCGGACTCCACAATCCGGAACGTACGGCGGTGCCCAGTTCCAGCTGCGCCGGTGTGGCCGCGGGGTAATACGGCGTCAGCCGCTGCAGGGCACCCCAGTCCCGGAACCAGTCGTGGTTCAGATAACTGGGCACCGTTGTCGCACGCACCAGCAACTCGGTGATGCCCAACGGACCTCCGCCGTTGTTGTCCATCACCGGGGAGTTGGCCTCCGCGCCGAACCGATCCGGCAGGATCCGCCACTTGGGCACCTCGGTCACCCCGTTCTGGTGGCCGAACGGGCGTTGGCAGGGGAATGCCAGGCCGACCAGCCAGTCCAGCAGCACCGGGTCGGACGAGCCCACCACCTCCTGCAGGGTCCGCAGCTGCGGGACACGTGGCGGTGTCACCGCGATCCAGTGCTGCGGCGCCAGGTCGTCATCGCGGACCACCAGCCGGATGCGGGTCGCCTCGGCCGGGATCGCCGACAGGGGTGCTCGAAGATTGCGCCAGGCCGGGACCGCGCCGATATCACCGAACTCGACCGTACCGCCGGGCTTGTCGTTCGCGGCGCCGGACTCGGTGGCCCACTGTGCGATGACCTCGCCGCGATCGAAGCGACCCGCTGCCGTCACCACCAGCAGGGGCCCGGCGTTGGCCCGGTCGGCGGGCAGCCGATACCAGGCCGAGCGCAACAGCGCGGGCACCTGAATGCCGGGACGCCAGCTGCCCAGCACCGGCACTCGGGCCGGGTCCAGCGTGTAGGGCAGCCGGGCACGGGAGCCGTTCACACCCTCGGCGGCGGTGGTGCCACCCTCGGTGCCCGCCTCGCCGCCGGCGGTCTGTGCGTCGTCATCGGCCAGCCGGCCCAAGCCGGGCGGCCCGATCACCTGATCGGCCGAGACATCGGCGGGGATCCCGTTGGGGGTGAACCCGACCGAGAACGTCGCACCGAGGGCTTCATCGACCGGCGTGTCGATCGGGGTGAGGATTCCGGAGGTGGGGTCCTGCTCCACCAGCACGTCGTCGGCCAGCCCGCAGGTGCTGCCGTTGCCCACAACAGGAAGCGCCCCCAGGTTGGACCGCCCCACCGTCCATGCGGGGTACTGGCCCACCATCGCGGCGGTCAGCGACACCACCTCGAAGACGATCAGCACCCAGGACGCGATCGCCAGCGGGTAGCCCGACAGCGCCGCCCACCGCGGCGGCCGGTCGGGGCCCCCGGTGAAGTGGAACCACGCCGCCGCCAGTGCCGCGGCCACGGTCAAAGCGACACCGATGGTGGCGAACGCCAGGTGCCACTTGGGGAACGCGTTCGACCACGGCACCCCGAAGTTGGAGACGTACCACCAGCCGTTGACACTGGCGAACGACAGCGCGGTGATGAACAGCACCACCGCGGTGAACAGTGCCCGGTTGCGCCGGGAATGCATCGCCGCGGCGCTCACCGCGACGGCGGCCAGGGCGCCCAGCGAGCCGGCCAGTCCGGCGAACACGCCGAAGTGGTGCGTCCACTTGGTCGGAGTGAACATCATCGCGATGAAGGAGATGATCGTGATCCCGATGATGCGCCGGCTGGGTCCGGCGGCGGTGCCGGGAATACGGCCCTTGCGCAGGGCCATCGCCACCGACACCGCCAGGGCGACGCCGAGGGCCAGCACCGGGAAACGCCGGGCCACCGAGCCGTCGGGGGTGGCCAGGAAAAGCCGCTCGTAGCGGACGTGCTCTTCGAACCAGGCCAGGCTGGGCCCGACCGCGGACTTCAGCGTGCTGGCCTCGATCTCACCGGCCAGGGTCTGGTCGCGGAAGATCACGATCGCGGTGATGCTGACGGCCGCGGCGATCGGAGCCAGCAATGGAGCCAGCCCGAACTGCTTAGAGCGCCGGTGCAAGATGGTGCGCAGCGGCCCGATCGCCACCAGCAGGGCACCGATCGAGGCGATCCCGGTGGGCCCGGAGAACAGCGTCATCGCGCCGATGATGCAGGCGATCGCCAACGGCAGCAGGCGGCTGGTGGCCACGGCCCGCTCCACCGAGCACCAGGTCGCCAGGATGCCCAGCGCGATGATCGGCTCGGGACGCAGACCGTTGTTCAGTGGCAGCCAGAACGCCAGGAACATGCCCGCCGCGGTCCAGGCCGCGGCGCGGCTGTGTTTGACGGCGTTGCCCAGGCGGGGGATCACCTCGCGGCTGATCAGCCACCAGCTGGCCAGTGCCATGCCCAGGGTGGGCAGCCGCATCCAGATGCTGGTGGTGGACACCTGCGACCACACTGCGAGCAGGTCGTAGTACCAGCCGAACGGCGCCTCCGGGGTGCCGAACCAACGGTAGAAGTTGGCCATGTATCCGGCGTGCTCGGAAATCCGGGCCATCGTGAGGATGTAGCCGTCGTCGGAGGTGTTTGCGCCCACGAAGTGCCACCACACCAAGACCAGGGTGACCAGGGCGTCCAGCGGTTTCATCGACCACCAGCGGGCCGGCAGGAAGCGCCGGTGCCGGGTGCCGTCGGCGGTGTCCAGGATGTGCAGGGCGATCAGCGCGGCGATCGTCAGCACCACCCCGAGGATCATCGCCGCCAGCTTGAGAGGGGTGGGCGCGCTGGAGAATCGGGTGTCGATGGTGGCGCTGAAGTCCAGGCCGGCCGGCGCCGGTCCGGCCAGGTCGGTGTAGACGCCGACGATCTGCGGCCGGAAGTCGTAGCCACTGCGGGTCCCGGTCAGCGGTGAGCCGGGCTTCTCGGCGTTGGGCCCGTAGGTCAGGCCGACGAACTCGGCGGTGACCCGGTCGGCGTGGGCGGTGAAGGTCAGTTTCTGGCAGTCCGGACCGAGCACCTGGGCCAGCGGCGCCACCACCACCGGCACATTGCGCACGACCAGGACCAGGTCGTCGTTGACGAGTTCGATGAGCAGGCCGCGGTCGACAGCCTTGGGGGCCTGCTTGGGCACGGTGGACAGCAGAACCGACTTGGCCGGGGTGAGCCCGGCCGCGGCCTGGCACGGCACGCTGATGTCCAGGTCGGTGGCGACGTAGCCGATCAGCGGGGCCTGCACGCTGGCCATGACGCCGTTCTGCGGCCAGTTGAGCTCGGCGGTGGTCTGTTTGACCGGCAACAACGGGGTCAGGATTGCCAGCAGTGTGCCCAGAACGCCGGCGACGACAGCGACGGTCCGAGCGATCCGGTAGTCGGCGCGCGTATCGGTCACGCAGAGATGTTATCGGGGCGGTCCGCAGCGCCTGTCAGGTGCGGACGGCCAGCACGAACGGCCCGATCTTCTGGACACGGAACTGCGGCCCCGCGAACAGCGCCGCGTCGAGCTCCACGGTGTAGCGGCGCACGTTGGGATGGTTCGGGTAGACGTCCTTGGCCAGCCGCAACGTGTAGCTGTCACCGGCGCCGGGCCGCATCAGGAAGACGGTCGGAGCCGGCCACGCCAGGTCGTCGAGCGCCTGGGTGAACTGCTCGGACGTCTCAAGGGCGGACCAGGCCCCGATCGCCGCCGCGCGGGCGGAGAACTGCGCCAGTGGGTTGGCGTAGTGCGGGGTGAGGCCCTGGAAGCCCCAGTAGGGGTAGTAGGAGAGGAAGCTGTAGTCGGCGGTGAGCACCACGGTCTCGTTGCGCGGCCTGCCGGTGGCCGCAAGGATTGCGGCATCAACCGCCTCGTAGTACTTCACCGCGCCGGGCGGTCGGCGGTCGCCGCGTTCGCCGTGGCCATCGGTGTCGGTGTAGGCGACGGTGATGTCGGGTCGCAGCACCTCGGGGATGTCCTGGCTGAATGCCAATGCCCCGGCCAGACCCACCGCGGTCGCCGCGGGATACACCACGGTGTGCCAGCCCTGCGCCGCGCGACCGAGCGCCCGCGCACCTTCGACGAAGCCGAACACGCCGGCCGTCGCCAGCAGCACCGTCAACGTCGGCTGCAGCCGGAAACTCAGCAGCGTGGTGCGGGCCAGCGTGGACACCATGGACAACAGTGACCACAGGTAGACGCCGACGACACCGAGCGCCAGGGCGCCCGCGCGGGTCGACTTGGGTGCCCGGACTACCAGCCACAGGGTGCCCAACAGGCATAACGCGCCCAGCAGGGTGAACTGCAGCATGGGGAAACTCAGCTCGGCGCCGTCGCCGGGCAGATAGTGGAAGGCACTGCGGCTCTCACTCGCGGGGCGGCGCAGTGCGGCTAACAGATAGGGCGTCCAGGTGATCGATGCCAGGGCCACGGCGATAGCGCCGATCACCGCCAACCGGATCAGCGGGCTCAGCACGGCGGTGATGCCGGCGCGTGTGACGGCCCGTGATGTCGCCAGCGCCACGGCCATCAACGTCACCGTGAACGCGCCGTAGGCCACCAGCAGGGTGTAGAAGGTGGCGGCGAAGCCCAGGAACAGCCCGGCTCCGACGATGGCTCCCCAACCGCCGGTGGGGCGGGAGCCGTCACCGGCGGCCCGCAGGCCCGACCAGGCCAGGATCAGCACCGGGGGCAGCAGCATGGTGATGATGGCCGCGTACGGCTCCGGGGAGCTGTAGGCCAGCGTCACGGCGGTTCCGGTGATGGTGACCAGCAGGGCCAGCTCGAAGCGGATCATCCGGTTCCACAACACCAACGCCACCGCGGCGGCTATCGCCATCGAGGTGATCGCCCACGGCTTGTACATCTCCCAGGCCGGTGTGCCGGTCCAGGCCGCGGCCCGCCCACCCAGCCAGAACCACCCCGGGGGGTAATACGGTGGCAGCCCCAGATACGTCATGTCGGCTAGCCGTGGACTGTCGGTCAGGCGGGTCAGGTATTCGGTGCGGAACTGCTGATCCACCGAGATGCCGAACAGGTAGAGCTTGGTGGCCCCCAATGGCATCGCCAGTGTCACCACCGCGAACGCACTGGTGAACACGACGGCCGCCAGCCAGGCCATGCCGCGGCGACCCCGCCGCCAGGACCATGCCGCGGCGGCCAGGCCGGCCAGGCAGCCGACCTGCCCGACGGTGGTCAGCGCGTGCAGCTGGTTCGACGAGGGATATGCCGGCCACTGCACCCGCGCGATGGCCACCAGCGCGACCACCGCGACGAGAACGGCGATGACGCAGGCCAGCATCATCTGGGCCACCGTGTTCAGCGCATTACGCACGGCCACCACCAGTCCCAACTGTCACTCGGAAACAGATATATGCCGATTGCCCGCCTTGGAGCGACAATCGTTGTCGCTCAGAGGCGGGCAACTCACCGCAGCCTTCCTCCACGTGACGTGTGTGACGCACGAGGCTGGCGCGGCTCATCGGCTAGATGGGCAACCGGCGGAAGATCACTCGCGGGACGTGCCGCAGCACCATCATGACGTAGCGGAATGCCCCGGGCGCCCAGACGATCTCCTTACCCTTGGCGGCCGCGGTGACCGCCAGCTCGGCCACGTCCTCCTTGTCGACGGTCAGCGGAGCTTCCTTGACGTGCGCGGAGAACCGGGTGCGCACCTGCCCGGGCCGGATCACCAGCACCCGTACCCCGTCGTCGCGAAGCGCCTCGCCCAGACCAAGGTAGAAGCCGTCGAGCCCGGCCTTGGTGGAGCCGTAGACGAAGTTGGTCCGGCGCACCCGCTCACCGGCGACCGAACTCATCGCGATGATCTGCCCGAAGCCCTGCGCGCCCATCTTGTTGGCGAGCAGCACACCCACCGACACCGCCGCCGTGTAGTTGATCCCGGCGACCTGCACGGCCTTGGCCTGGTTGTGCCAGAGTTCTTCGGCGTCGGCGTCCATACCGAAGGCCACGATCGCCACGTCTATATCGCCGGCACTGAATGCGGCATCGATCATCGCCGGGTGGCTCGCGGTGTCCAGGGCGTCGAAGTCGACGATCCGCACCGACTTGGCGCCGGCCGCCTCCATCGCAGCCACGGCGCCGTCCCGGCCGGGATCACCGGGCAGGCACGCCAGCACCACACTCGCCGAGGCGTGGCGCAGGTAGCGCGCACAGATCGCCAGGCCGATCTCGGAGGTACCACCCAGCAGCAGAATGGACTGGGGGTTTCCGGTTGCGTCGAACACCATCTACATAAGCTCCAAACGTCGGGCCATATCTGAGGCGAAGATCCCCTCGGGATCCACCTGGCGGCGTATCGCGATCCACTCGTCGATCCGCGGGTACATGGCGTGGAAGTTCTCCGCGGTGGTGCGGGAGTCCTTGGCCGTGTAGAGCCGGCCGCCGAACTCCAGCACCCGGCGGTCGAGGGAGTTCAGTAGCTCGTTGACGCCGGGCTTCATCGGGAAGTCCAGGCACACGTTCCAGCCGGGCATCGGGAAACTCAGGGGCGCCTGGTTGGCGGGTCCGAACAGCTTGAACACGTTGAGCGCCGAGTAGTGCCCACTGGCCTGGATGTCGATGATGATGCTCTTGAACTCTTCGACGGCCTCGGTGGGCACCAGGAACTGGTACTGCGCGAAGCCGGCCGGGCCGTAGCCGCGGTTCCACTCACCGAGCAGGTCCAGCGGGTGATAGAACTGCGTCAGGTTCTGCACCTTGCCCCGGTAGTGGCCGCCGCGGCGGTAGTACAGCTCGCCGATGGCGCTCAGGCTCAGCTTGTTCATCAACCCGTTGGGGAAGACGTCAGGCACCGTCATCAACTGCGGTGCGTCGAATTTCAGCGGGTTGCGGGCGAGCTTTGGGGGCAGCTCGTCGCGCAGGGCCAGCCGCCCGCGGGTGATGGTGGCCCGGCCCAGCTTCGGCGCCGGGCTGATCGCGTCGAACCACGCACTGGAATAGGTGTAGTTGGCTTCGCTGCCGTCGCTGTGAAAGGCGATGGTCTCGTCCAGGGTGGCGGTGTTGTCGCCGTCGTTGATGAAGTACGCCGTCTCGGTCGGGGTCATGGCGATAGTGGCGCGCAGGATGATCCCGGTCAGCCCATTGCCGCCGATGGTGGCCCAGAACAAGGCGGCGTCATCGCCATCCGGCGTCAGGTGCCGCACGGTCCCGTCGGCGATCAGCAGCTCCATGGAGCGCACGTGGTTGCCGAAGCTGCCCTCGCTGTGGTGGTTCTTGCCGTGGATGTCGCACGCGATCGCACCCCCGATGGTGACCTGGCGGGTACCGGGCAGGACCGGCACCCACAGTCCGAACGGCAGCGCCGCCTTCATCAGCTGGTCCAGGCTCACGCCGCCGTCGACGTCGACGAGGCCGCGGTCGGCGGAGATCGAGTGGATCCGGTTCAGCGCGGTCATGTCGATCACCAGGCCGCCGCCGTTCTGGGCGTTGTCCCCATAGGAACGGCCCAACCCGCGGGCGATCACGCCGCGGCCTCCCGACTCGGCCGATCGGGCCACCGCCTTGGCGATGACGTCGACGTCCGGGGTCGACAAGACCTGCGCCACGCTCGGCGCGGTGCGGCCCCAACCGGTGAGGCGGCGGGGTGTGGTCTGCAACTCGGTGCTCAACATCGCACATGAGGGTACCGTCAACGCGCCGCATCTCGATTCAGCGTGACTAAACGGAGCTGTCCCGTTACGATCGCGCAATGCCTGAGACCTCTGCAAGCGAATCATCCTCTGCCAAGCCCAAGACCGCGGGTTTTCCGCAATCTTCCACTTCAGCGTCGGCGTTGTCGGTGCCCACGATCGCCGCTCTGGCGCTGGCCGTGATCGGTATCGTCCTGGCTATCCTCGGCTGGTTCCACCCGTCGACGAGCCAGAAGTTCAACGACGACCAGCGGACTCAGGCCAAGGGCAACATCTGCAACGCGCAGAGTGTCGTGCGTCAGGGCACCCAGTTCAACACCAACCTGCAGAACCCGGTCCCGGGCGACCTCGCCGGTGACCTGGCGGTGGGCACCAACGCGCGGCTGTCGCTGTTCGCCGGTGGCGCGTACCTGCACCAGGCCCTGGAGTCCAACCCGGCCACCCCGGCCGACGTGGCCCAGGCTGTCGGCGACATGGCCGACACCCTCGAGGCGCTGAGCATCAACTACCTGGCCGGGCACTCGCCCGAGGACGAGGTCCAGCAGCCGCTGCGCGACCAGCTGCGCGGTCAGATCGACGTTCTGGACAACCTCTGCCAGCAGCAGTAATCCCCATCCGGCGACAGGTGCGCTGGGCGAGGTCGAAGAGACCGCGCCCAGCGCACTTTTGTTGGTGGACCTGCTAGAGCTAGTAGGCGCACAGACCATTACGGCCACCCCGGCGACGGGGTGGCCGTAATGGTCTGTGGCCGTTTAGTGGGCCATGGCTCGTTGAGAGTCCAGCAAACGTGACGGACCGCATAAGTCTTTGCTGAATATCAGAGAGTCTTCTCTAAGTCCTTGATCAGCATCAAGGCATCGAATTTAGCATATCTAACTACAAGCGGAGGTTACTAGCATATCCGACCGTAATAGTGGGTCACAAGCCTCAAGTCGAGTTTGAAAGTCTCCGAAAGTGTATGCGAGTTGACGAGTCGAGAATCGGTGTTAGCCTAATTTTTTGATCAGGATTGCTGTGCTGCCGTTGTGTCCTAGTTAAGGGGGGGAGACGCCATGTCTCGTCATGCTCGAAGTGGTTTCCGGGGGCCTCGCGGCCGTGTGTTTGGTGCCGGGACCGCGGTCAGTGCCTTCCTGACGTTCGGCCTGGGGCCGCTGGCGCCCGTGCCGGCAGCGCACGCGGACATCGAGGATGTGCTGGTCGACCTGTTCGGTCAAAATCTCAGCGACGCCTTCGCCGGCCTGGGGGCCGACTGGGGTAATCAGGCCGACTGGGCGGTGGTCCTGGATGCAGACAGTTGGTCGCCCTTCTTCGACAACCTCGCCAGCCAGGCCACCTGGGATGCGATCCTGGCCGATCTGAGCCTGAGTGGCATCGGCGCGGCGGACTTCGATCTGCCGGGCTCGGCGGCGTTCAACCTGTTCGACTACAACCTGTTCATGCCGTTCGGCAACGGCGCGGACGGCACTGTCGACCACCCGGACGGCTATGCCGGCGGGTGGATCTACGGAACCGGTGGTGCGGGGTGGGACGCCGACGGCACCGGCGCCAGCGATGACGGCGGTGCGGGTGGCCAGGGCGGCCTCTTCGGTGGTGACGGCGGCGCCGGTGGTGACGGTTTCGGTGAGGGTGACGGCGGTGCCGGTGGCAGCGCCGGATGGTTCGCCGCGTTCAGCCACGCCGGTGCCGGCGGTGCCGGCGGTCTCGATGGTGGCGCTGGTGGTGCCGGTGGCGACGGCGCTGTCCTCGCCTGGATCAGTGACGCCGGGGTCGGTGGTGCCGGTGGTAGCGGTGGTGGTGCCGGCGGCAAGGGCGGCAACGTCGGATGGTTCTCCTGGTTCAGCAAGGCCGGCGCGGGTGGTGACGGTGGTAGCGGCGGGGGCGCCGGCGGCAAGGGCGGCAGCGTCGGCGACCTGTCCTGGTTCAGTGACGCCGGCGACGGTGGTGACGGCAATGGCGGTAACGGTGGCGACGGCGGCAGCGTCGGCTGGAACTCCTGGTTCAGCAACGGCGGCGACGGTGGTGACGGCTTCAACGGTGGGGACGGTGGCAACGGCAGCCTGCTCGCCTGGTTCAACAGCAGCGGCGGGGACGGTGGCGACGGCATCGGCGGTAAGGGTGGCGACGGCGGAAGCGTCGGCTGGTTCAACACTTTCAGCAGCGGCGGCGCCGGTGGTAACGGCCAGACCGGCGGCAACGGTGGCGACGGCAGCCTCTTCGGGTGGTGGAGCAACGGTGGTGCCGGCGGTGACGGAACCGACGGCGGCAACGGCGGCGACGGTGGCAGCGCCGGATGGTTCTCGTGGTTCAGCGACGGTGGCGCCGGCGGTAAGGGTGGTACCGCCGTCGCCCTGGGTGACGCCGGTGGCAATGGTGGCGCTGGTGGTGACGCCGCGTTGTGGGGTCTGTTCAGTGCGGCCGGTGCTGGTGGTGCTGGCGGTGATGGCTTCACGGGTGCGGCGGGTGCGGCGGGCAGCTTCGCCAATGGTGGCGACGGCAACGGTGGTGTCGGCGGTAATGGTGGCAATGGTGGTAACGGTGGTACGGGCGGTCGGGGCTCGTATCTGTTCGGGGCCGGCGGTCAAGGTGGTGCGGCCGGTGATGGCGGTAAGGGTGGTGCCGGAGGTGCCGGCGCCGACGGTGCTGATGGCGCGGTAGCCGGTGCCGATGGCACCAATGGTGGTAATGGCGGTGTCGGCGGTAATGGCGGCGCGGCCGGCCAGGCCGGCGCCGGTGGTCAGGGTGGCTGGCTCAGGGGCGAGGCCGCCTCGGGTGCGGCCGGTTCGTCGGACTCGGGTGGTCTGGGCGGTAACGGTGGCCGCGGTGGCGACGGCCAGGACGGCGTCGGCGGTGAGGCGGGGACCGCGTCGAACCCCGATGGTGGGGCTGGTCAGGCCGGTGGGCATGGTGGTAACGCGGGTCTGGCCGGTGCCGGTGGTGT
Source organism: Mycolicibacter arupensis (assembly GCF_002086515.1). GTDB lineage: Bacteria > Actinomycetota > Actinomycetes > Mycobacteriales > Mycobacteriaceae > Mycobacterium > Mycobacterium arupense. Next base: position 17,417 of record NZ_MVHH01000025.1, read on the forward strand.
GGGCGGCAACGGTCAGCAGGCCGGTAGTGGTACGGCGGGTGCGGCCGGTAAGGGCGGCAGTGGTGGTACTGGTGGGGCCGGCTATGACGCGGCGTCGGACGGGACCGCTCTGGCTGGTACCGCCGGCGGTAATGGTGGTGTCGGTGGTGATGCGGGCCTGGGTGGTTTGGAGGCCAACGGCATCACGCATGGCGTTTCGGGTGCTGCTGGTGTTGGTGGTGCTGGTGGTGACGGTCGTGACGGTGCGGCCGGGGCGGCGGGCACGGCGCTTGATCCCACCGGCAAGGCCGGTAGTGCCGGTGGTGCTGGGGGTAACGGTGGCCTGGGCGGTCTGGAGGCCAACGGCTTTACCCATGCTGCGGCCGGTGTTGGTGGTGATGGTGGTGCCGGCGGTAAGGGCGGTGCCGGATTTGACGCGTTGGCTGCCGGTGCTGCGGCGGGTACTTCGGGTGGCAATGGTGGTGCCGGTGGTGCCGGTGGCACCGGGGGCACGGGTTCGGTTGCGGGCACTCACGGCACCGGTGGTGTGGGTGGTCAGGGTGGTTCGGGTACCGCTGGCGCCGATGGTGGGGCTGGTACCGATGGTGATGCGTCCAACCCTGATGGTGGCGCGGGTGGCAATGGCGGCACCGGTGGTAATGCCGGTGTCGGTGGTGCTGGTGGTGACTCGGGTAACGGCAACCATGCCGCCAGTGGCGCTAGCGGTGTGGCCGGTAAGGGCGGCAGTGGTGGTGTCGGTGGTGCCGGGTATGACGCCGCCTCCGACCTCGCCGCGTCCGCGGGTGCCGCGGGCGGTAACGGTGGTGCCGGCGGTAACGCCGGCCTGGGCGGTTTGCAGGCCGACGGCACGACGCGCGCGGCGGCGGGCAACGCCGCTGTCGGCGGTAACGGTGGTGACGGGAAGGACGGCACCGACGGTGTCAACGGCACGCAGAGTAGCCCGGACGGCACGGCGGGCCAGGCCGGTGGCGCCGGTGGTAACGGCGGCCAGGGCGGCCTGAAGGCCGACAACACCCGGGCCGCCGACGGCGACGGTGGTAACGGTGGTGCCGGTGGTAAGGGTGGCACCGGCTACGCCGGTTTGGCTGGGACCAACCCGGGCCAGGCTGGCGAGAGCGGCGGTAACGGTGGCGCCGGTGGTGCCGGTGGAGTCGGTGGTACCGGGACCAATGCCGGCACACACGGTGTCGGCGGCGTGGGCGGCGACGGTGGATCCGGTGGTGCGGGCGCTCAGGGCGCCGACGGCAATAACGGCACCGCGTCCCATGTGGATGGTACGGCGGGGCAGGCCGGTGGGGCCGGTGGTAACGCCGGTAAGGGTGGTGCCGGTGGTGACAGCGGTAACGGAACCACGGTGGCCGATGGCAATGACGGTACGGCGGGCGTCGGCGGTAAGGGTGGTGCCGGCGGCCAGGGCTACAACGGTGTCGACGGCTCTACCGGGCACGTCGACGGCACCAACGGTGGCGCGGGCGGCGCCGGTGGTGCCGGTGGCCTCGGTGGTCTGCAGACCGATGGGTCTCGGGCCCTGCAGGGCAACGGCGGCAATGGTGGTGCCGGCGGTAAGGGCGGCAGTGGCCTGTCCGGTGTTGCCGGAGCTACCGCGGGTGCCAGTGGCACCAATGGTGGTGCCGGTGGCAATGGTGGCACCGGTGGTGTCGGCGGTGCGGGCACCGTCAGTGGTGTGGCCGGCGCCGGTGGCGTCGGCGGTAACGGCGGTAACGGTGGCGCGGGTGCGGCCGGCGCGGCCGGTGTTGACGGAAACGCCTCGCACGTTGACGGCACCGCCGGTGGTAATGGTGGTGCCGGTGGTAATGCCGGCAAGGCCGGTAGTGGTGGCCTCAGTGGTGCTGGGGTTCAGGCCAGTGGCGGCACTGATGGCACCGCGGGCGTGGGTGGTGCCGGTGGTCAGGGTGGTAAGGGATTTGACGGCACCAACTCCAGCAGTGCGGCGGCTTCTGGGGGCAATGGCGGCGCCGGCGGCGCCGGCGGTAACGGTGGCCAGGGGGGCCTGAAGGCTGATGGTGTCACGCGGGTCGCTGATGGTGTCGGCGGCAATGGTGGCGCCGGTGGTGGCGGTGGTGCCGGTTACACCGGCCAGGCGGGTGCTGACGCAACGGTGGCCGGTGCTGCCGGTGGTGTCGGTGAGTCGGGCACCAATGGTGGTAACGGTGGCGCCGGTGGCGCTGGTGGTACGGGTTCGGTGGCGGGTACGCAGGGCGTCGGCGGTAAGGGCGGTGCCGGTGGCTCAGGTGGCGCCGGTGGCAAGGGTGCGACCGGTGCTGATGGAAACGCGTCGCATGTCGACGGTTACGACGGTGGTGCCGGTGGTGCCGGTGGCAACGCCGGTCAAGGCGGTCTCGGTGGTGCGGGCCTGGGTGGTACGGCCGCTGGTGGGACGAATGGCACGGCTGGTGTGGGTGGCGCCGGTGCTGCCGGTGGTACGGGCTTCGCTGGTGCTGACTCGCACACCGCCGGTCAGGCCGGCGGCAACGGTGGTGCCGGTGGTGCCGGTGGTAACGGCGGCCAGGGCGGTCTGAACATCGGTGGCAGCTATGCCGCGCAGGGCAATGGTGGTGCTGGTGGTGCCGGTGGTAAGGGTGGCGCCGGGTTTGACGCGGTTGCTGAGGGTGCGGGTGCTGGTGTGTCGGGCACTAATGGTGGTGCTGGTGGTGATGGTGGTGCCGGTGGTAGTGGCACCGTGGCCGGTAGCCATGGTGTCGGTGGTGTCGGTGGTGCCGGTGGTTCGGGTACCGACGGCGCCAACGGTGGTGTGGGTACGACGGGCACGGCGGAGGATCGCACCGGTGGTGCCGGTGGCAATGGTGGCGATGGTGGTAACGCCGGTGCTGGTGGCGCTGGTGGTTCCTCCGGTGGTGGTAACTACGCTACCGGTGGGTCGAACGGTTCGGCCGGTACGGGTGGCTCCGGTGGTGCCGGTGGTACCGGGTATGACGCGGCTGGTGATGCGGGTGCTGCGGCGGGGACCTCGGGTGGCAATGGTGGTGTCGGTGGTAACGCCGGCAAGGGTGGTCTTGAAGTCGGTGGCGGCCATGCGGCCGACGGCACCGCCGGTATCGGTGGCGACGGTGGCGACGGTAAAGACGGGGCGAACGGAACCGACTCGCACACCGCGGGTGTGGACGGCACGGCCGGTCAGGCCGGTGGTGCTGGGGGTAACGGCGGCCAGGGCGGTCTGAACATCGGTGGCAGCCATGCCGCGCAGGGCAATGGTGGTGCTGGTGGTGCCGGTGGTAAGGGTGGCGCCGGGTTTGACGCGGTTGCTGAGGGTGCGGGTGCTGGTGTGTCGGGCACCAATGGTGGTGCTGGTGGTGATGGTGGTGCCGGTGGTAGTGGCACCGTGGCCGGTAGCCATGGTGTCGGTGGTGTCGGTGGTGCCGGTGGTTCGGGTACCGACGGCGCCAACGGTGGTGTGGGTACGACGGGCACGGCGGAGGATCGCACCGGTGGTGCCGGTGGCAATGGTGGCGATGGTGGTAACGCCGGTGCTGGTGGCGCTGGTGGTTCCTCCGGTGGTGGTAACTACGCTACCGGTGGGTCGAACGGTTCGGCCGGTACGGGTGGCTCCGGTGGTGCCGGTGGTACCGGGTATGACGCGGCTGGTGATGCGGGTGCTGCGGCGGGGACCTCGGGTGGCAATGGTGGTGTCGGTGGTAACGCCGGCAAGGGTGGTTTTGAAGTCGGTGGCGGCCATGCGGCCGACGGCACCGCCGGTATCGGTGGCGACGGTGGCGACGGTAAAGACGGGGCGACGGGTACGGCCGGTGATGGCGGCGACGTCGATGGCGGCGTCGGTCAGGTTGGCGGCAACGGCGGCAACGGCGGCCTGGGCGGCCTGAACACCGACGGCAGTCTGGCCGCGCAAGGTGATGGCGGCAAGGGTGGCAACGGCGGCGACGGCGGTCAGGGCTATGACGGCCTGACCGGAATCGCCGGCAGCCCCGACGGTGGCAATGGCGGCGTCGGTGGTGTCGGCGGTGTCGGCGGCAATGGTGGTGCCGGCTCGGTCGGTGGTGCCGCCGGTAGCGGCGGCAAGGGTGGTGCCGGCGGCGGCGGTGGTGACGGTTTCAGCGCGATTGTCGGAGACACCACCGGTGGTGACGGCGGCAACGCCGGTGCCGGTGGCGTCGGTGGTGGCGGTGGCGTCGGTGGCACCTCCAGTGGCGGCGGCGCCGACGGTGCCGGTGGCAATGGTGGTAGTGGCGGTAACGCCGGTACGGCCGGTAACGGTGGCGCCGGTGCTGGTGGTGGCGGCAGCAACACCGCGGGCTCTGGTGGTAAGGGCGGCAATGGCGCTGACGGTGGCGCCGGCGGGATCGCCGGTGCCGGCGGTACTGACGGCGTAACCGGCACTGGTAGTGCTGGTGGCAATGGTGGTGCTGGTGGCGATGCTTCGGGCTTTGCCGCTGATGGTGTGACCGCCCAGAACGGTGGTGCTGGTGGTGCCGGCGGCAACGCGGGCACCGACGGTGTTGGTGGTGCTGGTGGTCGTGGTGGTAACGGCGCCACGGGTGCTGATGGTGCAGTGGCTGGGGATGCTCAGGCCGGGAACAGCGGTGGTGTCGGCGGTAACGGTGGTGTCGGTGGTGTCGGTGGCACCGGCAAGGGGACCGGTAACGGTGGCGCTGGTGGTGTCGGTGGTAACGGTGGCGATGGTGGTGCCGGCAGTGCCGGTAACTCGGGTCCTGATGGTGCCGGCCGCGACGGTGGCGACGGCGGCGATGGTGGTTACAGCGGTGCCGGTGGTCGCGGTGGCGATGCCCTGGGTTCTGGTGATGGTGGCCGTGGTGGTGATTCGGGTAACGGCGGTAACGGCGGTAACGCCGGTGCGGGCTCGAGTGCCACGAATGCCAGTGGTGATGGCGGCAATGGTGGTACCGGTGGGTCCGGTGGGGACGCGCTGGGTGCCGGTGTGAGTCCTCCGCTCACGGCCGGTGCGGCCGGTGCCGGCGGTAAGGCGTGGGGTACCGGTGCCGGTGGTGCCGGTGGTGATGGTGGCGATGCCGGACACAGTGGCAACGGTGGCAATGGTGGCGACGGCACCGGCACCGGTAACGGTGGCAATGGTGGCGATGCCGGGGGCTCCGCGCATCTGGGTGGCGGCATGGGTGGCCGTGGTGGTGACTCAGTGGCCGGTGATGGTGGTGCCGGTGGTAACGGTGGCAACGGTGGGGACACCGGGTCGGTGGCCGGTACCGGTGGTGCCGGTGGCGCTGATGGCGGCAACGGCGGCAACGGCGGTTGGGGCAGCATCGCCGGTTGGGGCGGTACCGGTGGTGTCGGCGGTGATGCGTTGGGTGCCACGGGCAATGGTGGTGCCGGCGGTGCCGGCGGCAATGGTGGTAACGCGTTGGCCGTCGGTGGTGCCGGTGGTAGTGCGCAGACCGCGGGTGCCGGTGGCAACGGTGGTGACGGCGGCTGGGGCGGTATCGGTCGTGAGGGTGCTGCCGGTGGCAATGCGGCCGGCAGTGGCTCTGGTGGCACCGGCGGCAAGGGCGGCAACGGTGGCACCAACACCGATGGCGGCCAGGGCGGCAACGGTGGTGCGGGTACGGCCACCCAGAACGCCGGTAAGGGTGGCGCCGGTGGTGACGGTGCCGGTGGCACGCCGGTCTGGTGGGCTCCGGGAACTTACGAGTACGGCCAGGGCGGCAATGGTGGCGCCGGGGGTAGCTCGGTCAGCGGTGCCGCTGGTGGTAGCGGTGATGGTGGCCAGGGTGCCAGCGGTAGTAACGGCGGTAACGGCGGCAATGGTGGTACCGGTTACACCGCGACGCCCGGCAGTGGCCAGTCCGGCACTGACGGCGGTAACGCCGGTGCCGGTGGTGCCGGTGGCGTGGGTGCTTTCGGTGGCAGCAGTGCGACCGGTACCGCCGGCAGTGGCGGTAACGGTGGTGTCGGCGGTAACGCCGGCACGGCCGGTACCGGTGGTGACGGCGCCGGTGGTGGCGGCACCAACACCGCGGGCTCTGGTGGCAAGGGCGGCAACGGCGCTAACGGTGGTGCCGCGGGCAGTGCCGGTGCGGCCGGGGCTGGCACGGGAGGCAGCAACGGTGCCGTCGGCACCGATGGTGCCGGTAGTGCTGGTGGCAATGGTGGTGCTGGTGGTGATGGTTCGGGTCTGGCTGTTGATGGTGTGACGGGTCAGGCTGGTGGTGCTGGTGGTGTCGGCGGTAACGCGGGTACTGGTGGCGTGGGTGCTGCTGGTGGTGCGGGTGGTCGCGGTGGTAATGGCGCCACGGGTGCTGATGGTGCAGTGGCTGGGGATGCTCAGGCCGGGAACACCGGTGGCCAGGGTGGTGCTGGTGGCGTCGGTGGTGCCGGCGGCTCGGGGACCGGTGTCGGTAACGGTGGCGCTGGTGGTTCTGGTGGTAATGGTGGCGATGGTGGTGCCGGTAGTGCCGGTAACTCGGGTCCTGATGGTGCCGGCCGCGATGGTGGTGACGGCGGTGACGGCGGCACTTCCGGTGGCGGTGGCCGTGGTGGTGACGCTCTGGGTTCTGGTGATGGTGGCCGTGGTGGTGATTCCGGTAACGGCGGTAACGGCGGTAATGCCGGTGCGGGCTCGTCGGCCACGAATGCCAGTGGTGATGGCGGTAACGGTGGTACCGGTGGCTCTGGTGGGGATGCCCTGTTCGGCGCTGGCCCGAACTCGGGTTCAGCCGGTGCTGGTGGTAAGGCGTTCGGGACCGGGACCGGTGGTGCCGGTGGTGATGGTGGCGATGCCGGACACAGTGGCAACGGTGGCAACGGTGGCGACGGCACCGGTGCGGGCAACGGTGGTAACGGTGGCGATGCCGGGGGCACCGCGCACTTGGGTGGCGGTGTGGGTGGCCGTGGTGGTGACTCGGTGGCCGGTGATGGTGGTGCCGGTGGTCACGGCGGCAACGGTGGGGACACCGGGTCGGTGGCCGGTACCGGTGGTGCTGGTGGCGTTGATGGCGGTAACGGCGGTAACGGTGGCTGGGGTGGCCTCGGTGGTTGGGGCGGCACCGGTGGTGTTGGGGGTAATGCGTTGGGGGCCACGGGCAATGGTGGTGCTGGTGGTGCCGGCGGCAACGGCGGTAACGCGTTGGCTGTCGGTGGTGCCGGCGGTCAGGGTGGCCTGAGCGGTAACGGTGGCAATGGTGGTGACGGCGGCTGGGGCGGTGTGGGCCGTGATGGTGCTGCCGGTGGTAACGCGGCCGGCAGCGGCACTGGTGGTGCCGGTGGTGCCGGTGGCGCCGGTGGGGCCAACTCCGATGCCGGTAACGGTGGTGCCGGTGGTGACGGTGTCAATGGTCAGGCGGCCGGTAACGGTGGCAATGGTGGGGCCGGTGGCGGTGGTTATGGCACGTTCGTGGCCCCGTTCCAGTTCGGGCAGGGCGGCAATGGTGGTGCCGGTGGTTCCTCGGCGACCGGTACTGGTGGTGCCGGGGGCAATGGTGGCGCCGGTTCCAGCGGTAGCAATGGTGGTCTGGCCGGTGCTGGCGGTCAGGGCGTCGATGGCGGCAGCGACGGTGGTAACGGCGGCAACGGTGGTGATGGCGGCAACGGTGCCCACGGCGGTAACGGTGGTAACGGTGGTAACGGTGTCACCTTGGGGGCCAACGGTTCCGGTGGTGATGGTGGTAACGGCGGCAACGCCGGACTGCCCGCTGATGGTGGTGACGGCGCCAACGGCGATGCCACTCATCCCGATGGTGGCAACGGTGGTAACGGCGGCAGTGTCGGTGCTGCGGGTATCGGCGATGCCGGTGGCAATGCGGGCACCGGCGGAGCGGCCGGCACCGGCACCCACGGGACTGACGGTGTAGCCGGCACCGCCCCGACATCCGTGGCCGGTAACGGCGGTAACGGCGGTGGCGGCTACAACGCACTGCTGGACCCGAGTGCGGCGGCGGGTGCTGATGGTGGCAACGGTGGCAATGGTGGTGCTGGTGGTGATCACGGTTCGGGTGGCCGTGGTGGTGATGGTGGTAACGGTGTGGCGGGCCAGGCTGGTGTCAATGGCACCAACCCGGGTGATTCCGGTACCGATGGCGGTGATGGTGGTAGTGGCGGCAGTGGTGGCGCTGGTGGTGCCAGTGGCACCGTGGCCGGTAACGCCGGTTCCGGTGGTAATGCTGGTAGCGGTGCCAATGGTGGTGCTGGTGGTGCCGGTGTCACCGGTGCCGATGGTCAGTCGGGAGACAACCAGGGCGTCGGTCAGGACGGTGGTAAGGGCGGTGACGGTGGTGCTGGCGGCCAGGGTGGTTCCGGTGGTGCGGCGGGTGCGCTGCTCAACGGTTCTGGCAATGCGGGCAGTCAGGGCAACGGCGGTAACGGTGGTGACGGTGGTGATGCCGGCACTCCCGGCGACGGTGGTAACGGTGCCGTCGGGGTGGCTGGTGTGGTCGGTTCGGGCGGGGCGCTGGGTGCCGGTGGCGATGGCGGCAAGGGTGGTGATGTCGGTGCAGCCGGTGTTAAGGGCGTTGGTGGCAGTGGCCTGACCCCTGGTGGTGATGGTGCTGACGGTCAGTCCCCGAGCGGTGTGATGGGTAACGGCGGTAACGGCGGTAACGGCTACAACGCACTGCTGGACCCGAGTGCGGCGGCGGGTGCTGATGGTGGCAACGGTGGCAATGGTGGTGCTGGTGGTGATCACGGTTCGGGTGGCCGTGGTGGTGATGGTGGTAACGGTGTGGCGGGCCAGGCTGGTGTCAATGGCACCAACCCGGGTGATTCCGGTACCGATGGCGGTGATGGTGGTAGTGGCGGCAGTGGTGGCGCTGGTGGTGCCAGTGGCACCGTGGCCGGTAACGCCGGTTCCGGTGGTAATGCTGGTAGCGGTGCCAATGGTGGTGCTGGTGGTGCCGGTGTCACCGGTGCCGATGGTCAGTCGGGAGACAACCAGGGCGTCGGTCAGGACGGTGGTAAGGGCGGTGACGGTGGTGCTGGCGGCCAGGGTGGTTCCGGTGGTGCGGCGGGTGCGCTGCTCAACGGTTCTGGCAATGCGGGCAGTCAGGGCAACGGCGGTAACGGTGGTGACGGTGGTGATGCCGGCACTCCCGGCGACGGTGGTAACGGTGCCGTCGGGGTGGCTGGTGTGGTCGGTTCGGGCGGGGCGCTGGGTGCCGGTGGCGATGGCGGCAAGGGTGGTGATGTCGGTGCAGCCGGTGTTAAGGGCGTTGGTGGCAGTGGCCTGACCCCTGGTGGTGATGGTGCTGACGGTCAGTCCCCGAGCGGTGTGATGGGTAACGGCGGCAATGGCGGTGCCGGCTATGACGCGGCGTCGGATCTGAGTGCGGCACCGGGCGCCAGTGGCGGTAACGGTGGCGCGGGCGGGGCCGGCGGCAACGCGGGCAACGGCGGCAACGGCGGCGATGGAGGCAACGGGTCGGCTGGGTCTGACGGCGGCTCCGGCGCGGGTGGGTCCTCGGGCGTCAACGGCGGCAAGGGTGGCGACGGCACTGCCGGCGGCAACGGCGGCACCGGTGGGGCAGGTGGCAACGGTGGCCTGCTGAGCGCCAACACCGCGGGCAACGGTGGCCACGGCGGCAATGCCGGTGCGGGCGGCAACGGCGGGACCGGCGGTGCCGGTTACAACGGCACCAACGCCGGTGAGAACGGCACCCGCGGCGGTGACGGTGGCAACGGTGCCAATGCCGGGCAGGCCGGTGCGGGCGGGGACGCCGGTACCGCGCAGGGTGGGGCCGTGGTCGGCGTCAACGGCACCGGCGGCAATGGCGCGGCCGGCGGCAGTGCCGGCACCCCGGGTGACGGCGGTAAGGGTGCTGACGGCAACGCCACCACCACCAAGGGTGGCGACGGCGGCGCCGGCGGCAACCCCGGTGCGGTCGGTCTCGGCTCGCTCGGCGGCGACGCCGGTACCACAGCTGGCGGCGGCGGTAGCGCCGGCAGCGACGGCGCTAACGGCGGCTTGCCGACCGGGGCCCACGGCAACGGAGGCAACGGCGGCAACGGCTACGACGCAGCCAAGGACCCGGGCGCGGCACCGGGCGCCAACGGCGGCAAGGGTGGCAAGGGCGGCGACGGCGGAGCGATCGGCAACGGCGGAAAGGGCGGTGCCGGCGGTGACGGTGCTACCGGCAGCACCGGTAACCCGGCGCCTGCCGGTCAGGCACCGGACGGTACGAGCTACCCGTGGAGCGGCAGCACAGGCATCAACACGACCGCGAATGTCCAGGGCTCGTCCGGCGGCGCCGGCACCACCGCCGCCGTGGCGGGTCAGCAGGGTGGCGACGGCGGCAGCGGCCAGAAGACCGATCTCGGTAACGGTACAAACAACAACAAGGCGTGGGGCGGCGACGGCGGCAAGGGCGGCGACGGCGGCATCGGCGCGAACGGCGGCGAGGGCGGCCACGGCGGCGGCGCCACCAAGGGAGCCGGCGGTGCTGGCGGTGGCAACAGCACCGGCGGCAACGGCGGCGGTGGCGGCAAGGGCGGCCACGGACAGAACGGCGGGCAGGGCGGCGCCGGCGGAGAAGGCGGTGCTGGCGGTGCCGGCGGCTCGATCTCCGGCGTCAGCGGCGACGGCGGTGCCGGCGGTAAGGGCGCCAATGGCGGTGCCGGCGCCACCGGTGGTGAGGGCGGCGACGGTGGTGACGGCGGCGCAGCCCGGATCGCCACCGCTGGGTTCAGCAACCAGTCGATCATCGGCGGCAATGGCGGTGCCGGCGGCACCGGCGGTGTCGGCGGCAGCGGCGGCGCCGGTGGCGTGGGTGGTGCCGGTGGTGCTGCCGGTGCGGTTGGTGGTAGCGGCCTGGCCGGCACCGCCGGTGAGGGCGGCGACGGCGGCAACGGCGGGGCTGCCGGCAAGGGCGGTGCCGGCGGTGACGGGGGCGACGGTGGGAACGCGAGTTACAACACCGCCGCCGGTGCGGTTCGAACCCCGGGCACGGGTGGCGCCGCCGGCAGCGGCGGTACTGCAGGCACGGTCGGTTCCGGTGGTTCCGGCGGCGCCGGCGGCCAGAACGCCGACGGCTCCTACGCCACATCCGGCGACACCGGCGGTGCGGGTGCGGCGGCATCCGTAGGTACCGCCGGCGGCAAGGGCGCTAACGGCACCACAGCCAACAACGCCGTTCCGTGATCGAATTCGCCGGGCACCGGACCGGTTCGGTACCGGATGCTCGGGACGACTGTCCCGGCGGCACCAGCGGCGATGCGCCCACTGGCCGGCGGCTATACAGACGTCGAGCTGACCGGAACCTGCGCACGGTTCGGGACCATCACTAGCGGCGCGAACAACCCGTAAAGGGTAGCGACGGTGCGCTACTGGTCGCCCTCTCCACGCATCACGGCCCGGTCCTTTGACCGGGCCGTGATTGCGTTGCGGTATGCGGACGGCCGCGCTCCCGGCGCGTCTGCTCTGGCAAACAACTCGTAGGCACTTTTACCTAACCTGAGGGAGATATAAGTGGTGTCTGTCAGCTGTGAATATGACTACAACCGTTAACTAATGCCTTCTCCGTTTTTGATAGCTGCTGTTCAGGACGCTGAAGACAAACGTTGTCATGATCGCTCAGGTTCTTCACAAAAGTAGGGGTTGACTAAGAATGTGCCGCTGTTAACCTAGCCCACCATCAGATTTGCCGCCGTCGTCAATATCTGTAGCTAAGGGGCACGTGCCATGTCTCGTTACCGTCAGGGTGTTCAAAAGAGCCGTCGCAGCAACCGGGTGTTCGGTGCCGGAACTGCGGTGAGCGCGTTTCTTGCGTTCGGGTTGGGGCCGCTCGCGGCCGCGCCCGCGGCGCACGCCGATTTTGACGATCTGTTGTTCGACCTACTGGGTGCCGACCTGGGCAACGCCGTTGCCGATCTGGGCGCCAACTGGGGTGACCAGGCTGCCTGGGCGGTGGTGCTGGACTCGGCCAGTTGGTCGCCCTTCTTCGACGCTCTCGGTAGCCAGGCGACCTGGGATGCGGTCCTGGCCGATCTCAACCTGGCCGGTATCGGGGCTTCCGCACTGGATCTGCCGGGCTCCGCGGATGCCTCGTTCAACTGGGCCGACATCAACTGGCTTCGCCCGTTCGGCGGCTACCTCGATGGCGACGGTGGCGCCGGCGGTGCCGCCGGGCTGTTCGCCTGGTTCAGCCACGGCGGCGCCGGCGGTAACGGCGGTGACGCGGCCACCGCCGGCGGCGTCGGCGGGACCGGTGGCCTCGGTGGCGACGCCGCGCTGTGGGGTCTGTTCAGCACGGCGGGCGTGGGCGGCCAAGGCGGCGACGGCCTGGCCGGTGCGGCAGGTTTGGTCGGCAGCTTCGCCAACGGCGGCGACGGCAATGGCGGCAACGGCGGCAATGGTGGAGCCGGCGGCAATGGTGGCGCCGGTGGCCGAGGTTCGTATCTGTTGTTCGGCGCCGGCGGTAAGGGTGGCGCGGCCGGCAGTGGTGGTGCCGGCGGCGCCGGCGGCCAGGGCGCGGCCGGGGCCGATGGCACTAGTTCGAACATCGATGGCACCGGTGGTGGCAATGGTGGCCTAGGCGGCAATGGTGGTGCGGCCGGCGTGGCCGGTGCCGGTGGCGCGGGCGGCTGGCTCACCCCCAATGCTGCTGCGGGCGCGGCCGGTGCCCAGGGTGTCGGCGGTGTGGGTGGCAATGCCGGTGGCGGTGGTGACGGCCTTGACGGTGCCGACGGCGCCGACGGGACCTCAACCCATGTCGATGGTTTCGCCGGTGAGTCCGGTGGTGCCGGTGGCAATGCCGGACTTGCCGGTGCCGGTGGTCAAGGCGCTGGCGGTCAGGCCGCCAGCGGAGCGGTCGCTTCCGCGGGCAAGGGCGGCAGCGGTGGCGCCGGCGGCACGGGTTATGACGCGGCGACCGACGCCACCGCGGCGGCCGGTACCGCCGGCGGCAATGGCGGTGCTGGCTCGGCAATGCGGGCCTGGGTGGCCTCGAGGCCGATGGCTCCCACGCGGACTCCGGCGTGGCCGGTGCTGGTGGCGCCGGTGGCGACGGTAAAGACGGTGCCGCGGGTGCTGCGGGCACCGCGCTGGACCCCGATGGCACGGCCGGTGGTGCCGGCGGTGCCGGCGGTAACGGCGGGCAAGGCGGTCTGGAGGCCGATGGCAGCACGCGTGCTGTCGATGGTGTCGGTGGTGATGGTGGTGCCGGCGGTAAGGGCGGCGCCGGGTATGACGCGGTGGCAGCGGGTGCCGCGGCCGGCACCTCGGGCGGCAGTGGTGGTGTGGGTGGCGACGGCGGTGTCGGTGGCACCGGTTCCACCGCGGGAGTTCATGGCGCCGGTGGCATCGGCGGCAAGGGTGGATCGGGAACCGATGGTGCTGATGGTGGCGCGGGGTCGGCCGGTACTGCGGGCGACCCCGACGGCGGGGTCGGTGGCAACGGCGGCAATGGCGGCAACGCCGGTGTCGGCGGTGCCGGCGGCAACTCCGGCAACGGCAACCATGCCGCCAGCGGCAGCAATGGTGTGGCCGGTAAGGGCGGCAACGGTGGTGTCGGCGGTGCCGGCTATGACGCCGCTTCCGACAACGGGGCGGCCTCGGGGACCGCGGGCGGCAACGGTGGCGCGGGTGGCAACGCCGGCGTGGGTGGGGTGCAGGCCAACGGTTCTCGGGCGGCATCTGGTGCGGCCGGCGTCGGCGGCGACGGTGGTTCCGGTACCGATGGCCAAAACGGTGTCGCGGGCACCCAGTCCAACCCGGATGGCACGGCGGGGCAGGCCGGTGGCGCCGGCGGCAATGGTGGCCAAGGCGGCCTGAACACCGACAACACGCGCGCCACCGACGGCGACGGCGGCAACGGTGGTGCCGGCGGTAAGGGTGGCGCCGGCTACGAGGGCCTGGACGGGGCCACCGCGGGTGCGGCCGGTGAGAACGGCGGCAATGGTGGTGCCGGTGGTGCCGGCGGTGTCGGCGGAACCGGTACCAATGCGGGACTGCACGGCGTCGGCGGCGTCGGCGGCAACGGTGGCTCCGGTGGTGACGGTGCCACCGGTGGCAACGGTGCGGCGGGCACGGCCACGCATGTGGATGGCACAGCGGGTCAGACCGGCGGTGCCGGTGGCAACGCAGGCAAGGGCGGCGCCGGCGGCGACAGCGGCGGCGGCAACACCGCCGCGAGCGGCAGCAATGGTTTGGCGGGAGTCGGCGGCAAGGGTGGCGTCGGCGGCGCTGGTTTTGCCGGTGTCAACGGGACCACCGGACACGTCGACGGCACCAACGGTGGCGCCGGTGGTGCCGGCGGCGACGGTGGCCAGGGCGGTCTGCAGGTCGACGGGGTGACCCGCGCAGCTCAGGGTGACGGTGGCGCGGGTGGTGCCGGCGGCAAGGGCGGCAGCGGACTTGACGGTGTGGCCGGAGTGGCGGCAGGCGCCAGTGGCACCAACGGCGGTGCCGGCGGCAACGGTGGCGCCGGCGGTGTCGGCGGCCAGGGCACCAACAACGGTGCGGCCGGTCTCGGCGGAGTCGGTGGCAACGGCGGCAACGGTGGCGCGGGTGCCGCGGGCGCGGCCGGTAACGACGGCACGGTCAGCAATGTGGATGGCACCGCCGGTGGTAACGGTGGTGCGGGCGGTAACGCGGGCAAGGCCGGTACCGGCGGCCTCAGCGGTTCGGGTGTGCAGGCCGCGGCCGGTACCAATGGCGCCGCGGGCGTCGGTGGCGCCGGTGGCCAGGGTGGCAAGGGCTTTGCCGGGGCTGATTCGGCCAGTGCGGGTGCTTCGGGTGCCAATGGTGGTGCTGGTGGTGCTGGTGGCAATGGCGGTCTGGGTGGTCTGCAGGTCGATGGCAGCACGCGGGCTACCACGGGTGTGGGTGGCAATGGTGGTGCCGGCGGCTCTGGTGGTGCGGGCTACACCGGTAAGGCCGGTACGGACGCGTCGGTGGCGGGTGCCACCGGTGGTGCGGGTGAGTCGGGCACCAATGGTGGTAACGGTGGTGCTGGTGGCGCCGCGGGCACGGGTTCGGTTGCGGGCCAGCAGGGTGTCGGCGGTAAGGGTGGCGCCGGTGGTTCCGGTGGTGCCGGCGGCAAGGGTGCTGCGGGCTCAGCGGGCACGGCGTCGAATGTCGACGGTGGTGCCGGCGGTGCCGGTGGTGTCGGTGGTAACGCGGGCAAGGGCGGTACCGGTGGTGCGGGCTTTGGTGGTCCGGCCGCCAATGGCACTGCGGGCACCGCGGGTGTCGGTGGTGCGGGAGCTGCGGGCGGTGCGGGCTTTGCCGGGGCTGATTCGACCAGTGCGGGTGCTTCGGGTGCCAATGGTGGTGCTGGTGGTGCTGGTGGCAATGGCGGCCTGGGTGGTCTGCAGGTCGATGGCAGCACGCGGGCCGCTCAGGGCGACGGTGGTGCCGGTGGCGTCGGCGGCAAGGGTGGTGCGGGGTACAACGCGGTGACCGCGGGCGCACCGGCGGGTACCTCGGGCACCAATGGTGGCGTGGGCGGTAACGGCGGCGTCGGCGGCAGCGGCACCAATGCCGGGGCCCACGGTGCCGGTGGTGTCGGCGGTAATGGTGGCTCGGGAACCGACGGCGCCAACGGCGTGGCCGGCACCACGGGCACCGCTGAGGATCGGACCGGTACGGCCGGCGGCAATGGTGGCAAGGGCGGTAACGCCGGCGCCGGTGGCGCGGGCGGTTCCTCCGGCGGCGGCAACTTCGCCGCCTCGGGCACCAACGGCACGGCGGGTAAGGGCGGCAACGGCGGTGCCGGTGGCGCTGGCTACGACGCCGCATCGGATGTGACTGCCGCGGCGGGCACCTCCGGTGGCAATGGTGGTGTGGGTGGTAACGCCGGGCTCGGCGGTCAGCAGGTCGGCGGCGGGCGCGCCGCGGACGGCACGGCAGGCGTCGGCGGCAATGGTGGCGACGGCAAGACCGGCGCGGCGGGAACCGCCGGCACGGCGGCCGACCCCGACGGCACCGCCGGCGGCACGGGTGGCGCCGGTGGTAACGGCGGCGTAGGTGGTCTGCAGGCCGATGGCAGCACGCATGCCGCGACCGGCACGGGCGGCGACGGCGGTGCCGGCGGTAAGGGTGGTGCCGGCTATGACGCGGCCTCGGACAGCGGTGCCGCGGCGGGCACGTCCGGCGGCACGGGTGGTGCCGGCGGCAACGGTGGTGTCGGTGGCACCGGTTCGGTGGCCGGCGTGGATGGTGCCGGTGGCGTGGGTGGCAACGGAGGTAGCGGTTCAGACGGTGCCAACGGTTCGATTGGCCAGGCGGGCACGGCATCTGAGCCCGACGGTGGTTCCGGTGGCAACGGCGGCAACGGTGGTAACGCCGGTGCCGGTGGCGCCGGTGGTCTGGCCGGCGGGACTGGAGCTCAGGCGGCCGGCGGCTTGAACGGTGGCGCCGGTAAGGGCGGCAACGGTGGCGCCGGTGGCGCGGGCTATGACGCCGCTTCGGATTCCGGGGCCGCTGCGGGCACGTCCGGTGGCAATGGTGGTATCGGTGGTAACGCCGGGCTCGGCGGTCAGCTGGTCGGAGGCGGCCGTGGAGACGACGGCACCGCGGGCGTCGGCGGCAATGGTGGCGACGGCAAGACCGGCGCGGCGGGCACCGCAGGTACTGCGGGTGACCCCGACGGCACGGCCGGCGGCCAGGGTGGTTCCGGTGGTAACGGCGGCGTGGGTGGTCTGCAGGTCGATGGCAGTACGCATGCCGCGACCGGCACGGGCGGCGATGGTGGTGCCGGCGGTAAGGGTGGCGCCGGGTATGACGCGGCCTCGGACAGCGGTGCTGCTGCGGGCACGTCCGGTGGCAAGGGTGGTGCTGGCGGCAACGGTGGTGCCGGTGGTGCCGGCTATGACGCCGCGAGCGATGCGACGGCGGCGGCGGGCACGTCCGGCGGTCAGGGCGGTGTCGGTGGTAACGCCGGGCACGGTGGCCAGCTGGTCGGAGGCGGCCATGGGGACGACGGCGCGGCCGGTGTCGGTGGCAATGGTGGCGACGGCAAGACCGGTGCCACGGGTTCGGACAGTTCCACCGCGGGTGTTGACGGCGGAAACGGTGGTACCGGTGGCGCCGGCGGTAACGGCGGCCTCGGCGGTTTCGAGGTCAACGGCACCGATCGCGCCAACTCCGGCAACGGTGGTGCCGGTGGTGCCGGCGGTGCGGGTGGCGACGGCTACAGCGGACAAAGCAGTACCACCGCTGGAGTGGACGGAGAGAGCGGAACCAGCGGCGGCCTCGGTGGCGACGGTGGTCAGGGCGGCTCCGGCTTCGTCGCCGGCGCCGGCGGTTCGGGCGGCCTCGGCGGTGACGGCGGCAACGCCGGTGACGGCTACACCGCAGAGGTCGGCAGCGGCAACTCGGGTACCGACGGCGGCAATGCCGGAACCGGTGGTGCCGGTGGCAAGGGTGGTGAGGGTGGCGCCAGTGCCACCGGAACCGCGGGCAACGGCGGCAACGCCGGCAGCGGTGGCAACGCCGGTACCGCCGGCAACGGTGGCGACGGCGCCGGTGGTAGCGGCGGTAACACCGCTGGATCCGGTGGCAAGGGCGGCAACGGCGCTGACGGCGGCGCGGCGGGCAGCATCGGCCTTGCCGGTGCGGGTGCAGGCGGCAGCAATGGTGCCGCTGGCACTGCCGGAGCTGACAGCGACGGCGGCAACGGTGGTGCCGGTGCCGATGGTTCGGGATTTGCCGCTGACGGCGTGACGGGCCAGGCCGGCGGCCAAGGTGGCGCGGGTGGAACCGGTGGCGCGCACAACAACGGCGGCACCGGCGGAACCGGCGGTGCGGGTGCTGAAGGTGCGGCTGGGACCAGTGGCGTCGGGGCAGGTGCTTCGGCAACCACCGCGGGTGGCACGGGTGGCGCCGGTGGCGCTGGTGGTGCGGGCGGTGACGGCGGCGCGGTCTCCGGTGTCAGCGGCAATGGCGGCGAGGGTGGCGCCGGCGGTAAGGGCGGTGCTGGCGGCAGCGGTGTCGACGGTGCTGCGGGCATAGACAACTCCGGCAACACCGGTGTGGCCGGCGGTAAGGGCGGCAACGCCGGTAATGCCACCGTCGGCGGCAACGGCGGCGCTGGTGGCGCCGGAGGTGCGGCAGGGGCTGCCGGCGGTGGCGGCTCCGGAAGCCACGGTGCCGGTGGTGAAGGCGGTGCCGGAGGCACCGGCGGTAACGCGGGCAACGGCGGCAACGGCGGTGACGGTGGCGATGGCGATGGCGCCTCCAGCATCGCGGCTGGCAAGGGCGGCGACGGCGGAACCGGCGGCCTGGTCGGCAGGGGTGGTTTCGGTGGTGCCGGTGGTGACAACGGTGACGGCACCAATGCTGCGTCGGGTTCGCAGGGCGCGGTCGGCCTCGGTGGCGACGGCGGCAACGGTGGTGACGGTGGCGATGGTGTCGGCCAACTCCCCGACGGCACCGGCCAGGCAGGTGCGGCCGGTGGTAACGGCGGCGACACCGCGCTGTTCGGCCAGAACATCTACAACAACCCCTTGAAGCCCGCGGGCAACGGCGGCATCGGCGGCAACGGCGGCGCCGGTGCAGCCGGCGCCGACAACGCAGCCGGTGACGGTTTCGCCGGTGGTGCCGGTGGCGCTGGTGGTAACGGCGGTAATGGCGGCTACCAGAACGGCCACGGTGGCAACACCACCGGTGCCGGTGGTGCCGGCGGTAAGGGTGGCACCGGCGGTGAGGGCGGCGCGGCCACTGGCGTGACCGGAAATGGTGGCGACGGTGGTGCCGGTGGTGCCGGCGGCATCGGCGGTTGGGCGGGCAGCGCTGAGAACCCGGGCTCCCTCTCCGACGGCTACGACCACACCGTGGTCGGTGGCAACGCCGGCAATGGCGGCGAAGGCGGCATTGGTGGTGCCGGCGGCGAGTCGAATGCCGGCACCGGCGGTGTCGGTGGTGCCGGTGGCGACGGCGGTGAAGCCGGCCGCGGCGGCTGGGGCTCGCTACAGGGCACTGACGGCGGCAACGGCGGCGTAGGCGGTAACGGCGGTAACGGCGGCGAGGGTGGTGCCGGCGTGATCGGTGGCGCCGGTGGTGCCGCCGGCGACGGTGGCACTGGTGGCACTGGCGGCCACGGCGGGTATGGCTCGACCGGCTTCGACGCCGGCGACGGCGGACTGGGCGGTGCCGCCGGTAACGGTGGCGTCGGTGGCGCCGGCGGGCAAGGTGTTGACGCAGCCAGTGGTGGTGTCGGCGGTGCCGGCGGCAACGGTGGCCTCGGTGGCCGCGGCGGTACGGCCGGCAACCCGGGATCGGTGGCGGGCGCACCCGGTCGCGACGGCGGTATCGGAGGCGTAGCAGGCAACGGCGGTAACGCGGGTGCCGGTGGCGCCGGTGCCGGCGACGCTGCAGACGGTGCCAACGGCCACGGCGGCGACGGTGGCCTCGGTGGCCGCGGCGGCCAGGCGGCCGCGGGCGCGGGAACCGACGCCAACGGCAACGGCTACGACGGCGGCAACGGTGGCGCCGGCGGTGCCGGTGGTGCGGGCGGTCAGGGCATCGGCGGTGTCGGCGGCGGGAACGGTGGTCGGGGCGGCCAGGGCGGCCAGGGCCTCAACGGTGCCGGGGGCGCCAGCGCGCCGGCCGGCAGCGGCCTCGACGGCGGAAAGGGCGGTAACGGCGGCGACGGCGGTGCCGCCGGCCAGGGCGGTACCGGTACCGATGGCGGTCAGGACGGCACGGTGGGTGCCGGAGGTTGGGCCGGCAGCGGTGGCGCGGGCGGTAAGGGCGCCGATGGCACCGCGACCGCTGACGCCGGCAACGGTGGCGCCGGCGGTAACGGCGGCGCGGCAGGAGCTGGAAACAACGTCAACCCGGACGCCTCGGACTACAACCCCGGCAAGGCCGGCAACGGTGGTGTCGGTGGTGCCGGCGGCAACCAGGGTGCTGGTACCGCGGCAGGCAACGGCGGCGCCGGCGGAAACGGTGGCAACGCCACCGGCGGCGCGGCCGGCATCGGTGGCACCGGTGGCGCAGGTGGCACCGGATCCACCAGTAACGGCGGCAGTGGTGGCGCCGGTGGTAACGGCGGCGACGCCGGTCCGACCCCCAGCGGCACCGGCCCCGGCGTCAACGGGATTGCCGGTGGAGCGGGCGGTGCGGGTGGTGCCGGCGGTAACGGTATCGGCGGCGGCACCGGTGGTAAGGGCGGCACCGGTGGCGCCGGCAGCGACGGCACCAACGGTGCCGACGCGGTCACCCCGGGTGCGACGGGCGGCAACGGCGGAAACGCCGGAGCCGGTGGCACCGGCGGTGCGGGTGGCAAGGGCGGCACGGGCCTGTCCGGCAGTGCCGGTGGTCAGGGCGGTAACGGTGGCACCGGCGGTACCGGGGGTAAGGGCGGTGACGGCGGCGACGGTGCCGACGGCGGCACCGGTCTGTTGGCCGGCAACGGCGGTAACGGCGGTAACGGCGGCACCGGTCTTGGTGGGGCAGCGGGCGCCGGCGGCACCGGTGGCACCACGGGAACAAGCGGGACTGTCGGCGCCGCAGGCACCGGCGGTGCCGGTGGCAACGGTGGCGACGGTGGCGACGCCTCGGGCCTGATTGGAGGCATTCCGCAGTCCGGCGGTAGCGGTGGCAACGGCGGTAACGGTGGCACTGGCGCCAGTGGCGGTACCGGCGGCGTCGGTGGCACCGGTGCGGCGGTCGGCGCCGGCGCGTTCGGCGGTGACGGCGGCATAGGCGGCCTGGGCTACCAGGGATCCGGCGACATCGGCTACGGCGGTGGTGGCGGCGGTGGTGGCGGCGGTGCCTACGTGGGTGGCACCGGATCCACCAGCGGCTCTACGGTGACCGGTGGTAAGGGCGGCGACGGCGCGAACGGCACCGTCAGCGGCCCCGGGGCTCCCGGGCTGACCGGTGGTGTCGCCACCCTGGTCATCGACGGCACCGTGGAAAACGTGGAGATCACGGGCGGTAATGCCACGGCGGACTACGCGGGCGGCGCGGCTAACGTCATTGTCGACGCGACCAGCACCATCACCGGCGGCAGCATCACCGGCGGTAACGCCGGCAGCGGTGGCGCGGGCGGCGATGCCACCCTGGCCGCGACCAACGGGGCCGAGATCATCGGCAGCTCCGTCACCGGCGGTAATGGCGGCGACAGCTATGCGGGCGGTGCGGCTGTCATCAACGCTGACGGCGCAGGCGTCACCGTCACCGACGTGACGCTCGTGGGCGGCAACGCCGGTAACGGCGGCGAGGGTGGCAGCGCCACCGTGAACGCCGACAGCGGCGCCTCCGTCGCCGGCACACAGGTCACCGGCGGTAACGGCGGAGACGGTGGCGCCGGCGGGTCGGCAACGGTGTACGCCACCGACGGCAGCACCGTCGAAGACAGTTCGGCGACCGGTGGTAACGCCTCGGCCACCGCGGCCGGTGGCGACGCATCGATCACCGCTGACTCGGGCAGCACCGTCACCAACAGCCACGTCGAAGGCGGCAACGGCGGCGGCAACGGCGGCGGTGGGGGCGAGGACTTTGCCCGCGGCATGTTCTCCCTCTTCTCGATCGAGAGTGTTGACGGCACCGATGGCGTCGGTGGGACGGCCACCATCTCCGCCACCAACGGCGGTGTGGTCACCGACGCCTACGCCTACGGCGGTGCCGGCGGAATCGGCACCGACGGTGGGGTCGGTGGAGCCGGCGGCGCGGCCGTCGTGTCCGCCGACGGGACCGGCAGCACCGCAACCGGCAGCGCCTACGGCGGCGCGGGCGGCGCCGGTACGGGTGGTACCGGTGGCGCGGGCGGACGAGGCGCTGTTGAGGCGACGGGTGAGAACAGCTCGGCCAGCGGTACCGGCACCGGCGGTAACGGCGGCGACGGCATCGACGGTGGCCAGGGTGGCGCCGGGGCCGAGGGTTCGACCAATTCCACCGCATATGGCAGCGCCACGGGCGACAGCTTCGGCGGCAACGGCGGAACGGCGACCGGCGAGAACAGTGTCGGCGGTGACGGCAGTGGCGGCTGGGTTCAGGCCGGCTACGGCGGTCCGGTAGGCGGCATCGCGACCGGTGACGCCACCGGCGGTGACGGCGGGTCTGCGAGCGGTGGCGGTACGGGCGGCAACGGCGGCATGGCCGTCGTGCTGAGCAACGGGGTCGGTGCGGAAGCACACGGCAGCGCGTTCGGCGCCAGGGGCGGCGACGGTGTCGATGGCGGCGTCGGCGGCGACTCCCGGACTGCCGGCACCGGCCAGGTGGCCGCGACCGCCGATGGGTCCTATGCCTCGGGTACGGGCAAGGGCGGCGACGCCGGCGATGGTATCGGCGTCGGCAACACCGGCGGTGGCGGCAGCACCGGCTGGCTGCAGGCCTCCGGCGTGGACAGCAAGGTCACCGGGACCGCGACTGGCGGCGCGGGCGGCGACGGTCACGACGGCCTCGTGGGTGCCGGCGGCGGCCGGGGTTCCCTGCAGGCAATTGGTGAGGGCGCACAGATCCTCAACAGTCACGCCCACGGAGGTGACGGCGGTGCCGGCTACGTCACCTCTGCGGCGTCGGGCGGCACGGCCAACTTCCTCGTCTATGACGATGCGACCGTCAGCAACGTCACGGCCACCGGTGGCAACGGCACCGACGGCTTTGCCGGCGGTTTGGTCAAGGTTGAGGTCCATGGCAGCGGAAGCTCCGTCGCGGACACCACCCTTGCGGGTGGAAAGGCCGGCCTCGGCGGTGCTGGTGGCAGTGCCACGGTGACGGCTACGGCCGGCGGCAGCGTCGAGGACAGCAGTCTGATCGGCGGGGCTGCCGGTTCCGGGACCAGCGGCGGCGCGGGCGGTAACGCCACCGTGAGTGCCAGCAACGGCGCTTCGGTCACCAATGGCGACGCCGCAGGCGGTACCGGCGGTGCGGGCACCGACGGTGGAGTCGGCGGCGCGGGTGGCGCGGGCAGGATTACTGCAGACGGCCCCACCAGCACCATTACCGACGGTGCGGCTACCGGTGGTAACGGCGGTACGGCCGACGGCGCTGGCAGCGTCGGCGGCGCCGGTTCCGACGCCGACGCCGCGGCTGTTCTTGGCGGCACCGTGACAAACGGGTCCGCGACCGGCGGCGACGGTGGTAGCGCAACAGACGGCGGCGTCGGCGGCGCCGGTGGCTACTCCGCCGTCACGGCCGGGGTCGAGGGCGGCACCGGCGGCACCACCTCCGGTACCGGCCAGGGCGGCAACGGCGGCTCCGCCGACGGCGCCGGCAGCATCGGCGGCAAGGGCGGCAGCGGCAACATCCAGTCCGGCTTTGTCCGCACCGGTATCGGCGGCAACGACGGCTCGGCCAGCGGAACCGCGACCGGCGGCAACGGTGGTGACGCCACCGGAGGCGGCAAGGGCGGTACCGGCGCCACCGGCAGCGTGGTCGCCGGCGGAACCGGTGCGGTGGCCAGCGGCACCGCGAGCGGCGGTAACGGCGGTGCCGGCCTCGAAGGCGGCACCGGCGGTAATGGCAGCGCCGGCCAGGTGGGTGCCTTTGCAGCCGGGGCACTGGCCAGTGGTGACGCATCCAGCGGCAACGGTGGGGACGGCACGGGCGCCGGAAGCGTGGGCGGCAACGGCACCATCGGCAACATCCAGGCGTTCGGGCTGAACAGCCAGGCGTCGGGCACCGCGACCGGTGGCGACGGCGGCGCGGCCAGCGACGGTGGCCGCGGTGGCACCGGCGGTCAGGGCCGGATCGTGGCCAACGCCGACGGCAGCATCGCTACCGGAAGCACGGCCACGGCCGGCGACGGCGGCTCCGGACTCGGCGGCGTCAACGCCTCGGGCGCCCTGGGCGGCCAGGCCTACGTCTTCGCGGGCACCCTGGGTGACGCCGTCAGCGGCGGCAACATCACCGGCAGCACCGCGATCGGCGGAGACGCCAGCAGCTCTGTCAACGGCGGCATCGGCCAGGTCGAAGCCATCAACGGGACCATCACCAACAGCTCTGCGACCGGCAGTGACGGCGGTGCAGGTGGCCTGGGCGGCTATGCCACGGTCAGCGCCACCGATGGGGGTTCCATCTCCGGCAGCCACGCGGTCGCCGGCCAGAACGGGCTGACCGCCGTCGGCGGCAATGCGACGGTGTCGGCCGACGGCACTGGTAGCACCGTCTCCGGCAGCACCGCCACCGGTGGTAACGCCGGGGTCGGCACCACCGGAGGTATCGGCGGTGCTGGTGGCGCGGCAAACGTGCAGACCACCAACGGTGCAGGTATCTCCAACACCACCATTTCCGGCGGTGCGGGCGGTGCCGCCACCAACGGTGGTACCGGCGGCGTGGGCGGTTTCGGTGAGGCCAAGGCAAATGGCGTCGGCAGCACGATCACCGGTACCGGCACCGCCGGTGCCGGCGGTGCCGGGAACAACGGAACGGGCGGTGCCGGCGGCGGTGGCTTCCTGGTCGTCGACGATGCCGGCGGCACGATCGGTGGCGGCAATACAGCGATCGCAATCGGCGGCTCTGGAGGTGCCGGTACCGATGGCGGCGTCGGCGGCAACGGCTGGTTCGGCGAACTCGAGGCCAACGGCGCAGGAGGCCTCTCCTACGGCACCGCCACCGGAGGCAGCGGCGGTAACGCCACCGGTGTCGGCAGTGTCGGCGGTGTCGGCGCCACCGGCATCATTCAAAGCGCTCGTCCCGAGGGCGGCGGAGTCGGTGGCACCGCACACGGCACCGCCACCGGCGGCAACGGTGGCGACGCCACCGGCGGCGGCAAGGGCGGCGCCGGGGACCGCGGCAGCATCCTGGCCGGTGGAACTGGGGCCGAGTCCTCCGGTATCGCCCAAGGCGGCAACGGCGGCGACGCGAGTGCTGCCGGCGCCACCGGCGGTAAGGGCGGCTCGGCCAACTTGAGCGCCTTCAACGCGACAGCCGATGGCACGTTGACCGCCGGCGACGGCGGTGCCGGCCTGGGCGGTGACGGCGGGCTCGGCGGCCGCGCGTGGCTGCAGGCGACCTATCCGGGCACCTCGATCACGGCGAGCACCGCAACCGGCGGTACCGGCGGTGACGGTGGCCTCAACGGTGCGGGCGGCGCCAAGGGCGGTGCCGGTGGGGCAGGCGGTTGGGGCAACGTCCAACTGCAAGGCCCTTCCCCCACATCGGTCACCGGCAGCGCCGGCGTCGGCGGCAACGGCGGTAACGGTGGCGACGGTGGCCCGGGCGTCGGCGACGGTGCCGGCGGCAAGGGTGGCAGTGGCGGAATCGGCGGCTTCAACGGCCAGTCCGGCACCGGTGGTGACGGTGGTGATGGTGGTGTCGGCCAGCCCGGCGGTGTCACCGGTACTGCCGGCACCAATGGGGCTAACAACTGATAGCTACCCGCACCTAGGCGAGGATGCCCCGCACACGCAAGGTGTGCGGGGCATCCTCGTCTTCTGGCTCAGGCCAGATCCCTAGCCGCAATGCGCCGGCATTCGCCGCGACTACGGCCGCTCAGCGTGTCCGGAAGATCAGCGTGCGCTGCACCACGAAGTTGATCACCGTCGCGGTGCCCTGGGCGATCACGAACGCCACCGGCAGCGCCCACCGCTGGTAATCCAGCAACGCCAGGCAGGCATGGTTGATCCCCACCTGCACCCCGAACGTCAGCGCGTAGAGCGCCATCACCGCGACGAATCGGCCGGCGTGGGCCGAGGACTGGAAGGTCCACCTGCGGTTGATCAGGTAGGCGGTGGTGGTGCCCGCGACGAAGCTGCACGCCTTGGCCGCGTCGACGGGCATTCCGGCGCCCAGATAGAGCACCAAGTACAGCCCGAAGTCCACCACCGCAGACAGGGCGCCAGTGATCAGGAAACGCCACACCTGGGTCGACAGGCGCAACGGAGTGTTGGGCGTTTGGTCCACCCGGGCAGCTTAAGCACGCCCGTGTCCGCCGCCGCGAACCAGTTACGGGAAGCCTGCGCGGTACTAATAAAAATCACAGTGAAGTCGGCCGGGCGAGATTGCGCCAGGCTGGCGGGTGGCAGGCCGGTGGTGCAGCAAACTTCCTGGTCCGGGCGCGGACCACCAGTTCAAACGCCGGCCATCCACCCGGCCGCGAGCCTTCTCAGGAAATTAACGAAATTGCTTGGAAACCGCTCACAGGTTCTGTTACCTTAACGACGGCTAAGTTAATTACGCCGCCGTCAACCGTGAACAGTCAAACGATCTGAGGGGAATCTATGTCTGACCGCTTCGCCGGCAAGGGCAACAAGCGCAAGATCAACCGTTTCGTCGGGGCCACCAGCGCTGTGGGCGCTTTTCTTGCCGTGAGCATGACGCCGCTGACCGCGGCGCCGGCGAGTGCTGACCTCGAGGACCTCGACTTCGGCGACCTGTTCAGCTGGATGGTGCCAGCCTCTTCGGACTCGTCGTCGTTTGACTGGAGCAGCTTCGCCACGCTGTTCGACGCCGACCTGCCCGGCTCGGCCGCGGTCAGCCCGATCGACAGCCTCAACGCCTTGGTGGCCAACACCCTCAACGCTGTCATCTACCAGCCGATCTACACCATCAACCAGTTCCTGATCAACGACCTGGGTCTGCAGATCAACGGTGTCTTCGACAACGGCGACAACGCCTTCGTCAGCATCAACGGTGACGGTGACCTGGTCTACAACGCGGCGACCAACGGTGGCTTCCTGTTCGGTGACGGTGGCACGGGTGCGTTCGTCAACGCCGACGGTGAGGTGCTCGGTGCCGGTGGCACGGTGCTGCTCGACGGCGACGACAACGTGGTGACGCTGGCCGGTATCGAAAACGGCCTCTACTCGTTCGCATCGACTGACTTCAACCTCAACGGCGCCAACGCCGGCCTGATCGGCAACGGTGGCGACGGCGGCAGCTTCTTCGGCCTCGGTGGTGACGGTGGCGCCGGTGGCTTCTTGATGGGCAACGGTGGCGCCGGCGGTCAGGGCGGCATCGGTGACATCGGCCTCGTCGGCTTCGCCGGTGGCGACGGTGGCGACGGTGGCTTCTTCCTCGGTAACGGCGGCGTCGGCGGTATCGGTGGTACCGGCGGCACCGGCGCGGCTGGCACGGATGGCACCGCGAATGCGGCCGCGACCGCGGGCCTCGCCGCCGGCAACGGCGGTGCGGGTGGCAACGGTGGTGTGGCCGGCCTGTTCGGCAACTCCGGTGCCGGTGGCGCCGGCGGCGTCGGTGGTACCGGCGGTGCCGGTGGTGCTGGCGTCGCGGGTGCCGACAGCCTTGACGGCAACGGCGGCAACGGCGCTGTCGGTGGCGCGGCAGGTGCGGGTGGCATTGGCGGCAACGGCGGTGCCGGTGGCTTCTTCGGTGTGCACACCACGGGTGCCGCGGGTAACGGCGGCGCTGGCGGCGTCGGTGGTGCAGGTGGCGCCGGTGGCGAAGGTGTGACGGGCCTGGCCGGTACCTTCGCCGACGACGGCGACGGTAACGGCGGTACCGGCGGCAACGGCGGCAACGGCGCAATCGGCGGTGCGGGTGGCGTCGGTGGCGCGGCCGGTGTCGGTTCTGTGCCCGGTGTGGTGGGTGTTGACGGCAACGGCGGCGTCGGTGGTGCCGGCGGCAACGGTGGAGACGGCGGCGTCGGCGCCGTCGGCCTGGCCGATGCAGACGGTGGCAACGGCGGCCTCGGCGGTAACGGTGGTGCCGGTGCGGCCGGTGGCGCCGCTGGTGGCGCAACCGGTAACGCCGGTGCCGCGGGCGTCGACGGCAATGGTGGCGATGGCGGCGCCGGTGGAAACGGCTTTGCCGGCCCGGCCGGCGAAGACGGCGAGACCGATGGCGCTGATGGCACCGACGGTGTCGCCGGTGGCAATGCGGGCAACGGTGGCGGTGGCGGTCAGGGCGGCGGCCAGGCCGGCAACGGCGGTAACGGCGGCGTCGGTGGCGTCGGCGGTGCCGGTGGTGCCGGTGGTGCCGGCGCAGCCGGGTCGGAGGGCTCCGGTGGCAACGGTGGCAATGGTGCAGCCGGTGGCCAGGGCGGTGTCGGCGGCGCAGCCGGTGCCGGTGCCGTAGACGGTAACGACGGCAACGTCGGTGCTGACGGCAACGGCGGCGTTGGCGGTGCCGGTGGGGCTGGCGGCGACGGGACGGACGGCACTGACGGTGAGACCGACGGCGCTGAAGGTGGGGCTGGCGTTGCAGGCGGCAACGGCGGTACCGGTGGCGCCGGTGGTGAGAGCGGCGGTGCGACCGGTCTCGGCGGCGACGGCGGTGCCGGTGGCAACGCCGGTGCCGGCGGCAACGGCGGCAACGGTGCGGACGGCGCCGAGGGCGACATTGGTGAGCCCGGTGGCGACGGCGGCAACGGTGGCAACGGTGCCGGAGGCGGCGTCGGCGGTGCCGGCGGCACTGCCGGGACCGGCGGGACTGACGGTGTCGACGGCAACGGTGGCAGCGGTGGCAACGGCGGCGACGGCGGCAACGGAGCCGACGGCTTTGGAGCCCCGGGTGGTGTCGGCGGCACGGGCGGCACGGGTGCCGGTGGCGGCGCCGCCGGTGGCGGAACCGGTACGCCGGGTACAAACGGTGGCAACGGCCAGAACGGCGCCAACGGTCAGCAGATCGGTCTGCCGTAGTAGTTCGGAAACTGCAAAAGAAACGCCCCGCACATTTGTGCGGGGCGTTTCTTTTGTGACGGCAGCACTGTGCGGGCGAGCCGTGACCGTGCAATGCGAAATCTAGGAGCGCCCAGAATGTCTCGACACCGCAATGCCCGGTTAGTCGTTTGACTGAAAAGCCCTGCGTAGGATCGCACTGGCCGCCCGCAACAAATTCGCATCAGGCCGGCATCCGCGCTCGAATATCGGCTTGCACTGCAATACAATTTGTCGCTATGTGGACAGTGTCGAGCGGCCATCCCCGCGTCTTTCTCAGTGTTGCGACGGCAGGTATGGTCGCGCTGGCGGCCAGCGGGGCCGCGGTCACGCCCGACGCGATTCCTGCCGTTGCTGCCCCGTCCGCGACGGTCCTCGCCCCGGTCGACCTCACGGCGTTGTCCGCCGACTCCAGCTTGATGGACATCATCGGTTCGCTGACCGGGCTGAATTTCATCATCCCGTTTCTGAACAGTCCCGATTCTCCGCTGTTCCCGTTCGTCACCGCGTTCGAGACCCTAGGCCAGGCTCTCTTCGTCATTCCGGTGACTGTCGCAGTCGGCGCCCCGTTACTGCTGCTCACCGAAGGGGTCGAGGGCGTCCAGGGCCTCTTCGCCGAGTTGGGCGGAATATTCGGAGTGGTGCAGGACGCGTTCGACAACATCATGGATTGGTACGCGACGCATAACTGGTTGACGGGGGCGTTGCTTGACCCCGGTTCCAGTGCGGCGGTCGACCTCGCGGGCTGGGCCGACATGTTCCTTGGCGCTGGTGCGCAGGACCTCGTCCCGCCGGCCGATCTCGACGCGGTGTTTCCCGCCGACACTGTCGATGCCGGGGCCGTTGCGGACGGCTTCGAGGCCGTGCTGGCCGATTTCGGCCTCGCCGACCTGATCGGCTGAGGCCGCACCCGGACGCCTATACCCAGTACGCGACCCGCGCCCGGTACTGACGCAGCACCAGGGCGGCCACCACCCAGCCGATCACGGTCAGCACCAGCACCACGGCCCAGTGCCGCAGCTCCTGGTGTGCTCCCAGCAGTGGCGCCCGCACGATGTCCAGATAGTGCATCAGCGGGTTGAATTCGACCACGGTCGTCCAGCGCGATGCGCCCTGTGCGCGCAGCGTGTCGTAGTTCCAGATGATCGGCGTCATCAGGAACAGCAGCTGCACCACCGAGAACAGCAGCGGGGCGATATCGCGGTAGCGGGTGGACAGAATGCCGAAGCACAGCGACACCCAGACGCAGTTCAGCGCGATCAGGGCCAATGCCGGAATCACCGAAAGATCCGCCCAAGACCAGTGTTTGGGGAAGATCAGCGCTATCGGCAGATAGATCACGATGTTGTGCGCAAACAAGATCATCTGGCGCCACACCAGCCGGTAGACGTGCACACTCAGCGGCGTCGGCAGCTGCTTGATCAATCCCTCGTTGGCGACGAACACGTCCGCGCCCTCCAGGATCGCGGCGTTGAGCAGGTTCCACACGATCAGCCCCAGCGTCACATAGGGCAGGTGCACCGCGAGGTCGAGGTGGAACAGCTTCGAGTACAGCCCACCCATCGCCACGGCCGTGGTGGCGGTGCCGATGGTGATCCAGAACGGGCCCAGCACGCTGCGCCGGTAGCGCTGCTTGATGTCTTGCCAGCCCAGGTGCAGCCACAGCTCGTGGCGCCGGAACCCGTCCACCAGATCCGCCGCCGCCCGCGCAAAGGTTTTGGACTGCGTGGCAACGTCGTCGAAACTCATTGCTGCCCCTCTGGTTTGGCGAACTGTTCCCGACGGCCCTGCCGGCGTAGCCGGGCCCACGCGATCAAGCCGGCCGGATCGCGGCGCGACACCAGGAAGAACCACCCGAATCGCAGCCATTCCTGGACCAGTAGCCGGCGCATGCCGGGCTGGGCCATCAGGTAGCCGCGGTTGCGATAGGTGTAAAAGCGTTTGACGGCGCTGTCCGGGTATTGAGCGTGCATCCGGCCGCCCAGGATCGGCTTGAACTCCTCGGAACCGCACGGGTGCAGGTATGCGGCGTTCAGGCACGTCCCGAACGCCAGACCGGACCGGGCCAGTCGGCGGTGCACCTCCACCTCGTCGCCGCGCATGAACAACCGCAGGTCGGGAACACCGACCGCCTCCAGTGCGTCAGCGGTGAACAAGGCCCCATTGAACAGGGATGCGATCCCCGGCAGAAGATCCTCCCCGGTTGCGCCAGTGCGTAATTCGCTGACCTCGCGACGCCACACCAGGCCGCGCCGTAGCGGAAATGCCAGTCGTGACGGGTCATCGATATTGCACACCATCGGCGATACCTCGGCCAGCTGGTGCTTGGTGGCGCAATCCAGCAGCGCCGACAGCACCCGGGCGTCCGCCGGGCGCCCGTCGTCGTCGGCGAGCCAGACCCAGTCCGCGCCCGCCGCCAGGGCATGCAGGATGCCCAGCGCGAAACCGCCTCCGCCGCCCAGGTTTCGCCGTGATCCCAGATACGTCGACGGTATCGGTTGCGCGGCAACCAATTCGGCTACCGCGGAATCGTTGTCGTTATCCACCGCGATCACGTGGTCGGGAGTTCGGGTCTGGCTGGTCAGCGCCGCGAGCGACTCGGCCAGCAGCTGCGGCCGTCGGTGGGTCACGACGACGGCGTAGACGGTTTCGGTCACGCCTGTTCCCCGGCCTGGGTCTCGGCCAGCACCTCACGCACGTGCCGGGCGGCGTCGGGACCCTCGTAGGCGCCGACCACCTCCTCGATGCCGCCGGTCATCCGGATGGTGCCGTGGTCGATCCACATCGCCGTCTTGCACAGTCGCGCGAGGAATTCGTTGGAGTGGCTGGCGAAGACCAGGATCCCGGACCGCTCCACCAGCTTCTGCAGGCGGCTCTGCGCCTTCTTCAAGAACTCGGCGTCCACGGCGCCGATACCCTCATCGAGCAGCAGGATCTCCGGGTCGATGCTGGTGACCACACCCATGGCCAACCGCACCCGCATACCGGTGGAGTAGGTGCGCAGCGGCATCGCCAGGTAGTCGCCCAGTTCGGTGAACTCGGCGATCTCGTCGACCTTGGCGGCCATTTGCTTGCGGGTCTGTCCAAGGAACAGTCCGCGGATGATGATGTTCTCAAAACCCGAGATCTCCGGGTCCATGCCCACGCCCAGGTCGAACACCGGCGCAACTCGGCCGACCACCGACGCCGAACCCCGAGTCGGCTCGTAAATCCCCGAAAGTAGCCGCAGCAGTGTCGATTTGCCGGCGCCGTTGTGCCCGACCAGGCCAACGCGGTCGCCGAGCGACAGCGACATGGTGATGTCGCGCAGTGCCTCGATCACCACCACGTTGGAGTTGTTGCGGCCGATCGCGCCGCCGGCCTTGCCGAGGAAGGCCTTCTTCAGCGAGCGTGACTTGGCGTCGAAGATCGGGAACTCGACCCAGGCGTCGCGGGTCTGGATACGGGGTTCGTTGGCAGACACGGTGATTCCGCTTGCGAGCCTACAGGTACTGGCCGGAGCCGGTGTGGCCGTGCCCGCCACCGACACCGCCGGGCGGCAGTGCGCCGTGGCGCATCTGCTCCAGCTGCGCCCGGGCAGCCATCTGCTGGGCGAACAGCGCGGTCTGAATGCCGTGGAACAGTCCTTCCAGCCAGCCGACCAACTGTGCTTGGGCGATGCGCAGTTCGGCGTCCGACGGTGTGGCGTCCTCGCGCAGCGGCAGGGTCAACCGCTCCAGTTCCTCACGCAGCTCCGGGGCCAGGCCGTCCTCGAGTTCGCGAATGCTGGCGGAGTGGATCTCACGCAGCCGGGCGCGGCTGGCCTCATCGAGCGGTGCCGCCCGCACCTCCTCAAGCAGCTGCTTGATCATGGTGCCGATCCGCATCACCTTCGCGGGTTGCTCGATCAGGTCGGTCACCGATCGCTCGTCATCGGAGTCGGCATCGGCTTCGGCGGCACCGTTGAGGCCGGCGGCCAGCACTCGCGGGTCTGCGCCGCTGATGATCTCGACGCCGTCGATGTTGTCCCGGCCGTCTGCGCTCCCGTCGGTGCTCAACGCGCTGCGTCTCCTTGCCATTCGTAGATGCGGGCCTCGCCGTTGTCGTAGACCTTGGCCCACGACCGCGATTTCTCCAGTGAGACTAGCCCGTCGGGCAGCGTGAACCCGCGCACCGTCGGGGTGCTGATCAGCACGTAGCGGATGTTGAGGTCGTGCACGGCCGCCGCTACCCGGGGATCGGTGTCGGCGTCGTCGGCGTAGGCCCAGAAGATGAACCGCTCCGGGCCAGGGCCCTGCTGTTGGGGATAGTCGTAGTGCGTCCAGAGCGGATGCAGGTCGGCGACCGCGTACATCCAGGCGCTGCCATCGACGTTGGCGTTGCCGATCACCGTGTCGTGGGCCCCGGGAAGCCCGGCCAGGTAGGCATACGCCTGCAGGTCGCGCTGGTCGACCATCACCGAGTCGTACTTGTCGCCGAGCAGGAACGCATGCCGAGGCAGATAGTGCCAGGCCAGCCCGACAGTCGCCGTCACCAGCAGGATCCCGGTCAAAACCGGGCGTGCCCGCGCAGCCAGCGGCGTGGCCACCAGCCCCACCCCGGCGATCGGGACCAGCAGCACGGTCATCGCCGCCATGATCCGGCGCGGATCGTTGTAGAACAGCTCGGTGAGGGTGCTCACCGCATTGCCCAGCGGGCCGCCGGTGGGAGCCGAGGACTGCACCACCGCCACCGCCAGTACGGCCCACAGCAGCAGCGGCCACCACACCTTGCGCCTGATCAGCACGACCGCGCCGGTGGCGGCCAGCGCGACCAGCGCGTACTGGACCGGAAAGTCATTGAGATGGCGGGTGTGCATCAGCAGCGCGTCATGCAGACCCTCCTTGCGTCCCTCGTGGGTCACAAACGCGTGGCCGGCGATGATCTCGGCCTGCTTGCGCACGCTCAGCAGTTGCGGCATCAGCAGCAGGGCCGTCGGGAGGAGGACCCCGGCGAGGGCGAGGGTGTCCCGCCGTTTCCCGCGCAGCGGCTTCCACAACGCCCCGTCGACGGGGCTCAGCCACCAGGCCGCCACCAGCAGCGCCGTCACCACACCGCCGGTCGGGTGCACCGAGAACACCCCGATGAGCGCCAGTACCGCCACTGGGATCCGATCGCGCAGCGTGCGGACCGCGGTGATCAGCGCGAACGCCGGCGCCACCAGCCCGTAGGCCACCAGGTTGGGCATGGCCGCGGTGCCGAATTCCACGTAGGGCAGGGCGGTGAACGATGCCGACAGGGCGGCGGCCGCGCCCGCGGCCGCCGCGGTGGTGGCGGTGCCGGTCACCCGCTGCAGCAGATTCCAAGTGATCAGCGCGGCGCTGAGCGGGAACAGCCATACCGCGGCGGCCAATCCGGAAAGGGTGTACGCGGTGGTGGGTGCGGCGCCGGTCAGCTGGCACAGCACCGCGGTGAGCGCGTGAAAGGCTGACGGGTAATAGAGCGCCGCGTGGGTTTCGACATTGCGCAGCTCACCCATGTGGGTGGGGGAGGCCTGGCCGGTGTCGAGGATGAAGCGCACGGTGTTGGCATGCCACACCGCGTCCCAGGTGCTGGGAATGCTCTGCCAGTTCGGTATCCCACGCACTGCCGCCCAGCCGATCAGCAATACCCCCAGCAGGGCACCGGCAGCCACCGCCAGGAGGGGCCATCCGGCGGGCGCAGGCGCTGCGACATGGACGCGCGTGCGGCGCTCCAGCAAAGTCCGTAGACCCCTGGCTAGGCTGCCGGTCAGCGCCCCGATCACCACCAGTGCGGCCAGTGCAGTGATTGCGTTCCAAGGGATTCCGAGTGCGCCGAAGGGGACGATCGCCAGGCCTACTACCCCGTAGGTCAGCGCCGGTCCCACCGCCACGGCTAAGGGTCGAGGCAGCCCGGCGCCGACGGCCACCAGCGCACCCGGCAGCACCAGCAGCAAAAGCGCTGCGACCATTCCGAAGCCAAGAACCACTGCACTAGTATGTCTGCCAAGGTGGCATAGCTCGGTAATGCGGCGAGCTATCTCGTTATCCGAGACGTTCACCGATCGCCGATCTTGAGAAGCTCCGAAGGTGACTGGCATGGCCTATGACGTCGCTCGAGTGCGTGGGTTGCACCCGACGCTCGGTGACGGATGGGTGCACTTGGATTCCCCGTCGGGCATGTTGATTCCCGATTCGGTGGCAACGACGGTGTCGACGGCGTTCCGGGGATCGCTGGCCAAGGCCGACGGCCCGCACCCGGCTGCCCGGCGCAGTGCCGCGGTGCTGGTTGCGGCGCGCCAGGCGGTGGCCGATCTGGTCGGCGCCGATCCGTCCGCGGTCGTGCTCGGTCCTGATCGCGCGGTGCTGTTGAGTGCCCTGGCCGATGCCGCGTCATCGCGGGTGAGCCTGGGTTACGAGACGGTGGTCACCCGCCTGGACGACGAGGCCAACATCGCGCCCTGGGTGCGGGCCGCCAATCGCTACGGCGCCAAGCTCAAATGGGCCGAGGTCGACATCGAGACCGGCGAGCTGCCCAGCTGGCAGTGGGAGAACCTGATCACGCCGTCCACCCGGCTGGTGGCGCTCACGTCGGCATCGGGTGTGCTGGGCACCGTCACCGACCTGCGGTCGGTCACCAAGCTGATCCACGATGTGGGTGGTGTGGCGGTGGTCGATCACTCCGCTGCG
Source organism: Mycolicibacter arupensis (assembly GCF_002086515.1). Taxonomy (GTDB): domain Bacteria; phylum Actinomycetota; class Actinomycetes; order Mycobacteriales; family Mycobacteriaceae; genus Mycobacterium; species Mycobacterium arupense. The sequence continues at coordinate 52,549 of NZ_MVHH01000025.1, forward strand.
GCGCCGTATCAGCTGCTCGACATCAACGAGGTCGAGGCGGACGTGGTGGCCGTCAACGCGGCCTCGTGGGGTGGGCCTCCGGTGGGTGCGCTGGTCTTTCGTGATCCTGCGCTGATCGACACCTTCAGTTCGGTGTCGCTGAGTCCCCACGCGGCGGGCCCGGCCCGCTTGGAGGTGGGTCTGCACCAGTTCGGTCTGCTGGCCGGATTGGTGGCCAGCGTCGAGTACCTGGCTTCCCTGGACGAGTCGGCCCGGGGTACACGGCCCGAGCGCCTCGCGATCTCCATGCGTTCGGCCGCGACGTATTTGAACCGGCTGTTCGAATACCTGCTGAGTTCGCTGCGCTCACTGCCCCTGGTGATGCTGATCGGTCAGCCCGAAGCGCGTATCCCGGTGGTCAGCTTCGCGGTACAGAAGGTGCCGGCAGAGCGGGTGGTCCAGCGTCTGGCCGACAACGGCGTCCTGGCAATCGCCAACGCCAGCTCTCGAGTGCTGGACGCGATCGGGGTCAATGACATTGGGGGAGCGGTCACCCTCGGGCTGAGCCACTACTCAACGATGGCCGAGGTGGACCAGCTGGTTCGGGCGCTGGCGTCGCTGGGTTAGGAACCCCTCTGTTCTAGAGCCCGCTCGGCTGATGGCGGGATCCGCGGTGCCCGGCTCCGCCGCGCTTGCGATCCCGCTCGGCTGATGGCGGGTTCCCCGGCGCCCGGCTCCGCCGCGCTTGCGATCCCGCTCGGCTGATGGCGGGATCCGCGGCGCCCGGCTCCGCCGCGCTTGCGATCCCGCTACGCTGTGGGCCGTGACCGACGTCTCACCGAAGGCAGATCAGACGATGGCAGAACTGACGAGTTCCTTGGCCCCTTTGGCCCTGGACACCTTGGTTGACCTGATGCAGCAGCAGGCTGCGCGTTTTGCGGACACACCCGCTTTCATCTTCTGCCCCGAAGGAGACGTGGAGGAGGCCCGGGTCACCTACCGCGACCTGGACCGGCGTGCACGCGCTATCGCGGCACGCTTGCAGCATTACGGCGCCGCCGGCGAGCGGGTGCTGGTGCTGTGCCGCCCCGGCGTGGACAGCATCGCCGGGCTCTTCGGCTGTTTCTATGCCGGCGCCGTTGCGGTTCCTGTCGACGAGCACTGGCCGATCCGGCGCATCGAGACCGTGGTTCCCGAAGCGGATGCGCGCTTCGCGCTGGCAACCGCCAAGACGCAGGCCAAGATGAAGTCTGCGGTGGATGGCCTCAGCGCCGGTCCGAAGTTGACGTGGCTGGCCATGGACGATGACTCCGACGACGGAGCGGCCTGGGAGCCGCAGAGCGTCAGTGCCGACAGCCTCGCCATGATCCAGTACACCTCGGGCTCCACTGGGGTGCCGAAGGGTTGCGTGCTGACTCACCGCAACTACCTGGCCAACCTGGAGATCATGCGGTGGGCCCTGAATCCGGCCGACGACGCACCAGTCATGAACAGCCCCATCAGTGGGGTGTCCTGGCTGCCGCAGTATCACGACATGGGCTTCGTCGGGGGCATCGTCGGCACCATCTACGGCGGCCGTAGCACCGTGCTGATGTCTCCGAGTGCCTTCCTGATGCGCCCGATCCGGTGGCTGCAGGCGATATCGCGCTACCAGGCGACCATCACCGCCGCACCGAACTTCGCCTACGAGGCCTGCGTCAAGCGCAGCACCGCCGCGGAGCGTGCTGCCTTGGATCTGTCGAGTCTCTCGATCGCCGTGGTCGGGGCCGGACCCATCAGCTCGGAGACGCTGCAGTCCTTCACCGACGCATTCGCACCCGCCGGCTTCCGGCAGGAGGCTTTCATACCGGCTTACGGGCTTGCCGAGGCGACCCTGGGCGTGACGGGCATGTCCGAGTCGGCGTTGCCGGTGGTCCGGTACTTCGACCGGCCCGCGCTCACCGAGGATCGAGTCGTCGAGGTGACCGCCGACGCGGCCAGCCCGGAGACCGCGCTTCCGCTGGTGGGTTGCGGCAAAAGGCCGGACGGCGTGGACGTGCGCATCGTCGATGCCGAGACGCGGGAACTTCGCTCCCCTGAGGAAGTGGGGGAGATCTGGGTGTCCGGGCCGAGTGTCGGCGTGGGCTACTGGCGGCGTCCCGAAGAGACCGAACACGCCTTTAATGCGCACCTGGCTGACACCGGCGAGGGGCCTTACCTGCGCAGCGGCGACCTCGGGTTCTTCCAAGACGGCGAGCTGTTCGTCACGGGCCGGTGCAAGGACCTGATGACGATCAATGGATTCAGCCACTACCCGAATGACATCGAGCTGACCGTGCAGGCCTGTCACCCGGCGCTTATGCCCAGCCGTGGTGCGGTGTTCCAGCTGCCGACCGAGCGTTACGCCCCGGAATACGTGGTGGTGGTCCAGGAGGTGCACCACCACACGGCCGCCGGCGTCGACCTCAATGACCTGATCCACTCGATTCGGGCGGCGGTCCGCACCCACCACGGGATCGATGTGCAAGCCGTCGCGCTGCTCAAGCCGATGCGGATCCCGACCACCACCAGCGGCAAGATCCAGCGCAGCGCGTGTCGCGAGCAATACGTCGCCGGTGAACTGGCAGCGATGGCCCAGTGGGCCGAGCCGCTGCCGGAAAAGCGCCCGTCGGAGGTCAAAGGTGCCTTGCTCGGCGGCCTGGCCCAGCTTGCCGCCACGGGCCTGGCAAACCGGCTGCGCGGAACACAGGGCCAGCAGAGCCAGAGCTGAGCTTCCTGAGACCTCCTAACAGGAACGTCTCCACTTTCCGTCCGATCTGACCCCGCGTCACACTCGCAGGGCTAGCGGGACCCATATCACAAGTTCGCGGACGCGACATGGCATTACGGCGCAAATTTCAGCTGAGATCTATCGCTTCACGTGAGGGCTGACCCCGGTTTTGATGAAGCTATTGCTTACAAAGCTACGGTTCGACAAACGGGAAAACTCATGTAAGTTTAAGCAACGTCCGTAGTCAGTGTCCTAGGAGAGCATGATGCAGCTGGCGCTTCGCCCATACGTCACCCCCGGCGTCGCCATCGCAGGTGCCGCCTTGATTGCGGTTACTGGGGCCGTTCCCGCGGCGGTACTGCGGCCCCACGCCGAGCCTCAACGGGCTCTTCAGCTGATCCAGGACCAGGGTGTCAAGCTCTCGGCTGACTTCTTCGGCCCGTGGGTAGACCTCTTCAACAACACGGCCACCAACGTGGTCGCAATGGGGACCGACAACGGCTGGGGAAACCTTCTCGAGCAGATCTTCTCGGACCCGAGCTCGCTGTCGCGGCTGCCGGAAGTCTTTGAGTTCCTGACCTCGATCATGCCTTCCATCAGCGGATCCGACCCGCTGATGGTCCTGCTCTCGCCGATCCTGACCATCGGCATGGGGGTCATCGGCCCGCTGGTCACGGTCAATGACGCGATGCAGGACATCCTCAACCAGATCTTCAACCCCAGCGACCCGCTGGACCCGTTCGCCGCCCTATTCACCGCGGTCCCGCAGCTGCTGGACGCGTGGCTGAACGGCACCAGCACCATCGATGTGGCCGGGCTGAGCATCCCGGCCTTCAATGGGATCCTGGTACCCGACCAGAACCTGATCATCGATGAGACCGCCAGTGAGTGGGCCAACAACCTCGGTATCGGCGACCAGACCATCGCCAGCCTGCTGGACCAGACCGGGATCGGAACCCTTGAGGTTGCGGGCATGCTCACCGGCCTGCTGGACAGCGTCGGACTGGGTGACGACACCCCCGTCGACGTCGTCAACGCCCTCGGCCTGGGCGACCTTGAGGTCGCCAGTGTGCTGAGCACGGTCTTCAACGCGGTGGGCATCGGCAACCCCACCATCGCCGAGCTCATGGACATGCTGGGGATCGGCAACGTTGCGGTCGCCGACATCGCCATCGACATCACCAACGCGCTGGGCTTTGAAAACACCACGGTCATCGACATCGCCGACGACATCGGCCTGGCCGACCTCAAATTGGCCGACCTGGGCATGGACATGCTCGAAGCGCTGGGCATCGGAGACCCGACGGTCAACGAGCTCCTCACCGACATCGGCGCCGGCAGCCTGACGCTCAACGGCCTGCTCCAGACCGCGGTGGACGCGGTGGGACTGGGCGGTCAAACCCCCGCGGACATCCTTGACGCCACGGGCCTCGGCGCACAGACCACCCACGAGTTCATCACTGAACTGCTCGGCGGACTGGGCTTGGGCAACCAAACGATCATGGACCTGCTCAGTTCTGCCGGCTTGGCCGACGCTGACGTGGGGCAATTGGCCGTCGCCATCCTCGGTCCCTACGGCGACACCACTGTGAGCGAGGTGATGGGGTATGCGGGCTTCGGCGCTGTCACCACCCGGGATGTCACCGACCTGTTGGGTATCACCAACCTGTCGCTGGGCACCATCTTCGGCAACCTGTCTTATATCACCGGCAACCTCACCATCAACGACATGCTCACTGCGACCGGCATGACCCCGCTGGATAAGGGTGGTGACGCCCTCCTGGCGGATTCCCTGGCAGGTACGACCATCGCCAGCATGCTGGGCACCCAATTGGACGAGCCCCTGTCTGCGATGCTCGGTCCGATGGGCGACATGAGCCTCGCCGACATGATCGAGCAGAACTTCTCGATGACGCTGGGGCAAATGCTCATCGATTCGGGCATGGCCGATCAGACTCTGACCGACCTGGTGCTGGCCGGGATGCCCGACGCACCGCTCTCGTCACTGCTGGGCGTCATGGGTGACACCCCGCTGTCGGCGCTGATCGACCAGCTGGTGCCCGCCGACCAGACCATCGTGGACCTGCTCGCCGCCTCTGGCCTGGGCGACCAGACCATGAGCGAGTTGCTCACTCAGACCTTCGGCGACCAGACCGTCGCCAACGCCTTGGACGACGGTGGCCTGGGCGGCATGCAGATTGACGACATCATCCGGCAGGCGCTGGGACCGCAGACCGTCAACGAGATGCTCAACGACTTCGGCCTCGGCGGCCAGTCGCTGAGCGACCTCTTCGACCAGTTCTTCGGTGTCTCGACCATCGCCGACCAGATGATCGCCCTGGGCCTGGGCGATCAGACCCTCAACGAGCTGATCGACTCACTGTTCGGCGCCTCGACGGTCAGCTCGCTGCTCGGCGACTTCGGCCTTCAGACCGTCGACGAGCTGCTCACCTCGCTGGGTATCGCCGACATGACCGTGATCAACGCCCAGATCGGCGAGTTCTGGGGCTCCATGTCCTACTGGCTTGACGGCCTCGGGGACCAGATCACGGCGGTGCTCAGTGGCTAAGCGACAGGGAAACTTCGGAACTTCCGTCCGGGAGGGCGTCATGCAGCAAACACTTCGTCCCTACGTCACCACCGGCATGGCCGTTGCCGGGGTGGGCCTGGTCGCGGTTCCCGCCGTGGCCTCGAACCTGCCTCAGCTTCAGCATCAGCTGGCGCTGGTCGAGCAGCGCGGCGTTGCGCTGACGTCGGACTTCTTCTCGCCCTACACCGACCTGTTCGAGAACACCATCGCCAGCCTGCAGGCGTTGAATCAGAACTCGGTCGACATGTGGGGCCTGCTGCAGCACATCTTCACAAACCCGCAAGAGGCGATCAGCGGCATCCCGGATGTCATCAACATCTTCACCAACTCGATGCCCACCATCGGCGTCCAAGCCCTGCCCTTCCCCGCCAACATCGACGTGGAAATGCCGCTGTGGGTGAACTCGCTGCTGGCCGGAATCGGTCCGTGGGTCACTATGGGCACCGCGTTCGGCGAGGTGCTGAACGAAATCTTCAGCAACCTCCTCACCGACCCGGTCCAGGCGTTCTCCGCGCTGTTCGGTATGCCGGCAACCCTGCTGGACGCCTTCCTCAACGGCAGCAGCGGTGTCGACCTCGGGGGCGCCTACTTCCCGCTGTTCAACGGCGTTTTGACCCCCGGGCAGCCGATCGACGCGAACTTCAACATCGGTGACGTTGTCGACATGTCGGGCATGGGTGACACCACCATCACCCAGCTGCTGTCGCAGGCCGGGATCGGCGATGTTCCGCTGGAGACGCTGATCATCGACATGCTCGACCAGCTGGGCTTCGGTCACATGACGCCGGTTGATCTGCTTAACGAGTTCGGTATCGGCACTCAGTCGCTGTCCGAACTGCTGATCGGCGTCTTCAACGAGGCCGGAATCGGCAACCCCACCATGGCTGAGCTGTTGGAGAGTCTGGGTGGAATCGAGCCCGGCGACTCGGTCGCCAGCCTGCTGATCGCACTGCTCAACCAGACCGATATCGGCAACCCCACTCTGACCGAGCTCGTCTTGAGCTTTGTCGGCGGCGACGACGCCACTGTGGGTGGCCTGATCAAGGACCTGCTCGGCGCGACGGGCGGCGAGTCCCTGTCCAGCCTGATCGACCCGAGCTGGACCGTTGGCGGTCTGTTGACGGATGCGTTCGGCGACCCGCCACTGACCGACTTCTTCGACCAGATGGGCCTCGGCGGCATCACCATCGGCGAACTCTCCGGGATGCTCGGCGAATACGGTGACCAGACGCTGGTCGACTTGATCAACGACGGGTTCCTCGGACCCGACATCACCGGCAGCACGCCGTTGATGGAAATGGCGCTGTCCCTGTTCCCGCCCGGCGCCACCTTGGGCGACTTCATGGGGCCCTTCGGCAGCCAGACCGTCGGGGACTTGATCGACATGATGCCGATCGGCGAGAACACGATGGGTTACCCGCCCGACACTCCGGTGAGCGACGTTGTGCTCGTGGACTTGATGTACACCCTTCCCAGCCCGGCGCCCGGTTACGCCAACCTGGCTGTGACACCGCTGGGCGTGCTCGCCCCAGACCAGGCATCTCTCCTCGAGAAGGCCGGCAACCCGACCCTCGCCGCGGTGATGGGCAACAACACCGTGGGCCAGGTCGTCGAGGGCATGAACATGTCCGACATCACCGTGTTGCAAGGGCTGGACGCGATGGGCCTCGGTAACTACACCCTCGAGGAACTGTTCGACGGTCTGGGCGACCTGACCGGCAACGTAACCCTGGAGCAGTTCTTCACCGCCTGGGGCTTCGACCCGACCCTGACCGAACTCATGCAGGGCGCAGTCGCCGGACTGGGGTTGACCGACACCACGCTGAACGACCTGTTCACGTCCTGGGGGATGGGCAGCCAAAGCCTGTCCGGCCTGATCGACAGCCTGGGTTTGAACGACCTCTACATCCAGCAGATGTTCAACAACCTCGGCTTCAACAACATCTCCATCGATATGTTCATCGACCGCCTTGGGCTGAGCAGCATCTCGATCGCCGGCATCCTCAACGGCCTGGGCATGGGCGACCAGACCCTCTACGGCTTCATCGAGAGCCTCTTGGGTGGTGTCTCGATCGAGAGCATCCTCAACGGCCTGGGTCTGGACGAGGTGTACCTGGACCAGTTCATCACCGACGTAATGACCAGCGTGCTGGGAGACCCCACACTGGGCACCTTCCTGGGTTGGATTGGTCTGGACACCTTTGACCTGGACACCATCGTTTCCAACCTCGGACTCGACGCCACGATCAACTCGCTGCTCACCGACCTGGGGCTGGGCAGCCTGGACATCAACGGACTGGTCGACGGCTTGGGTCTGTCCGACCTGGGCCTGCTGAGCGTCACCGGCAGCTTCTTCGGGGTGGCGTCGGAGTGGCTCAATGACATCCCGCAGCAGATCGCCGCGGCCTTGGGCTATTACGGCTGAACCTGCTGACCGGCAGGCCGCCAGATCCAAACTTCATGACAGACAGAGACAGCACAACTGTGGGCCACACAGATAGGACATCCCAAATGGCGGTAGGACGTAACACTTCGGGCAACGGTCAGCAGGGTCGGCGTGGCCGGCGACTGTTGGGGGCCAGCAGTGCGGTGGGTGCGTTTTTGGCGTTTGGGTTGGGGCCGTTGGCGTCGGCTCCTGCGGCGCAGG
>NZ_MVHH01000026.1 GCF_002086515.1 Mycolicibacter arupensis
CTCATCCATCGGCGGGGGCGGCGGCGGGGCGGCCGGAACACCCGCGTAGCCACCGATTTCGGTGGGGGTCGGGAAGGATTCGTTGGGAGTGCCCTGCAGCGCACCGTCCATGGTGGCTTTCCAGATGTCGGCCGGAATACCCGCGCCGTACACCGCTCCTCCCCACTGATTCACCAGCGGATCCTTGCTGTCGGTGGTGCCCACCCACACCGCGGTCGACAGCGAAGGGGTGTAACCGACCATCCAGGCGTCCTTGTTGGCGCCGGTGTCACCGAGCTGGGTGGTTCCGGTCTTGGCCGCCGCGGGCCGGCCGCCGGCCAGGGTATGCCCGCGCGACCAGCCCGGAATGGGCACCATGGCGGCGGTGACGTTGTCGGCGACCGCTTTCGGGATGCGCTGTTCGCCGGTGTCCTCGGAGGTCTTGGCGTCGAACAGCACGCTACCGTTCGAGCTGACCACCTTCTCCACGAAGTGCGGTGGGTGGTAGATACCCGAGTCGGCCAAGGTGGCGTACGCCGAGGCCATGTCGATGACCCTGGTCAGATACTGGCCCAGCACCACGCCGCCTTCCGGCGGACCGCCGTCCTGAGACAGGGTGTGCTCAACACCGGGGAAGCTCGTGGCAACGCCGGCCTGATGTGCCGCGTCGGCGACGTCCTGCGCCCCGTTGTTGAGCTTGAGCATCAGCCGGTAATACGAAGTGTTCAGCGAGCGCTTGAGCGCCTCGGCGATGTTGCAGACACCGCAACCCTCGCCCTCGGCGTTGGTGATCTTGATCTGGCCGTTCTCGAGGGTCAGCGGGGAACTGTCGATCTGGTAACCCAGGCCGATACCCTGCTCCAGCGCGGCCACCAGCGCGAACACCTTGAACGCTGAACCGGTCTGCAGGGCGGCCTGGGCGAAGTCGAAGCCCGTCGCCTCTGATCCCCCGTAGTAGGCGCGCACTGCGCCGTCCCGCGGATCGATCGAGACCACCGCCGCGCGCATCTTCGGCATCTGGTCCTTGAGGTAGGTCTCGACCGCCTCCTCGGCGGCGTCCTGCGCCGCCGGGTCGATGGTGGTGGTGATCTGCAGACCCTGGGTGTTGAGCGTCTGCTCGTCGATGTTGAACAGCTCAAGCAGTTCTCGGGTCACCTGCCGCTGAATCAGCCCGTTGGGCCCGGTGGTGATGTTGCGAGAGCTCGCCAGGTCAGGCGAGACCGTGGCCGGAAAGTCCTGAGCGGCCCGCTCGGTGGCGGTCAGCGCCCCGGTCTCCACCATGCCGTCGAGCACCCAGTTCCAGCGGTCCACGGCGCCTTCGGGATCGACGGCGGGGTCCAACGTGGACGGCCGCTGGATCAGCGCCGCCAACAGCGCGCCTTCGGCGATGTCGAGGTCCTCGACCGGTTTGTCGAAGTAGGCCCGCGACGCCGCGGCGATCCCATAGGCGCCGCGGCCGAAGTAGATGATGTTCAAGTACGCCTGCAGCACATCGTCTTTGGGCCACGCGCTGGACATCTTGGTGGCGATCACCAGTTCTTTGGCCTTGCGGACCAATCCGCCCATGCCGGCCCGCTCGGAACCCACCAGGGCGTTCTTGACGTACTGCTGGGTGATGGTCGAGCCGCCCTGGGTGTCGCCGCCGAAGATGTTGTTCTTGATGGCGCGGGCGAAGCCGGACACCGAGAATCCCGGGTTGGAGTAGAAGTCGCGGTCCTCGGCGGCCAGCACCGCGTTGCGCACATAGACCGGCACCTGGTTGATGTCGATGTCGACGCGGTTGCCTTCCGGCGGAATGATCTTGGCGAGTTCGGAGCCGTCGCTGGCCAGGATGGTCGACACCTGGTTGGTGCGGATGTCCCCCGGCGAGGGCACCTCGGTGATCGAGTACGCCATCGCAAAGGTGATGACAGGCAACAGCAGCAACACCGCCGCGCCGATGTAGCACCCGCGGCGGATCCAGCGCCAGTTCGGCGGGTGGTCCCGCAGCCAGTTCAGCGGGTTCGGTGCGGCCGGGCGGTCCGGGGGGCGCGGCTGCTCGGACCGCCGCGGCGCAGCCGCGGTGACGGGTTTCTCCGGCGGGGGCTCGCGCCGCGGGATGCGGCCGCTCAGCGTCTCCTCGCGTTGCCGTGGCGTGCCGTCGAGCGCGGCACGGACGGCGTCGATCGGGTCGCGCAGATCGGCGGTGACGGCATCGTCGACCGCCGGAATGATCGTGGTGAGCCGGTCGTCCGGTCCGGCCGGGGGGCGCCGCCCACCGGCGTCGGAGGACCGGGCCGAGCCGGTGTCGGGCTCGTCGGCGTGGTGTTTACTCACTGGCGGTACGGGCTCCGCTGCGTGCCGTCCGTCGCCCGCGGGATCCCTTGGGCGGGCTCGCGATGCCCAGCACGTATGACTTCACCAGGTGGTTCCAGCTGCAGGTCCGGCATACCTCGACGACGTACACCGAGAACTCCGAGAATCGGGTGGCAAGGAGCACCAGTTCCTCGGCGGAACGCGCCGAACCCGAGACCGCGCCCAGCTGTTCGCCGTACACCCACGACACCAGGGTCAGCTGCTCCTTGCGGCAGATGGGGCAGACCACTGCACTCTGCTTGCCGTGGAACTTCGCGGCCCGCAGCAGATACGGATTGGCGTCGCACACTTCGGAGACCCCGGTGCGCCCGGAGTAGACCTCGGCCAGCAGGGAACGGCGCCGGAGCGCGTAGTCCACCACCTGTCGCTGCAATCGCACGCTGACCAGAGTACGTCGGGTCCCCACCGGCAGTCGCGATCAACGCCCTTAACCGACGTCAACCGGCGGATTCGGGGACACCGTCGCGCACCGTTCTTTTACTATCGTCGCCGTGGCGACACGGCAGACCGCAGGCACCCGAGCCAAAGACAGCGACCGCGACGACGTGTGCCGGATCCTCGACAGTGCGCTGGGTGAGGGGCAGCTGTCGGGCGCCGAGCACCAGGAACGCGTCAGTTCAGCCACTCGTGCTGTCACCCTGGGTGATCTTCATGCGCTGGTCAGCGACCTGCAGACCGAGACAGCTCCGGTCAAGCTGCCCGCCCTGGGCGGTCCCACGACCTTTGGCGTGCGCAGCGTCGTCCTCAAAGCATTGGGTGTCCTGGGTGCGACGTTGCTGGTGGGACTGTTGCTGGGCTGGGTGATGTATGGGAACACCAGCTCGCCCCTGAGCTTCACCTCCGACCCCGGGGCCAAGCCGGACGGCGTCGCGCCGGTGGTGCTGACGCCGCCCCGGCAGCTGCACTCGCTGGGCGGGCTGACCGGGCTGCTGGAGCAGGCCCGCCAGAAGTTCGGCGACACCAAGGGTTACCGCCTGGTGGTCTACCCCGACTACGCGTCCCTGGAACGCGCCGATCCGGCCGAGGAACGCCGCAAGCTGGACTACTCCTACCGGGGAGGCTGGGACGACCCGTCCACGTCATCTCGGAGCAGCGACGACGTTCTGGTCGATCTGGGCGCGTTCGACGTCAAGACCGCGGTCGGCATCCTGCGCGGCGGCCCCGAAACGCTCGGGATCAAGCCGTCTGAGGTGAAGAACACCTACCTGATCGTGGATCCGGCCCGGGATCCGACGACACCGGGGGCGCTGTCGCTGTCGGTGTACGTCTCCAGCGACTACGGCAGCGGGTACATCGCCTTCGCCGGAGACGGCACGATCAAACGCATCAATTACCCCTCCTGATCCGCGCGCCTCAAACGCCCCGTTGCGGGCGCCTGAATGTTAGGCGAACGACAGCCACTTGGGTTCTGTTATATCGGCGCGATACTATGTCGCGAACCGTCGACCGGTCGTAGCTGAAAACACATCAGGGAGGTGATTCGAGTGCTTGAACTTGCCATTTTGGGCCTGCTGCTCGAGTCGCCGATGCACGGCTACGAGCTCCGGAAGCGGTTGACCGGTCTGCTGGGTGCCTTCCGGGCGTTCTCCTACGGCTCGCTGTACCCCGCGCTGCGGCGCATGCAGTTGGCCGGCGTGATCGCCGAAGACGCCGCTCCAACGGGGACCCCGGTGCGCCGGGCTCGGCGGGTTTACCAGCTGACCGACGCCGGCCGTGAGCGCTTCAACGAGCTGGTGTCCGACACCGGCCCGCAGAACTACACCGACGATGGCTTCGGGGTGCACCTGGCGTTCTTCAACCGCACCCCTGCCGAAGCCCGGATGCGCATCCTTGAGGGACGCCGCCGGCAGGTGGAGGAACGCCGGGAAGGCCTGCGCAACGCGGTGGCACGGGCCAGCAACTCGCTGGACCGCTACACCCGTCAACTGCACCAGCTCGGGCTGGAGTCCAGCGAGCGGGAAGTCAAGTGGCTCAACGAGCTGATTGCGGCCGAACGCGTGTCGCAGGGTCGGGCCGAACAACCCTGATCCTGCCGGACGCGGGCATCGGGACAACACAACACAGCACGTAGCAGTGAAAGCAAAAAAGGAGAGCGTCGAAAATGACTGAGCAAACGACGGATGTGCGGGTCGCCATTGTCGGCGTCGGCAACTGCGCGTCCTCGCTGGTCCAGGGCGTCCAGTACTACCAGAACGCCGATGACACCTCGACGGTCCCCGGCCTGATGCATGTGCGGTTCGGTCCGTATCACGTCCGCGACGTGAAGTTCGTCGCCGCGTTCGACGTGGACGCCAAGAAGGTGGGCTTCGACCTCTCCGAGGCGATCTTCGCCTCGGAGAACAACACCATCAAGATCGCTGACGTGCCGCCGACGGACGTCATCGTGCAGCGCGGCCCGACCCTCGACGGCATCGGCAAGTACTACGCGGAGACCATCGAGGTGTCCGACGCCGAAGCCGTGGACGTGGTGGCGGCGCTGCGTGAGGCCAAGGTCGACGTGCTGGTCTCCTACCTGCCGGTGGGTTCGGAAGAGGCCGACAAGTTCTACGCCCAGTGCGCCATCGACGCCAATGTCGCGTTCGTCAACGCCCTGCCCGTGTTCATCGCCTCCGACCCGGTCTGGGCCAAGAAGTTCGCCGACGCCGGCGTGCCGATCGTCGGCGACGACATCAAGAGCCAGGTCGGCGCCACGATCACCCACCGGGTGATGGCCAAGCTGTTCGAGGACCGCGGCGTCACACTGGACCGCACCTACCAGCTCAACGTCGGCGGCAACATGGACTTCAAGAACATGCTCGAGCGTGAGCGCCTGGAGTCCAAGAAGGTGTCCAAGACTCAGGCCGTCACCTCCAACCTCACCGGCTCGCTGGCCGGCAAGGTCGAGGACAAGAACGTCCACATCGGACCAAGCGACCACGTGGCCTGGCTCGACGACCGCAAGTGGGCCTACGTGCGCCTCGAGGGTCGTGCCTTCGGCGACGCACCGCTGAACCTCGAGTACAAGCTCGAGGTGTGGGACTCGCCCAACTCCGCCGGCATCATCATCGACGCGGTGCGCGCCGCCAAGATCGCCAAGGACCGCGGCATCGGCGGACCGATCCTGCCCGCGTCGGCCTACCTGATGAAGAGCCCGCCCAAGCAGCTGGCCGACGACGTCGCACGCGCGCAGCTCGAAGAGTTCATCGTCGGTTAGCCGTTGACTCTGCGCTGAGGCCACGAACAACTCGTACTTTTACGCCAAGGACGCAGAGTGAGCGGGAATATGACCGACGACGAACTGGCCGGCCTCTCGGAGTTCGACCTGCTGGTCGGCAACGCCGAGCAGGCCGGTCTCACCGGCCCGCTGCCCGAGGTCGAGCGCATCGAGACCGCCGAGATCAGTGCGTTGCGCTGGGGGACGGCCGCGCCGCGGGTGGTGTTCCTGCACGGCGGCGCACAGAACGCCCACACCTGGGACACCGTCGTCCTCGGGCTCGGCGAACCCGCACTGGCGGTGGACCTGCCCGGCCACGGCCGTTCCGCCTGGCGCGACGACGGCGACTACTCACCGCAGCGCAATGCCGCCGCGGTGGCTCCGGTCCTGCGCGAGCTGGCGCCGGACGCCACCTTGGTGGTCGGCATGTCACTGGGTGGACTCACCGCGATCCGGCTGGCGGCCACGGCACCCGAGCTGGTGCGCCGGTTGGCCCTGGTGGACGTGACGCCTTCGGCGCTGCAGCGGCACGCCCAGATGAGCACCGCCGACCGCGGCACGGTGGCACTGGTGCAGGGCGACCGGACCTTCCCGGATTTCGCGGCGCTGCTGGAGGTCACCGTGGCCGCGGCGCCACACCGGGATCCGGAGTCCTTGCGGCGCGGGCTTTTCCACAACACCCGGCGATTGCCCGACGGCAGCTGGACGTGGCGCTACGACGCCATCCGCTCGGTCGGCGATTTCACCGACCTGTGGACCGATGTCGCGTCGATCACCGCACCGACCACACTGATCCGCGGTGGCGACTCGGCGTTCGTCTCCGCCGACGACGTCGCCGAGTACGCCCAACGCTCGCCGGGACTGACCACCCACGTCGTGGATGGCGCGGGGCACTCGGTGCAAAGTGATCGGCCGCGGGTACTGGTCGAGCTGCTTCGCATGGCACTGGCCTGACATCCGGCGGTTCGCCAGGGCCGAACCCGAGGTTTCCGGGGATACAGTGGCCAGATGGCCCGGCCCCTCCGCATCGCGGTACAGCTGCAACCCCAGCACGCGCCGCACTACAGCGCGATTCGCGACGCGGTCCGTCGGTGCGAGGACATCGGCGTCGACATCGCCTTCAACTGGGATCACTTCTTCCCGCTCTACGGCGACCGCGACGGAGAACACTTCGAGTGCTGGACCATGCTGGCCGCCTGGGCAGAGCAGACCTCGCGCATCGAGATCGGTGCCCTGGTCTCGTGCAACTCCTACCGCAACCCCGAACTGCTCGCCGACATGGCCCGCACCGTCGACCACATCGGCGGTGGACGCTTGATCCTGGGGATCGGCTCGGGCTGGAAACACCGGGATTACCGCGAATACGGCTACGAGTTCGGTACCGCGGGCAGCCGACTCGATGACTTGGCGAGCGCATTGCCGCGGATCACACGCCGCCTGGCCCAGCTCAACCCGCCGCCAACCCGGCCTATCCCGACGCTGATCGGGGGTGCCGGCGAACGTAAGACCCTGCGCCTGGTCGCCGAGCACGCCGATATCTGGCACAGCTTCGCCGACGCCGACAGCTATCCCCACAAGGCCGCGGTGCTCGCCGAGC
Organism: Mycolicibacter arupensis; assembly: GCF_002086515.1. Lineage (GTDB taxonomy): Bacteria > Actinomycetota > Actinomycetes > Mycobacteriales > Mycobacteriaceae > Mycobacterium > Mycobacterium arupense. Next base: position 7,125 of record NZ_MVHH01000026.1, read on the forward strand.
ACTGCGCCGCCCTCGGACGTGATCCCGCAACCATTGAGCACTCCGCTGCGCTCGGCGGTGACCAGACCCGTGGCAGCATCGCCGAGCTGCTGGCCGAGGCCGACGCCTTGAGCGCCCTGGGGGTGAGCCTGTTGACCATCGGCAGCAGTGGACCCGACTATGACCTGACCGCGGCCGAAGCGCTGTGCCGATGGCGCGATCAGCACTGAGACTGGCGGCGTTTCTCGCCACCTGCCTGATCATGGGCAGCCTCGCGGCTGTGCCCCCGGCCGGCGCCGCACCCGACCAATGCGCCCCCCTCGGCGAGGAGGCCGCCGTCGCGTTGCCGCCCAAACTGGCCAACGCCAAGCGTCCGCGGGAGGACAAGTACACCACCGCCGCAGTTGAGCCGCTGAGCTCCGTGGACATCACCAAACTCGGGCTGGGGACCCCCGGTGTCCTCACGGTCGGCACCATCACCGAGAGCCCGCCGACCAACTGCATCAACGCCAAGGGCCGCTACACCGGCTTCGACAACGAGCTGCTGCGGGCCATCGCCAAGAAGCTGGGCCTGCGGATCCAATTCGTGGGCACCGACTTCTTCGGGTTGCTGGCCCAGGTGGAGTCCGGGCGGTTCGATGTCGGTTCGGCGTCGATCAATGCCACCGAAGAGCGCCGTCGCACAGTCGGTTTCACCAATGGCTACAACTTCGGCTACATGGCCTTGGTGGTCCCCAGCGGCTCGGCGATCAGCGGATATGACGCCCTGACCGCCGGCCAGCGCATCGCCGTGGTGCAGGGCACCGTCGAAGACGCCTATGTCGTCGACACCCTGGAGATCGAACCGGTACGGTTCCCCGACTCGATCACGCTGTACGCCAGCCTGAAGAGCCGTCAGGTCGATGCTTGGGTGGCCCCTTCGATGACCGCCCTGAACCTGCTGCGGCCGGGCGATCCGGCGCAGATCGTCGGCAGCACATTCAGCCCGGCCGGTTTCGAGGCGTACGCGGTCGCCAAGGGGAACCAGGCTCTGACGTCGGCGCTGAACTCCGGTCTGGACGCCGTCATCGCCGACGGCACCTGGCCTCAGCTTTACACCGACTGGGTGCCGCGGCCACTGCCGCCGGACTGGAAACCGGGTTCCAAGTCAGCTGCCACCCCGCACCTGCCGGACTTCGCCGCGATAGCCGCGCGGCACCACCGGGCTGAGGCCGAGCCCTACACGCCCAAATCGACTCTGGCGCAACTGCGCGACTCCTTCTTCGACTGGGAGCTCTACCGTCAAGCGCTGCCCGACCTCATCAAGACCGGCCTGCCCAATACTCTGCTGCTGACGGTGAGCGGCGGTGTCATCGGCCTGCTGGCCGGACTGGGCCTGGCCGTCGCGGGGATCTCCCGCACGCGGTGGCTGCGCTGGCCGGCCCGGATCTACACCGACATCTTCCGGGGCCTGCCCGAGGTGCTGATCATTTTGCTGATCGGCCTGGCGGTCGGTCCGCTGGTGGGCGGGCTGACGCACAACAATCCCTATCCGCTGGGGATCGCCGCCCTGGGGCTGACCGCTGCCGCCTATATCGGCGAGATTCTGCGCTCGGGAATCCAGAGCGTGGAGGCCGGCCAGTTGGAGGCTTCCCGGGCTTTGGGCTTCGGGTATCCGGAGGCCATGCGCCTGGTGGTGATCCCCCAGGGCATCCGGCGGGTGTTGCCGGCGCTGGTCAACCAATTCATTGCCCTGCTCAAAGCCTCGGCATTGTTGTACTTCCTCGGCCTGGTGGCCGGTCAGCGCGAGCTGTTCCAGGTGGGCCGTGACTTCAACGCCCAGACCGGCAGCCTGTCGCCGCTGGTGGCAGCCGGCCTGCTCTACCTGGCGCTGACCATCCCGTTGACCCATCTGGTGAACGTGGTCGATCATCGATTGCGCCGCGGCAGGCCCCCCGAGGCCGATGACTCCGTGGAGTTGAGCCCGGCGATCTCCAGTCAGGAGATGACGTGACGGCGGCCGGTTCCCGTGAGCCGGTGTCGTTGGCGGCCAAGGGTATTGAACTGTCCTTCGGCAAGCATCAGGTATTGCGTGGCGTGGACCTCGACGTGCCGGCAGGTGCCACCGCAGCGGTGATCGGCCCGTCTGGTTCGGGTAAGTCGACGATGCTGCGCACCCTGAACCGGCTGCACGAGCCCGATGCCGGCGACGTCGTGCTGGGCGGCCGGTCGGTGTTGGCCGACGATCCCGATGAACTGCGTCAGCGGATCGGCATGGTGTTTCAACACTTCAACCTGTTCCCGCACCGCACCGTGCTGGACAACATCACGCTGGCGCCGCGGAAGCTCCGCGGCATGTCCGGCGACGAGGCCCGCGAACTCGCACTGGGCCTGCTGGACCGTGTCGGCCTGAGGAACAAGGCGGGCTCTCGACCGTCGGCGCTCTCCGGCGGCCAGCAACAACGTGTGGCGATAGCCCGAGCGCTGGCCATGCAGCCACAGGTGATGCTGTTCGACGAAGCCACCTCGGCGCTGGACCCAGAATTGGTCAAGGGGATCTTGGCGCTCATCGCCGAGCTCGGCGCCGACGGCATGACGATGGTGGTGGTCACCCACGAGATGAGTTTCGCCAGGTCGGCGTCGGACACGGTGGTGTTCATGGATCGGGGCAAGGTGGTCGAGTCCGGGCCGCCAGATCAGATCTTCGACAACGCCGCGACCCCACGGCTGCAGAAGTTCCTGTCCCAGGTGTTGTGACACTGACCTCACAGACTTATCCCCCCTCGTCGGGGCCGCCCGTTAGACTGGCGAACTATGACGGAGAGCACTGCCGATACGCCGCAGGTGACGGCTATCGCCGAAGGCTTGCACCGTTCGCTGTCCAAACTCTTCTCGATTCTGCGGCGCGGTGACATCAGCGGAGGTAGCCCGACCGGCGAGTTGACGCTGGCCCAGCTGTCGATCTTGATCACGCTCCTGGACCGGGGCCCTATCCGGATGACCGAGCTGGCCGCCCACGAACGGGTCCGCACCCCCACCACCACGGTGGCGATCCGCCGGCTCGAGAAGATCGGCTTGGTCAAGCGCAGCCGGGACCCCTCTGACCTGCGAGCGGTGCTGGTCGACATCACACCAGAAGGTCTGGCAAGCCACCGTGAGTCCCTGGCAAACCGTCACGCCGCCCTGGCGGCGATGCTGAACAGACTCAGCCCCGAGGACCTCGACACCCTCACCCGGGCGCTGGAGCCCCTGGAACGGCTGGCCACCTGCGACGTGGCCGAAGCTGCCGCCGACGACAAGGCGAGCTGCCCCCTGGACTGCAACTGATGCCGACCGCGCTGATCACCGGCGCCGGCGGCGGCATCGGTTCGGCGATCGCGACGGCGCTGGCCCCCACCCACACGCTGCTGCTGGCCGGGCGGCCGTCGGCACGGTTGGACGCGGTGGCCGAGCAGCTCGGCGCCACCACCTGGCCACTGGATCTCGCCGACGCCGACGAGATCGAGTCGGCCACCGAGATCGTCGATGAGCTCGACGTGCTGGTGCACAACGCCGGGGTGATGTTGCCCGGTGCGGCCGGCGAATCCTACGTGGAGGAATGGCGGGCCACCTTCGAGGTGAACGTCTTCGGCGCGGTAGCCCTGACCCTGGCCCTGCTGCCGGCGTTGCGGCAAGCCCGAGGACACGTGGTCTTCATCAACTCAGGTGCGGGGCAACGGGTCTCGCCCGGCATGGCGTCGTATTCGGCCAGCAAGTTCGCACTTCGGGCATTCGCGGACTCGCTGCGCAGCGATGAGCCGTCCCTGCGGGTCACCACCGTCTATCCCGGCCGGGTCGACACCGAGATGCAGCATGACCTGGTCGCCTACGAAGGCGGCGAGTATGACCCGGGCCGGTTCCTGCGCCCCGAGACCGTCGCCGAAGTGGTGGCAGCTGCCCTCCGCACCCCGGCCGAGGCGCAGCTGCAGGAAGTGGTGGTCCGGCCACGCTGACGCGTGCACCGGTCCCCCACTCACACCACCAGGTTCACCAGCCGGCCGGGCACCACGATCGCCTTCTTGACCGGCGCACCCGCCAGGAAAGCCTGCACCTTCTCGTCGGCCAGCGCGGCGGCCTTGATCGCCTCGGCGTCCGCGTCGGTGGCCACCGTGACCAGACCCCGCTTCTTACCGTTGACCTGGACCGGATAGTCCACGGTCTCGGTCACGAGATAGGCCGGGTCGGCCACCGGGAAGGGACCGTGCGCCAGGGAGGAGTCATGGCCCAGACGCCGCCACAATTCCTCCGCGAGGTGCGGGGCCAGCGGTGCGAGCAGCAACGCCAGCGGCTCGACGGCCGAACGCGGGACGCCCTCGGGGTGCTCCTTGGTCAGGTGGTTGGTGTACTCGATCAGCTTGGCCGCCGCGGTGTTATTGCGCAGCGCCGCATAATCTTCCGACACACCCACGATGGTCCGGTGCAGGAGCCGCAGCGTCTCGGTGTCCGGCTCGCCGTCAAGCACCCGGGTCTGGCCGGACTCCTCGTCGACGAACAGTCGCCACACCCGCTGCAGAAAGCGATGTGCGCCCACAACGTCCTTGGTGGCCCACGGCCGCGACATGTCCAGCGGACCCATCGACATCTCGTACACCCGCAGGGTGTCGGCGCCATAGCTGTCGCAGATCTCGTCGGGAGACACCGAATTCTTCAGGCTCTTACCCATTTTGCCGTACTCGGCGAAGACTTCCGTGTCACCTTCGGTGCCCGGCAGGTAGAACTTCCCGTCGCGTTCCACCACGTCGGCAGCCGGCACGTAAGAGCCCCGCGAATCGGTGTAGGCGGAGGCCTGGATGTAGCCCTGATTCACCAGGCGGCGGTAGGGCTCGCGTGAGCTGACATGCCCGAGGTCGAACAACACCTTGTGCCAGAAGCGGCAGTACAGCAGGTGCAGCACCGCATGCTCGGCCCCGCCGACGTACAGGTCCACACCACCGGGGTCGTCGGGACCGTGCTCGGCCGGCCGCGGCCCCATCCAGTAGGCCTCGTTCTCGGGGGCGCAGAACTGATCAGCGTTGTGCGGGTCGGCGTAACGCAGCTCGTACCAAGAACTTCCGGCCCACTGCGGCATGACATTGGTGTCACGCGTGTAGGTCTGAAGTCCATCGCCGAGGTCCAGTTCGACATGCACCCAGTCGGTCGCCTTAGCCAGCGGCGGCGAGGGCTCGCTGGATGCGTCGTCCGGGTCGAACAGCACCGGTGAGTAGTCGGCGACGTCGGGCAGCTCGACCGGCAAGGAGGCGGAGTCCAGCGGGTGTGCGCGCCCGTCCGCGTCGAAGACGATGGGGAACGGCTCTCCCCAGTACCGCTGCCGGGCGAAAAGCCAGTCCCGCAACTTATATTCGATGCGCGCCCAGCCGCGGCCTTGCGCCTCCAGCTGCTCGGTCATCGCTTTCTTGGCGTCGGCGACGGTCATGCCGTCCAGCGGACCGGAGTTGACCAGCGTGCCGTCGCCCGCGTAGGCAGCTTCCGAGATATCGCCGCCGGCAATGACTTCCAGCACCGGAAGGCCGAACTCGGCCGCGAACTCCCAGTCACGCTGGTCGTGGCCGGGCACCGCCATGATGGCACCGGTGCCGTAGCCGGCCAGCACATAGTCGGCGATGAAGATCGGAACCTGTCGCCCGTTGGCCGGGTTCGTCGCGTAAGCGCCCAGGAACACACCGGTTTTGGTCTTGTTCTCCTGGCGTTCCAAATCGGACTTCGCCGCGATGGCTTTTCGGTAGTCGGCCACGGCCGCCGCGGGCGTGGTCGCGCCGTAGGTCCAGCGCTGGTCGGTGCCGTCCGGCCATTCGGACACCGTCAGCCGGTCCACCAGCTCATGTTCGGGCGCCAGCACCAGATAGCTGGCACCGAAGAGCGTATCCGGCCTTGTGGTGAACACCTCGATGTCCAGCGCGGTGCCGTCGGTCGCGACCGCACCGAACAGTGCCGCCGCACCGGTGGAACGCCCGATCCAGTTGCGCTGCATGGTTTTGACCTTCTCCGGCCAGTCCAGCGCGTCGAGGTCGTCGAGCAGCCGGTCGGAGTATGCCGTGATCCGCATCATCCACTGCCGCAACCGCTTCCGGAACACCGGGAAGTTACCGCGGTCACTTCTGCCCTCGGAGGTCACCTCTTCGTTGGCCAGCACGGTGCCCAGCCCCGGACACCAGTTGACCATCGAATCCGACCGGTAGACCAGCCGGTGACTGTCGATGACGTCGGCGCGCTCACCCGCGGACAGCTGCGCCCAGTCCCGTCCGTCATCGAGGGTGCGGGCACCGGAGTCGAATTCGGCGATCAGCTCCGAGATCGGGCGGGCCTTTTTCGCGCTCGGGTCGAACCAGGCGTTGTAGATCTGCAGAAAGATCCACTGCGTCCACTTGTAGAAGTCGACGTCGGTGGTGGAGAAGCTGCGCCGGCTGTCATGCCCGAGCCCCAGCCGTCGCAGTTGGCGGCGGAAGTTCTCGATGTTGGCCTCGGTGCGGGTGCGCGGGTGGGTCCCGGTCTGGACCGCGTACTGCTCGGCGGGCAGGCCGAACGCGTCAAAGCCCAGCGCGTGCAGCACGTTATGCCCCGTCATCCGGAAATACCGGGCATAGACGTCGGTGGCGATGTAGCCGAGCGGGTGACCGACGTGCAGGCCGTCACCGGACGGGTAGGGGAACATGTCCTGAACGAACATCTTGTCGGCGGGGATCGCGGAGCCGTCCGCCGGCGCGAGCGAACCGACCGGGTTGGCGACGTTGAAGGTCCCCTGCTGCTCCCAGTGGTCCTGCCAGGTCCCTTCGATACGCCCGGCCAGCGCAGCGGTGTAGCGGTGCCGGGGTGCCTGGTCGGTGGGGTCGCTGTGCTCCTGCGGCGGGGCTTCTTTCACCTCAACAGGGTAAAGGGCGGCGATCGGCGGGTCGTTCGCCACAGCTTGGTATCAGTTGGGTTGCGACCCGATGAGGGCTTCGTACCAGGTCGGTTGCATCCCTGGTGACCCCGACTCCCCCTGGCTACCGTCGATTCACGGCCCGGGCATCGCTGCTCGGCCCAGCCCGGAAGGACCCCTGGAGATGACGAACACCGCGCGCCGCTGGCGACTCATGTTTGGCTGCGCCGCTGTCATGGCGGCGGGCCTGACCCTCACCCCCGCCGTCGCAGCCGATCCGCTGGTCCCGGTGCAGCCGAACCCCTACGGGCCACCGGCTCAACTGGCTTCGGTCCCGGTGGCCGGGCCGGCCGCCGCGGGACCGGTCGCGGCCCCGGCTCCGCCGAGCGGCCTGGTTCCGGCCACCTCCGGCACGCTGCGTGACTTCTTCGCAGCCAAGAAGGTGCAGCTGGAGCCTCAGCAGCCCGCGGGTTTCACCGCGGTCAACATCACCCTGCCGATGCCGGCCGGCTGGACCCACGTTCCCGACCCGAATGTGCCTGACGCGTTCGCCGTGATCGCCGACCGCCGCAGCGGCTCGCTGTACACGCCCAACGCGCAGGTGGTGGTCTATCGCCTTGACGGGCAGTTCGATCCGCACGAGGCGATCACCCACGGCTTCGTCGACAGTCAGACCCTGATGGCCTGGCAGACCACCAACGCCTCGTTGGAGGACTTCAACGGATTCGCCTCCTCGATCATTGAGGGGACCTACCGCGACGCCGACATGACGCTGAACACATCGCGGCGCCATGTGATCGTTCCGGCAGATGACACGGCCTATCTCGTGTCGTTGACCGTGACCACCGGCGCCGGGCGTGCGATCGGGGCGGCGCCGGCAACCGACGGGATCGTCAACGGCTTCCGGGTCGACCGGCCGGGGACCAACCCGCCGCCCCCTGCCCCACCCGCTCCGGTGCAATCGGGCACGGTGCGCCACCAGGTGGGAACCGTGCCACTGCCCCAGGCCCCCCGCCTGCCGGTGGAGTCGGGCACGGTGCGCCACCAGGTGGGCACTACCGGCTAGCCACCGGCTCGTATTCTGTCCCCATGCTGATCATGGGTGTGGTGTGCCTGGCCGCCGCGGTGGTATCGCTGGTGTTCGGTGTGCGGACCCTGACGCGGCCCCTCACCGGTGACCCCGAGCAGCTGGTGCTGCGCGCGGTGGCGCCCGCCCAGGTCGCGGTCGGCGCGATTCTGGGGGTTGGCGGCGTCCTCGTGGTGGCCGGCCCCTCCTCGATGGCACTGCTGGCCCTGATCATCTCGATCACCGGGGCGCTGGCCACCCTGGCCGCCGGTGTCTGGCAGGGCGCCCGCTACGCGGCGCGGCTCTCCGCTGATGCCGCCGCGGCCGCGAGCGCCGGCGGCTGCTGTGGATCGGGTGGGTGCTGCGGTGACGTCGCACCGGTCGAGGAGGCCGGCTGCGGATCGGCCTGCGGCTGCGGGGAGAGTGCGCCGCCGGAGCCGGCCACCGGCTGCGGCAGCGGCTGCGGCTGCTCCTAAAGCCCCCGGCGCCGCTTAGTTGCGGCTGATGTCGATCGGGTGGGTCGCCAGCAACGAGGTGGGCCACGGCTGCCGTCGCAGGGCTCGGCCCCACAGGTCCACGCGCGGCGGAACCATCACGTCGGACGGCAGGGCCGACAGCACGATCCAGTCATCGCGCTCGATCTCCGCCTCAAGCTGGCCGATGGTCCAACCGGCATAGCCGGCGAAGATCCGGACCCCCTCCACGTGTGGCGCGATGGCGTCGGGGTCCGCGTCCAGGTCGACCATCACCAGGCGCCCGTCGATGTGACGCAGCCCGGGCACACCCTGGTGTTCGGCGCCGACCCGCAGCAGGCCGACGCACAGGGCGGCGTCGCGCTTCACCGGCCCTCCGATGAACATCGTCTTCGGCTTGGCTGCCAGCTCAGACCACTGCGGCAGCACGTTGTAGACGGCCGTCTCGCTGGGACGGTTGAGAACCACACCGAGCGTCCCGCCGTCGTTGTGCTCGACCACATAGATCACCGTGCGCCGGAAGGTGGGTTCGAGCAGGTCGGTGTTGGCGAGCAGCAGCGTGCCGGCCCGTACCCGATGTGCAGCGGGCGCGACGAACTGTTCTGCGTCCTCGGGTTCTTCGGGCTGAGCCATTTTTCCATCATGGCACCCGCCGCCGTGGTTCGTGTTGAGCTGTGCCGAACATCGGCCGGCGCCGGCGATTTGTACGCTGGTCTGGGGTCCCTGCCCTGCCGCCGCCCGAGTCTGGAAGAGGTTCTGTGGTGGATGACCGCGCACCCACGTCACTGTGGCGGACGGCGCGCGGGCTGCCGGAGTTTCGCCGGCTGCTGGAATTGCGGGCCGCCAGCCAATTCGGGGACGGGCTGTTTCAGGCCGGGCTGGCCGGAGCCCTGCTGTTCAACCCCGACCGCGCCGCCTCACCGTGGGCGATCGCGGGCGCCTTCGCCGTGCTGTTCCTGCCGTATTCGGTGCTGGGCCCGTTCGCCGGCGCCCTCCTGGACCGCTGGGACCGGCGCGGGGTTCTGGTGGTGGCCAACCTTGCCCGGTTGATATTGGTTCTTGGGATTGCGGCGCTGTTGGCGTGCGGTACCAGCGACCTGCCCGTGCTGTGTGCGGCGCTGGTCGCCAACGGATTCACCCGGTTCATCGCCTCGGGCCTGTCCGCGGCGCTGCCGCACGTGGTGCCGCGCGACAAGGTCGTGACGATGAACGCCCTGGCCATCGCCACCGGTGCGGTGGCGGCCTTCCTGGGCGCCAACTTCATGCTGCTGCCGCGCTGGTTGGTGGGCACCGATGACCGGGGAGCGGCCTCGGTCATTGCGGCGGTGGCCGTCCCCGTCACGATCGCTTTGGTGCTGGCGGTGCGTTTCGGCGCCCATGTGCTCGGCCCCGACGACACCAAACGCGCGATCCACGGCTCGGTGCTCTACGCGGTGACCACCGGCTGGGTGCACGGTATCCGGACGGTCCGCCACCGACCCACCGTGTCGGCCACCCTGTCCGGACTGGCCGCGCACCGGATGGCGTTCGGCGTCAATACCTTGGTGGTGCTGGTGCTGGTTCGCCACGTGGGCGAGCACACGGTGTCCGGACTGGGAACCACCGCACTGTTCGTCGCGTCAGCGGGCGCCGGATCGTTTCTGGCCACCCTGCTGACTCCGCCGGCGGTCCACCGGTGGGGGCGCTACGCCACGGTCAATGGCGCCCTGGCCGCGGCGGCGGTCATCCAGCTGGCCGCCATCGGCCTGTATCTGCCCGTTCTGGTGCTGTGCGGCTTCCTGCTCGGGGTGGCCGGGCAGGTGGTCAAACTGTGTGCCGACACCGCGATGCAGATCGACGTCGATGATGCGTTGCGCGGTCATGTGTTCGCGGTCCAGGACTCACTGTTCTGGGTGTCATTCATCGTCGCCGTGGCAGGTGCCGCGGCGGTGATTCCCGCCGACGGGCAGGCACCGTTGCTGATTGTGGCCGGCACGCTGCTGTATCTGTCGGGTTTGGCCGCGCACGCGTTCATCGGGCGGCGGGCAGAACCGCTGGGCTTAGAGTACGAGCATGGCCGAAACTGAACCGATCGTCGCCGATCTCAGTGCCGAGAGCGACGAGCTCGACGCCCTGGTGGCTCCCCTGGTCGACAGTCAGTGGGGTGCTCCCACACCCGCGGCGGGCTGGTCGATAGCCCACCAGATCGGGCATCTGCTGTGGACAGACCGGCAGTCGCTGACCGCCATCGTCGACGAGGCAGCTTTCGCCGAAAACCTCGCTGAGGCCCTGCGCAATCCTTCCGGCTTCGTTGACGAAGGCGCGGCCGAACTCGCCGAACTCGCGCCCGCCGATCTGCTCGCGGAGTGGCGTTCGACGCGCACGCAGTTGCATGAGGCGCTGCGGGGCGTGCCCGACGGTCGCAAACTGCCGTGGTTCGGCCCCCCGATGAGCGCCGCGTCGATGGCCACCGCCCGGCTGATGGAGACCTGGGCCCACGGCCTGGACGTCGCCGATGCGCTCGGGGTGCGGCGACGCGCCACCGCGCGGTTGCGGTCCATCGCACACCTGGGCGTGCGGACCCGCGATTTCGCCTTCAGCGTGCACAACCTGGCCCCGCCGGCCGAACCGTTTCACGTGGAACTACACGCACCCGAAGGCGGTGTCTGGGCGTGGGGGCCGGTCAACGCCGAGCAACGGGTGACGGGCACCGCCGAGGACTTCTGCTTCCTGGTGACCCAGCGACGTGCGCTGGCTGACCTGGATGTCACGGCGCACGGCGACGATGCGCAGCGCTGGTTGGAGATAGCGCAAGCTTTCGCGGGGCCTCCCGGCCGGGGGCGCTGAGCGCGCCAGCGCGAAGCGAGACCCGGCCGCATCAGTACCGCCGGGGGCGCTGAGCGCGCCAGCGCGAAGCGAGACCCGGCCGCATCAGTACCGCCGGGGGCGCTGAGCGCGCCAGCGCGAAGCGAGACCCGGCCGCATCAGTACCGCCGGGGCGCTGAGCAGGCGCCTACAGCGCGGTCGCGCCGTCGGCGGCCCCGTCTCCATCGGCGTCGGTGAGTTTCAGGTCCCACCTGCCATCACCATCGGTGTCGACGTAGGCGGCTGCGTAACCCCCCGCGCCGTTGCCGATCAAGACCCGGTCGGCTCGCCCGTCACCGTCAAAGTCGAGCAGGCGATCGTCGATGCGGCCGTCTCGCTCGAAGTCCACCAGCGGACCGCCGGCGTGCTCGAGACCGTCGAGGTCCAGCCAGCGCAGTCCGCCCGAGCGGTCCGCTGAGCCGGCCGCCATGCCGTGTCCCCAGGTGCCCGTGCCGTCGTCGACGAACGCGGCCTCCGGGATGCCGTCGTCGTCGAGGTCGAGCAGGAGGTGGTCGACCAGCCCGTCGCCGTCGAGGTCGACGAGCGCGTCGTCGCGCAGCCCGTCCCCGTCGAAGTCCAGACTGATGCCGTCGGCCACCCCGTCGCCGTCCAGGTCCACATCCGGTGGACCGGTCCACATCGCGGCCGAACCGTCACCGTCGCTGAGGCAATAGTCCATACCCGCATCTGACGGGCCGGTGCCGCTATCGGTTCCCCTGCGTCTGCCACCAGCTCAGCAATTCCGCCGTCGCCTCTTCGCGCGTCAGCGGTCCGCGCTCCAGGCGGAGCTCCTTGAGGTAGCTCCACGCCCGTCCCACCTGCGGACCCGCCGGGATGTCGAGCAGCGCCATGATCTCGTTGCCGTCCAAGTCGGGCCGCACGCGCTGCAGGTCCTCCCGGGCGGCCAGTTCCGCGATCCGCTCTTCGAGTTGGTCGTAGCTTGCCTGCAGGCGGGCCGCACGCCGCTTGTTGCGTGTGGTGCAGTCCGCGCGGACCAGCTTGTGCAGCCGAGCCAGCAGCGGTCCCGCATCGGTGACATACCGGCGCACCGCCGAGTCGGTCCACTTGCCGTCGCCGTAACCGTGAAACCGCAGGTGCAGGTAGACCAGCTGGGACACGTCGTCGACCATCTGCTTGGAGTAGCGCAGTGCGCGCATTCGTTTCCGGGCCATCTTCGCGCCCACCACCTCGTGGTGGTGAAAACTGACGCCTCCGTCACTCTCGTGGCGCCGGGTGGCCGGCTTGCCGATGTCGTGCAACAGCGCCGCCCAGCGCAGCACCAGATCGGGGCCGCCGTCGGGGCCCGAGTCCTCTAAGTCGATCGCCTGGCGCAGCACGGTCAGCGAATGCTGGTAGACGTCCTTGTGCTGGTGATGCTCATCGATGGCCATCCGCATGCCGCCGACTTCGGGCAACACCACATCGCCCATCCCGGTGGCCACCATCAGGTCCAGGCCGGCGACCGGGTCGGCGCCCACCAGCATCTTGTCCAGTTCGGCCGCCACGCGTTCGGCGGTGATGCGGCCCAGCTCCGGGGCCATGTCCACGATGGCCGCGCGCACTCGCGGCGCCACGGTGAAGCCGAGCTGGGAAACGAAGCGGGCGGCGCGCAGCATGCGCAGCGGGTCGTCGCCGAACGAGTCCTGCGGTGCAGTCGGCGTGTCCAGCACCCGCTCGCGCAGTGCCGCGAGGCCGCCCAGCGGGTCGATGAACTCCCCCGGCCCGGCGGGCGTGATCTGGACCGCCATCGCATTGGCGGTGAAGTCGCGGCGCACCAGATCCTGGTCAAGTGAGTCACCGAAGCGCACTTCGGGATTGCGCGTCACCCGGTCATATTTGTCGGCCCGGAAGGTGGTGATCTCGACGCGCTGACCGCCGATGGCCGCGCCTACCGTGCCGAAATCGATGCCGGTGTCCCACATGGCTTCGGCCTGGCCGCGCAGAATGGTCTGCACCTGCTCGGGCCGCGCGTCGGTGGTGAAGTCCAGGTCCGGGCTGGGGCGTCCCAGCAGGGCATCGCGCACCGATCCCCCGACCAGGTAGAGCTGGTGGCCGGCGTCGGCGAAGAGGGCGCCCAGGCTGCGCAGCACGTCGGCGTGCCGATTCAGCGCGACGGCCGCCGCGGTCAGCAGATCGGCGTCTTGGTGGGCATCAGGCACGTTCGGTGAGCTTAGCGGTGGTCGCGAGAACGGCGAAGCCGGGCGAAGCGGGCCGCCGTGCTGGTGGCGTGCCGGCAGCCGAGTGTGCGGTTTCAGGGGATTCTCGCGGGCGGCGCCAACAATTCCGCACACTCGATGGACTCCACGGGATGAAACGGGGCCGAGTGCATCACCGGCGAGGGGCGCCGGTCGGCCCATGCGTGCCAGCTACTATCACATGGGTGTCGGCCGACGGCGGAGAAGCCAATTCGGGACGGCGCCGCAGGCGGCGCCGTGGTCGACGCACGTCTGGTCCCAAGGCCAGTCACACCGAATCCCCGGCCGCAGAGGCCAGTCCGGCTGCTGCCGTCACTCCTTCGCGTGCGGCTCAGCGCCGGTCGCGACCCGCGCGGCACGGCCCCGAGCGCCTGCGCACCGTGCATGAGACCTCCGCGGGCGGGCTGGTGGTCGACGGTATCGATGGCCCGCGCGAAGAGCAGGTGGCCGCCCTCATCGGACGGGTGGACCGGCGCGGCAGGATGCTGTGGTCGCTGCCCAAGGGTCATATCGAGGTCGGTGAGACCGCCGAGCAGACCGCCATCCGTGAGGTCGCCGAAGAGACCGGCGTGCAAGGCAGCGTGCTGGCCGCGCTGGGCAGCATCGACTACTGGTTCGTCACCGACGGCCACCGCGTCCACAAAACCGTGCACCACTATCTGTTGCGATTCGCCAGCGGCGAACTGTGCGATGACGACATGGAAGTGGCCGAGGTGGCCTGGGTGCCGATCCGGGAGCTGGCGTCCCGCCTGGCGTACGCCGACGAGCGCCGCTTGGCGCTGGTCGCCGACGAGTTGATCGACCGCCTGCAGGCCGACGGTCCGGCCGCCCTGCCCCCGTTGCCGGTCACGGCACCCTGGCGGCGGCAGCAGACCCATTCCCGCGCCCGCCGTACTCGCACTGGTGAGCCCTCACCGGACCCGAAGAACGGTCGCGGGCTGGACCCGTGACCCGCACGCGACCCGGTGGTGGGGGTCCCATACTCGCCTTGTCAGGGCCCCTGGCGGCCCTGGTGGCGGTGGTGACCGTCCTCCTGATGACTCTCGGCACGACCCTCGTCGCCGCCGCCCCGCACGTCGCCGCAGGCGAACCCGATGCGGCACCGTTCGTCCAGATCCGGATCGACCGCGTCACCCCTGACGTCGTCACCACCTCCAGCGCGCCCGTGGTCACCATCGCCGGAACGGTCAGCAACGTCGGCGATCGACCCGTACGTGACGTGGTGGTTCGGCTTGAGCAGGCCGGTGCCGTGGCCTCCTCCGCCGGCCTGCGCACCAACCTCAGCGGGGCCAACGACCAATACCGCCCGGTGGGCGCCTTCGTCACGGTGGCGCCGGAACTGCAGCGCGGCCAAGAGGCCCGCTTCACGTTGTCCGCGCCGCTGCGCTCGGCGAACCAGCCCGCCTTGAACATCGACCGCCCCGGCGTTTACCCGGTGCTGGTCAACGTCAACGGCACCCCCGACTACGGCGAACCGACCCGCCTGGACGATGCCCGCTTCCTGCTTCCGGTGACCGGCCTGCCCCGCACCGAGCCTGGATCCGGGTTGACCGCGGACCCCGTCGCACCCGATATCTCGCACCCGGTGCGGGTGACCATGTTCTGGCCCTTGGCCGATCGGCCGCGGCTCACGCCGGGAGAGCCCGGCGGTGCGCTGCCGGTTCGGCTCATCGACGATGAGCTGGCGACATCGTTGGCTCCCGGGGGTCGGCTCGAGGCGCTGTTGTCCGCCGCCGAGTTCGCCACCAGCCCGGCAGTGGACATCAACGGCGTGGTCAATCGTGCCCTGTGCCTGGCCGTCGACCCCGACCTGGTGGTCACGGTATCGGCGATGACCCGCGGCTACGTGGTCGCCGACTCCCCCGCGAGCGCCACCACGCTTCCCGGGACCGGGCGCGACGCCGCCCGCACCTGGCTGGAGCGGCTGCGGCGCCTGGCCCACCACACCTGCGTCGCCGCAACCCCCTACGCCCAGACCGACCTGGACGCCTTGGCGCGGGTGGGCGACGCCGGTCTCGACGAGATCGCGGTGCGCACTCCCGCCGACATCCTGGACCGCATCCTGGAGGTGAGCTCGACCCGCGGCGTGGTCCTGCTCGGCGACGGCCGGCTGACGACGGGCGCCGCCGACCTGATCGGCGCCCAGGGCGATGCTGTGGTGATCACGGCCGGCGAGTGTTCCGCCCTGGAGTCCGGCGCCGCGGCCACCGCTGACGTCACGCCCCGGCGGTTGTCACCGCAGCTGGTGGCGGTGCCCTATGACCCCGCCGTGGGTGCCGCGCTGGCGGCCATGGGCACCGATCCGATGACACCCGGCTACCTGGACAGCTCCCTGGCGGTCCGGCTGAACCACGACTCCGCGCTGGCCCGTCGCCAGGATGCTCTGGGTGCGCTGCTGTGGCGAAGCCTGGAATCGCCGGAGACTCCCGGCGCGCTGCGCAGCGAGATCCTGATGCCGCCGGCGTACTGGAAGCCGCGCGCCGACGACGCCCAGGCCGTGCTGACCACCCTGGCCACCGCACTGCACTCCGGGCTGGCCGACGCCCGGCCGCTCACCGCGGTGCTGGCCGAATCCGCCGACGTGGCGGCGCCGCCGGAGCATCCGCTGCCGGCCCAGCAGCCGGCGGGTGGCTTCGGCCCCGAGGTGATCGGCACCGTGACCAGCGACATCGGCAGATTGTGGGGCTTGACGTCGGCGCTGACCACCGACGCTCGCACCGGCCTGACCGGTGAGGCGTACACGACACCGCTCGCCGAGGGCATGCTGCGCGCCCTGACCCAGTCCGAACCGCCCGATGTCCGCAACGGCCTGGCCGCGCAACGCCTGGCGATCATCGGCACCACCGTCGCCGACCTGATCGGCGCCGTCACCATCGTCAATCCGGCCGACTCCTACACGCTGGCCACCGAGCACAGTCCGCTTCCCCTGGCGCTGCGCAACGATCTCGCGGTGCCGATCCGGGTGCGGCTGCACGTGGACGCACCACCGGGAATGTCGGTCACCGATGTCGGGGAGCTCGAGCTGCCACCGGGGTACCTGCCCCTGCGAGTTCCGGTCGAAGTGCGGGTCAACCAGCACTTCGTGGTCGACGCGGCACTACAGACCCCCAACGGCATGCCGCTGGGCGAATCGGTGCGCTTGTCGGTGCATTCCAACGCCTACGGCATGGTGCTGTTCCTGATCACCATGACAGCGGCGGCGGCCCTGACGGTTCTGACCGGGCGCCGGCTCTGGCATCGGTTCCGCGGCCAACCCGACCGCGCCGACCTGCCCGCGCCACCCCCCGGCGCGGACCGGCCCCCGGCGAGCGTGGCGGCGCAACAGCATCCGGCGGACCGCGGCGGCGACCGATGAGCACGCCGGCCCAGCAGCCCGCACGCCCCGAGCTGACCGACGCCGCGGTGGTGTCACGGTCCTGGGGGATGGCCTTGGCGACCCTGGTCAGCCGGATCACTGGATTCGTCCGAGTGGTGCTGCTGGCGGCGATCCTGGGTGCGGCGCTCTCGAGCGCGTTCTCGGTGGCCAACCAGTTGCCGAACCAGATTGCCGCGCTGGTGCTGGAGGCCACGTTCACCGCGATCTTCGTGCCGGTGCTGGCCCGCGCCGAACGCGACGACGCCGACGGCGGTGCCGCATTCGTCCGGCGGCTGGTCACACTGGCAACCGCGTTGCTGCTGGCCACCACGGTGATCTCGGTGGCAGCGGCCCCGCTGCTGGTGCGGCTGATGCTGGGCGGGGACCCGCAGGTCAACGAGCCGCTGACCATTGCGTTCGCCTACCTGCTGCTGCCACAGGTGATCTGTTACGGACTGTCGTCGGTGTTCATGGCGATCCTGAACACGCGCAATATCTTCGGCGCTCCGGCCTGGGCTCCGGTGGTCAACAACGTCGTCGCGATCGCCACCTTGGTGCTGTACCTGCTGGTGCCGGGCGAACTGTCGGTGGATCCGGTGCGGATGGGCAACGCCAAGCTGCTGGTGCTGGGCTTGGGCACCACCGCGGGCGTCGTCGCACAGACCGCCGTGCTGCTGGTGGCCATCCGCCGGGAGCGGATCAGCCTACGGCCGCTGTGGGGCATCGACGACCGGCTCAAGCGCTTCGGCACGATGGCGTCGGCCATGGTGCTCTACGTCTTGATCAGCCAGGTCGGCCTGGTGGTGACCAATCAGATCGCCAGCACCGCCGCCGCCTCCGGTCCGGCGATCTACTACTACTCCTGGCTGCTGTTGCAGCTGCCGTTCGGCATGATCGGCGTGACGGTGCTGACCGTCGTCATGCCCCGCTTGAGCCGCAACGCCGCCGCCGGCGACGACCCCGCGGTGCTGGCCGATCTGTCCCTGGCGACCCGGCTGATGATGATCACGCTCATCCCGATCGTGGCGCTGATGACCGTCGGCGGACCGGCGATCGGCAGTGCGCTGTTCGCCTACGGCAACTTCGGCAACGTCGATGCGGGCTACCTCGGCGCCGCGGTCGCCATGTCGGCCTTCACGCTGATCCCCTATGCGATGGTGCTGTTGCAGCTGCGGGTCTTCTACGCCCGAGAGCAGCCGTGGACACCCATCGCGATCATCGTGGTGATCACCGCGGTGAAGATCGCCGCCTCGGTGCTGGCTCCGCACCTGACCGGAACCCCGGAGCTGGTCGCGGCCTACCTGGGCCTGGCAAACGGTCTGGGCTTCCTGGCCGGGGCGATCGTCGGGCACCTGCTGCTGCGGCGCTCACTGCGCCCGGTGCGCGGTCCCGGGGCGCCTCCGGCGCGCTGGGCATTGTTGGGGCCGGAGGTGATCCGCACCGTTCTGGTCACGCTGACGGCGTCGCTGCTGGCCGGCCTGGTCGTCGAGGTGCTGGATCGCGCGCTGGGTCTTCGGGGGCTGACCGACCATGGCGCCGCCGGGTCGATGCTGCGGCTGCTGATCCTCACGGCGGTGATGCTGCCGATCATCGCGGCCGTCATGGTGCGTGCCGAGGTTCCCGAAGCGGTCGCCGCAGTGGCCGCGGTTCGCCGGAGAATGGGGGCCGGCGGGCCACCGGCCGGCATGCCTAACCCGCCTTCTCCCGATGCCAGCGTCCCGTACGCTGATTCCAACCGTTTGCCCACAGTCGGCGGGGACGTCGTGAACGCTCCCGCCACGCATACGCCGCCCGCACACATCGCCGGTGGCTGGACACCGAAAGGCGGGGAGGTGGCCAACACTCCTTCGGAGGGCGTCGGACCTCAAGCCGCGGCGCGGACCGTTGCTCCGCAGCCGTCCCAGCGCGCGGCTGAGGCCCCCGAGTCCGCCGCCAACGACAGCTTGTTGACGCCGGGGCTGAGCATCGCCGGCGGCCGCTACCGGCTGCTCGTTCGCCACGGCGGTACCCCGGTGCTGCAGTTCTGGCAGGCGCTGGACACCGCCCTGGACCGCCAGGTGGCCCTGACCTTCGTCGACCCGAATCAGACCCTGTCCGACGAGCAGCTCACCAGTGTCCTGTCCCGCACCCAGCGGCTCAGCCAGATCGATCTGCCGGGGATCGCCCGCGTCCTGGACGTGGTGCGCGTCGGTGCGGGCGGACTGGTGGTCTCCGAATGGGTGCGTGGCGCCTCGCTCCAGGAGGTGGCGGGCACGGCGCCGTCGCCGATCGGCGCGGCCCGCGCGATCCGGTCGCTGGCATCGGCGGCCGAATCCGCTCACCACAGCGGGGTGGCCCTGTCGATCGACCACCCGGCACGAGTGCGGGTCAGCATCGAAGGCGACGTCACACTGGCCTTCCCCGCGACGCTGCCCGACACCAAGCCCGAAGACGACATCCGCGGAATCGGCGCCACCCTCTATGCGCTGCTGGTCAACCGGTGGCCCCTGGCCGACGCCGGGGCCGACAGCGGCCTGAAGCCGGCGGACCTGGACTCCAGCGGCAATCCCGTCAAGCCCGATTCGGTCAACCCCGACATTCCGTTCCAGATCTCCGCGGCCGCCAGCCATGCGATCCAGCCCGACGGCGGGATCCGGGGCGCGTCCACGTTGTCGAACCTGCTGCAGCAGGCCACCGCCCTGCATGAGCAGACCGAGCTGCTGGGTCCGGTCAGTGACGAACCGCCCGCTCCGCGGGTGCGGCCCGCACCACCGGACGCCGAGGCAGCGGCCGAGCGGCGCCGCCGGGTGCTGATCGGCCTGGGCATCGGTGCGGCGGTCATCCTGGTGGCGCTGTTGGTGTTGGCCTCGGTGCTCAACCGGATCTTCGGCGACGTCAACGGGTTGGACAAGACCGAACTCGGCTTGAGCAGCCCCTCGGCATCGTCACTGCCCGGCGCCAGCGGACCCAACGGGATTGTGAAGCCGGTGCAGGTGACGGTCTTCTCCCCCGGCGGCGAGGCAGACCGGCCCCAGGACGCCGCTCTGGCGATCGACGGTAACCCGGCCACCGCCTGGTCGACGGACACCTATTCCGATCCGGTGCCGTTCCCCAATTTCAAGAACGGCGTCGGGCTGATGCTGCAACTGCCCAAGCCCACGGTGATCGGCACCGTCTCGCTCAACGTGTCCAGCACCGGAACCAAGGTGGAGCTGCGTTCGTCCCCGACGCCGAAGCCGGCGCGGCTGGAGGACACCACCTTGTTGGCCCCGGCGAAGGCGCTGCAGCCCGGCTCCAACAAGATCACCGCGGATTCGTCGACGGCGACCTCGAACCTGCTGGTGTGGATCTCCACGATGGGAAACACCGGCGGAGAGAGCCGCACCCAGATCTCTGAGATCACCGTGCAAGCCGCCTCCTAGCGGGGCTGTGCACAGGTCTTCGGGGTGAAGTGCCGGCGGGGCCAGCTCTGGTTACTGTCCGCCCATGGGGCTCCCCGATCGCACTGACGCCGAGCTGTTGGCCGCACATGTGGCCGGTGACCGCTACGCCTTCGCCGCGCTCTACGACCGGCACCACCGCCGGCTGCGACGGCTGGCCCGCAGCACCACCGGCTGCGCTCACGAGGCCGAAGATGCGCTGCAAGACGCCATGCTGTCGGCACATCGGGCGGCCGGATCGTTTCGCCACGACGCCGCCGTCGGCAGTTGGCTGCACCGGATCGTGCTCAACGCCTGCCTGGATCGGGTGCGCCGCAACAGGTCGACCTGGGTGGAGCTGATCGACCATCCGGCCACCGGTGATCGCACCGCCGAAGTGGACACGGCATTGGTGGTCCGCGCGGCGCTGCGCAGGTTGCCGGCCGAACAGCGGGCCGCGCTGCTCGCCGTGCACATGCAGGGATATTCGGTCGCCGACGCCGCCCACAAGTTCGGGGTGGCACCGGGCACCGTCAAGAGTCGCTGTGCCCGCGGTCGGGCGCGGCTGGCCGTCCTACTGGGGCAGGGCCGCGGTTCCCGCCCTGCCGCTGCGGGCCCGTCGGCCCACGGCCGGTTAGCCTTGGCCCCGGACGGCGGCACGGCACGACGTGTGCCGCCACGACAACGAGTGGAAGCGGCACCATGTCCAGCGATTCGGACGACGAACAGTCCCGGGCCCCCTCCGGGCCACCGGCGCACGCAAGCCGCCCGTCACCCCGGTTCAGCCGGATCGCCGCCTGGGCCGGCGGTATCGCCGCCGTGATCGCGGTCGGCGTCGGCACGGCGGCGTTGATCCGGTTGCCCGGCGAGGCCTCCAGCGGTCCCCGCTCGTTTGACGCCATCACGGTGGCATCGGCGCCCACGGCCGTGCTGCCGCTGTCCGAACCGGAGATCCTCGAACTACTGGATCGTCGTCCCGAGTACGGCCCGCTGGCCGACCCGGTACGTCGCACGGGGTGCCTTGCCGGGCTGGGTTACCCGGCCTCGACGCAGATCCTGGGAGCACGCGAGATCACGGTGGGCGGCCGCCCCGGGGTGCTCCTGTTGGTACCCGGCACACCGGCCGGCAACGTCATCGCACTCGCGGTGGCTCCGCACTGCAGTTCCGCAGACACCGGACTGCTTGCCGACACGACCGTTCGGCGCCCCTGACCGGCATGCGGGCCCGGCAGTATCGGCGCGGGGAACATCGCCGCCTACGCTGACGTTGCTAGCCCGTGTAAGCAGATCCCGAGCGGATCCGAGAAGAAGAGGCCCTCGATGTCTGAGACACCATCCATCCACGATGTGATCATCATCGGTTCCGGTCCAGCCGGGTACACCGCGGCGATCTACACCGCCCGGGCGCAGCTGGCGCCCCTGGTGTTCGAGGGGACCGCGTTTGGCGGCGCGCTGATGACCACCACCGAGGTGGAGAACTTCCCCGGTTTCCGCAACGGCATCATGGGGCCCGAGCTGATGGACGAGATGCGTGAGCAGGCCCTGCGCTTCGGGGCCGACCTGCGGATGGAAGACGTCGAGTCGGTGGAGCTGGATGGGCCGATCAAGACCGTCGTCACCGCCGACGGCGAGACCCACCGGGCCCGCGCGGTCATCCTGGCCATGGGCGCGGCCGCCCGCTACCTGAACATCCCGGGGGAGCAGGAGCTGCTCGGCCGCGGGGTGAGTTCCTGCGCCACCTGCGATGGATTCTTCTTCCGTGACCAGGACATCGCCGTGATCGGCGGCGGCGACTCCGCCATGGAGGAAGCCACCTTCTTGACCCGCTTCGCCCGCAGCGTGACGCTGGTGCACCGCCGCGACGAGTTCCGCGCGTCGAAGATCATGCTCAACCGCGCCCGTGAGAACGACAAGATCCGGTTCCTGACCAACAGCGTGCCGGTCGCGGTGGAGGGCGAATCGACGGTCAGCGGCCTGCGGGTGCGCGACACCGAGACCGGCGCCGAGACCACCCTCCCGGTGACCGGGGTGTTCGTCGCCATCGGCCACGATCCCCGTTCGACGCTGGTGCGCGACGCGGTCGAGCTGGACCCGGAGGGCTACGTGGTGGTGCAGCAGCCGGGCTCGCGCACGTCACTGGAGGGGGTGTTCGCCGCCGGTGATCTGGTGGACCACACCTACCGGCAGGCGATCACCGCCGCCGGAACGGGCTGCGCGGCCGCCATCGACGCCGAACGCTGGCTGGCAGAATCGGAAGAAGCCACCACTCATGACAGCGGTACCGAAACCTTGATGGGAGCACCTCAGTGAGCGACAACCACAGCACGGTGACCGTTTCCGACGCCACCTTCGCCGACGACGTCCTGGCCAGCAGCACCCCTGTGCTGGTCGACTTCTGGGCGACGTGGTGCGGCCCCTGCAAGATGGTCGCGCCGGTCCTTGAGGAGATCGCCGCCGAGCAGGCGGGCCAGCTCACGGTCGCCAAGATCGACGTGGACGCCAACCCGAACACCGCGCGCGACTTCAACGTGGTCTCGATTCCGACCCTGATCCTGTTCAAGGATGGTCAGCCGGTGAAGCGGATCGTGGGCGCCAAGGGTAAGGCGGCGCTGCTGCGGGAGCTCGCCGACGCCACCTAGCGATTCCGGGCACCTCGTGACGGGCCTGTGACCGCCGGCTCTTCTGAGCCTGTTTGTTGCCTTGCCGTTTTCGAAAAATGGCTCGGGATCTGAGACAATTCTGGCTAATCTGCTGGCAAACACCCGCTACGGTTCCACTGCCAACAGCAACAACCGGAAGGGCTCACTCATGTCGGGTCGGCATCGCGGCACCGAGCAGGGCCTGCGTCGCGGCGACCGCAATGGTGCCGTGGTGGAGATCCGGGTTGCGCTGGCCTCGTTAGGCCTGGTGGACAGCCCCGACGCCGACCTGAGTACGGGCAAACACGTCGCGCTGGATGTCTTCGACGATGACCTGGATCAGGCGGTGCGCGCCTTTCAGCAGCAGCGTGGCCTGCTGGTGGACGGGATCATCGGTCAGGCCACCTATCGCGCGCTCAAAGAGGCGTCCTACCGCCTGGGCGCCCGCATTCTCAACCACCAGTTCGGTGCGCCGATGTACGGCGACGACGTGGCCACCCTGCAGGCCCGCCTGCAGGATCTGGGCTTCTACACCGGGCTGGTGGACGGCTACTTCGGCATACAGACCCACAACGCGCTGGCGTCTTATCAGCGCGAGTACGGTCTGTACGCCGACGGCATCTGCGGGCCAGAAACCTTGCGTTCCTTGAACTTCCTGGCCTCGCGGGTCAGCGGCGGCTCGCCACACGCAATCCGCGAAGAGGAGCTGGTGCGCCGCTCTGGACCCCGACTGTCCGGTAAACGGATCGTCATCGACCCCGGCCGTGGCGGCCGTGACCACGGGCTGATCACCCAGACTCCGTCGGGACCGATCAGTGAAGCAGACATCTTGTGGGACTTGGCAAGTCGCTTGGAAGGCCGGATGACGGCCATCGGCATGGACACCTTCCTGTCCCGCCCCAGCGGCCGCAACCCGTCCGACGCCGAACGCGCCGCGACCGCCAACGCCGTGGGCGCGGACTTGATGATCAGCCTGCGGTGCGCCACTCACGTCAGCCCCGCGGCGAACGGGGTGGCCTCGTTCCACTTCGGCAACTCGCACGGTTCGGTCTCCACGATCGGCCGGAATCTGGCGGACTTCATTCAGCGAGAGGCCGTGGCCCGCACCGGATTACAGGACTGCCGGGCTCACGGCCGGACTTGGGACCTGTTGCGCCTGACGCGGATGCCCACTGTCGAGGTGGATGTCGGTTACATCACCAGCCCGCGTGATCGCGCGATGTTGGCCTCTCCGGCGACTCGCGACGCCATCGCCGAAGGCATGCTGGCTGCGGTCAAGCGGCTGTACCTGCTCGGCAAGAACGACCGGCCCACCGGAACCTTTACGTTCGCCGAGCTGCTTGCCCACGAGCTGTCGGTCGAGCGGACCGGACCGCTCGGTCCCTGAGCTCCGCGGCACGTCCAGTAGCCACCGGAGCACCTGCGCCGATCGGCTGTTCCAGCTGTGCCCTCTCCAACAGGCGCTCCAGCGCCGCCTCCACCTCGGCCTTCCACCCCAGTCCCTTGTCGAGTTCCAGGCGCAGCCGCGGGAAGTAGCGGTGCGGGGCCACCACGGTGAAGCCGACGTCGGTCAGGAAGTCCGCGGCGATGATGCAGTGCTCCACCGAGCAGTCCCCGACGGCCTCCAACACCGGAGCCACGTCGGGCGGGACGACATCGTGTCCGGCACGACGCGCATCCAGGAGTTCCGAGACCGCGGGCGTGCGACCGAAGGCCTCCAGCGCCCGGACGCCGCGCCGGATCAGCTCGTCGACCACTCGGGAGATCAATTCCGCCGGCAGGCCGTCAGCCATGGGTGTCGGGTCGACACCGATCGAGGTCAACAGCACCGCGTCCGCCGATACCGGGCCGGTCGGAAACCGCTGAGCCCGCGGCACGGCCCGGGGCGGTGCGTAGAGCACGTAGCCGAGGCAGGGCGGGTCTCCGACACCGCGGGTGGCCGGCGGCGGTGTGGCGACCTGTCCGCAGGTCCCCCACTCCAACATCACCATCGACAGCCAGGCTTCCTTGTCGAACTCCGGGTCCGACAGGTGATCGTCGTGGCCGAGGGTGGCCGGATCGACTTCCCAGAACACACACCGGCGTGCGTGCTTGGGAAGCTGCTCGAAACCCTCGAGCCTCAGGGGTGCGATTCGGACAGACACTGGACTCCCGGTCTCAACCCGTGCTGTCGCCCGCGACAGCCCCTTAAGGATAGGAGGGTAGGCCCACCAGACGCCACGTTCTGCGCAGTTTGGTTGGTCGATCCCTCGAAAATGCGAAAGCTACTGCTAGTCAACACCATTCACGTCTCCCACCCGGCTCGTCGCGCCATACCGTCACAGTGACGTAACTGCCGTGTGGCCCTGGACCTGGGCGAACACCGCCTTTAGGGGGTGTTCGAGTCCATCATCGCGACGATCCGCTGCAGATCGTCGACGGATCCGAATTCGACCACGATCTTGCCCTTGCGCTTCCCCAGACTGACTGTCACCCGGGTGTCGTAGGTGGTCGACAGGCGCTCGGCCACGTCCTGCAGGCCGGGCATCTGGATCGGCTTGCGCCGCGGAGCCACCGGCGTCGGTGTGCCCGCGCGGTTGGCCAGGGTGACCGCCTCTTCGGTGGCGCGCACGGAGAGACCCTCGGCGACGATCCGCGCGGCGAGTTCCTCCTGTGCCTCCGACCCCGCCTCCAGCGACAGCAACGCGCGGGCGTGGCCTGCCGACAGGACTCCGGCGGCGACCCGGCGCTGCACCGGGATCGGCAGGCGAAGCAGCCGGATCATGTTGGTCACCAAGGGGCGCGACCGGCCGATCCGCGTCGCAAGTTCTTCGTGAGTCACGCCGAACTCATCCAGCAGCTGCTGATAGGCGGCGGCCTCTTCCAGCGGGTTCAGCTGCACCCGGTGGATGTTCTCCAGGAGCGCGTCGCGCAGGAGGTTGTCGTCCTCGGTTTCCCGAACGATGGCCGGGATGGTCTCCAAGCCAGCCTGCTGGGAAGCGCGCCAACGCCGCTCCCCCATGACCAGTTGGTACCGCGGCGAGCCGGGCGCAGCACCGGGCACGGCCCGCACCACGATGGGCTGCATGAGCCCGAATTCCCGAATCGAGTGCACCAGCTCGGCCAGCGCCTCGTCGTCGAATACCTGGCGGGGCTGGCGGGGGTTGGGCTCGATCTCGGAGGGCCGGATCTCCCGGTACACCGCGCCCACCTCGGTGGCGGCCGCCGGAGCAGAACCCCCCAGGCCTCCCAGAACGACGTCTGCGGCGGCGGCGCCCATGCGCGGTCCCATGCCAGCGCCGCGGTCTGCCTGAGCGTCGGTGCCCTCACCAGGCCCCGTCGGGATCAGCGAGGCCAAGCCGCGGCCCAGGCCGCCTTTCTTACGTGACGGTCCGGTCATCGGCGGTGTTCCTCCTCATCCCTGTGCTCCCCCGTCGGGCCCCCGTCACCGAGGTCCCGCTCGACAAGTTCCCGGCTGGCATCCAAGTAGCTCATGGCGCCGCGTGAACCGGGGTCGTAGTCGATGATCGTCATGCTGTAGCCCGGCGCCTCGGAGACCTTGACGCTGCGCGGGATCACCGTGCGTAGCACCCGATCGCCGAAGTATCGACGGACTTCATCGGCGACTTGGTCCGCGAGTTTGGTGCGACCGTCGTACATGGTCAGCAGGACCGTGGTCACCTCCAGCCGCGGGTTGAGGTGGGCTTTGACCATCTCGATGTTGCGCATCAACTGCGAGACGCCCTCCAGGGCGTAGTACTCACACTGAATGGGAATCAGCACTTCCGGCGCAGCGACCAACGCGTTGACCGTCAACAGCCCGAGCGAGGGCGGGCAGTCGATGAAGACGTAGTCGAAGTCGAAGCCGTCCAGGTCGGCCAGCGCATTGCGCAGACGGTTCTCCCGCGCCACCATGCTGACCAATTCGATCTCGGCGCCGGCCAGATCGATGGTGGCCGGGATGCAGTACAGCCGCTCGTTGTGCGGACTCTGCTGCAAGGCCTCCGTCACCGGGATCGCGCCGATCAACACCTCGTAGGAAGACGGCGTCCCGGATTTGCGGTCGGCGATACCCAGCGCGGTACTCGCATTGCCCTGCGGATCCAGGTCGATCACCAGGGTCTTGATTCCCTGGACCGCCAGCGCGGCGGCCAGGTTGACCGCCGTCGTGGTCTTGCCGACGCCGCCCTTCTGGTTCGCCACCGTAAACACGCGGCGGCGCTTCGGGCGCGGCAGGAGGTTGTTGGTGTGCAGCACTTGCATGGCCCGTTCGGCTGCTGCGCCGATCGGGGTGTCCACAAACGAGGGCGATGTTTCACGTGAAACCGGGTTGCCCGATGTTTCACGTGAAACAGCTTGGGCGCCGCCTCGGGCTTTCGCGGCCGGGGGGACTGCTCTGCTCATGTGTGCCTCCTGGTCGCCCGTCGTGCCGGTCCTCCCGCTGGGCGTCGGCGTGGATGCCTGGCCTCGGGTTCTCCCCGCAGCGCCAGCACCACGGTCGCGGGCGGGGATAAATACTTCACGCCACATCTCACCACCCTTACGTCGTTCGCGCCTAGTCTCTTGAGCACACCGCGGTGTTCGTCGACCTCGGCCTGTGCCCGCTCCCCCTTCATCGCCAACATCCGGCCCCCCGGACGTAGAAGCGGCAGGCTCCACCGGCCGAGCTTGTCCAAGCTCGCGACGGCCCGAGACAGTACGACGTCGCTGTCCGCTGCTAGCTCACGCACCGACGCATCCTCGGCACGCCCGCGCACCACCGCAACGTGGCCCAGACCCAGCTCTGCAATCGCTTCGCGGAGAAACTCGCTCCGACGCAGCAGGGGCTCGACCAACGTGATGGACACGTCCGGGCGGGCAATCGCCGCCGGGATGCCCGGCAGGCCGGCGCCGCTGCCGATGTCCGCGATGCGTTCGGCCGATTCGAGCAACTCCCCGACCGCCGCGCAGTTCAGGATGTGCCGATCCCAGAGCCGGTCGACTTCCCGCGGGCCGATCAGACCACGCTCCACCCCGGGGCCCGCCAGCAGGGCCGCATAACGCTGGGCGATATCTAGGCGCTCGCCGAAGACCTCGGCTGCCTCCGGGGGTGGCTCGGGTGGCGGTGTTCCCTCGACCTGTTTCACGTGAAACATTCCTCCGGCCTCCCGCGACTCGCTCGCCCGCGGGGAATCACATCGCTGTAATTCCCCGCGCTGAGCCTCGTCAGTCCCGCCGAACCACTACGCGGCGAGAGGGCTCAACGCCCTGGCTCTCGCTGTGCACACCGGCGACGGCCGCCACCGCGTCGTGGACGATCTTACGTTCGAAGGGACTCATCGGTGACAGTTCCTCGTCGGCACCGCTGTCCAACACACGCCGGGCCACCTCGTCGCCCAGCGCAGTCAGGTCATCCCGGCGCCGGCGACGCCAGCCCGCGATGTCCAGCATCAGCCGGCTGCGCTCACCCGTCTTCTGGTGCACCGCCAACCGAGTGAGCTCCTGCAGTGCATCCAACACCTCACCCTTGCGTCCCACCAGTTTGGTGAGATCCGAACCGCCGTCGATGCTCACCACCGCGCGGCGGCCCTCGACGTCCAGGTCGATGTCGCCGTCAAAGTCCAGGAGATCAAGGAGCTCCTCGAGGTAGTCGCCGGCGATCTCCCCTTCGGCGACCAGTCGATCTTCCAGGTCCACCGCGGGCGCCGCAGCCACTTCCTCGCGGGCTTCCTGCGCTTCGGTCTCCCCCGCAGACTCCACAGCCTCGTTCTCTGCGGTCCCGGCGTCGTTCATGTCGGTCGTGTCGGTCATCTCGTCTCCCTCCGTGCCCGGCGGCTCGCGCGCCGGTTGGCTTGTCGCGGTCGATTACCGCTTACGTTTCTTCGGCTTGGCGCCGGCCCCAGGCCGGGCCCCCCGGGCCGCGGGGCGGCCGGCGCTGCGCTTGGCGGCCTCGGAACTTCCGGACTCCGCCACGGTCGTCTCAGCAGCGTCCGAGGACACCGCGGGAACCTCGCCGCCGCCGCCGGCCTCCACTGCCGCCCGGGCACCTCGCTTCGGCTTGGCTCCGGGCGCGGGGGCGTTCGCGGCGCGGCGCCGAAGCGCCTCCTCCTTCTTGGCCTCTTCCTCTTTGGCGATCAGGCCGAAGACGTAGTGCTGCTGACCGAAGGTCCAGATGTTGTTGGAGAACCAGTACAAGATGATGGCCAACGGCAGGAACGGCCCGCCCACCACCACGCCCAACGGGAAGACGTAGAGCGCGAGCTTGTTCATCATCGCGGTCTGCGGGTTAGCCGCGGCCTCGGGACTCTGTCGGGCCACCGAAGCACGGCTGTTGAAATACGTCGCGATGCCCGCCGCGATCATGATGGGCACGCCGACCGCGATCACCGACACCCGGTTGAACTCGGCGAAAGCATCCAGGCCGGTGCGCTGGATCATGGTCGCGCCCAGCGGTGCGCCGAACAGATTCGCATCCAGGAAGTTGCCGACGTCGGCCGCACTGAAGAAGTAGTTGCCCAGTTGGCGGTTCAGGTCTGGCGACAGACCCAGTTGGCCTATCCCGGTGCTGGTCCGGTTGAACGACCGCAGCACATGGAACAGACCCAGGAAGACCGGGACCTGAGCCAACATCGGCAGGCAGCCGAGGATCGGGTTGAAGCCGTGCTCGCGCTGGAGCTTCTGCATCTCCAGTGCCATCTTCTGGCGGTCCTTGCCGTACTTCTTCTGCAAGGCCTTGATCTGGGGCTGCAGCTCCTGCATCTGCCGGGTGGTCCGGATCTGCTTGACGAAGGGCTTGTAGAGCAGTGCCCGCAGCGTGAACACCAGGAACACCACCGACAGCGCCCAGGTGAAGAAGTTGGCCGGCCCCAGTAGAAGGCCAAAAGCCTTGTACCACAACCACATAATGCCCGAAACCGGGTAGTACACGTAGTCCAGGCTGCCCGGATCAAAGGACACGGTATTCACCCTCCGATAGATTGTCGTGCTCGTTCAGGGCGTGGCCGGTCCGGCAACCGCATCCGCCGGCCCCTTCGGACCGCTCGGGAATCGGGTCCCAGCCCCCTTGATGCCATGGCCCACATTTGGCCAGTCGTACCGCGGCCAGCCAGCTGCCCCGAATCAATCCGTACTCCGTCAACGCCTCGACGGCGTACTGGCTGCACGTGGGCATGAAGCGGCAACTGGGTAGACGCAGCGGGGAGATCAGATTCCGGTACAGCTGGATCAGAAAGACCAGTCCACGTACGGGAGCCACCGCGAGAGACTGCATCAGCGCACCGCACCACTGGTTCGGCGAATCGCGCGCAAACCTGCCCGCAACTGTCCACCGAGGGCCTCCGACGTGGCGGTGCTACTGCCGGGCAACGCCCGAATCACCAACTGCTCGCAGGGTTCCAAATCCACCAGCACGCCGCGAGCCACATGGCGCAGCCGCCGGGCCACCCGATGCCGGGTGACAGCCGGCCCCACCGACTTGGCGATGATCAGCCCAACACGGGGCGCAGTTGCGGTCGACGAATCCAACGCCGACGCCTCGGACGTGTCCGCGCGTCGGTCGTAGATGACGAGGTCGGGTTGTACTGCCCTTCGGCCATGCTTGACCGTTGCACCGAAGTCGGCCGATCGTCTCATCCGGTACTGAGCCGGGAGCACCGCCGAGCTGCCTGTGCTCAGGCAGTCAGCGAGCGACGGCCCTTGCTACGCCGGGCGGTGACGATGGCACGGCCGGCACGGGTCCGCATCCGCAACCGAAACCCGTGCACCCGGGCCCGACGACGGTTGTTGGGCTGGAAGGTCCGCTTGCCCTTGGCCACGGCACACTCTCCTTATTGCGTCTTGCGTCACGCCTGCCCGACACACCGGAAGCCCGTTGTGCCTGCCGCACGCGACGCACTGGGTAAGCTCGGTGAACTTCTTGCGTCTTGCTCGTAACCGGCGCGGGCTCCGGCGGGAAGCCGGTCGCTGCCGTATCGCCAGCGTTCGGGCGACTGTTCGAGGGTACTGATGCAGGTTCCCCGGGTCAAACCCCGCTCCTGCCCCGCGCAGTAAGGCTACCTCTGGGTGCCTCACAGCAGCCCATTATTCACACTGGTCACACCCGTATCGTGGGCGTTATCGACCCTCGTTTTCATTCGATTCATCTGGTTGAAATGAGTAGTCGTCCGCCCCGAAACCTGTTAGCTTGCTTGCCAGCGCCGTTTCGGATCCGGAGCGGTTTGTATGACGAACCGAAGATGACGAAGCGGTTGGCGCTTCAGATATAGCGTCTCTGTCTGGAGTATCCGTTGCCCAGCAACCGGCCCAGGGGGCCTCATCGCGGAATGCGCACCTCATCCACATCTGTGGATAACTGTGTGGATAGCATGTCCCGGTACGGCATCGGGGCACTCCCGTGCCCGGTCAGACGGCGTCGAACCAGGGGGATGGGGCTTTGAATGAGGACCCCGGGACTGCATTTCTCGGTCTATGGGACGACGTCGTAGCTGAACTCAACGGCGATTCACCGTCCGGCAATGCTTCCGCGGCGGCCTTGACACCACAGCAGAAGGCTTGGCTCAAACTCGTTCATCCGCTGGCCATCGTGGAGGGCTTCGCCCTCCTTGCCGTTCCGAGCAGCTTTGTCCAGAACGAGATCGAACGCCACCTGCGCACCCAGATCACCGATGCCCTGAGCCGACGCCTCGGGCACTCCATCGAACTCGGAGTCCGGATCGCGCCGCAGCCCGCCGAAGAGACTTCCGCCCAGCCGCCGGCCGACAACGCCGTCGAGGAACGCGCCGACGACGAGGATGACGACACCACCGACGTCGCCTATGACTGGCCGAACTACTTCACCGAACGGCCCAGCGACGACTCGTCGACGGCCGACGGTGCCAGCCTCAACCGGCGCTATACCTTCGACACCTTCGTCATCGGCACGTCCAACCGATTCGCCCACGCCGCCGCGCTGGCCATCGCCGAAGCACCGGCCCGTGCCTACAACCCGCTCTTCATCTGGGGTGAATCGGGACTGGGCAAGACCCACCTACTGCATGCGGCCGGCAACTACACCCAGCGGCTCTTCCCCGGGATGCGCGTCAAATACGTCTCCACCGAAGAGTTCACCAACGACTTCATCAACTCTCTGCGTGACGATCGCAAGGTTGCGTTCAAGCGCAGCTACCGGGACATCGATGTGCTGTTGGTCGACGACATCCAGTTCATCGAGGGTAAGGAAGGTATCCAGGAAGAGTTCTTCCATACCTTCAACACCCTGCACAACGCCAACAAGCAGATCGTGATCACCTCCGACCGTGCACCGAAACAGCTTGCCACCCTGGAGGATCGGCTGCGGACCCGCTTTGAATGGGGACTGATCACCGACGTCCAGCCCCCGGATCTGGAGACTCGGATCGCCATCTTGCGCAAGAAGGCGCAGATGGATCGCCTCGATGTGCCAGGCGACGTGCTGGAGTTGATCGCCACCAGCATCGAACGCAACATCCGTGAACTCGAGGGCGCCTTGATTCGCGTCACCGCCTTCGCCTCACTGAACAAGACACCGATCGACCGCTCCCTGGCCGAGATCGTGCTGCGTGATTTGATCGCCGATGCCAGCACCATGCAGATCAGCGCGGCCATCATCATGGCCGTCATCGCCGAGTACTTCGACACCTCGGTTGAGGAGCTGCGCGGCCCGGGAAAGACCCGGCCCTTGGCACAGTCCCGTCAGATCGCCATGTACCTGTGCCGCGAGCTGACCGACCTCTCACTGCCCAAGATCGGCCAGGCATTCGGACGAGACCACACCACCGTCATGTATGCCGAACGCAAAATCCGCGGCGAGATGGCCGAGCGCCGGGAAGTGTTCGATCAGGTCAAGGAACTCACCACGCGGATCCGGCAGCGCGCAAAGCGCTGATTCTTGGGTTTTTGCGCGGCAGTCTTACAAAAAACTTTAGACCCACTCGCACCACCCGTCACGGTCCCGCCCTGTGGATACCCCTGCGGACAACCTGTCCACGGTCCGATGACCAACGGACCGTCGATACACACCGCCCGATTCATACACAGTCCCGCCGACGGGCCCGGGCGTGTCATTCACTGCTGCTCCCCAGGCAACAGACACCGCTCAACTGCACCGATGCCCCGCTATACCCAGGATCCACAGGACTTACTACTAATACTGGGAGTTATCCCTAGTTTCTCTTTCAAAACAGGTCGTTGGGGATTCGCGTGAAACGGGTCTGTTCACAAGCTCGTGGTCCGGCCCCTGGAGCAAGGCAC
The DNA here is from genome assembly GCF_002086515.1 of Mycolicibacter arupensis. Lineage (GTDB taxonomy): Bacteria > Actinomycetota > Actinomycetes > Mycobacteriales > Mycobacteriaceae > Mycobacterium > Mycobacterium arupense. The sequence goes on from NZ_MVHH01000026.1 coordinate 40,172, forward strand.
TCCCGGCCGGGTCGGTGTTGAGGTTTAACTTTCAAGAAGACGCACCAGGCTCTACGGTTGGTGACCGACCGCTCTTACACTTCGGCGTGGGGCGTTGCACGGCCGCGGGTGGGGGTGTTCACCAGTCGCCGCAGGATAGAGCTCTATTTGGGGTGACGAGAGGACGCTATGGACGCGGCGACCACGAACGCGGGTCTGACCGACTTGAAGTTCCGCCTGGACCGGGATGACTTCGCTGACGCGGTGGCGTGGGTGGCGAAATCTCTGCCGGCCCGGCCCACGGTGCCACTTCTGGCCGGGGTGCTGCTGACCGGCTCCGACAACGGTCTGACCGTGTCGGGTTTCGACTACGAAGTGTCCGCCGAAGTCCAGCTGGCTGCCGAGATCGCTTCTCCGGGAAGTGTTTTGGTTTCCGGGAGGCTGTTGTCGGACATCACTCGGGCATTGCCGGCCAAGCCGGTCGAAGTTCAGGTGGAGTCCACGCGGGTGTCATTGACCTGCGGTAACGCGCGTTTCTCGCTGCCCACCATGACCGTCGAGGATTACCCCACGCTGCCCACCCTGCCCGAAGAGACCGGGGTATTGGCCGCGGATGTGTTCGCCGAAGCGATCGGGCAGGTGGCCGTAGCCGCCGGCCGCGATGACACCTTGCCCATGTTGACTGGTATCCGCGTCGAAATTTCCGGTAACACAGTCGTTTTGGCCGCAACCGACCGTTTTCGGTTGGCTGTGCGGGAGTTGACGTGGTCCGCGGCCCCCGGCACCGAGGCTGCGGTTCTGGTACCGGCGAAGACGCTGGCGGAAGCAGCCAAGGCCAGCAGTGACGGCAACGAGGTCCACCTGGCTCTGGGCGCCGGTGCTTCGGTCGGCAACGAGGGCCTGCTGGGAATCACCAGCGCCGGCAAACGCAGCACCACCCGACTGCTGGACGCGGAGTTCCCCAAGTTCCGGCAGCTGTTGCCCAGTGAGCACCTGGCCGTGGCAACCATCGGCGTGGCAGAGCTCACCGAGGCCATCAAGCGCGTGGCCTTGGTGGCAGACCGCGGCGCGCAAGTCCGGATGGAGTTGTCGGAGGGCACACTTCGGCTCTCGGCAGGTGCCGAAGATGTCGGACGGGCCGAAGAGGATCTGCCGATCGATTTCGTCGGTGAACCGTTGACCATCGCGTTCAATCCGACCTACCTGACCGATGGCCTGGGTTCGTTGCACAGCGACAAGGTGTCGATGGGTTTCACCGACCCGAAGAAACCTGCGGTGCTGCGGCCGGCCGGTGCCGATGACCCGGTGCTGATGGGTGAGGGTCCGTTCCCGGCAGTGCCATCGGACTACGTCTACCTGCTGATGCCGGTTCGCCTCCCCGGCTGATCGGCGCAGCAGCGACGACGGGAGGGGTTGGTTTCTCGGTGTATGTCCGCCATGTGGGCCTGCGGGATTTCCGGTCCTGGGCACATGTCGACCTCGAACTCGAGTCGGGTGCGACGGTACTGGTCGGTCCGAATGGTTTTGGAAAGACGAATCTTGTTGAGGCCCTGTGGTATTCATCCACATTGGGATCGCACCGAGTTGCCACGGACGCCCCGCTGATTCGTTCCGGTGCCAGCCGGGCTGTGGTCTCGACGATTGTGGTCAATGAGGGCCGCGAACTGGCCGTCGATCTGGAGATAGCCGCGGGCCGCGCCAACAAGGTGCGCCTCAACCGGGCTCCGGTGCGCCATGCGCGTGAGGTGGTGGGGGTCCTGCGGGCGGTGCTGTTCGCCCCGGAGGATCTGGCGCTGGTGCGGGGCGACCCCGGTGAGCGACGCCGCTATCTCGACGAGTTGGCCAGCGTGCGTCGGCCCAGGATCGCGGGCGTGCGGGCCGACTATGACAAAGTGCTGCGCCAACGCACCGCGTTGCTCAAAAGTGCGCCGGGTGCGCTGCACCGTGGGGACCGTACCGTGCTGGACACGCTCGACGTGTGGGATTCCCAGCTGGCCCTGCATGGCGCTGAGCTGATGGCCGCGCGGATCGACCTGGTGAATCAGTTGGCCCCGGAGGTCCAGAAGGCCTACCAGTTGCTGGCGCCGGGGAGCCGTACCGCGGCGGTGGCCTATCGACCGAAACTGGATCTCGATCCACGTGAAACACATCCCGATGTCGCCGAACTCCAGCAAGCGCTGCTCACCGAACTGGCACGCCGGCGCAGCGCGGAACTTGACCGGGGCGTCTGTCTGGTCGGCCCGCACCGTGACGAATTGGAATTGCGCCTCGGCGAGACTCCGGTGAAAGGCTTTGCCAGCCATGGTGAGTCGTGGTCCATGGCACTTTCGCTGAGGTTGGCATCGTACGAATTGCTGCGCAGCGAGGGTGCCGAGCCGGTACTGCTGCTCGACGACGTCTTCGCTGAGTTAGATGCCGCCCGGCGCCAGGCCCTGGCCGGGGTCGCCGCCGCCGCCGAGCAGGTACTGATCACCGCCGCCGTCGCCGAAGACATCCCGTCTGAGTGGCAGGCCCGCCGCATACGTATCGCGGTCGCCGAAGGAGACGAGGGCCGCGTCTCCGAATTGGTCGGAGACCTCGCATGAACGATTCAGATGAGTCGTCCGAGGAGAACGCCTGGCAGCCACCGGCTCATCTGGCGGGGTTGTCCGGCATGGATCTGGTGCGCCGCACCCTGGCCGAGGCCCGCGAAGCCGCGCGCAGCCAGGGCAAGGATGTCGGGCAGGGTCGCCGGGCCCCGTTGCGTCGGCGAACGCCTGCAACGGGCGGGGGCTGGCGCAGTTGGTCGGGGCCGGGGCCGGACCGCCGCGACCCCCAGACCCTGGGTTCGGCGACCCGCGACCTTGCCCAGTCGCGGGGCTGGTCGGCGCAGGTGGCCGAAGGAACGGTGCTCGGTCAGTGGCGCACGGTGGTCGGTGACGACATCGCCGCCCACGCGATTCCCACCCGCCTGAGCGACGGAGTCCTGAGCGTTTCGGCCGAATCCACCGCCTGGGCCACGCAATTGCGCCTGGTCCAGGCGCAACTGCTGGCCAAGATCGCCGCGGCTGTAGGTGACGGCGTCGTCAAGACCTTGAAGATCACCGGCCCCACCGCGCCGTCGTGGCGTAAGGGACCGTTGCACGTCTCGGGCCGGGGCCCACGCGACACCTACGGGTGAGCCCCTCAGGATCAGCCGCCTGAGCGCCGCTACGAGCAAAAAAATCGCTCCGGCCAACGGCCGGACACGAGGCAAACCGCGATATCGACGCCACGGCGCGATCAGATGGGCAGAAACACCCGAAGAAATTACTCGCCGTCGGGCCCCCAAGGTAGACTGACTCAGTATCCCGCGCACGCACCCGGTGGTGCGTCACATGCTGGCTTGCGAACCTGAGGAGAACTTCCCGACCGTGGCTGCCCAAAACAAATATGGTGCCGATTCCATCAAGGTTCTCGAGGGCCTCGAAGCCGTCCGCAAAAGACCAGGTATGTACATCGGTTCCACCGGTGAACGGGGCCTGCACCACCTGATCTGGGAAGTCGTGGACAACGCCGTCGATGAGGCGATGGCCGGCTTCGCCACCACCGTGAGCGTCCGCATCCTGGAAGACGGCGGTGTAGAGGTCACCGACGACGGTCGAGGCATCCCGGTGGCCATGCACGCCACCGGCATCCCGACCGTCGACGTCGTCATGACTGTGCTGCACGCCGGCGGAAAGTTCGAAGAGGGCGCCTACAGCGTCTCCGGCGGTCTGCACGGCGTCGGCGTCTCGGTGGTCAACGCGCTGTCCACCCGACTGGAAGCCGATATCTCCGTCGACGGTTACCAGTGGTTCCAGACCTACGACAAGTCTGTACCGGGAACCCTGCGCAAGGGCGAGAAGACCAAGAAGACCGGTACCACCATCCGGTTCTGGGCGGACCCGGACATCTTCGAGACCACCACGTATGACTTCGAGACCGTGGCGCGGCGGCTACAGGAGATGGCATTCCTCAACAAGGGCCTGACCATCGAACTGACCGACGAGCGCGTGCGCGTCGAAGAAGTGGTCGACGAGGTGGTCAGCGACACCGCCGAAGCACCCAAGACCGCAGAGGAGCAGGCCGCCGAGGCCGTCGCTCCCCACAAGGTCAAGCACCGCGTCTTCTGCTACCCCGGCGGCCTGCGCGACTTCGTCGCGCACATCAACCGCAGTAAGACCGCGATCCACCCGACGATCGTCGACTTCGACGGCAAGGGAACCGGACACGAGGTCGAGATCGCCATGCAGTGGAACGGCGGTTACTCCGAGTCGGTGCACACCTTCGCCAACACCATCAACACCGCCGAGGGTGGTACCCACGAAGAGGGCTTCCGTTCGGCGTTGACCAGCGTGGTCAACAAGTACGCCAAAGACAAGAAGCTGCTCAAAGACAAAGACCCCAACCTCACCGGAGACGACATCCGCGAGGGCCTGGCGGCGGTCATCTCCGTGAAGGTCTCGCAACCGCAGTTCGAGGGCCAGACCAAGACCAAGCTGGGCAACACCGAGGTCAAGTCTTTCGTTCAGAAGGTCTGCAACGAACAGCTGGGGCACTGGTTCGAGGCCAACCCGGCCGAGGCCAAGACCATCATCAACAAAGCGGTGTCTTCAGCGCAGGCCCGGATGGCAGCACGTAAGGCCCGGGAGTTGGTGCGGCGCAAGAGTGCAACCGATCTCGGCGGATTGCCGGGCAAGTTGGCCGACTGCCGGTCCAATGACCCGAGCAAGTCCGAACTGTATGTGGTGGAGGGTGATTCGGCCGGCGGCTCGGCCAAGAGCGGCCGCGACTCGATGTTCCAGGCGATCCTGCCGCTGCGCGGAAAGATCATCAACGTGGAGAAAGCGCGCATCGACCGCGTGCTGAAAAACAATGAGGTGCAGGCGATCATCACCGCCTTGGGCACCGGAATCCACGACGAGTTCGACATCTCGAAACTGCGCTACCACAAGATCGTGCTGATGGCTGACGCCGACGTCGACGGACAGCACATCTCGACCCTGTTGCTCACCCTGTTATTCCGTTTCATGCGGCCCTTGGTGGAGCACGGGCACGTGTTCTTGGCGCAGCCGCCGCTGTACAAGCTCAAGTGGCAGCGCGGCACCGAGGCCGAATTCGCCTACTCCGACCGCGAACGCGACGGCCTGCTCGAAGCCGGCAAGGCCGCCGGCAAGAAGATCAACATGGACGACGGCATCCAGCGCTACAAGGGTCTGGGTGAGATGGACGCCAAGGAGCTGTGGGAGACCACCATGGACCCCAGCGTTCGGGTGCTGCGCCAGATCACCCTCGACGACGCTGCCGCCGCAGACGAGCTGTTCTCGATCCTGATGGGCGAGGACGTGGAGGCCCGGCGCAGTTTCATCACCCGGAACGCGAAAGACGTGCGCTTCTTGGATGTTTAGAGACACCTCGCGAAGCCGCGCACCGCGCGACGTCCGCGATATCTCGCAACATCTGACCAGCCCGACTTCTGACCAGAACGAGGAATAGATGACAGACACCACGCTGCCGCCCGGGGACGACTCGGTGGACCGGATCGAACCGGTCGACATCCAGCAGGAGATGCAGCGCAGCTACATCGACTATGCGATGAGCGTGATCGTGGGCCGCGCGCTGCCGGAGGTCCGCGACGGTCTCAAGCCGGTGCACCGCCGCGTCCTGTATGCCATGTACGACTCGGGTTTCCGCCCGGACCGCAGCCATGCGAAGTCCGCGCGCTCTGTCGCCGAGACGATGGGTAACTACCACCCGCACGGTGACGCCTCGATCTACGACACCCTGGTGCGCATGGCCCAGCCCTGGTCGCTGCGCTACCCCTTGGTCGACGGGCAGGGCAACTTCGGTTCGCCGGGTAACGACCCCGCGGCCGCCATGCGTTACACCGAGGCCCGGCTGACCCCGCTGGCCATGGAGATGCTGCGCGAGATCGACGAAGAGACAGTCGATTTCGTACCGAACTACGACGGCCGGGTACAAGAACCAACGGTGTTGCCCAGCCGCTTCCCGAACCTGCTGGCCAACGGATCCGGTGGCATCGCGGTCGGTATGGCGACCAACATCCCGCCGCACAACCTGCGGGAGCTGGCCGAGGCGGTCTTCTGGTGCCTGGACAACCACGAAGCCGATGAAGAGACCACGCTCGAGGCGATGATGGAGCGGGTCAAGGGCCCGGACTTCCCCACCTCCGGGCTGATCGTCGGCTCCCAAGGCATCAACGACGCCTACCGCACCGGTCGCGGCTCTATCCGGATGCGCGGGGTGGTCGAGATCGAGGAGGACTCACGCGGCCGAGCCCTGCTGGTCATCACCGAACTGCCCTATCAGGTCAACCACGACAACTTCATCACCTCGATCGCCGAGCAGGTTCGTGATGGAAAGTTGGTGGGAATCGCCAACATCGAGGACCAGAGCAGCGACCGCGTGGGCCTGCGTATCGTCGTGGAGATCAAGCGCGACGCGGTGGCCAAGGTGGTGCTGAACAACCTCTACAAGCACACCCAGCTACAGACCAGCTTCGGCGCGAACATGCTCTCGATCGTCGACGGCGTGCCGCGCACCCTGCGGCTGGACCAGATGATCCGCTACTACGTGGCGCACCAGCTCGATGTGATCGTGCGCCGCACCCGCTACCGGCTCCGCAAGGCCGAGGAGCGCGCCCACATTCTGCGCGGCCTGGTCAAGGCGCTCGACGCCCTCGACGAAGTCATCGCCCTGATCCGCGCATCGCAGACCGTCGACATCGCCCGGCAGGGCCTGATCGAGCTGCTTGAGATCGATGACATTCAGGCTCAAGCGATTCTGGACATGCAGCTGCGCCGGCTGGCCGCGCTGGAACGCCAGAAGATCATCGATGAATTGGCCAAGATCGAGGCCGAGATCGCCGATCTCAAGGACATCCTGGACAAGCCGGAGCGCCAGCGTGCGATCGTGCACGACGAGTTGGCCGAGTTGGTCGAGAAGCACGGCGACGACCGTCGCACCCGGATCATCGCCGCCGACGGCGACGTCGCGGACGAGGACCTGATCGCCCGCGAGGACGTGGTCGTCACGATCACCGAGACCGGTTACGCCAAGCGCACCAAGACCGACCTGTACCGCAGCCAGAAGCGCGGCGGCAAGGGCGTTCAGGGTGCAGGCCTCAAGCAGGACGACATCGTGGCGCACTTCTTCGTGTGCTCGACGCACGATTGGATCCTGTTCTTCACCACTCAGGGCCGGGTGTACCGGGCCAAGGCCTACGAGCTGCCGGAGGCGTTGCGAACCGCGCGCGGCCAGCATGTGGCCAACCTGCTGGCCTTCCAGCCCGAGGAGCGCATCGCCCAGGTCATCCAGATCAAGAGCTACGAGGACGCGCCGTATCTGGTGTTGGCCACTCGCAACGGCCTGGTGAAGAAGTCCAAGCTCACCGACTTCGACTCCAACCGCTCCGGCGGCATCGTCGCGATCAACCTGCGCGACGCGGACGAGCTGGTGGGCGCAGTGCTGTGCTCATCCGAGGATGATCTGCTGCTGGTCTCGGCCAACGGTCAGTCCATCCGGTTCTCGGCCACCGACGAGGCGTTGCGGCCGATGGGCCGGGCCACCTCCGGTGTGCAGGGCATGCGGTTCAACGCCGATGACCGGCTGCTGTCGCTCAACGTGGTCCGCGAGGACACCTATCTGCTGGTGGCCACCGCCGGTGGCTATGCCAAGCGAACCGCGATCGAGGAGTACACGGCGCAGGGTCGCGGCGGTAAGGGCATCTTGACCATTCAGTACGATTCGCGGCGAGGCAGGTTGGTCGGAGCCCTGATCGTGGACGACGACAGCGAGCTCTACGCGATCACCTCCGGCGGCGGAGTCATCCGCACCGGGGCGCGGCAGGTCCGTAAGGCAGGACGTCAGACCAAGGGCGTTCGGTTGATGAACTTGGGTGATGGCGACACACTGATAGCGATTGCGCGGAACGCCGACGAAGAGGCGGCCGACGAGGAATCGGGTAGCTGAATCCGACGTCAGACCCGACCGCTGCGCGGCCGGGATACGCAGGTAAGGAGCCGTGGGTGAGCGCACCGAACGAGCCGGGGCACCCGGGCACCGGGGGCAAGGCGGAGACGTCCGGAAACGGGCCCTCCGAACCGGGTCAGCGGCCACCGGGCCGTCCCGGTCGGATCACCGAGACCGGGGAAGCCCCGCCGTGGCAACGCGGCGGCCAGCCCCGGCAGCCGGCGCCGCCGCGGCAGGCAGACCCGGCCGCGGGCCAGCACTCCGCCGGCGTCGACGAACGCCTCCGGCGGTTCGTGTCCGGTTCGGCCGCCCCGGCGGCCCCGCCTGCGCCCGCGGCCGCGCCGCAGGCCGCTGCCAAACCGCCGGTGTCGGCCAAACCGCCGGCCAAGCCACCCGCCCAGCCCGCGAAACCCCCCGTACAGCAGGCCAAGCCGGCGGCCAAGGTTGCGCCGCCGGTGAAGCAGGCGCCGTCGGACGACGCCTACGCCAGCGAACTGCCGGATCTGTCGGAGCCCCCTCAGCGGCGCCCCGCGGTGCGGCGCCCGCAGGTGACGGCCGGGACGCGGGGTCCGCTGCGCGCCAGCATGCAGATCCGGCGAATCGACCCCTGGAGTGCGCTCAAGGTGTCCTTGCTGTTGTCGACGGCGCTATTCTTCGTCTGGATGATCGCCGTGGCCGTGCTCTACGTGGCGCTGGGCGCGATGGGCGTCTGGAGCAAACTCAACAGCAACGTCGGTGATCTGTTGACCAACAACAGTGCGGCCGAACTGGTTTCGGCCGGTTCGATTTTCGGCGGCGCCGCGCTGATCGGGTTGGTCAACGTCGTGGTGTTGACCGCCCTGGCAACGTTGGGAGTGGTGATCTACAACCTCAGCACCGACGTGGTCGGCGGGGTGGAGGTCACCCTGGCCGACCGGGACTGACCGGGCGGGTGTTCAGGGCATTTTGGTGAGCGGGCACCCAGTGCGGTAATCTCGCTCGGTCGCAAGACGACTACGGGCCTATAGCTCAGGCGGTTAGAGCGCTTCGCTGATAACGAAGAGGTCGGAGGTTCGAGTCCTCCTAGGCCCACGAGTCCCACCAGGGGCCTTAGCTCAGTTGGTAGAGCGCTGCCTTTGCAAGGCAGATGTCAGGAGTTCGAATCTCCTAGGCTCCACAGTGCGAACGCGCGAGCGTCGCGGTTACTTCTTGGGCTGTCACCGGCGCCCAACGGCATCAAATCTTGTGCGGCGCGTCCACACTCGGCGGGCGGGGCGACGTCTCCTGCGGCCGGTTCGAGCGCCGGATCAGCACCGCCACCACGCCACCGGCCAGCAGTGCCGCACCGGCGGCCCCCACCAGCAGCCAGGGCCGGCGTAGGTGCCGGCGAGGGGCAGCTCCCTCGAGCAGCTCCGGCAGGCCGGCGACGGCCTCCTGAGCCGCCGCCAACTCTCGGGCCGCCGCGTCGGCGGCTTCGGCCACGCGGTCGGACAGTTGACTCTCCCGGTAGAGCCGCCGCAGTTCGACCGCGCCGCGGCGTACCGCGTCCCCGCTGAGCCCTACCGCGCCGCGTGCCACGTCAACCGGCCCGGGGGCGGAATAGGCCAAGCCCCGGGTCAGTCGCTCGCGGTGGGTCAACGGGGTCTGGGTCGCCAGGCGCATGGGCCCAACGCTACCCGTGACGCAGCCCTCCACCCCGGGAATGGCACACTGTCTTCCCATGACCAACAGCTCCATTGCCACCGCGACCGCCACGCTGCACACCAACCGCGGCGACATCAAGATCGCGTTGTTCGGCAACCACGCCCCCAAGACCGTCGCCAACTTCGTCGGCCTGGCTCAGGGCACCAAGGAGTACTCCACCACCAACGCCTCCGGCGGCTCGTCGGGCCCGTTCTACGACGGCGCGGTGTTCCACCGGGTGATCAACGGGTTCATGATCCAGGGCGGCGACCCGACCGGCACCGGCCGCGGCGGCCCCGGCTACAAGTTCGAGGACGAGTTCCACCCCGAGCTGGTGTTCGACAAGCCCTACCTGCTGGCGATGGCCAACGCCGGTCCCGGGACCAACGGCTCGCAGTTCTTCATCACCGTCGGGCAGACCCCGCACCTGAACCGCAAGCACACCATCTTCGGTGAGGTTGTGGACGCGGACTCCCAGCGCGTGGTGGACGCCATCGCCACGACCGCCACGGACCGCGCCGACCGGCCCTCCGAGCCGGTCGTGATCGAGTCGATCACCGTCTCCTAAGCCGACGGCACCTGCCCCTGGATCAGGGGCAGGTGTAACCGGCCGCGTTGAGTGCGGTGAGCACCTCACGCGGGTCGGTCCCCAAATCCCACCGCGACAGGATCAGCATCTGGTCGTCGCGCGTCTCGATCTCCAGCAGCCGGTGCTTGCGGCCGATCCGCTGATATTCCGTCACGCGGAGTCGGGTGAGGCTGTCCTGGGTCAATACCGTGGTGTGCCACCATCCGCGCACCGCCAGCCCGTCGAACGTCAGTGCCAACTTGGGCCGTGCCCGCCAGGACATGCCGGCAAACACCAGCAGCCCCAGTCCGGCAACGCCGGCCAGCACGCGTCCGGGCACATCTGTCGCCAACGTCACTGCGCCGATCGCCAGCACCGCTCCCACCACCGCGCAGCCGGCGATCCCGCCCGCGGGTGGTGACCATTGCGTGCGGGCAGCCGCGTTCTCACTCATGTCCACCTGCGGAGAGAAAGTTATCTACAGGAGTTGTCCACAGTGGGGATAAATCACATCGTTGTGATTGAGCAATCGCTTGGTTGCTCGGCTGGTTGTGCAGACCGCCCGAAATCACCAGAAATCTCGTGTCTGCGCAGCTCAGTGCCAGCGCATGGTGAGCAACAGCCCGGAGATCATGAAGGCAAACGCGATGGCGTAGTTCCACGGACCCAGGTCGGCCATCCAGTTGAGGGCCGCGGGAGCGTCCAGTCCGGTGGCGCCGAGCTGATACACCATCAGCCACGCCAGCCCCAGAAGCATCAGCCCCAGGAACGTCGCGACAAACCAGGCGCTCGACGGGCCGCCTTTGAGTTTGACCGGGGTACGGCTCACCGACGAGGGGGTGAAGCTGGTGGACTTCTTACGAACCTTGGACTTGGGCATCGGTACCTCGGGACGGTGCGGCGTGAAGCTGCGAGTATGGGTCCGTACGAGATTAGCCCAGCAGGGCAACTCAGCCGAGAACGGGAGAGCCGATGGAGCGCAAGGGGCTGTCCGCGTCGCCGGGCCGGCGCTCCCCGTGGCAGCTGGGGGTTCCGGTGGTCTGTGTCCTGGCCGGCCTGCTGCTGGCGGCCACCCACGGGGTATCCGGCGGCAAAGAGATCCGCCGCGGGGACGCTCCCCGACTGGTCGACTTGGTCCGTGCCACCCAGACCACCGTGGAAGAACTCACCGCGCAGCGTGACGCCCTGGCGACCGGCGTCGGTTCGGTCCACGGACGCGGCTCCGGCGTTGCCCTGTCGGCGATGCGCAAGCGCAGCGAGCAACTGACCGATGCCGCCGGCCTGGAGGCCATGTACGGGCCGGGACTGGTGGTGACGTTGACCGACGCCCAGCGTGACGCCAATGGCCGGTTCCCCCGGGACGCCTCCCCCGACGACTTGGTGGTGCACCAACAAGACATCTCCGCGGTGCTCAACGCCTTGTGGAGCGCCGGCGCCGAGGCCGTGCAGATGCAGGACCAGCGGATCACCGCGTCATCGGCTCCCCGCTGTGTCGGCAACACCCTGCTGCTGGAGGGTCGAACCTACAGTCCCCCCTATGTGTTGACCGCGATCGGAGACCCGGCCGCGATGCAGGCCGCCCTGGCCGCCGACCCGCTGGTCAGTCTGTACAAGCAGTATGTGATTCGGTTCGGCCTGGGCTACAGCGAACAGGTGAGCACGGACGTGGAAGTCGCCGAGACACCCGCCGTGGCCCGGATGCGTTACGCGGTGCCGGCCGGACCGGTGGACTACTGACACCGATCCCCCGTTTCGGCGGCGGTAGCCTGTTGGGCGTGCGGATCCTCGTCGTCGACAATTACGACAGCTTTGTGTTCAACCTGGTCCAGTATCTGGGCCAGCTGGGTGTGCAGGCTGACGTCTGGCGTAACGACGACGCCCGCCTGGCCGACCCGGCCACCGCCATCGCCGACTTCGACGGCGTTCTGCTCAGCCCCGGACCGGGCACCCCGGAACGCGCCGGCGCGTCGATCGCACTGGTCAAGGCCTGCGCGCACGCCAAGATCCCGGTACTGGGCGTGTGTTTGGGCCACCAGGCGATCGGGGTCGCCTTCGGCGGCACGGTGGGCCGTGCACCGGAACTTTTGCACGGCAAGACCAGCACCGTATTCCACACTGACGCCGGGGTGCTCACGGGACTGCCGGATCCGTTCACCGCTACCCGGTACCACTCGTTGACGATCCTGCCCGAGACACTGCCCGCGGTCCTGGAAGCCACGGCGCGCACCCGCGGCGGGGTGATCATGGCGGTGCGCCACACCGAACTGCCCATCCACGGGGTGCAGTTTCACCCGGAGTCCATCCTCACCGAGGGCGGCCACCGCATGCTGGCCAACTGGCTCGGTTACTGCGGATACACCTGCGACGAAGCCCTGGTGAGCCGGCTCGAGCAAGAGATCGCCACCACGGTGCAGACCGCCCGCCGGGTTCCGGCGCAATAACCTACTGACCGAAACGCAACGTGATGTTGGCGTCGGTGTTGACGCCTTGGCCCGCCGCCGGGGTCTGGTAGAGCACCCGGTTGTGGCCGGCGCCGCCGGCGTCGACGTCGGCGCCCTTGACCAGGATTCCGGTCCAGCCCAGGGCCCGCAGCTGCGGTTCGGCGTCGGTCCAGAACATCCCGGTCACATCCGGCATCACGAACTGATTGCCGCGGGAAACGCGCAATTCGATCACCGCGTCCAACGGCGCGGTCTCCCCGCTGGGCGGGCTGGTGGCGATCACCTCACCGGCCGGGCGCGGGCTGTCCACCGTCACCTCGGTGATCTTGGTGAAGCCGTAGACGGTCAGGTTCTTCTGCGCCACGTCCAGGGTCTGACCGGTGACGTCGGGTACGGGCTTGGTGGCCGGCCCGCTGCCGATCACGATGATGATCTCGTTGGTGACGGCCGTGGTCTGGTTGGCCGGCGGGTTGGTGCCCAGGACCTTGTCCTTGAGCTCGGGGGTCGACGGCGAGTTGACCTGCTTGAACTTGCCGAAGCCGGCGGCGGTCAGCTTCTTGACCGCATCGGCGTAGCTCAACGTGGCCACGTCGGGCAGCTGGCGCTGTTCGGGGCCGTAGGACACGTCGACGGTGATCTTGTCGCCCTTGTTGGCCGGGGCGCCGGCGGGCGGGTCGGTGCCGATCACGTGATCGGGCGGAACCGTGGAATCGGAGCGCTGCTCGGTGCGGGTCTTGAAGCCCTTGTTCTGCAGCTCGGCGATCGCGTCGACCGATGCCCGCCCGCTGACGTCGGGTACCTGGATCTGGTGGGTGTGGCCGCCGAACGCGTTGATCGACACCGTGACGATCACGGTCAGGACCGCGAGCACGATCGCGGCGATCAGCCACCGGCCCACCGAGCCCGGCCGGTCGTGGTTGAAGTCCAGTTCCTGGCGGGGCAACGGATCGGTCTGGGGGCCGCCGGAGTCGCCGGCCCGGGGCGGCATCATCGAGGCGCGGTCGGCCGCGGTGAGCACTCGGGGGGCTTCGGGCGTCTCTCCGTTGTGGACCCGCACCAAGTCGGCCCGCATCTCGGCGGCCGTCTGGTAGCGATTGTCGGGATTCTTGGCCAGCGCCTTGAGCACCACCGCATCCAGATCGGCCGGCAGGCCGGGCAGCCGCTGCGACGGGGGCACCGGGTCTTCGCGGACGTGCTGGTAGGCCACCGCCACCGGTGAGTCGCCGACGAAAGGTGGATCGCCGGTGAGGATTTCGTAGAGCACGCACCCCAGCGAGTACACATCGGAGCGGGCGTCGACGGTGTCGCCGCGGGCCTGCTCGGGCGAGAGGTACTGGGCGGTGCCGATCACCGCGGCGGTCTGGGTGACGCTGTTGCCGGCATCGGCCACGGCGCGGGCAATGCCGAAGTCCATGACCTTCACGGCGTTGTGCTCGTCGATCATGATGTTGGCGGGCTTGACGTCACGGTGGATGATGCCGTGCTGGTGACTGAAGTTCAGCGCCTGGCAGGCATCCGCGATCACCTCGATGGCCCGAATGGGCGGCATGGGGCCGTCGTTGTGCACGATGTCGCGCAGCGTGACGCCCTCGACCAGCTCCATCACGATGTAGGGCAGCGGGCCGGCGGGGGTCTCGGCTTCGCCGGTGTCATAGACGGCCACGATCGCGGGGTGATTCAAGGCGGCGGCATTCTGCGCCTCCCGCCGGAACCGCAGGTAGAAACTGGGGTCGCGGGCCAAGTCGGCGCGCAGCACCTTCACGGCGACTTCGCGGTGCAGCCGGGTGTCGACGGCGCGGTGCACCTCCGACATCCCGCCGAAGCCCAGGATGTCGCCGAGTTCGTAGCGGTCGGAAAGCCGCTGCGGAGTGGTCATGATGACGTCCTGTGCCAGGTCCAGCCCGAGGGGTGTGCGGGTGGTGTCGACGAGGTCGATTCGGAGCTCGACGAGGTGGTCTGCGGTGCCCCGGTGTCGGTCACGGTGGCCGGTGCCAGCGAGCCGCCCGGGCTCTTGGCGTTGACCACGATCAGCACCGCGATGATGATCGCCAGCGTGCCGAGCACACCGGCCGCCCACAGTAGGGCGCGCTGCCCGGCGGTGAAGGTGCGCCGCGGCGGGGGTGTGCGGTGGGTCCCGGCAGTGGGCCGGGCGCGCCGCGCCGCGGTGGCCCGAGCCGACACCGGCTGGGCAACCCGCGTGGCCGCGGTCGAGGGGATGGCCGACGGGGCGGCACGCCCGACCGGCAGCGACTGGCTGGGTCGGGTGGGTCGGCGCCCCGAGCGCACCGCGGCGACGGCGTCGGCGAACGGGCCACCGCTGCGATACCGCATGCCCGGGTTCTTGGCCAGCGTGATCTCGATCAGTTCCCGCACGTTGGGCGGCAGCTCGGCCGGCAGCGGCGGCGGGGGTTCCTTGATGTGTTTCATCGCGACGGTCAGCGCGCCGTCTCCGGTGAACGGACGCCGGCCGGACAGCACTTCGTAGCCGACCACACCCAGGGAGTACACGTCACTGGCGGCGGTGGCGTCCTGGCCGAGCGCCTGCTCCGGGGCGATGTATTGGGCGGTGCCCATCACCATGCCGGTCTGGGTGACCGGTGCGGCGTCCACGGCCTTGGCGATGCCGAAATCGGTGATCTTCACCTGGCCGGTGGGAGTGATCATGATGTTGCCGGGCTTGACGTCGCGGTGCACCAGCCCGCTGCTGTGTGCCACCTGCAGTGCCCGCCCGGTCTGCTCGAGCATGTCCAGGGCGTGCCGCAGCGACAGCCGCCCGGTGCGCTTGAGCACCGAGTTCAGCGGTTCACCGTTGACCAGCTCCATCACCAGGAAGGCGGTGCGGCCCTCGCCGTCGAGCTCGGTCTCGCCGTAGTCGTGCACGCTGGCGATGCCCGGGTGGTTGAGCATGGCGGTGTTGCGGGCCTCGGCGCGGAAGCGCTCGATGAACTCCGGGTCCGAGGAGAACTCCGGCTTGAGCACCTTGACCGCAACGCGGCGACCCAACCGGTTGTCGACGGCCTCCCAGACCTGGCCCATGCCGCCGGTGGCGATCAGCCGCTGCAGGCGGTAGCGCCCGGCCAGGGCGGCGCCCACTTGGGGACTCATGATCCCCCCTGGAGTGCGGCTTCGATGACGGCCCGGCCGATCGGTGCGGCCACGGTGCCGCCGGTGGCGGTCAAACGGTCGCCCCCGTCTTCCACCAGGACGGCAACGGCCACTTTCGGGGCGCTGGCCGGGGCGAAGGCGATGTACCACGCGTGCGGCGGGGTGTTCCGCGGATCGGGACCGTGTTCGGCGGTGCCGGTCTTCGACGCGATCTGTACGCCCGGGATGGCCCCCTGCTGCTGGGTCATTCTTTCGGCGTCGATCATTAGTTCAGTGAGCTTAGTCGCGACCTGCGCGGACACCGCACGGCGCTGCTCATGCGGCTGGGTGGTGGCGATGCCCGCCAGGTCTGGTCCTTCCAGCCCGTCGACCAGATACGGCTGCATGGACAGGCCGCCGTTGGCGATGGTCGCCGCTATCGCCGCGTTCTTCAGCGGTGTCACCGCCACATCTTTTTGGCCGATGCTGGTCATGCCCAGGGCGGCGGCATCGCCGATCCGCCCGATGGTGGATTCGGCGACCTGCAGCGGAATGGGCTCCGGGGTGATGTCCAACCCGAACCCCTGAGCGGTGCTGCGCAGTGCGTCCACGCCGGTACGAATACCCAACTGGACGAAGGCGGTGTTGCAGGAGCGGGCGAACGCCACCCGCAGCGGGACCACCGGCTCATTGCCCTCGCAGGTGTTGCCGGCGTAGTTCTCCAGCGTGACGGTGCTGTCGGGCAGGGCGATGCGGGCCGCGTTGGTCAGCGGCTCGTTCTCGTTGATGCCGGCCTGCAGTGCCGCGGCCGTGGTGATGACTTTGAACGTCGAGCCCGGCGGGTAGGTCTCGTTGATGGCGCGGTTGGTGAGCGGGGAGGCGGGATCGTCCCGGAGTTCCTGCCAGGCCTGGCCCTGCTTGGCCGAATCGTGTGAGGACAGCAGGTTGGGGTCATAGGACGGCGCCGACACCATCGCCAGAATCTTGCCGGTGGAGGGCTCCAGGGCCACGACGGCGCCGCGGCAGCCGCCGGTGCACCCGTTGCGCATGGCTTCCCAGCCCGCCTGCTGCACCCGGGGCCGCAAGGTGGTCTCCACGGTGCCGCCACGAGGGCTGCGGCCGGTGAAGAAGTCGGCCAGCCGCAGTCCGAACAGGCGTGGGTCGGAGCCGTTGAGCACGGTGTCCTCGGCGCGTTCGAGGCCGCTGCTGGAGTAGCGCAGGGAGTAGAACCCGGTGACCGGCGCGTACACCGCGGGTTCGGGGTAGATGCGCTGGTATTGGATGCGGCCGTCGGTGGGCACCGAGTAGGCCAGCAGTTGGCCGGCGGCGGTGATCTGGCCGCGCTGGCGGGAGTATTCGTCGAGCAGCACCCGCTGGTTGCGGGGGTCGGCGCGCAAACCGTCGGCGGCGAACACCTGGGTCATGGTGGCGTTGCCCAACAGCAGCACGATCAGTGCCATCAGGGTCATGGTGACGCGGCGCAGGGAAGTGTTCATACGCGCTCGATCACCGCCGTCCCGGTGTCGCCGATCGGGGCCGGGCGGGCCGGCTCGGTGCTCAGCGGGCGCCGCGCGGCATGCGAGACGCGCAACAGGATCGCCAACAGCACATAGTTGGCCAGCAACGACGATCCGCCGTAGGACAGCCACGGGGTGGTGAGCCCGGTCAGCGGGATCAGCTTGGTCACGCCGCCGACCACGATGAACAGCTGAATGCCCAAGGTGGCAGCCAGGCCGGCGGCCAGCAGCTTGCCGAAGCTGTCGCGAACCGCGATCGCGGTACGCATGCCCCGCACAATCACGATCGTGTACAGGATCAGCACGCCGGCCAGCCCCACCAGGCCCAGCTCCTCGCCGAACGCGGCGATGATGAAGTCCGTCGACGCCGCGGGCACGTAGCCGGGCTGGCCGTTGCCCAGGCCGGTGCCGAAGATGCCGCCGGTGGCGAAGCTGAACAGCGACTGCACCATCTGGTAGCCGGCGCCCTCGGGGTCGGCGAAGGGGTCCAGCCAGGTCTGCACGCGCACCCGGACGTGGCTGAACAAGAAGTAGGCCGCCACGCTGCCGGCGGCGAACAGCAGCATGCCGATCACCATCCAGCTGAATCGGCGGGTGGCCAGGTACACCACCACCAGGAACGAGGCATACAGCAGCAGGGAGGTGCCGAGGTCTTTCTCAAATGCCATGACCCCCACCGAGATCACCCAGGCGGCCAGCAGCGGCGCCAGGTCCCGCGGGCGGGGCAGGTTCATTCCCAGCACGTGCTTGCCGGCGCTGGTGAACAGGCGGCGTTTGGACACCAGCACCGCGGCAAAGAAGATCAGCAGCAGAATCTTGGAGAACTCGGCGGGCTGAATAGAGAAGCCCGGCAACCGAATCCAGATCTTGGCGCCCTGGCTTTCCGACAGTGAGGCCGGCAGCAGTGCGGGGATCACCAGCAGCACCAGGCCCGCCAGGCCGCAGACGTAACCGCTGCCGGAGAGTTGTCGGTGGTCTTTGAGGATCACCAGCACCAGGGCGAACACCCCGACACCGACCAGGGTCCACAACATCTGGGCGCTGGCGCCGGGACGGGCCTCGGCGCCGTCGATCCCCACCCCCAGATCGATGCGGTGGATCATCACCAGGCCCAGGCCGTTGAGCAGTGCCACCACCGGCAACAGCAGCGGGTCGGCGTAGCGTGCCGTCTGCCGGATCACCAAGTGCGCGAAGCCGAACAGCACCACGAACGCCAGGCCGTAGCCGACCAGATCCCAGCGCAGGCCCTTCTCGTGACCGGCCTCGACGATCAGCATCGCCACCGCGATGATCATGGTGGCAAAGCACAGCAGCAGAAGTTCGGCGTTGCGTCGATCCGGCAGCGCCGGGGTCAGCGCCACCGACGGCTGCGGCTCTGTTGTCATGAGACCGCCCGGCAGTCGGTCCCCGGTTCTGGAGGGGCCGGCGGCAGGTTGGTCAGGGTGGGCAGGTGCGACTTTCCGGGGGCCGGCGGCGGGGG